>JBIINK010000101.1:0-4168 GCA_044337515.1 Sphingobacteriales bacterium | reverse complement strand
CGCTGGAATGACAATGAGTTTCGGCCTCGCAGAAGAGTTGGTGGGAAGGATGTAAGGAATAAAAAAAGTTGCATAAATACAGGATGAAATAAAAACCTGCATAAGTGCAGGTTTTTGGTGGCATGACTTAAGTGGTGCCACCAATTGTTATAAACTTGTTTTCAGAGTATGAATTTATGAGCTACTCTAGTAATGAAAAACAGGTAGAAATCTAATTTACACCTTCACCTTTACACTAAGCCATAGCGAACGGCCCATGCCATTGATTCCCGAACCGTGTGTTCTGTAATCTTTGTTGAATAGGTTTTGAATACCGGTATTGATTTCAATATGCTTAAACTCATATCCTGTATTGATATTCAATATCGTCCAAGATGCTGTGCCATATTTGTTCATACGGTTATCACTTTTGTCGCCAGAAGATAATCGTGTTTGTTCTCCTGCGTATTGTGCAATTGCATTCAAATAAAACTTCTCTTTCTCGAAGCTTACTTTTGTCATTCCATGGAATGGTGGAATTCTACGTAATGGTTCATTCAATGAGATGTTTTGCCCATATGTATAACTGAAATTATTCTGGATAGTTACCGTTTTAGTCACTGCTACTTTTAACGTATGTTCAAACCCTCTAATAAAGGCCGATTCACTATTGTTCTTGCTGTATACATCATATCCATTGATCTTTTCTCCTGCTACTTTACTTCTCGTAATAATGTCGTACAAGCGGATATAAAAAATAGCAAATTCCGATTCTAGTCGCTGACTTTGATAACGATGTCCGATTTCGGTATTAATTGATTTTTCTGGTTTTAACGATTGACTTGGAACTTCATACCTAAAATCTACAATACCAAGCGTACCCATATCATCAATATTTGGTGCACGATAAGCACTGCTTACATTAGAATATATATTATTATTTTTATTTAGTCGAAGTATGTAAGCTAGATTATAAACCATTGCACTTGGCTTAATTACAACTCGCCCAAGTGTTGTATCTTCTATCTTTATATCGAAAGTATTATATCTCAATCCGGCTTGAAAACGGTGTTGCTTGAAATGAAACTCGTGTAAACTAAAAGCTGAAATACTTTGATAAGTAGATCCATCGGGGTATAGTCCTCTTTTCTCGGTATTTACCACTGTACTCGTGTTCAAATCATTTTTTGAACTATTCACTCGGTCATGATAGAGCTCTATTCCAGAATTTGCTTTCCAATGCGCATTGATAAGTGATGTAGCTTCTATGCTCATCCCTAATGTATTTACTTTGTTGATTTCAGTTGTCAGTACTGCACTACTATTTTTCTGCGTCTCTTTGTCCTCTACACTGTGTTGGTACGAAACACTTGCATTTATAGTCTGTAATAATTTTTGATTGGTAATTTTTGAGAATTTAATGTAATTCAATTGATGCGATTGCAAATTAATTTGATTGGTCTTATAATTCTCTAATTGCATTTTATAAAAGAATGGAACATCGTGTTGGAACATTCCTCTGCTACCAAACGAGATATTCGATGTTGAGCTTAAGGCAATCTTTGTATTGAGGAAGTACGACTTTTCGTTATAGCCCGATGGGCCTTGTTTACCAGTGGTATCTCCACCATATAAATCACCAAATTTTCTAGCGGTGAATCCTACAATCGTTGCTATTTTTTTACTCGAGTAACTTATTTCAGTGTGCAATGAATTCTCCATTTGCTGAGAAACTGATTTTAAGGCCGCATTTGCTCCGAACTTTGGCTTAATAGCACCAAGTTCAATTTCCTTGGAAAAGAGCTGTATAACGCCGCTTAATGCGTCGGAGCCGTATTGAACCGAGCCATTACCTTTTAATACTTCAACTTTACCTACCGAATAGTAATCGATAGTATTTAAATATTGATTGGGCCCGTACCTAAACGTGGAGTTGTTTAATCGGATGCCATCAATTAAAATTAGATTTTGATTTCCTGTGAGTCCCCTAATAAATGCTGACCCTCCGGCATGGTTTGTTTTTTGAATAAACACACCCGAAGTATTACTTAACGCTTCGGGTATGGTTCTCACTCCAGTTTTTTCTTCTTTAGATAAATTAAATATACTGCTAGAGTAGGGTAATGCTTTTTTAATTTGTTTAACTCTAAGCGCACTAATAATTACCGTATCTGTTGTTCTTACATCTTGAGCGAAAATGATAGAACTTGTAAATAGCATTGAAACAAAAATACTCCCAAAAACAATTTTCATTATTTGTCTTTTTTCAAACTAACCATTAAGAATGCACTTCGTTTTGGAGCTGGCATTTCCGAATTTTCTCCTCTTACTGCTTGCCAAATAATTTTATTGAAGGCTAAGTCAGGTGCGCGGTCTTCTTTTGTAAAATCAAATGAATCACTCATTTTAGAATTGGCAGAGGTTACCGTATTTATTTCATTTAAGTTGATGTTTGGTTTAATCGATTTAAATTGTTTTTTATCAGCTGTTTTGTTGAAGCATCTCCACATAGGTTCTGCAGCAGCATCATACTGACTCATTGGTGGCATTCCTAAAATCAATTCAATAGTTCTTAGCATTCCTGAAGTAGAATACATAGTATGATCTACATATCCTCTTTTTACATAACCTCCAGCAACGTATGCTGTAGAACGGTGTGCATCCACATGGTCTGGTCCGTTTTGTGCATCATCCTCTAAAATAAATACTGCCGAACTATCCCAAATACTACTCTTGCTTAAGTACTCAATAAATAATCCTACTGCATAATCGTTATCGGCAACGTGTGCAAATGGAGTTTTTCTACCTGTACTCAATCCTTCTGTATGATCGTTTATAAAACGTAAAGTATTTAATTGTGGAACTTGATTAATCGCTAACAAAGAATCGAAATCATGTTTCCATTGTTTAAATCGTGTAGTATCTGGAACACTCTCATCCCAACTTGTAAAAGTTTTGCAAATTTTACCTTCTAATACTGGAATGTTTGCTTTGTAATCATCGGCAAATTCTCCGTATGAGCGGAACGTAATGCCTGCACGTAAGCAATGATCCCAGATGAATCCACCTTTAGGGTAAGCTACTCTTTTTTGTCCTTCAAAATCATAATTGCCACCTCGTCCTCCATAACTTGTTGGCCAATTTTTTTCAGTATAATCATTTGCATAAGCAGCCGTACTCCAGTTATGTCCGTCGGCACTTACTTCTGCATCCACATAAAAATTATCTAACAAAACAAATTGTTCGCAAACCGCATGTTGGTTTGGCGTGTATTTTCTTCCGAATAATAAAAGAGAGGTATCACCATTTCCACCAGGCAAATCAGATAATACTTGATCGTAGGTGCGGTTTTCTTTAACAATATAAAACACATGCTTAATAGGTGATTTATCGCCAACTTTCATTGGGATTGGATTTCCTATTTCTCCATTTGCTTCTAATTCTTTTTCTTTAGTGTAAGGAGTATTTTCATACACTAGCTTTGTTAAACTCGCTAACTTTTTTGTATTCGGCACAGGGAAAACCGAAAGTGTACCTTTAAATAATCCTCCAATGTATTGAATATCTTCTCTTCTAATAGTATCGCCTTTTTGATAAATAACTTCTTCGTATTTCATCGTAGGAGCGGGGCCTTTTGGATTTGCTAAAGAGGTTAACCCTTTCGCATTACTTACGTATAATTTTTTGTTGATGACTTTTACATTGGTTGGATACCAACCCACTGGAATAAATCCTAAGCCTTTGCTAAATCCTTTTTCTTGTACATTAAATACCGATAGACAATTGTTACTTGCGTTAGCAATGTATAATTGTTTTTCATCTTCAGATAAGGCTAATCCATTGGTACTAGAACCATTTGGAGCATTAGGATAAAGCGCAGCATTTAACACTTCAACAATTTTTAAATTCTGAGTATTCACTACCGAAACACTGTTATCATTAGAGTTAGCAACGTATAAATACTTGCCATCTTTTGTTAACAATAATTCATTTGGATTGTCGCCAACAGCTAGTTTTGTAATTACTTTTTTTGATTCTGTATTAAAAACCAATAAGCGATCAGCTCCCCATAATGTAATGTATAATTGCTTTTTATCTTTACTTAAAATACAAGAGTATGCTTCAGATTCTAATGGGAATCTTGTTGATTTTTTAGTACTTAAGTCAACAGTATATAAACTATTATCTT
>JBIINK010000100.1:0-4185 GCA_044337515.1 Sphingobacteriales bacterium | reverse complement strand
CACTAAAAAAACTATTGTAAAGTGAAGTTGCTAATGCCATGATGCTAATCACACCAAGTGAAATGGATGTTGCTTTCTTGATTGGTAATTTTAAAAAGTCTGTTAAGATGGGAACGATAATTACTCCACCACCAATACCCGAAAATGCTGCAATGGTACCCGAAATTAATCCAGTAATGCTAAGCGGTATACGATTAGGAATAGGATGTTCAGTGCTTTCTACTTTTTTGCGTTGAGTGAATAAACGTATTGCAATTAATAATAATAGGACAATAAAAACGAAGGTGAATTTTTCTTTTGTGTACCAATGTCCTTGACTAATAATATAAGAAAACACAATTGAACTAATGGATGCTGCAATACCTGTTATGAACATCTCTTTTGGAAAGAAGTTCTTGTTCTTCCATTGCTTATAACTCCCACTTACGCCTGCGAAAAGTATTGCAAACATAGAGTTTGCAATGATTGATGGTACAATGAGTTCATTGGGTACGCCCAATTTATGTAAGTAATAATCGAATATCAGAACATAAATAATACCACCGCCAATTCCTAATAACCCAGCTAATAATCCACCAAGTCCACCGAGTAAAACAAGAATTATAATATCAACCATTTAGTTTTTGCTTAAATCTTTATTTTTTAATGTAGCCGAATATAGCGCTTTGTCATTTAATACTTCAATGGCTTTATTTACATCAATATCATTTTTTAATGATTGTTGTATTCTTCCCTTTTGGAAATAATAGCGAGCTGCAATTTCTTCTTCTAATATTTCTTTTATTTCTGCTTGGAACTTTATCAAATCCGCGCCTTTATCGTGTAGTAATTTTGAACGTAATTGCTCGAAATCTGCCTTTACTGCATCGTAGTATTTCTCTTTCACGGCAGCTTCTTTGTAATCGTCGAGTAAGCGCTCCGATTTTGTATTGTATTCAAAATCTTTTGATTTTACATAGGTCACGAACTCATTGTATTCATTAGCATTCAACGTAAATGTAGAAATTGAAGGTGCTGATGGATGATTTTTTACATATTGATTTACGAAATCAAAAATGATGTTTTTATTTAATAAGCTTTGCGTAATGCTAGCATAAACAGGAACATCAGTTTTAAAGTCGGGAGCAACACCACCACCATCATACACTTTTCTGCCTGCTTTAGTTTTAAACTCTTTGATTAATGAATCAGGCACTTTACCAACCGAGCCATCTGCGTTTCTATTTGAATAATCTAACGCTTGTATACAACGTCCACTTGGAATGTAATACTTTGCTGTGGTAATTTTCAATTGTGCATTGTAGGTAAGCGGACGAGTTGTTTGAACTAACCCTTTACCAAATGTACGTTGCCCAACAATTACACCACGGTCTACATCCTGTACCACACCCGAAACAATTTCTGAAGCAGAAGCCGAACTACTGTTTGTTAATATTGCCAAAGGAATTTCAGCATCGATAGGTTCGTTGATAGTGAAATACTTTTTATTAGAGTCTCTGTTTTTACCACGTGTATCAACTGCTAATTCCCCTTTGTTTACAAATATATTGGAGATATCTACTGCTTCATGTAGTAAACCTCCTGGGTTGCCACGTAAATCTAAAATTACGGCAGTAAGATTTTTGTTTTTCTTTAATTCATGCAAAGCTTGCTTTACTTCTTTGCCAGCATTTTGAGTAAATCCTTTTAATTGAATAATTCCAATAGTTTCGTTTACCATACCGTAATATGGAACATTGCTAATTTGGATTTCTTCTCTTTTTAATGTGATGTTTAATGGTTTTTCTTCCCCATCACGTTTTATAACTACTTTCAATTCTGTTCCTGCGGAGCCTTTGAGGAATTTGCTGACTTCATTATTGTTTTTTCCATACAACACTTTCCCATCTATTTCCAAGATGATATCGCCTGGGCGTAATCCAGCCTTTTGAGCCGGGTAGCCTTCATAGGTCTCGCGGATGAGAATATGATTGTCGCGTTGGAAGATTGTTGCTCCTACGCCTCCGTACTGCCCTGTAGTCATGAAGCGATAGTCTTCTACTTCCGATTCTGAAATAAAGTTTGTGTAAGGGTCTAATGACTCTACCATCGCTTCGATTCCAGTGCGCATCATTTTTGCAGCATCAATGTCGTCTACATAGTTCGCATTAATTTCTTTGTAGGTCGTTGTGAATATTTCAAGGTTTTTCGATATTTCAAAGTAATTATCAACAAAGGCAAAGGAGCCAATGACCGAAATGATGATACCGAATGTGATGCTAATTTTCTTAAATCTCTTCATATCCTAATTATTGTAAAGGGTCATATCCACTGCCTCCCCAAGGGTGGCAACTTGAAATTCGTTTAAGGGCTTTCCATCCACCACGCCACGCACCATATTTCTTAATGGCCTGCACACCATATTCCGAGCATGTTGGCGTATAACGACAAGCATTCGGTAAAATAGGGGAGATCAATTTTTGGTAAATACGGATGATTAGGGTGAAAAGGAATGAAAACATTGCTTAAATCTTATTTAGTAAACGTTCTAAGGCTAAATTTAGTTTTTTTCTGATGCTTTCAGTAGTAATTATTTCGTTACCCGTATAGATAATTAATAGATGTAAATGTAGGGTTTTCTCGATTAAGGCTGGATAAAGCAAATCAGTTTTGGCAAATCGATAGGCCTCTCGTATTTGTCGCTTAATGCGATTTCGATCTACAGCTCGTTTGAACTTTCGTTTAGGAACGCTGATAACAATCTGAGCAGGAACGGTTAAGGTAGAAACCGAACTATGAATTATACGGAAAGGGTAAAAAGAAAAAGAAGAACCAAGGCTATAAAGCTGTTCAATTTGCTTTATACTGCACAAGCGTTCTTCTTTTCTGAAGTAATATTTTTTCATCGGGTTCCGTACGATTATGGAATTTTTGAATTGGCCCACAATCAAAAACGTCCACCGGAAGGATTATCGTTTATGTAGCTTCTCGCTAGAAACGGTTAATTTTTTTCTGCCTTTAGCTCTTCTTGAAGCCAAAACACGACGACCGTTTGCAGAAGACATTCTCTCTCTGAATCCGTGTTTATTTCTTCTTTTTCTTTGCGATGGTTGGAATGTACGTTTCATTTCTTTTTATTTCTTAAAACAAGGCTGCAAATATAAGGAAGCTAGCTTTAGAATGCAATTTTTATTTAAAATATCAGAACTTATAAGTTACGCCCAATGAAAAAACCTGCTTAAACTGTGTTCTAGGCTTGTTTTCTACTGAAAAAACTCCCGGGCTTTGTTCCACTTTTTTCGGGATTAATATGTCTTGGTCGTATAATAAGTTCGTTGTCAAAGAAACATTCAGCAGTTTTGTGACCTGAAAAGCGAAGATATTTTCCCAATTTATATCCACCGCTTGGACGTCCTTAAAGCTGCTAAATAAGTCGAGTTTTGACTTTAACTGAATATTGTTTTTAAATACCCTTTGGTATTTGATCGAAGCCAAAGATCCGAACTCAAATCGCACCATTTTACCTGGCGTAACACCATAAGCACCCACTTTTGATAATTTGTCGTCGGTTACGGTAGTCACTTTACCTGTAATAGGTGATAAGTAAATGGTTAAGCCTTGTGTTGGACGATAATCCAAACCCGCTGACAATGTTGTAAATGAAGGAGATAGGAAATTTGAAACATAAACAATACTCGTGTCGGTATAGTTAAACCCTTGTGCAAATTGCGACCTAAAGTTTAATAAAACCGAATAATTCAACTTATCGTTTATGGTGCGGCCGTATTTACTGTTAAATTCTATTCTATCCTCACTCTTACGATAATCACCTCCATCAATTTTTTGTAAGCCAAAACCCATGTCCAAGTTGTTCTCCCAGTTACTAGCAGCCGACTTCCTGTTGGCGTATAAGCTAATAAGAGAGATTACGTTTACATTACTGATACCACCGGCTGCCCAGTTAGTAAACGACGACTGACTAACATTTAAAGCGGCTAAACCGCCTTTTTTATATTTCACCGTATCTGTTTGCGCGAATGTCGAATTCGATAGGAGTAAAATGAATGATGCAAATAGTATAAGTTTACTTTTCATAGAATTAACAAGTAAAATGTATTAAGTAAAATGTATTAAGTATTATGAATTATTGGTTAGCATATCAGCATACTAGCATATCAGCATACTAGCATATCAACTAAGGTAAAT
>JBIINK010000014.1:0-46218 GCA_044337515.1 Sphingobacteriales bacterium | reverse complement strand
AACATGTTGATGAAAGTGGCTGATCAATTCAATTTCCCAGTGAATACATTCACCCATATTTTAGAAGGATACAAAGTAGCTGATAAAATGAAAGCACACGGAGCAAATGCTTCTACTTTCTCAGATTGGTGGGCTTATAAATATGAAGTAATTGATGCTATTCCTTACAATGCAGCCATCATGACTAAAGAGGGATTAAATGTTTCTATTAATTCTGATGATGCGGAGATGGCTCGACGCTTAAATCAAGAAGCAGCTAAATCAGTTAAGTACGGTGGACTAACAGAAGAGCAAGCCTTTAAAATGGTAACACTCAATCCAGCGAAAATGCTTCACATCGATAATAGAGTAGGAAGTATTAAAGCAGGTAAGGATGCCGACTTAGTTTTATGGAATGATAACCCACTTTCAATTTATGCAAAACCTTTAAAAACTTTTGTTGATGGTATTGATTATTACGATGCCGAAAAAGATGCAAAACTTCGTAACGATATGCGTGTAGAGAAAGAACGCATTATTCAAAAATTATTGACAGCGAAAAAATTAGGAATGCCAACTCAAAAAGCTAGCAAACCTGAAAAGAAATTATATCACTGCGATGATGTAGAAGTAGAATCAATTTATTAATTAGATATCGACATGAAGAAAATATATATACTATTAGCTGCTGCAATACTTACTACGCAAGCATTTGCACAAGCTCCTTCAAAAAAACAAGACAAAAAAATTGTCATTAAAAATGCAACGGTACATATCGGTAACGGAAAATTATTAGAAAATGCTACTGTAGTTTTCGATAAAGGAATAATTACCGAAGTAAGCACAAGCGGAGTAAACGAAACCGGAGCTCAAGTAATTGATGCAAAAGGAAAACATGTTTACCCCGGATTAATTGTAGCCGATAGTAGATTAGGTTTAGAAGAAATTGAAGCCATTCGTCCTACCTTAGATTATTATGAAGTGGGTGAAGTGAATCCCAACATTCGTTCGGTGATTGCCTATAATACCGATTCTAAAATTATTCCAACAGTTCGTTCCAATGGGGTTTTATTAGCACTTTCTGTTCCAGAAGGTGGTATAATGCCAGGCACTTCATCAGTAATGAAAATGGATGGTTGGAATTGGGAAGACGCCGCTTATAAAATGGATGCGGTTACCCAATTGAATTGGCCAAGTATGAGCATTCGTAATGCTTGGTGGGCTCCGCCAGCAGAAGAACAAAGAAAACAATCGGCAGCAAACATGGCGATGATCAAAAAATTCTTTGAAGAAGCCAAAGCGTATAATGAACAAGCTCCATCAATAAAAAATTTAAAATTAGAAGCCATGAAATCTATTTTCAATGGTTCTAAAAAATTATTCATCAATGCTAATTCTGCAAAAGAAATTACTTCGGCTGTATTGTTTGCAAAATCATACAACATTAAACCCGTAATTTTAGGTGGCTCAGAAGCTTACTTAGTAGCGGATTTCTTAAAAGAAAATGATATTGCAGTTGTCGCAGCAAATCCTCACTCTTTACCAAACTATGAAGATGATGATGTAGATATGCCATATAGAAATGCAAAAGTATTACACGATAAAGGAGTATTATATTGCTTATCCATTAACGGAAGTTGGCAACAACGTAATTTACCATTCGTAGCAGGAACTACTGCTGCTTATGGCTTAACAAAAGAAGAAGCATTACAAAGTGTTACACTTAACACTGCAAAAATATTAGGCATCGATAAAACAACAGGAAGCATTGAAGTGGGAAAAGATGCAAACTTATTAATTTCAGAAGGTGATTTATTAGACATGAGAACTTCTAATGTTACTTCTGCTTTCATACAAGGTGCAAGCATCGATTTAAATAACAAGCAAAAGGAATTGTATAAGTTGTATATGGAGAAGTACCAATTGAAATAATATGCTAGTATGCTGATATGCTGACAAAAAATTAGCATATCAGCATATTAGCACGTTAGCATATTACCAGAAGATGATATAGTTTTTCCGTTTCACGGAACAACTATATCATCTTCTGGTAGCTTCTCCACCATCTTTCTGGCATTTCGCCTGAAGTAGCTAAACGATAATCTTCATAAGAACAAGGAATCAATTCAAAGCGTTCGTTTTTAGACGTGTTGCTTTGATAGGGAATTTGCATCCACCAACGATCTGTTTTTTTGCTTTTCAGAAAAACTACTTCCGATGAAACAACTTCGAAGGTTGCTCTGTATTTTATAAAATCTTTTTTCGAAGTGGTTGGTAAATCATTTTTACGTTGATAGTATCCTTCAATAAAACACCATAACATTTGTGCAACTAATTCTGCTGTTTGTTCTCTATGATCGAACTTAGGATTGTACTCGTAAACGCCAACAGAACTAAGCTTATCAGAGATTCCAGCATATCGCATCATTTGGCAAACCTCTTCAGCATAAAATCCATTCGGATGTGCATTTGCATTACCTGGAGCATCCGACATCTTAATGCAAGCCATATCTACACTAAACATATCTGCAGCACGAATAATCGGTTCCGTTTCTGCAGTGTTATTTCTAAACGCTCCTAATCGGTGAATATCAAAATACATTTGATGCATTAATTCCACACTATCCTGATTCACATAATACGTTTGATAACCAATATTGCTGTAATTAAATAAATAATGAGGTTCATGTAAAATAATGCTATTCAAATAAGAAATAGAATCGGGTGTTTGTTGTTCATCTACTCTAGCATCTAAATCAAAATGCGAATCCAACACCACCATATCAACCTTCTTGTCTAAATTCTCATAAGCCCAATATTGCGCGTATGTTAAATCGTGTCCACCACCAACAATAATAGGAACGATGTTTAGTTTCATTAATTCATGACAAACATTTTTCAATGCCACATGCGTATCGCGAACAGTATTGCCTGGTAAGATATTGCCTAGGTCAACCATCTTCAATTTAAAATCGCCTACGTTGAGTTGGTATAATGCTTTTCTGATTTTATTAGGCCCTTCTGCACAACCCTCATTCTGAATAGCTTTGCGGTCTTCAAGAACACCAATAAATGCTAAATGAATCCCCTCTAAATCTGGAAAACGATCGGTATACTTCGTAATTTGAAAACCAATTTGGCTTTCGTAATACGATTCTATTAATGCTCCATGGTCTGGAGAAAGGGCTTGTAAAAAGTCTTCTAGCATATTAATTATTTCTACACAAACTTATATATTTTCTACATATTTGTATCATGGTTTTTGTCACAGGTGCCACTGGCTTTCTAGGCTCGTATTTATGTTTGTATCTCTCTCAAAAAGGATATCGCATAAAAGCATCTAAACGTCCCGATTCTAAAATACCAACAATTCTACAAAATAAAGACATTGATATTGAATGGGTCGATGTGGATTTACTCGACTTTTTTGATGTGAAAGATCATCTGGAAGGGTGCAAAGCCATTTTTCATTGTGCAGCAGTAGTGAGTTTTAGTGAGACGAACAAAAAATCACTTTGGGAAACAAATGTCAACATTACGAGTAATTTAGTAAATGTTGCCTTAGAGTTAGATGGCATTCACATGGTTCATGTGAGTTCTATCGCTGCAGTTGGTGATGCAAAACCCGGTAAGGAAATTGATGAATCGTGCAGATGGGTTTATAAGAAAAGCGACTCGAATTATTCTATAACAAAATTTGAAGCAGAACGTGAAGTTTGGCGAGGTATTCATGAGGGATTAAAAGCCGTCATTGTTAATCCATCCGTAATATTAGGATACGATGAACGTGGACAAGGAAGTATGGGTTTCATTGCACAAATAAAAAATGGATTATCATTTTATACATCAGGCAAAACTGGTTTTGTTGATGTGAATGATGTTGCACAAAGCATGATTTCATTATATGAACTTCAGCTTTCTGGAGAACGCTACATTGTATCGGGTGTTAATTATACTTACCAAACCGTATTGGATACCATTGCAAACGCATTAAACAAAAAGAAACCATCTATAGCAGTCTCAAAATGGTTCTTAACAAGTTTGGCATCTATTATACAGATCTTCAATAAGAATCATCCACTCAATACATTTACAGCAAAATCCGCTTTTCATGTTTCCGAGTATTCTAATCAGAAATTATTGAACGTTATACCTATTAATTTTACATCTTTAGAAACTAGTATTCACAATATGGTGAATAAAAAAATAGTTTAAATTTGCATCAAACATCAAACAAATGGAACTAAGTCAGGATATAATCGACAGAATTCAAAAGCTAAAAGAAAAGTACGATACCATGGGGCAAGACCTCGTATCATACCTAGATGGCTTGCTTTACTCAGAGTATTTAACCTATTGGGACTATATACACCTCGATACACTTCTTAGTTTACAAAATCCAAAGACTGCTTTTCCTGATGAAAACATTTTCATCATGTATCATCAGGTTACAGAATTGTATTTCAAAATGATTTTAAGTGAGTGTGAACAAATTTGTAAGAAAGAAGATATCACAGAAAAGTTTTTCTTAGATCGCTTAACTCGTATCAATCGTTATTTTAATTTACTAACAGATTCTTTTGATGTGATGGTTGATGGTATGGAGAAAGAGCAGTTCTTGAAATACAGAATGTCATTACTTCCTGCAAGTGGATTTCAATCGGCACAATACCGCATGATTGAAATTTATGCAACAGACTTTATTAATTTAGTGAATAAAGATGTTCGTGAGGATTTCAAGAAATTACCATTTGATGCAGATAAATATTTAGATAATATTTATTGGAAATATGGTGCAACCGAATTAAGTACTGGTAAAAAAACATTAACACTTAAGCAATTCGAAGAGAAATATTTAGAAGCATTTTCATCCCTTGCTAAAAAATGTTTTGAAAATAATTTATACACCGTTTATAAAAAACTTAAAACCGAAGACAATAAGCTTACAGAGGCTATGCGTAAATTCGATTTAAGTGTAAACGTCAACTGGCCATTGGTACATTATAAATCGGCTGTTCGTTATTTACACAAAGACCCACAAGACATCAAAGCAACAGGAGGAACGAATTGGCAAAAATACTTGCCTCCACGTTTCCAGAAACGTATTTTCTATCCAGAATTATGGAGCAATCAAGAAATTGAAGAGTGGGGTAAGGGTTGGGTGGAGAACATCTTGAAAGATTTATAGGTTTCCAATACAAGCCATATTTTCTTATCTTTATATTCTAGCTACATAAAGGATGGACACCTCGAATAAAGGATTTTCTGAAATTGCCAAACAAGCATTGTTAATGCCACAAGAAGCATTGATGGCTATTAAAAACAGAAAACATAATTTAAACATCGGTATTCCTAAAGAAACCACTTTCCAAGAAAATAGAATTGCACTAACTCCATTATCGGTGGGCTTACTCGTGAATAATGGTCACGAAGTACACATTGAAACTGGTGCAGGTAATGCCGCTAAATTCCCTGATAAAGATTATGCTGAAGAAGGCGGACAGATTGCTTACGATAGCAAGAAAATCTGGGAGTCGGATGTCATTATTAAAGTAGAACCTCCTACCATCGAAGAAATTGGAATGATGCGTGGCGGTCAAACTCTAATTTCTGGTTTACAAGTTTCATCTTTAAAAGCAGACTACTTAAAACTTCTAGTTCAAAAAAATATTACAGCTGTAGCTTACGAATACTTACGCGATGAGGGCAACATTCTAACCGTTGTTCGATCGATGAGTGAAATTGTAGGAACTGCTTCAATACATATTGCCTCTGAACTCTTGTGTACACACAATGGTAAGGGTTTACTACTTGGTGGTGTGACAGGAATTCCACCTACAGAAATTGTCATCATTGGTGCAGGAACAGTTGGCGAGTATGCTGCACGTACAGCATTAGCATTAGGTGCCGATGTAAAAGTATTCGACAATTCTGTTTATCATTTGCGACGATTACAAAATAATATAGGAAGTAGAATTTTCACTTCTGTATTGCAACCTGTGGTATTACAAAAAGCATTATCGAAATGTGATGTTGCCATTGGAGCGATGCGTGCAAAAGAAGGTCGTAGTCCATGTATCGTTTCCGAAGAAATGGTAAGTAGGATGAAAGAAGATTCTATCATTATCGACGTGAGTATTGATCAAGGAGGATGTTTCGAAACCTCTAAAGTAACCAACCACACCGAACCGGTATTTAAGAAACACGATGTCATTCATTACTGTGTTCCCAATATTGCATCAAGAGTAGCGCGAACAGCATCGTATGCATTAACCAATATCTTCACCCCAATTCTTTTAGAACTAGGAGAAGCTGGTGGAATGAAAAACTACTTATGGAGCAACTCCGGCATCCGTAGCGGAGTATACATGTACAACGGACACATCACAAACAAATACTTATCAAATCAATTTAAGTTACCTTATAAAGATTTGGATTTGCTGGTTGCGGCGCACGGGTAAATCAATGTGCAAATGTGCAAATGAGTAGATGCGTAGATTTATTTTTTTGATGATGAAATTATCTTCCCTAAGATTCTTTTTATCGTCATCAGTTCTTCCATTAATAGTTCAGCTTCTGGAAAATCGAAATTGTCTTTTATTAAGATTAACCAATATTTAGTTTCTTCGGATTCTTTATCCGCTATTTTAAGTTTATGAACGAAATCCATTTTGCTTTCGGCTGATTGAGCTTCATTGATATTTGCTCCGATAGAAGTACCCGATTTGAATAGCTGACGCGCTAACTCAAACTCTTGAATTAGCTTTAATTTTCGAGTAAATTGAATAATTTTGCCTGAAAAAGCTATTGATTTTGATAGTATAATATTATCCTTCTCCACTTCCCCTCCTTTATTATATTTTAATTCAAATTAACACTAAATTTTAACAAATTATTTAATAATTTGCACTTATTCTCATTTACGCATCTGCACATATACGCATTTGCACATTTATACTATTATGAAATATACTTCTATCAAATCCGACCTCTTCATCGAAAACAGAAAACGTTTTAACGAGAAACTAAAACCAAAATCAATGGCAATCATTCAATCGAATGATGAGTTTCCTCGTAGTGGTGATCAAAATTATACATTTCATCAAAACCCTGATATGTTTTGGCTGACAGGTATCGATCAGGAAGAAAGTATTTTTATTTCATTTCCGGATGCACCTATTCCAGCATATAGAGAAGTGTTGTTTTTGAAAAAAACGAATGAGCATATTGCCATTTGGGAAGGGCACAAATACACAAAAGAGGAAGCTTATTCTTCTTCTGGAATTCGTTCAATATTTTGGTTAGAAGATTACAAAAGTATTTTTCCGATGTTGATGAATCATTGCGAAAATGTATACATCAACAGTAATGAAAATGATCGTTACGTTCATATTAATCAGTATCGCGATATTCGTTTTGCAAAACAATTGATGGAACAATATCCATTACATCGATACGAACGTGCTGCACCTATTTTTAGAGAGCTACGTGCTGTTAAATCAACCTATGAGGTAGAACTATTGCAAACCGCTTGCGACATTACAGAGAAAGCCTTTCGCAGAATTTTAGGATTTGTAAAACCAGGCGTTGCTGAATACGAGATTGAAGCAGAAATTATTCATGAGTTTATTCGCAACCGTGCAAGTGGACATGCCTACAATCCAATCATCGCTTCGGGTGATTCGGCAATTGTATTACACTACAACGATAACAATAAAGCATGTAATGCAGGAGAAGTTATCTTATTAGACTTTGGTGCAGAGTACGCAAATTACAATGCAGATTTATCTCGCTCAATTCCAGTAAGTGGAAAATATACTCCTCGTCAGAAAGATGTTTACAATGCAGTACTTCGAGTATTCAATGCATCGAAACAAATGCTTGTAGAGGGAACTATTTTAGATGAGTATCATAAAGAAGTAGGAAAAATAATGGAGTCTGAATTAATTGGTTTGAACTTACTTGATAAGCACGATGTAAGTAAACAAAATCCAGATGCACCATTGTATAAAAAATATTTCATGCACGGTACATCACATTTCTTAGGCTTAGATGTTCATGATATTGGAAACCGTTACGAAAAGATGAAAGCCGGAATGGTGTTCACTTGTGAACCTGGAATTTACATCGCAGAAGAAGGTTTAGGTATTAGAATTGAAAATGATATTCTTATTACGAAATCGGGCAATGTAGATTTAATGGCAAACATTCCAATCGAAGCAGACGAAATAGAAAGCTTAATGAACTAAGATTAATATGTTAATATGTTAATGGGATAATATGTTAATCTTCGCATTTGCACATTTACGCATTTGCACATTTGCACATTGACTAATAGTTCGTTTCGGGAATCAGATATTGTTTAACATAATCTTCCACCCCTTGTTCAAGTGTTGTGAAAGGTTTTGAGTAACCGATGCTTCTAAGTTTACTCATGTCGGCTTCGGTGAAGTATTGGTATTTATCGCGTATGTCGGCTGGAGTATCAATGTATTCGATGTTCTCCGCGATGTTCATTGCAGTAAATGTAGCTTTTGTTAAATCTTTAAAGGTGCGAGCTTTGCCCGATCCTAAATTATAGATACCCGATTTTTTGCGAAGTAACATGAAGAAAAATAATATTTCAACTACATCTTTCACATATACGAAATCGCGCATTTGCTCACCATCTTTAAATTCCGGTTTGTGCGATTTAAACAAACGCATTCCTCCTGTTTTTTTAATTTGATGAAAAGCATGAAAAATTACAGAGGCCATTCTTCCTTTGTGATTTTCATTCGGACCATAAACATTGAAGAATTTTAATCCTACCCAGAAGTATGGTTTCTTATCTTGTTTCAATGCCCACTTATCAAATTCATTTTTAGATTCGCCGTATGGATTCAAAGGAATTAAAGAATCTATTTTATCGTGATCATCTTTATATCCAAATTCTCCTAAACCATATGTTGCTGCACTAGAAGCATAGACCATGCCTACACCGTAAGCTGTACAACGGTTCCAGAGCTCCTTCGTATATTCGGTATTTAATTTCCAAAGAATTTCTTTGCTGAATTCTGCGGTATCTGTTCTTGCACCAATATGAAATACAAATTGTACAAATTTATGATGTTGATCAAACCATGCGAAAAATTCATCACGATGAACTTTCTCTTTGAATTTTTTTCCTTCTAAATTTTGTTGTTTTATTTCTTGTGAAAAATCATCTACCAAAACTAAATCGGTATAGCCTCCTGCATTTAGTTTTTCAACTAAGCAACTTCCAATAAATCCGGCAGCACCTGTTATGATGATCATCTTACTATTGTTCTTCTAAAATAAAATCTAATTCATAAGGAGGAGTGATATTCAAACTTACAGCAGTATCAAACAATTTGTAAATCGCTTTTCTTCCTTCTACTCCCAAATTTACTGAATATTTATTAACATATAAGTCGATATGCTTATACATTACCTCTTCGCTCATTTCTTGCGAATGTTGGCGAACAAAATCATAAGAAGATTTCGGATTGGCAAAAGCGAATTCTACACTTCTTCTCAGTACTCGATCTATTTTATGTTGAGTTGCAAAATCTATAGTTCTATTCACCACAATGCCACCCAAAGGAATAGCCGATTGGTATTTCGATTCCCAAAATTCTCCTAAATCAAGCACTTTTACTAAGCCCTTATCTTGATAGGTAAATCTGTTTTCATGAATGATTAATCCCAAATCGATTTCACCCTTAAGCAACGCATTTTCAATTTCCGAAAACACCATCACTTTTTTGTTCTTCGCATTAGGCATCGCAAGACTTAATAGGAAGTTGGCGGTAGTGAGTTCGCCAGGAATACCGATTCGTAGTAATGAGTAGTGAGTAGTGAGTAGTGAGAGTGTTTCCTCAATGCTAGAATCATAATTCCTAATTCCTAATTCTTCATTCCTAATTAATAGTGGTCCAACGCCAAAACCTAAAGCGCTACCCGCATTTAGTAATCGATACAAATGGGTAAGGTGAGCAAAGGCATGATAGCTTAGCTTGGTAATATCTAATTGAGCATTTTGGGCTTTCTTATTGAGCGACTCTACGTCTTCAATAACAGGAATAAAGGTTAATCCTTCGGTATCAATTTTTCCATGCAAGAGAGCATCGAAAATAAAAGTATCGTTGGGGCACGATGAGAATCCTAAAGAGATTTGAGACATGAGACTTAAGATATGAGACAAAAGTTGAGATATGAAACTTTCTAATGTCTCATATCTCAATTCTCATGTCTAATTTAAACGGTCATAATATCCTTATCCTTCAAGTCAATATGTTTATCAACTTTCAAGATATAAGAGTCTGTTAATTTCTGAACTTCTGCTTCACCTACTTTAGCTTCGTCTTCAGAAACACCATCTTTTTGTGCTTTCTTTATTTTTTCGTTTACATCTTTTCTGATGTTACGAATCGCAATTTTTCCAGCTTCACCTTCTGCTTTAACTCTCTTCACTAAATCTTTTCTACGCTCTTCAGTAAGAGGTGGAACGTTTAAGCGAACAACAATACCATCGTTTTGCGGATTGATTCCTAAGTTAGCATCGGTAATAGCTTTCTCTATTGCAGAGATTAAACTTTTTTCCCAAGGCTGTACAACAATGGTACGTGCATCAGGAGTATTTACATTCGCAACTTGTGATAAAGGTGTTGGTGTACCATAGTAATCAACCACAATACCATCAAGCATTTGAGGGCTTGCCTTTCCAGCACGAATTTTTTGTAATTCTAATTCAACATGATCAACAGCTTTGTTCATGTTATCTTTTGCGTCTTCGATTAGACCTTTTACTATTTCGCTCATAGTGTTTTTGTATGAATGAATTTTAAATGTTTATTTATTAAGCGTGTACTAATGTTCCGATATCTTCACCTAAAGCTACTTTCAAGAAATTGCTTTTTGTATTCATATCAAAAACAATAATAGGTAAATTATTTTCTTGGCAAAGTGTAAAGGCTGTCATGTCCATTACATTTAACCCTTTATCATATACTTCAGTGAAAGTGATTTTTTCGAATCGAACTGCGTTCTTATCTTTCTCTGGATCGGCAGTATAAATACCATCAACACGAGTTCCTTTTAGAACTACATCTGCTTCAATTTCAATAGCTCTTAACGAAGCAGCAGTATCTGTAGTGAAGTAAGGATTACCAGTACCTGCACCAAAAATTACTACTCTACCTTTTTCAAGGTGACGAATAGCTCTGCGACGAATAAACGGTTCGCAAATTTGTTCCATTTTAATGGCTGAAAGCAAACGAGTTTTAATACCCACTTTTTCTAGAGCATCTTGCAATGCCATACTGTTAATAACGGTAGCAAGCATTCCCATGTAATCAGCTTGTACTCTATCCATTCCACCTTTCTCAGCATCTAACCCACGATGAATATTTCCACCACCAATAACTATGGCTACTTCCACACCACTATCCACAACTTCTTTAATATCAACAGCGTATTGATGTACCATTTCGGTGTCAATACCGTACTGCTTTTTACCCATTAAAGACTCGCCACTAAGCTTAAGAAGAATTCTTTTGTATTTCATGATCAGTTTTGTAGTACGAAGATATGCAATATTCAATGGACAAAAAAAATCCCCTCGAAATTTCGAGGGGATTTTTAATAGAATTAAGCTCCTAAAGCAACGCGTTTAAACGCGGTAACTGTTAAGTCTTTCTCAATATCATTTAGCATTTGAGCTACTGTTTTTGAACCATCCTTTACAAACTCTTGGTTTAATAACGTAGAATCTTTGTAGAATTTGTTCAATTTACCTTGAGCAATTTTTTCAACCATTTCTTCTGGTTTACCTTCTGCACGGATAACATCTTTTGCAATTTCTAACTCTCTTTCGATTGTAGTTGCATCAACATCACCTTTATCAACTGCAACAGGGTTCATCGCTGCAATTTGCATTGCTACGTCTTTACCTGCAGCATCAGCGTTACCGTTTGCATTAGAATTCAAACCTACTAATACACCTAAACGGTTACCAGCGTGAATATATGCTACAACTTTATCAGCTGATAAAATTTCGTATTTAGATACTCCGATTTTCTCTCCGATTTTACCAATTTTATCTAAAATGATATCTGATAATACTAACCCGTTTAATTGCAATGCAACTAAATCAGCTAAAGTAGCTGGGTTGTTAGAAATTGCTAAATCAGCAATATCATTTGCAAATTGTACAAACTCTGCGTTTTTAGCTACGAAGTCTGTTTCGCAATTTAATTCGATAACAATACCTCTTTTACCATCTGCAGTAGTTTTTGCAATAACAGCACCTTCTAATGAATCACGATCCGAACGACTTGCTGCTACTTTAGCGCCTTTTTTACGTAAGTAGTCAATCGCTGCTTCGAAATCTCCATTAGTTTCTGTTAACGCTTTTTTGCAATCCATCATTCCAGCACCAGTTTGTAAACGTAATTTGTTTACCTCTGTTGCACTAATAGTAACTGTTGACATAATATTTATTTATAAATTTTTTGTTTGAAAAAAAGGTTAAAAGTGAGCCGCACCTGATCATCAAATGCCACTACTTTTAACCTTTGATTAATTATTCAGCAGATTTCTCTGTTGATTCTGATTTTCTTTTTCTTGGTGCTGATTTGTCAGTTGCTTTATCTGCAGATTTCTCTGTAGTTTCTGCTGTTTCAGCTGCAATCTTTGCTGCTGCTCCTTCTTTTTCAGCATCTTCTTCGCGCTCGCGTTTACGCTCTTCTAATCCTTCTTCAATTGCTTTGGTAATAATACCTGCTATTAAAGAGATAGATTTTGTAGCGTCATCGTTTGCTGGAATTGCGAAATCAATATCTGTTGGATCTGAGTTCGTATCAACCATAGCGAAAGTAGGGATGTTCAATTTTAATGCTTCAGTTACAGCAATGTGCTCTTTCTTAACATCAATTATGAACAATGCTGCTGGTAAGCGATTTAAATCAGCAATACCACCTAACACTCTTTCTAATTTAATACGATCACGAGTGATCATTAATTTCTCTTTTTTCGAAAGAATTTCGAAGGTACCGTCTTTAGCCATTTTGTCGATGTTTGACATCTTCTTAATTGACTTGCGAACTGTAGCAAAGTTTGTTAACATACCACCTAACCATCTTTCTGTTACGAAAGGCATGTTTACTCTTTTTGCGTGTTCAGCAACGATATCTTTTGCTTGTTTCTTTGTAGCTACAAACAATACTTTTCTTCCTGATTTTACGATTTGTTTAATTGCAGCAGAAGCTTCTTCAACTTTTACTAATGTTTTATTCAAATCGATAATATGAATCCCATTCTTCTCCATAAAAATATAAGGAGCCATTTTTGGATTCCATTTGCGCGTTAAGTGTCCGAAGTGAACACCAGCGTCTAATAAGTCTTGATATGATGTACGTGCCATTGTTTAAGGTCCTCCAAAAATTAACGTTTACTAAATTGAAATCTTTTTCTCGCTTTACGACGTCCTGGTTTCTTACGTTCTACCATACGACCATCGCGGGTTAATAAGCTCTTCGCTTTTAACGCCGAACGTTTTTCTGGGTCCTTTTCAAGGATTGCCTTTGCAATAGCCAAACGAACTGCTTCCGCTTGTCCTTTAATACCTCCACCATCAACATTCGCTTTAATATCGAATTGACCTAACATGTCAGCAACTTGTAAGGATTGGTTAACGATAAATTGCAATGGTAATGTTGGAAAGTATTCTTTATAATCTCTGCCGTTTACAACGATGTTTCCGCTTCCTTCAGATAGATAAATGCGGGCAACAGCAGTCTTTCTTCTTCCTGATGTATTTACTGTCATCTTCTTGGTTATTTAATGGTTTTAGGACTCTGTGCCGCATGTGGATGTTCTCCACCAGCATACACATATAAATTCTTGAAAATAGCATTTCCTAGCTTGTTCTTAGGAAGCATACCGCGTACCGCTTTCTCTACCACACGTGTTGGATGCTTAGCCATTAAATCCTTTGGGGAAATAAAGCGTTGACCTCCAGGGTAACCAGTGTACGAAACATACTCTTTCTGAGTGAATTTGTTTCCTGTAAACCTAACCTTTTCTGCATTGATAACGATAACGTTATCACCGCAGTCTACGTGTGGGGTGAAATTAGCCTTGTGTTTGCCTCTTAAGATAAAAGCTATCTTAGAGCTTAGGCGCCCCAAAATCTCTGTGTTGGCGTCGATTACGACCCATTCCTTCGTAACAGTTTTGCTGTTAGCAGAGACAGTTTTGTAACTTAACGTATTCATTGATAATAATTAATTAATTGATTTTTATTGATTTATCCCCCATATACCTATATAAGGGAGGGCAAAGATAAGAGAAATATTTTTAATTACCATGCTTTGCAACAGATATTTCCGAAAGAATATGTGGAAATGTGGAAATTATTTTTTAAACCTTATTTTAGTGGCCTATGTCGACAAGTAAATGGCTTTCTAGCACTCGTATAGTGATTTTTGCTCTTATCATTAGTGCAATCTCTCATTTACCCTTTATTAACCTTGGTCCCCGAAGCGTTCACGCATGGCGCCAATGCAATACCCTTGCCGTTGCTCGTAACTTCTATCAAGAAGATATGGACATTATGAATCCTCGCGTTGATCGCCGTCTCGATAGCAATGGCGTTACTGGTATGCAATTCCCTTCCTATGAATATATTGTTGCCTTGGGCTATAAAGCCTTCGGCCTACACAATTGGGTGCACCGTTTAGTTTCCCTGCTCATTACTTTTTGGGGTGCTATAGGGATGTTTCTCTTAGCCAAATTACTCCTTAAACACGATATCGCCGCTGGTTTCGCAGCTTTAGCCTATACCTTTAGTCCAGACCTCTACTACTTCGGCTTTAGTGCCCTTCCCGATATCCTTGCTCTTGGCAGTTCCGTTTGGGGCTTATACTACTTTTTAAAGTGGTTCGGTGGTTCCACACTCGATACCCGATTCTCGATACCCGATTCTCCACTCACCAACTACATATTAGCACTATTACTCCTAACCCTCGCCGGACTTACAAAACTCCAATTCCTTGCTGTTGGTTTTTTTATAGCTCCTTATATATTATTGAATATTGATATCGCTAAAAAGAAAATTTTTGCATTGGTGGTTTTTGGAATCACAGCCTGTGCTGTTCCATTGCTTTGGTATCGCAGATCTGTAGCGCTAATCAAATCAACAGGACTTGAAGATTTTGGAATCACCTTTAAACCTGAAAGCGATTGGAATAAAGGACTATCAACCATCACCCAAAACTTAATAAGCGACCTTCCCGATTTACTTTTAAACTACGCGTCCTTTATCCTTTTTCTAATTTCGATTTACTACTTTTTTAAAAATAGATTCTGGAAGTCAAAGTGGTTTCTGCCGATGCTCATTTGGACCATCTCCCTTATCACATACCACATTATAGAGCTAGCTCAAATGAATGTGCATTCTTATTACATGATGCCTTATTTGCCTGTGCTGTTCCTAATAGTTGCTTATGGCGTGAAGAATGTTTCTTCGAAAAAGAATGCTAACATTATTCTAATTACGTTACTTCTTTTATCTCCAATCCTCTCTGGCTTAAGAATTATTCCATCACGATTTACAAAAACAAATCCTGCTATTCCAATGGAATTGTATCAATTGGAAACTCGTTCTGCACTTATATCCGCTAGTCCAAGCAATGCTCTTTGTATAGTTGGGCCCGATATCTCTGGTTGTATTTACTTTTATCACCTCGAGAAAAAAGGTTTTGGGTTTAATGCCTTAAGCGACTTAGATGAAAATTTAGGTTCAGAAAGCCGATTAGAAAACAACATTCGCCGTGGTGCTACCTACCTATATACGAATGACACCTTAGCATTAAATCATAAAGGAATAAATAAGTACTTTAGCTTGAGCAAAAAGGTGGAAAGCTTTTATGTTTTCAAATTGAAGAACTGATTTTAATTTTAATCAAGATGCATTATCTTTAGCACATTAATCACAACAACATGGGAAAGGTATCGAGAATGGCTGATACTCTGATTGGCTCAGAGATTATCAAAATTGGAAATGAAGTAAATGAAATGATACGAAAGGGGGCGAAAATTTGCAACCTAACCATCGGAGATTTTGATCCCAAACATTATCCAATCCCATCCGATCTTGAAGCTAAAATTGTAGAAGCATATAAAGCTGGATATACTAATTACCCTCCAGCAAATGGGGAGTTTTCTCTTCGCGAATCTATTTGTGCATTCTTAAAAGAAAACGGAAATTTAACTTATACAACAGATGAAATTTTAGTAGCGGGTGGTTCTCGTCCACTAATCTATGCTATCTACAGAACAATATTAGATCCGGGAGATAAAGTAGTATTTCCAGTTCCATCTTGGAATAATAATCACTATTGCCATTTAGTTGGTGCAGAAGCTATCATGGTAGAAACTACTCAAGATAATAATTTCATGCCTCGTGCATCCGAAATTGCTCCTCACTTAAAAGGTGCACAATTATTATCGTTATGTAGTCCTTTAAATCCAACAGGTACAATGTTTACCCAAAAAGATTTAGAAGAAATTTGTGATTTAATTATCGCTGAAAACAAAAGTCGTACTGCAGGAGAAAAACCGCTATACCTTTTATACGATCAAGTGTATTGGACATTAACATTCGGAAACCACAAACACGTTGACCCTATTAATCTTCGTCCTGAATTACGCGATTATACTATTTATGTGGATGGAATATCAAAAGCTTTCGCTGCAACTGGTGTTCGTGTGGGCTGGTCGTTCGGACCACAATATATTATCGATAAGATGAAAGCAATATTAGGCCACGTAGGTGCTTGGGCTCCCAAAGCAGAACAAGTTGCAACTGCTGGTTTCCTAAAAAATAAGCCTGCTATAGATGGTTTCATGGGACCATTTAAAAATAAAATCAAAGAAAGTTTAGATGCCTTACATGATGGTTTCCAAAACCTAAAAAGCAATAACTATCCTTTCGACTCTATTGAACCTATGGGAGCTATTTACTTAACCGTAAAAGTAGCTATCAAAGGAAAGAAAACTCCAGAAGGCAACGTAATTGAAAACAGTATGGATGTTACTTCATACATCCTTTCACATGCTCAATTAGCTATGGTTCCGTTTACTGCATTTGGTGCATCATCTAGTTCAGACTGGTACCGCATGTCGGTAGGAGCAGCGGATAAAGAAACAATATTAGCATCTTTTGCCCGCTTAAAAAATGCAGTTGATCAACTAAGTTAATCTATTTACTTAGCTTTGCCTTTATGAATAAGCGACTGTATTTAATACCTGTTTCTCTCGATGAAGATGCCCCGATAACAAACACTCTTCCTCAAGATGCTATTGAAACCGTAAAACGTTTAACCGTTTTTATTGTAGAAAATGAAAAAACTGCTCGCGCATATTTAAAGAAAATCGGAATCAGTACCCCTCAAAAAGATTTAACCATCTTGCTTCACAGCAAGAAAGATAGATTACCCATTTCTCAGTATTTTAAATTATTCGACAACACCGATGAAATTGGATTAATGTCGGAAGCTGGTTGCCCTGGAGTTGCCGATCCTGGTGCCGAGGTCATTCGCGAAGCTCACAAAAGAAATGTCGAAGTGTTCCCATTTGTTGGTCCTTCATCAATTTTAATGGCACTCATGTCTGCTGGTTTCAACGGACAACAATTTACATTCGTAGGTTATCTTCCCATTGATAAAGTTGATCGTATTAAACGCATTAAAGATTTAGAAATGGTGAGTGAAAAATATAACATCACACAAATATTTATCGAAACACCTTTCCGTAATAATCATCTTTTTGATGATGTAGTTAAAAATTGCAAAACAACAACTTCACTTTCTATTGGTGTTGATATAACTGGCGAAAACCAAAGTCTAAAAACAATGACTATCGGTGAGTGGAGAGAAAACAAACCAGAACTTCACAAAAGACCTGCCGTTTTTGTGCTCTATTCAAGATAAAGTTTAATAAATGCAACTTTTTTAAAAAAGTTGCATTTATGCAGTTTTTTGGTGGCACCACTTAAGTCATGCCACCAGTCTAGAACAGTATCTAAATTTTTATTATTAATTTGCATTTCCATCAAATCATCACCTAAATGTCAACCCCACTAGCAGAACGTTTACGTCCTAGTTCACTCGATGAATACATCGGCCAAGAACATCTCATTGGGAAAACGGCAGTACTTCGTAAAGCCATAGAATCTGGTGTAATACCCTCAATGATATTTTGGGGTCCTCCGGGAGTTGGGAAAACAACTTTGGCGAATATAATTTCTCATACACTCAACAGACCGTTCTATTCATTAAGTGCAATAAACTCTGGAGTTAAAGATATTAGAGAAGTAATTGACAAAGCAAAAAGCCACTCCTTCTTTGGTTCTCAAAATCCTATATTATTTATTGATGAGATTCATCGTTTTAGTAAATCTCAACAAGACTCACTTTTAGGTGCTGTAGAAAAAGGAATTGTTACACTTATTGGTGCAACTACAGAGAACCCTTCATTCGAAGTCATCTCTGCATTACTATCTCGATGCCAAGTGTACATTTTAAAACCTCTTGAAAAAGATGATTTAATAAAAATGCTACATCAAGCTATTGAAAAAGATAAGTGGGTACAAGAATATAAAATTGATATTCAAGAACACGAAGCACTCTTGCGTTTATCAGGTGGTGATGGAAGAAAATTGTTAAATGTTTTTGAATTAGTAATTCAATCGTTCGATTCTAAAGTTTGTGTAATTGACAATGAGTATGTGATGAACATCGTTCAGCAAAATTTGGCGATGTATGATAAAGCTGGGGAACAACATTATGATATTATTTCAGCATTCATAAAATCAATACGAGGTAGTGATCCTAATGCTGGATTATATTGGCTTGCACGTATGATTGAAGGAGGAGAAGATCCTTTATTTATTGCCCGTCGTTTAGTTATTCTTGCCTCAGAAGATATTGGCAACGCAAATCCGAACGCCTTGCTTTTAGCCAACAACTGCTTTCAAGCAGTTAACCTAATTGGTATGCCAGAGTCGAGAATAATTTTAGCGCAAGCGGTAACTTATTTAGCAAGCTCTGCAAAAAGTAATGCTTCCTATGAAGGGATTGAAAATGCACTAGCTACTGTTCGAGCTACTGGCGACCTACCCGTTCCACTACATATTAGAAATGCTCCGACTCGTTTGATGAAAGACATTGGCTATGGAAAAGATTATCTATACAGTCATGCATTTGAAGGTAATTTCAAAGCACAAGAATACTTGCCAGATACTCTTACTGGTACAAAATTTTATGAACCTGGCAACAATGCCCGTGAACATGAATTAAGAAAACATCTCCAAAATTTATGGAGAGATAAATACGGATACTAATGCATATTGTAATTGCAACCTATCAAGACACTGGTCGTTACTTATCTGTAGTGCCAGATGAAAATGAAATGTTATTGAATTTATTTCAACAACATGGTCATCAAGTGGAACTTCAAGTATGGGATAATCCGTTAGTCGATTGGAAAGCATACGATGTGGTCATTGTAAAATCTACTTGGGATTATTTTATAGGAAAAATAGAACAATTTTATAGTTGGTTAGATTATTTAGAAAGCAATAATATTCCTTGTTTAAACAAACCCGATCTTATACGTTGGAATGCCGATAAGCATTACCTTTTAGATATTGCATGGAATGGCTTGAATATTGTCCCTACATATATTGTTGAAAAAAATGAGACCGTTGATTTTAATTTATTGTTTGAAAAATTCGAAACCGATGAACTCATTATTAAACCTTGCATAAGTGGAGGTGCTATGAATACTATGCGTGTAAAGCAGACAAACATAGAGGAACATTTACCAACATTTAACAACTGGATTAAAGAACAAGCATACCTAGTACAGCCATTAAAAAAAGAAATCATTACTGATGGTGAGTGGTCCTTTATATATTTCAATGGAAAATTTTCTCATCAACTGCTTAAAATAGCACAAGAGGGTGAGTTTAGAATACAACATTTCTTTGGTGGGAAAATCACTACTCCTCCCAATAATGAAACACTAATTAAGGCATCTCAAGAGTATATCGACAGATATGCCAAAGACGCATTATATGCTAGAGTAGATGGTGTTTGGAGTAATGGGCAGTTTGAATTAATGGAATTGGAATTAATTGAACCTTATCTCTTTTTCTTTACGAATGAATTATCTTTAAATAATTATTACCAAGCTTTCGAGTCACTTACAAAGAAATTATAATATGAAAAGTTTACGTTTAGTTTTAATACTATTGTTTGTCCAAATTGGCTTTGCTCAAGCACAAGAGAAATTTGATGTTTACAGTATCAATGCTGATCCTTTCACTCAAGTAGCAGAGGCTAAAGATCAAGCTCAAAAAGAAAACAAAAATATTCTTATACAAGTTGGTGGTAACTGGTGTATCTGGTGTCGTTATTTTCACAAATTTGTAAATGAAAATAAAAAAATAGATTCTATTTTGAATGCAAACTACATTAGCTTACACGTAAATTATAGTAAGGAAAATAAAAATGAAGCTTTCTTTAAAGCGTATAATAATCCAGGACGTTTCGGATACCCGAGTTTTTTAGTACTTAATGCAAAAGGTGAATTATTGCATATCCAAGATTCAGGATATTTAGAAGAAGGCAAAGGATACTCGGAAGAAAAAGTTTCTCGCTTTTTATTATTGTGGAATAGAACATCCACTCAACAAGAGAAATAAGTTGGAATTAATATTGAGTAATGAGAATTATACTCATTACTCAATACTCATTACCCAATACTATTTCTTAGACTGGCAAACAAAAGTAGTTTTAGGAACATCTGTTTTACTGATGGCAGCAAAACCACCTTCTACTTCTGTAAAATTATCCCATCCTCTTGCTTTCAATATCGAAGATGCAATCATACTGCGGTAACCGCCTGCACAATGGATAAAGAAATGATCTTCTTTAGGGAAACTTGAAATATTATCGTTGATGAAATCTAATGGAATGTTGTTTGCATTTTCTACGTGCTCTGCTTCATACTCACTCTCTCTTCTCACATCTACAACGATGTCTTTTGCAATATCTACTCTCGAAGCAAATTCATCTGCAGTAATGCGCTCAATGGTGTCAACTTCTTTACCCGCACTTTTCCAAGTATCAAAACTTCCATCTAAATAACCTATCACAAAATCATATCCTACGCGAGCTAATCGCATTATCGTTTCTTCTTCTTTCCCTAATTCTGCAATCAATAAAATTTGTTGTTTTACATCTGGAATTAATGCTCCAACCCATGGTGCAAATTGCCCGTCTAATCCAATGTTTACTGAATTAGGCACGAACCCTTTTCTAAACGTATCTGCCGAACGAGTATCCAACATTACAGCATCTGTTTCGTTAGCTGCAACTTCAAATTCTGTAGCCGATAATTTCTTAAGCCCTCTCTCCATTACAACATCAATATTATCGTAACCGTTTTTATTCATGGCAACGTTTAATGGAAAATATGCTGGTGGTGTTGCTAATCCATCTGTAACTTCTTTCACAAATTCCTCTTCCGTCATGTTTGCACGCAAAGCATAATTATTTTGCTTTTGCTCGCCAATTGTTGAAACGGTTTCTTTACTCATGTTCTTACCACAAGCCGAACCCGCACCATGTGCTGGATAAACAATAACGTCATCAGCTAAGGTCATAACCTGAGTGCGTAATGAATGATATAAAATAGCTGCTAATTCTTCTTGTGTCATGCTTGCTGCTTTTTGAGCAAGGTCTGGGCGACCAACATCTCCAATAAACAAAGTATCACCAGAAAATAGTGAATGATCTTTGCCATTTTCATCAATCAATAAGTAACAACTACTTTCCATGGTATGGCCTGGAGTATGTAATACTTTAATTTTTATTTTCCCTACAGTTAATACTTCACCATCAGTAGCAATATGAGCATCAAAATTAGGTGCCGCTGTTGGTCCGTATACAATTGATGCACCACTAGCTTTGGCTAAATCAACATGCCCACTCACAAAATCCGCGTGGAAATGAGTCTCTAAAACATACTTTATCTTTACACCGTCTTTCTCCGCTCTACTCAAATAGGGTTTAATCTCTCTTAATGGGTCGATAATAACCGCTTCGTTCTCGCTAACTATATAATAAGCACCTTGTGCTAAGCAACCTGTATAAATTTGTTCTATTTTCATAATTAATATTTTAACAAAGGTAGGCCCTTATGGTTTATCCCTATATGACATTTGTTACAAAATTAGTATTATTTCATTAATTTTATCGTTTAAACACAAATGTCAAACGCTTATCAACTTCTTATAGAAAAGCTCGATACTTTCATCAGAAAGTATTATTTGAACAAAATGATAAGGGGACTTATCTATTTTGTATCGGCATTGTTTGTGTTATACTTGCTATTAAACACATTAGAGTACTTCCTATATCTTTCTTCAACCTGGAAAACTATCCTAGTGTTACTCACTTCAGGGTTTCTTACTTATGTGTTTATCTTCTATTTAATATCGCCATTATTAAAGATGGTTCGTTTGGGACCAATAATTAGCCATAAAAAAGCAGCTCAAATTATTGGTAAATATTTCCCTAACATTAACGACAAAGTAATTAACACCCTTGAGCTAAATGAACTTGCTGAAAAAGAGCCAGAGAAAAAGGCCATCATATTGGCGAGCATAGACCAACGTATTGTAGAGCTCAATCCCATTCCATTTGTAAAAGCAATTGATTTAAATAAGAATAGAGCTTATTTGAAATATGCGGTTGTTCCTGTATTGATATTTATCGTATTGTTTTTTGCTTCGCCAAGTTTTATTAAACAGGGCACAAAACGTTTTATCGATTTTCAAACAGATTATAGCAAACCCGCTCCATTTAACTTTATCCTTAAAAATAAAAACCTAACCGTTAACCAAGGAGAAGGTTTACTCCTAGAGCTTCGTTTAGAAGGAGATCAATTTCCGCAGGATATTTATATCCACTATGGTGAAAGCACTTATAAACTAGATAAAAAAGATATCTCAAATTTTGAATACACTTTACAAAACATCCAACAGTCTGATTTAATATATTTTACTGGTGGTGGTTTTAATTCGAAAAAAATACCCCTTACCGTTTTATTAAAACCATCCATACTATCATTCGAAGTGGAATTGAAATATCCATCTTATCTACAACGTAAAAACGAAGTGGTTGAAAATATTGGAGACCTTAGCGTTCCTGTGGGAACTCAACTAAAATGGTTAGTAAAAACAAATCATACTAACGAGCTGTCATTTTTATATAACAATCAATTAGAAATAAAATCAACTTCTAACTCCGAATTTACATTTGTACGCAATGCCTTGAAATCTCAAAAGTATGCGATTATGCCTGTACATCCTCGCAATCTTTCTGTAGACACCTTGAATTATATTCTCGAAGTTATTCCAGATCAATACCCAACAATACAGCTCGAACAGAAGCAAGATAGCTTAAGTGTTAAAAATATTTACTTCACCGGTTCCATCAGTGATGATTATGGTTTTACCAAACTCTTATTCAATACTTATAATAAAAACACTGGAGAGAAAGTAAGTGTATATGTGCCTCTTCAACAATCTTCATCAACACAACGCTTTTTTTACTTGTGGAAAATGAACAACATTAATCTTGGAGATCAATTAGAATATTACTTCGAGGTATACGATAATGATGGCATACAAGGGCCTAAGAAATCGAGAAGTAATACCATGACGTATGCTGCTCCATCCGAAACCCAATTGAATAAATCAATTGATAAAAGTAATGATGCATTAAAAGATCGTTTAAAAGAGAGCATTAAAAAATCTGAACAATTGCAAAAAGAAGCAAAACGTTTAAATGAGAAGTTAATCAATCAAAAAGAAATACGTTTTGAGGAGAAGAAACAAATTCGCGACTTGCTTGAAAAACAAAAATCGCTTGAGCAGGACATTAATTCTATTCAAGAAGATTTGAAGAAAAACAACCAACTCGAAAACGACTTCAAGGAAATTAGTCCAAGTTTACTCGAAAAGAAAAAGCAATTAGAAGATTTATTTGAAAACGTTTTAGACGAAAAAACAAAAGAGCTAATAAAGGAATTAGAAAAACTTCTAGAACAAAACAACAAAGAACTTTCTCAGGAGCAATTGAAAAACATGGAAATGGAAAACAAGCAGCTCGAAAAAGAAATGGATAGAATGCTTGAGCTGTTTAAGAAAATGGAGTTCGACCAAAAGCTTAATGAAAATATTGATAAGTTAAATGATTTAGCTAAAAAACAAGAACAGCTATCACAAGAAAGTAAAAACAAAAAAGCCAACAAAGATGATCTTGCCAAAAAACAGGAAGAAATTAAAAAGGCTGCCGAGGAAATTAAAAACGAATTAAAAGATTTAGAAGAGAAAAATAAAGAACTCGAAGATCCATCGGAATTCAAAACTCCTGAAGAAGAAATGAAGGACATTGAAAACAAAATGGATAAAAGTAGTGAAGAGCTAAGTAAGAACAATAAACAAAAAGCTTCCGATTCACAAAAAGATGCAGCTGATAAAATGAAACAGCTAGCGAAAAAAATGAAGGAAGACCAAATGAGTGGAGAAAGCGATGAGCTTGATCTGAACATCCGTGCATTGCGTCAGATATTAGAGAATCTGGTAACCGTTTCTTTTAAACAAGAAAACACTATGGAGAAGCTCAAAAGAACGTCTACCAATGATCCTCAATACGTAGCCTTAACTCAGGTACAAAAGAATATTAAAGATGATATGAAATTAATTGAAGACAGTTTGTTTGCGCTTAGCAAAAAAGTTGTTGAGATTAAATCTATCGTAAACAGGGAAATGGGGAAAGTTAATGAGCAGATAGAACGAACTATTTTGTTATTGGCTGATAGAAGAACCGCTGATGCAAGTGTTCGACAACAGTATGCCATGACTTCCATTAACAACCTGGCACTGCTTCTAACCGAAATACTAGACCAACTGCAAGCCGAGCAAAATGCGAAGCAAGGGGAAAATAATAAACCTGGCAAGAAGCCTGGTAAAAAATCGGGGAAAGGAAAATCTGGACAATCCTTATCTAAAATGCAAGAACAACTCAACAAGCAAATTGAGGAAATGAAAAATGGACAAAACCCGGGTGGGCAAAAAGGTAAGGGGCAACAGAAGGGTTCACAAGCAGAGCAATTAGCAAAAATGGCGGCGCAACAACAAGCCATTAGAAGTGCGATGAGCCAACTAGAAAAAGAAATGAACAAAAATGGTAACGGCGGAAACTCCAACCAGATTAATCAACTGAAAAAAGAAATGGAGAAAACCGAAAGCGATTTATACAACAGAAACATTTCTCAAGAAACCATTAATCGTCAAAAAGAAATCATGACGCGATTATTAGAAGCGGAAAAGGCTGCACGAGAACGTGAGTTTGATGACAAACGAGAAGCGAAATCGCCAAATGAAAATTTCGAAAAAACGAATATCCGTTTTGAAGAATATAAGAAAGAAAAAATGAAGGAAATAGAATTGATAAAAACGGTTCCTCCTAATTTAACTCCCTATTATAAAGACAAGGTAAATCAATACTTCAAACAAATACCATAATGGCCATACACTTATTTGAAGAAGACATCAATATAAAAATTGATAAAAAATTAGCGCTCAAAAAATGGATTAAAGAAACCATTGAACACGAAGGATATAAACTTTCAGAACTAAATTACATTTTTTGTAGTGATGAGTACTTACACGAAATGAATCTTTCGTATTTAAATCACGATACCTTAACCGATATTATCACCTTCGATAATTCTGATATGGAGAATTTAATTATTGGCGATATTTTTATTAGTGTTGATCGGGTTAAAGAAAATGCCACAAAGTTTAACGTTACTTTTTTTGAAGAACTAAATAGGGTGATGGTGCATGGGGTGTTGCATTTATTGGGTTACAAGGACAAGAAAAAAGCGGAGCAAGAAAAAATGCGTGAACGCGAAAACTATTATTTAAACAAGAGATTATTCTAATGAACAAAACAGCAATTATTGCAGGGGCAACAGGCTTAATCGGAAAATTCTGTTTAAGTTATTTATTGATGGATAAAAATTACAGTAAAGTAATTGTAATCACGAGAACTCCACTTCCAATTAAAGACCCTAAACTCGAAAATATCGTTTGTGATTTTGATCAATTAGCTCAACATGCTAGCCAACTAAAGGGTGACGATGTGTATTGCTGTTTAGGCACAACCATTGCTGTAGCTGGCTCTCAAGAGAATTTTAAGAAGGTAGATTTAGACTACCCTATCAACTTAGCTAAGATTACCAAACAACAAGGTGCTAAACAATTTTTGGTGGTTTCTGCAATGGGTGCAAGTTCAAGTTCTTCTATATTCTACAATCGTATAAAAGGAGAAATGCAAGATCAATTAAAAATCATAGGGTTTAATACTACCTTAATTTTTCAACCCTCATTACTTACTGGTTTACGAAAAGAATTCAGAATGGGCGAGCGTATTGCTCAGGTAGTGACAAAAATATTCAGACCGTTAATGTTCGGTCCAATGAAAAAATATAAACCAATTGAAGGAATGGTAGTCGCTTTTGCAATGCATAATAAAGCATCTCAAGAATTAAATGGCTATCGAATTTTTGAATCAAATGAAATTCAATCGGCGTTTGACACCCGCACAAAATAAAAAAAAGGTGCTGAGCGATTACTCACTCAGCACCTTTCCTAAATTGAATCTAAAAAAAATTATCTTGTACAAACTATAGTACCATTGTTTTCAATGGTTACCATTAATCGTTGTCTGTTAACTTTTAAGAATACATTGTATTCAATTGAACTATTAGCTAATGTTAATACTTCTACTTTAGCTCTGATATTAGCACCTACATTGTATACAGAAGTCAATGTATCTTTCACTGCTTGTGATGTTGCAGAATACAAAGTTCTTTGTGCACTGTATAAAAATGTACCAGACATATTAAACGCTAATTTAGTAGGAGCAACACCAACGTGAGTAACCATTACTTGAATAGTGTTTCCAAATTGGCAAGTTGTATCTAAGCGTGCACCTAAAATAGTATCAGCAGCATAGTTTGTAGAGATGTAAGTTAATATTGCAGTTGGTAATGAATCAACAGATATTCCACCACCCGGACCACCATGACCTGGACCGCCACCGTTGTGACCTGGACCACCACCATGATGATTGTGATGACGTCCACCGCCATTACGACTCAACACAGCTCCTGCTTCACCCATACAATTTCCTGATGCGTCAAATGCTAATTCTTCATTTGTGTTTAACGTTAATAGGTAAGTTGCTTCTGTATTGCTAGCCTTTAATGCTGAAACAATTTCTGCATCTGGATAATTTTCAGCTACATATTCGGTAACAGTTGAAGATAGTTCTGCTACATTAATCGACTGGTAGCCGTTTCCGATTTGTTCCTTAGAACAAGCGCTTATAAAAACCACTATGGCTATTAAAGCAATGTGAATTCTTTTCATGATTTCTTTATTTATTTCCTATTGGGTGAATAAAAATACCAAAGGTTTAATTGGTTTTAAATAAATATCGGTGTTTTTGCAGATTTTTTCGGTGAAATAAATAATTGTACTAATCAAAGTAATATCTTTTTTAATGGAGCGTTTTAGCGCATTTAAAAAAAAGCAGGACCGAAGCCCTGCTTTTTAAGTTGTTATAAATGCTAATTATTTATCGACTCGCAATATCCACCATTCTAATAATTGATGTTTTTCCATCAACGGTTAATTGAACGATGTATACTCCAGAACCCACTAGTTTATCTTCATTTAAATATTCTAGTGAATGTTTACCTGCTTGTTGCGATACATTATCCATTAGCGTTGCCACCTTTCTTCCTACCACATCATATACTTCTATGCTTACTGCATTTGCATTAGCAGCTAACGTATATTCAATTGCTGTTTTACCAACAAATGGATTTGGTGTTGCTTTTAAGTTTTGAGTGTTTCGTGCAGTAGCATTCACACCAATAAAGGTTACAATTACCGTATCAACATTTACACTTACACAACCTGTAGAAACATTCGTAACAGTTAAGCTTACATAATATGTTCCTGCTTGCGTAAACAAATGTATAGGATTTACTAATGCTGATGTATTTGCAGGACTTGTTGGGTCGCCGAAATTCCAGCTGTATGTACTTCCTATTTGTGAAGTTGCATCAAACTGAATGTTTAATGTATTCGTACCTTGATAGGTATAGTTTGCATTAGGGGCAGCTTTATTGATTACAACAACAGCATCAGTAGATATACATCCGTTTGCATTGGTTACTGTTACCGTATAGGTTCCCGCCAAACTAACTTTTATAGTACGAGTAGTTGCACCAGTACTCCATAAGTAAGTTGAGCCTGCATTGCCTGCATCTAGGGTTACTGTATCGCTAGTACAAATATTTAAATCACTTCCCAAGTTCACTACTGGTAATGCATTAAAGTTTACCAAGATAGTATCTGAACTAAAGCAATTTCCTGATGTAACGATTACAGAATAATTACCCGATGTACTAACCGAAATGGTTTGAGTAGTTGCTCCTGTACTCCATAAATAGGTAGCACCAGGATTTCCTGCATCTAACGTTACTGGTGTTCCTACACAAACATTGATGTTTTGACCTAAGGTTACTACCGGTACTGGTATTACTGATAAGGTCATTGTATCACGCGAATCACAACCTGAAGGGTTGGTCACTTTAACAGAATATGAACCCGCACTATTTACGGTAATGGTTTGTGTCGTAGCTCCTGTGCTCCATAAATAAGTAGAACCAATATTTCCGGCATCAAGCGTTACTGGAGTTCCGGCACATACTGTTTGGTTAGCACCTAAAGTAACTACTGGCGCAGAGTATATTTTCAAATAACGAGTAATGGTCGAATCACAACCACCTGGCAATAAACTTGCTACTTGTGCTGTAAATTTCAATGTACTATCTACATCTCCTACTGCTGCTACATATTGTAAATTCAATCCATTCATGGTTATTGTACCTGTTGGTGTAGCACCACTTAAAGTTTTAACAATTGCATTGTTTACTGTCCATGTGGTACCTAAACCTCCAATACTAAATCCAGTTGGTGGGGTTAAGTTGTATGATAAGGTATCTCCTACACAAGCAGCATCTGGTTGTACGGATGTACCTGCATTAAATACTCCTTGGAATGGAGTTGCTTGCGCTACCGTTGAACCTGCTGGTTTTGGTGCCTTCTTCACATATACAGGTACACGTGGGGACGGACATCCTGGACTGTTATAATGTACGGTTCCGTTCCATGCTCTACCAGCAAAACTAGATCCACTAGCAAATGGGTATGATTTTCCTCTACCTGTTATAATTTTTAAATCTGAGTTTTGGAATACAGTTGGTTCTGGTAAGTTACTATATGCAATTGATCCAGATGTCCATGTAAAGTAAACTCCTCTTAATTGACCAGGTTGTATTACAAAATATTTACTTGTTGGTAAATTAATGGTATTGTTTCCAACTACAGAAGTAAATGGAGCAGTATGAACTAATGTCCACCCTGCTGATGAAGCATCATTACCTAAATAAGTTCCATTATAAGTCCATATTTCAATCGTCGAACTTACTGCACTAGTTTGGTTCCAACTAAATCCAGTGATTTGCAACGGAGTGGTTTTCGCTTCTAAATCGAACATCGCACCCGATTGTCCATTACCTGCAGCCATCGTTGTTATTAGACTTGTGCTTGCGCCTAAGTTAGATGCTTGTACATAAAACACACTGTCTTTTGTAATTGGACCAGTAGTGAAATTACTTGCAGTCGATATAGGTGTTCCACCATATGCTGTTGTAAACCATTGTACTGCTGCCGCACTAGAAGTTGCACTGATTAATGCTGGTTGTCCAATACAAGTGGTATCACCTTGAACAACTGGTGCAACTGGTGTAGGAGAATAATAAGCGTTTGTTCTAACAGTATCGCTCTCTCTATCTTGCTCTATACTTGAATTTACAAAGGCTGTAAAATTAATAGTACCGCTAACATTCGAATTGTAATATCCTATATTAACAGTATCTCTACCACCTGCAAGTATGTTTTTTGTATACGTTTTGTTTATAGATCCAGTATAGGCACCAGTCATGTTTACTGTAACAGGGAAACTTGTTTGAGTCGCCAAACCTACGTTATCAATTACAATCGACACACTATCAGTATTAGTTCCACAACCAGTTACACTTGGGTAAATAATTTTAGAAGCTAATAAGTCGTTCGCTAATGGTGTAAACTCATCGGCACCAATACATGGTACTGTTGTGCTTCTTGTGTTTCCATCTATATCTGTTGTGATACCAGCAATTGGTGTACCTTTTTGATACATGTTTACTCCCTTTGCGTGTAAATCTAAATCACTTAAATAATTTGGACGAACAACAATAGAGTGTAAGTTTTTACCAGTTGCTAATTTTATTTGAGCTAATGTTGTTAAATCAAATGTTAAAAATTTACCTAATATTCCTTGTGATGACTGTGGAACATTAAAGTTGTTATAATCCATAGATGTAAAAGCTGTATCAGAGACTTCAGTATAAAACGCATAAGCAAATGCTGTGTCTTGAGCATTTATTAATGTATTGCTAAAACTATTATTTTGAATGTCTAAAGCTTTCGAACCAGAACCAATATGAAGTGCTGCACTAATATCCGGAGATGATGTTTGTCTAGAAACATTACCAGAAACACTTACAGAGTTAAAGTATAATTTTACTCCACCAGTTTCTCTAATAGTAATACCAACGTTTGAAGTAGAACTTAAATTCGCTGCTCCAGGTCCTGTAATACCTCCTATAAAGTTATTCGCTACATAAATATTTTCATTTTGCTTATTAGAGATAATCTCCAATCCTCTTCCTCCAAAGGCTCCAGAACCAGATGAAACTTTGGTGATGTTGTTGTTGGTAATTACCCCGTTTGTAAATCCATCGTATACAGCTATACCCCAAGCTTGTTGAGCAGAAGTGTTGATGATGTTTTTAATAAGGTTATTATTAATTTTTGCATTTTGGTTCACCTCAATAGCGATACCATATAACCTAACTTGTTCGGCAGTAATATCAGATCCAATTGTGTTGTTCTCAATTAATAAACTGTCTGAAGAAAAGGCTTCCGTACTTCCACTATAAATACCTACCGAACCTCTATATATGGTATTATTTAAAATAGATACTTTATTATTCGATGAACCAGAGCTGTATGGAATACTAGAACCTCCTATGTGCACTGGAATTGCATTACCTGCAGTACCACCAATAATAGTGGAGTTGCGTAAGGTGAAGTTTTCCGAACCTGCGTTTTCTCCTAAACTTATTACTTGTATAGCTGCACTGCCTGATGTTGCTGTTGTATTCTCAAATTTAAAGTAACTTCCGTTACCGTTAAATCTTCCATCAATGGTTACACGATCTGCACCATTAATACGAATCAATCCGCCAGCATAAGATCCTGAAATAGTTCTTAACGTATCTGCGTTCGGGCGAATAGAAATTTTATACCCTGTACCACCTACTTCCGAAAATGCATTTAATCCATGTACGCCAGTTTCAGTTAAGTTAGTCTTAACAACAATATCAATATTACCTGCTAAAATATTATTGTTGATGTCTTCAAACACACCAGCATTTCCTGTTAATGTTTTATACGTTTCGTTTGTACCTACGAATATCGTACCCGATTTTCCCACTGCAATTCGATACGAATTTGAGCCCGAAGCTGGGAATAATGCGTTGGGTATTAATAATGATGTTGGGTCGTCTTGTAAACTTGCATTCGCAACACCAATATTGCCCAACAAATCTTTTGATACTACAAAGTATTCTATACGGTCGCCAACAGAAACGGTACCTCCAACTAATTTCGAATAATCAATTACAAAACTAAATGGTGATGAGTTGTTTGTCGCAACAGTATACTTCCAACCATTATCAGCTGAAGTATTTCCATTATAATTATTAATGTCAGTTGTTTTCTTGTAATAAATACGTGGGCGATTTGCCAATGAAGTATCCACTCCAGAAATATCAGTTACTGTAGCAAAATTGGTTAACACCATACTGCTAGTCGAAACTGTATTTAATACTGGAACGAAAACATTTTTCGGACCAATATAATCTCCTGCCACTTCATAGGCTCCGATATAAGGAGTAGAAGTGCTTCTTAAATTTCCTAATAAATCTTTAGTCACTAACGCAATTGGTGTACCAGCACTTATTAATACTGATCCTGTTTGAGGGATCATGTTACGGGTACCATTTAAATTTAAATCTTGTGATAAACTATTTACTTCATATGTTGTAGCGGTTTTCCAATCTGCTAATGTATTTCTAGCTGATGCGTTAACATAGCCGAATGCAGCACCATTTGCTACGAATACGTTATTATAATCAGACGTTACAGTGTTACCTGCATACGTGTAAGAATAATACAATCCGTATCTAGCACCAGTGCCTGTTTTTGTTACACTTACTGCATTATTTTTTACATCAACATTTACAGCGTTCAGATTATATATACCATAAGCTAAACCTGCTGTCGCTCCATTATAATCAAATGATACTGTGTTGTGATAAATTCTTGCATTCGGACTACTAATGTAAAGTCCATAATTTGAACCATTGTTTCTTATATCATATACTGCATTATTTACAATATAATTTTCATTGCCTAATGTGGTTGATGAACTTAAATATATACCATAGGCAGTGCTTGTAGAAGTAATATTAGTTGGAAAAGCATTGTGTACTTTATTGCCATCAATTCTAACTCTTGTAACTGTAGAATTGTATATTCCATAAAACGTACTCGTTATTTTATTAATTGATCTACTGATATCATTTCCTATAATTTGAGTACTGTCTGTGTAAAAATTGTAAATACCATAAAAATAGAAATTGCTAATTCTATTTTTCACAATTTCGTTTCCAACAGCTGCTGTTTGAGTACCAGAAATACCATAGATAGTTATACCAAAGTAACCACCGTTAATTTGGTTGTTTAGAATTTTATTGTATTTGTAATTTCCTCCTGTTGAGTAAGATCCTGCCGATCCACAAATCATTATACCAATATGGTTGGTTGAACTAGTAGAGTCATCTAAAAATATTTTACAATTTTTTACTGTATTGTAATTTGAACCAGTTCCAATTTCAACGCCAGAGCCCCAAGCCGAAGCACCTCTTCCCATCGACTCAATAATAAAACTATCGATAGTGACATAGCTCGCTCCGTTTAATCGAATACCCGATCGTTGTGCACTTGATAGTGCAGTAAATCGAATTGTCGATCCATTACCATTTATCGTTACCGTATTGGTACTCGATGAGCCTTTGATTGAATTGATAACAATTTGCTCTAAGTATGGTCCAGCACTTGGATTCACGTTTACAACTACTGGTCCGCAAATACCGTTTGCGTTTAACTCAGTAGCCAATGCTGTAAGAGAAGCAAAATTAGCTCCTGCTCCACCAACCGTTACCGTTCCTAATAAGCCTGTTCTTAAGTTATTAATATAAACCGTATCGTTTGAAGCATTCGCATCTGGATTATTATTCGGTGCACTTGTCCAAATTTTAATATTATATGGAGTGTTGGCTACGAAATTATAGGTACCTGCGGTTAATGCGGTATCAGAACCCGATGCTACTGCACCCGAAAACGAATATGGTGTTTGAGTTACTCCATTAACAGACCAATTCAAATTAACAACTCCCATCACACTTAATCCAAAATTCTTTACTCGCACAATAACATTAACAACACCAGGACAAATTCCTATAGGTGAAATAATACTTGTGACTCCCGCATCATCATTGGATGGTGTAAACTCATACGCACCAATATCTGGTGTTGTTATGCTTCTTGTTAATCCTGTAATGTCTGTTGTGATGCCTACCACTGGAGTTGCCGCATCATTTAAATTAGGAGAGTTCGGTTTTGTACTTCCACTTGATAGTAAACTGAATACAGGATCAACACTTACTGAGTTTTGATCAAACGCATTTGCGTTCGCCGTTTTCCAATCTACCATTAATGCATAATCTACTGTTCCCCATCTACCCGTTTTTACTAAACCTGTTCCAATATTTTCTACATAAATATTATTGTAATTAGAAACTACTGGGTTGGTAATAGTCGACCAATATGCTCCATATTTAGCAGCCGAACCACCTTTGTTGATATAAATATTATTGTTTAAATATTCCAAGCCTAAAGCTGCTGTTGGATAATACAAACCATAAACTAATCCTGCTGTTGCTGTTGGATTAATTACAGCTACTGTGTTGTAATAATATTTTGTATAATCAGAACCTGCATTGTATAAGCAATATTGTGCTCCGTTCGTTTCTAAATTATATAAACTATTATTGGCTATAATATTGGGTCTGTTTATCGTCGCGTCATTAGAGCCATAGATACCATAAATTGCATTCGTACCTGTTTTCACTTGAGCAGCTATGTCGTGAATTTTATTTCCGATTATTTGGTTTGCTCCATATCCGGTAGTGAAATAAATTCCATATCCTGTCGAAATTGCAGTTCTATTTAATCGATGAATTTCATTGTTTAAATAAGTTGTACTATCGCCGTATCCATTATAAACATGGTATAAATAAGCATCATGAATTACGTTGTTCTCAAATAAGTTTCCTGTACTGTTTGCTCCATTTACGGTACTGCCATAAAAATACAAAGCAAAATAACCTCCTGAAATATCATTGTTTCTTATAATATTTCTTGAAGCATTTGTTGATCCTGATGAAACATTACTATTTCCGGAAATATTTAATCCGAAATATGCAGAAGAAGTATTATTTAAATCACCAATAATTTTATTGTTTTCAATAACACAATTATTCGCGTTATTCATAAATAACACAGAGCCCTTAGTCGACGCTGCTTGTAATTCAACTTTAAAGTTTTTAAAGGTTATATAATTTGCATTGTTTATTTCTACAACATAATTAGTTGGATCAGATACATCAGATAAATGTGTAATTGTTGAGCGATTACCATTTATCGTTAACGTATTTGTTGATGTCATCCAAGGAATATTACTAAAACTTACCTTACCTGTGTAGATGTTCGAATCAACATTTAAAACAATTGCAGAACTCATTCCGCAATCTCTTAAATTCGTAATGAACGCATTAAAACTAGTGAAGTTCGTCGAGCTTACTGGTTGACTTGCATTTAAGGTATACGTTCCACCCAATGGATTACATACGGTAATCGTTTTGGTTGTTGTATCGTTTAATGCACTTCCATCGGCTCCACCATTTGGGTTTTTAGTCCATGCTTTTATCGTATACGTTCCTGAAGTTAATACTGGACTGCCTAATGTTAATACAGTATCTTTAGTAGAAAGTAATGAACCACTAAAGTTAACCGTAGGTTGTGCTACACCATTAATAGTCCAATCCATTCCAAATGTTGTAAGAGTATTTGAACCAAAGTTTTGTGCTTTAGTATTAACCAATACGGTACCTGGACTAATTTGACCTGTTAAAGAAGGGAAACCAACTAAACCGGCATCAACTCCTGCTGCTGCTCCAAAATTAATTTTTATATGCGGGTGGTTAACAGAAGAACTAGCCATACCTGTTGGTACTGAGGCAGTACCTGTAGAGTATTTTGTAGAATTAGTAACAAATGCAGGCACAGAAGCTGAACCATCATAATAAAAGTTAATTGTTGTAGTACTACCTGACCCGGCTGGTTGACTATATTCACATAGTATCGCTAAATTAGGTCCTGCGGCTGTATTAAATGCATAAGGAGTTGTAAAAGTTACATTTCTCCAACCTGCTGCCGAACCAACAAAAGCTTGTGGATCTCCATCAAAAACTTTAGTAGCTCCAACAATTGAAGTAGCCCAATCTAAAGTTCCCGCACCCCAATCATTTGCACTTATATTTTTAACATAAATTTTCCAGTTAGCACCTGGATTATATGAACCTGTTGCCGACTGTCTGTTGAACTCGAAGGAATTTATTACTTGTCCAGCACTTAATCCAGTTAATGTTGAGGCTGGATAAACATAAGCAATACGTTCGTAACGTGCAGCTGTAGTTCCAAATGAGTAAACGGGTGCATATAAATAACTGTTACCAGTTGCACCAGTACCTACTGTAATGGAGAATTGTGCTTGTGTTTTTTCTGAAAAGAATACAGAAAAAATTAACACGAAAATAAACGTAATAAAAGAGTGTAAACATTTTTTCATATGAGTGTTTATTAGGAATATTCAAAATAACACTAATATCTAATCTATCCAAATTATTGAAATAAAAATATTACCTCATTTTCAATAGTTTACGCTAGTTTTTGTACCCTGCCATTCATAAGTACAAAATATATCAACAACAAAAAGTCGAATTAAAGATAATTCGACTAATTAGATATTGTTTTTTGGGGTTTTTTACGTTACTTTTTGGTATAAAGATGATCGAGCGGATAAGGTGTATTTGATTTTACATCACCTAACACAATATTGCTATGAAATTGCCCCACATTAGGAATGGTAGAAAATACATTCATTAAGAAATCATTATATGCATGAATGTTGGGAGAAACAATTTTCAACATGTAATCATAATTACCAGAAAGACCAATAACTTCAAGTACTGCTGGTAAACTTGCAACAGATTGTTCAAAAATTTCTAATGCGTCCTTACTTTGTTCTTTTAATCGAACATTACAATAGACTACAATATCTAAACCGATTTTAATACCATCTAAAACAGCAATGTATTTCTTTATGATGCCATCGTTCTCTAAGCGCTTAATACGCTCATATGTAGGAGTAGCTGATAAGCCAACTTCTTTAGCGATATCCTTAATAGCTTTAGTAGAGTCTACTTGTAAGATCTTTAATATTTCTACGTCGATACGATCCAAATGCTGCTGCATAATTATATTTCTTAATATATAAATTAACCAAAATTATTCCACTATACCAAAACAAAAAAAGCCCCCAATTTCTCGAGGGCTTTTCTTTTAATAATTTTTATCCGATGATTAGTTTTTAGCTAAATCTATAATTCTAGTATAAGCTATTTTACCATCAACAATTAATCTAACCATATAAACTCCAGAAGCAGTTTGTAGGTCTTCATTTTTGTATTCGAATTGATATGCACCAGCTGCTTGGTAGTCACCGCTAATTACAGTAGCTACTTTTCTTCCGATCATATCGTAAACTTCGATGCTTACATTATTTGCGTTCTCTGGTAACACATAGTTGATCTTAGTTTGACCAACGAATGGGTTAGGAGCAACATTTAATTTAAACACTTCAGTGTAATTATTACCAACACCTAATACTGTTACTTGTTGAGTAATAGTTGCTCTACAACCTGTCGCTACGTTTGTAACCGTTAATGTTACTGTGTAGTTTCCAGCCGCTGTATAAACGTGTGTAGGAGATGATAATTGTGATGTATTAGCAGCACTGGTTGGGTCACCAAAGTTCCAAGCAAATTGTAATCCTACTGTTGAAGTAGATTTGAATGTTACTGATTGACCTGTAGCAGTATCAATTGCCCATGTTGCATCTGGAATAGCTTTGTTAGTAATAATTACCGCATCGCTATTTGAACAACCTTGTGCACTTGTAACTGTAACTGAATAAGTACCAGCTAAGCTCACTTTAATTGTACGTGTAGTAGCACCTGTTGACCATAAGTAAGTCGAACCTGCATTACCAGCATCTAACGTTAATGTATCACTAGTACAGATGTTTTGATCTACACCAAGCGCTACAGTAGGTAGAGCATAGTTTGTTACTACTATCGTATCTTTTGCAGTACATCCATCAGCATTTGAAACTGTTACAATGTATTGACCTGGAGCTGCAACTTTAATTGATTGAGTTGTTGCACCACCAGTCCAAGAGTAACTTGCGAATCCTGCACCTGCATTTAATGTTACTGAGTCAGAAGGACATTTAGAAACATTTGCTCCTAAACTAACTACTGGTTTTGCTTTGTGTGAAACTACAACTGTATCACGTGCAATACATCCATTGGTATTAGTTACCATTACAGAGTATGTACCTGCTAATGATGATGTCATTACTTGTGCTGTAGCACCATTCGACCATAAATATGTCGAACCTGGGTTACCAGCATCTAATGTAACTGGAGTTCCATCACATACACTTTGATCAGCACCTAACGCTACTGCCGGAGCAGCATTGTTTAAGATAGTTACAGAGTCTGTAGTTGTACATCCATTTGTATTAGTTACTGCTACATGGTACACACCTGGAGCAGATAAACTTACTGTTTGTGTTGTAGCACCTGTCGACCATAAGAAAGTCGCACCAGCATTACCAGCATCAAACGTTTGTGGTGAACCTGCACATAAAGTAACAGTATCAACACCTAAGTTTACTGAAGGAGCAGCAACTTGTGTAATTAAAATTGTATCTCTACCAATTAATCCTGCTTGGTTAGTTACACTTACAATGTAAGTAGCACCAACTGTAATATCAATTGATTGTGTAGTCTCACCAGATGACCATACGAATGTAGATCCAGCATTACCAGCATTTAATGTTAAAGTAGAACCAGAGCATAATATTGCGTTTGGACCCAAATTAACTGTTGGAGGAGGAATAACATTTACTAACACGGTGTCTATTGCAGTACAAGTACCGTCGTTCACATTCACAATGTATTGGTAAACTCCTAAACCACCTGTTGGAGTTGCTACTGGATTCGCAATAGTAGTAGATGATAATCCACCAGCTGTTGGGTTAATCCAAGTATAAGTTAATGTCATTGGTTGACCTAATAAGAAATTAGGACGTGAACTCAATACGTTTCCAGATGCATTCGCACATACTGTTGGGTTATCCTGTGTAGAATAAACACTTGCAGGGTACGATGTAGGAGACGTAGTAATTTGAGTTGAACCATTCCAAGCTGAGTTGTTGAAACATGATTCGATAATAATATTCGAAACACCGTCCCAAACAAATGGAGTTTGGAAGATATGTGTATTCATTGAATTAGGAACCGTAGTATACGATGGAGTCGTAAATACCGGTGTTAATCCTGTTTGGAAAGTACTTGATATTGCTGTTAATGCTGTATTACCAATTGAAATGGCAAAGTTAGTTAACGATAACGTCGTAGTAACGTTTCCAACATTTAAACCTAATGTTGTGATAGGACCAGCAGATAAACCTGCAGCTAATAATTCAGAAGCTGGGATTAAATACTGCTCTCTATTACCCCACCAAGTAGTGTAGTAAGGGTTTGGTAAACCTGTAGTTACTGTTGTACCTGTACCAACTTGTTTAGCATTACTAATTGTTGCATTTAATTGATATGATCCACCAACACCGATGTAACCATCAGCACTTGCTTTTAATACCGATTGTAATTGACCATCTAAGTAAGCACCGCCAGCGAATGTAGATACGTTGTGGTTAGCACTGTTGTCAATCGCTTTGAAATCGTATGAAATTGCATCAGTACCTGAAGCTGGAATAACTCCTGAGTAGATACCTGCAGTATTCGTCATTACGATACTTGGTTGAACAACTTTATTTGCAGTCCAGTTTAAGTAAACTGTATCTACACCTGTAGTATCCGAAACTGCCACTGTAATCGTGTGACTTGATGGAGTACATGCACCACCAGCAGGAGTAATAGTTTTCGCTCCAAATGTAGGTGGGTAGTAATCGCCTGGAGGCGGAGGTGTAATGTTAATCATGTAATCTTCAACCTCACCCCATGTAAAGTTACCACATGGATCTAAGTCTTGAGTTGATGTTTCATTTGCAGTTACACGCATACGGGTTAAACCTGTAGGTGCAGTAATTGGAACGGTAATGTTACCAGAAACTGTTCTTGCAGTAATTGTACCCGGTGCAACAGCTTTAAATACTCGTTCAGCTGGAACATCAAATGTGCCATTTTGGTTGTAGTCAATGTAAACGTTTACACTAGTTGTGTAAATGAATGATGCAGAGTTAATGATACTTACCGTTACTGGAGTTGCAACCGCTTTTTGAGCAGTAACACCTGGTAATGTTAAGAAATTAGAATAAGTGTTTGCTGCTAATGGATTACTACTGATTGGGGTATCAACACCATTAGAGAAACTTCCTAATGTGAACTTTCCAATATCCTCGTCATCTGTAGCAAATATTGTAGGGATACAATATGCACCAATAATTTTTCTAGAACCAGCAGGGTTTGTATTCGCTGGAGTAGATACTATACTGTTTATTGTGTATGATAAGAACTCACCATCAAGAACGTTTGCGATTTTCGCAGTATCCTTAACACTGTAAGTCAACCATACATAGTTAGTATCAACACCTACAGATGCGGTACCTGCAAATGTCATGGTATCGCTCAAGATTGCTCTTGTAGTATCATATTGAGTAGCAGTTGCTGGATTGAAGTTTTTGTTACTTCCAGTAAACCATACTTTAACGTTTTTAATATCTGCTTTACGAGTAGATCCTGTTAAAGCAACTTTTACTTGTGACATATTAACTGCGGCTCCTAAAGAAGTCATTTTTAATACACCTTTTAAAATTACTTCATTATTTGAACTTCTACTTACAGCAGCAGTATTTTGAATCGTATTGTTATTAACTACCGATACTGGGAAGTTAATTACTCTTACACCTGCAGGACTTGTTACTGTAGGAACAGTAGCAACACCACCAATAGTAACTGTATTGATTGTAGCATCAACAACATTAGTTAATGTTGCACCAGCTGCGATATCATAAGTTAACCAGAAGTAGTTAGTATCTGCCAATAATGGCGTAGAACCTGTAAATGTTAATGTAGCACCTGCCGCTAATGTTGAACCATACTGTTGAGTATTAGCAAACACTGGACTAGCACCTGTGTACCATAATTTAGCGTTAGTAATGTCAGCTAAATTTGTTGTACCAGTTGTTGCAATACTGAATTGAGTTGCTGGTAAAACACCATCGCAACCACGAGCAACCACTTTAGCAACAGCAATAACATTGTTTACTGTGTTTGGTTGAACGTCTGTTAAATCAGATTGTAATGTGGTTAACGAATCTAATACTAATTGAGTTGGCAATACACGGATTTTGTAATCTTCCGTTTCACCCCAAGTGTACGTACCACATGATGCGCTTGGTAAAGTTGAACTTGTTTCAATTAATACAATACGCATTTTATGATAACCAGTATCCGCAGTACATGGTACAGTGAATAAGGTATTCGTTCTGTTGTTTGTAGTTGTTGGAGAAAATACACCAACATCAATCATCTCACCAGCATCGGTAAACGAACCATTGTCGTTATAATCGATGTAAGCTGTAGCATGAGTAGTATAAGGGAATGTACCCGTCCAAGTTCTACCAATTTTTAAATTGTATTTATCGCCTTTGTACAATGCTGGGATAGCAACCGCAGTTGAATCGAACCAGTTTGAATACATTTTATTATTGTCAACACGACTCAGAAACGGACTATCGATACCATTTGATAATAATGTAGTACCAGTAGCTAAATCAGAAATTGTTACGTTACCAATATCATCATCAGCAGTTGAAGTTGCTGTAGAAGAACAATAAGTAACTAAAGTACTGATGTACGAAGTTTTCGTTAAACTGTCGGCACCACCTAAGTTAGCCACTCTCAATTTAACATCATATGGACCTTTTCCTGTAAACTGTACTTGAGGGTTCATCGAAGTTGAATTCGTACCACCCATGTATAAAACAGCATTTGGAGTAAATGTCCATTTGTATGAATCAGGAACGTTAGTAGACTGATCTGTAAATGTTACTGTTGTTGGAGTACCACCAATGTTTGCAGTTGTTGCACTTGCAGTGAAGTTTGGTACTGGTTTTTGAGGTAATACCGCTACAATATTAACAGTATCCATGTTAGTACAAGTACCATTATTTACTGAAACAATAAATTGATAGTTACCTGCTGTAGCAATAGTTGCTACTGGATTTAAAATTGATGTTGAAGATAATACACCTGATGGTGTAGAAGTCCAAGCATATGTTCTTGGTGGATTGTATCCAAACAAAATGTCCGGACGAGATAGTGCTGCGTTACCTGTTGTAGTAGCACACATTGCAGCTGGAGTTAAATTATCTATATGAGCCCAAGTAGTACTTGCGTAACTTGTTAAACTTGATTTTACATAAGAAGTAGGTTGAAATGTCCAGGTATTCTCTGAATAGCAAATAGAAACGATAATGTTTGAAGTACCATTCCAAACAAATGGAGTTGCCAATGCAAAAGTATTTACCCCAATAGTTGGAGAGTAAGTAACCGGACCATATACTGCAGCACCAGCATTTGAAATAAATGTTGAAGTTAAAGCTGAAATGTTACTACTATCTATGTAGATAGTAAAACTTGGTTGACCGTTAGTTGCACCAGCAGCATTAGTTACATCAAAGCCTAATGAATTAATCGCTCCTGCGGGTAAGCCTGATGCGGTTAACTCAGATGCTTTATACAAGTGGTTATGTTTGATACCAGCGTATCCTCTATAGAAAGGTGAAGCTGAGGAGTTGAATGTACTATTGTTTACACCCGGATTTACTAAAGCTGCAGTAGCTGCAGCGTTAAACTGTACTGTACCACCAGCGTTAATTGTATCTAAACCTGTATAGCCAGCATCAATGTATAAATCTGCATCCTTGTAAGTTGTACCTAAGTAAGAAGTAGAATTTGGTACAGTTGCCGAATCGGCAGCTGATAAATTCCAAGATACTGAGATACTTTTCTTAGTTGCGTATTGAGCTGGAATAGTACCAGTCCAAACATTACTAGCACCTCTTGTCATTGGGATAGCAACTTGCGTTACATTATCCTTTTTCCATAAGATACTTGCAGAAGCAACGCCTGAAGCGTCAGTAATTGTAGCTGTCAATACGTGAGGTACAGCATTACAAGCACCTGTTCCTGTTGGAGAAATAGATATGTTTGTAAATACTGGACCAGCAAAGTCGCCAATCACTGCAGTAAATGTGCCTTCGTCAGCTCCAACATCTGGAGTTGTAGTGCTTCTTGTAGCACCATCAATATCAGTAGTTACATCAGCAATAACTGTTGCACCACTTTCTGCACGAGTTGCAATACTTGGGTTGATATGAACATCAAAAGGAGTAGTAGTAGAGTTCACGAAAGGAACATCTTCAAATACTGCATTTGATTCTGCTGGAGCAAGTCTAGCTTTCAACATATCAATAGTTGTATCTACGTTAGTTCCATCAAAAAATACTGGAGTAGCCGACGTAGGTGTAGCTGTTGTATAATAAATGTTATTGTTAAATGATGAGTTGATTGCAGTTAACGTTGTTGACTGTAATCTTAAACCAACTGTTTTTCCTGGTAAAACGTTTGTTGATTTATTGATAAAGATGTTATTTCTAAAATCTAAGTTTGTTGGAGTTGTATTTGCCTCAATTGCAGCAGTTCCAAAACCAGCAGCATTTGTTGTTGTACTTGTTGCAGCAAATGCAATTGTATTATTATAGAACTTACAATTTGTAGAAGTTATGTATGCTCCACGAATTGCAGAGTTAGAACTAGTCCAAGAGTTAAGCGATTTTAAATCAGAAATGCTATTGCTATAAGCTGTAATGCCAGAACCAGAAGCAATGTACATACCCACCATCGTGATAGCACGAGCCGAGTCTAATTTCAAATCAGAAATTTTATTACGATAAACAAATGACGTATCTCCACTTGAAGTATACAAACCATAAATGGTACCACCACCTTGAGAGTATAATCTAGTAATTTTATTGTCGTAAATGTTTTTGTTGGATATACCAGTATTAGAAAAATACATACCATATATAAGAGCAGTACCTCTAGAATAAATAGAGTCTACGGTATTGTTATAAGCAGTTAAATTTGCTGCACCAGCAAAATCATAATATCCGTACATCGAACCAGTATTGCCTGCTTTATTAAATACCCTTTTGATGGTATTATTATAAATCAAACCGTTTTTGTAAGCAGTGTTGTAAATACCATAAAACGAACCAGTCATTGTAGACAATGATCTGTTGTGGTTTTCAACTGTGTTATTAGCAAGCAATAAATCAGTAACTGTAGAACTTGAAGAAATATAAATGCTATAAACAGTTGCGTTTGTTGTGTTATCCGCTACTATATTTCGTCTTACATTTAAGTATTTAGCAGGAGTTGTAGCATAAACACCATATAATGTACTCGTACTAGTAAATACACAATTTTGAACTGTATTACTATCTATGTTAACAGTATTATTAGGTGTTGCTGAAGCAGAAGATCCTGCTACGTAAACTCCATAAGTTGTTGAAGTTCCAATACTAGCTAATGAGATTGTATTTTTAGAATACGTTAAAGCAGTATTGGTACCACCTGTATTATAAATACCATATAATGTAGAAGAACCAGAACCACCAGTAATCGTATTTTCTCTACAAGTTAATGAGTCTTGGTTAATGTTATAGATACCATAACAAGTTACAGAAGCACCACCAAAATTGGTAATCGTATTTCCAGATACTCTGTTATTATTATCTAAAAAATCATAAGGAGCAGTAGTGTGAGAAAAACCATTTAAATAAATACCATGGTAAGTATTATCAAATGTATTATTGATAAATACGTTATTCTCAGAACGACCACCTTGTGATGTTACTGTTGCAACTGTAGCTGCTGTAGCTGGGGCTGCTGAAATTAAATTTGATTGATAAATACCAATCGTATATGAACTCGTTTTGTTTAAGTTAAAATTACAGTTTTTTACTGTAATGTTTTTACATGCATCAGTAACCGTTTTGTTTAAGAAAATACCATACTCTGCAATGGTAGTAGCTGTAGTAGCTGTGCTATTACTTCTAAAATCTAAACCGTCGAACGTTACATAATCCGTACTTATTAACTTAATAACGAAGTCGCCATTGTTACCATAAGTAGTAGTAGCGGCAACACCCGTTTTCGCACGAATAATTGGACTTGCACCCACACCTGATTTTTGAAAAATAATCGGGCTAGTTGCGCTAGACGTGGTGGTATTAATCACCATATCGGCAGATTCACTAAACGTTGCACCTGATGCTACGTTAAATGTCACCCCGCCTGCACCAACACCGTTTGCGTTCAAGTCTAAAATAGCTGAAGCAACCGACGTGTAGTTGTTAGCACCAGATCCTGCGGGGTCAATTGTTTTGATACCCGAAAGCTGAGCATACAGACCAGATGAAAGGAACAAACCTACAAGAAGTAGTAGGACTGTTTTCATTTGTTTGTAAAAGTTAAAACTCATAAACGTTTGATTTAAGTATATTATTAATTGGTAATTTTTTTACTACACATACCAATAGGTATGAATTTGCAAATTAGAAATAAAAATTTCTATTGCAAAATTTATTTTACAAAATAATATTTACTACAGAAGCTTCAATTGGTAGTTATTTTTTCGAACAAGCTTAAGTGCTTGATTCTAACTATTATTAAGGAGAGAGCCGATCTGTGTATTTTATTATTGCTGGAACATGCAAAAATTGTTCCAAAATTATATTACAACACCTACCATTTGGTGTTTAAGTACAAATTATCAATAAACACTTTGATCCCATCTAAATTTAAAATAAAACAAGTTGTACTATTTAATTGTTACACTGAAATATGTCTAAAATTAATGAAATGTGTATTGTAAAATCACAACTTATTGATATACAAATATTTATATTCAATTCAAACACATCATCTCGAATTTAATTTGAATTGTTCCACGTGAAACGGATTAATGTGTTAATTGGATAATATGTTAATTGGATAATGGGATAATTTATTAATGTGCTAATTAGACAATGTGCCAATGGCTCCGTAGGAGCCGTATATCTGTAGAAACAAGATAGCACCCCCGTGACCCCAATAACACCGAAGGTTTTACGTTTAATATGTTAATGTGAGAATGGGAGAATATGTTAATGTGTTAATGGGATAATTTATTAATGTGCTAATTAGACAATGTGCCAATGGCTCCGTAGGAGCCGTATATCTGTAGAAACAAGATAGCACCCCCGTGACCCCAATAACCCCGAAGGTTTTACGTTTAATATGTTAATG
>JBIINK010000099.1:0-4214 GCA_044337515.1 Sphingobacteriales bacterium | reverse complement strand
TTCAAGACTTTGGTGCAAACAAACTTTGGTATAAAATTCCTCACGTGTAGGATGTTCCGAAGAACACACATTAAACACTCCAACTACATCTTGTTGTATGCATTGTTCAATAAAACGAATGACATCAGTTTGATGTACTAAATTGATTTTATTGTTTGGATTCGCTACATTTTTTTTACCGGCCAAGAAACGTGCTGGATTTCTATTCGGGCCAACTAAACCCGATAGCCTTAATATTACAAAATCCAGTTCTGTATTATTTAATGTTGATTCTTTACGAGCAACTGAAGATTCGTTTAAAAGTATTTCATCCGTTTCGCTCACCTCTCCTACCATTCCATTATAGATGGATGTTGATGAAATAAAAATTATTTTCTGTACCCCATATTTTTCTAAATCGCGGTACAATTCATGGTAGTGTTCTAAATGATTTTCATTTTCAGCAATGGAGATGATAACCACATCCGAAGATGCTTCTACAGGAAATTGCTCTCCTAGCTTCCAAGCAAATATTGGATATGATAAACCAACGATGCCCGCATTGCGGTTGGTGACCTTAACTGCATACGATTGAGCATACAAGTACTCTGCGCAAGCCTTTCCGAGCCAACCATAACCAATAATGCTAATTGATTTCATTAAAGTTCTTTACGTAAACGAGCAACTGGAATATTCAGTTGTTCTCGGTATTTAGCCACGGTACGGCGAGCAATATTATAACCGTTTTCTTTTAAGATTTCTGCTAACTTCTCATCCGCCAAAGGATGATGCTTATCTTCATTTCCAATACACTCCTCTAAAATTTTCTTCACCTCACGGTTAGAAACTTCTTCCCCACTTTCAGTTTGAATTCCTTCTGAGAAAAAAGATTTCAATAAGAAAGTACCGAATTCAGTTTGCACATATTTGCTATTTGCCACACGAGAAACTGTAGAAATATCCATTTGCACTTGATCAGCAATGTCTTTTAAAATCATGGGTCTCAGCTTACGATCATCACCTGTTAAAAAATAATCATACTGAAAATTCATGATGGCATTCATCGTTTTTATTAAGGTTTGCTGACGTTGTTTAATAGCGTCGATAAACCACTTCGCAGAATCTAATTTTTGTTTCACAAACTGCACGGCCTCTTTCATCTTCTTATCCTTCTGCACTGCCTTATCGTAAGTCTGGAACATCTCTTGGTACGAGCGACTAACTCTTAACTCTGGAGCATTCTTAGAGTTCAGCGTTAATAGTAAATACTGATCGTTTTTATTGATGATAAAATCAGGTATCACTTGCAATTGCTTAGAATTATCGGCAAATGAGTTTCCTGGTTTTGGATTTAATTTTAGAATTTCATTTATCGCGCTTTTCAACTCTTCAGAACTAATGCCTAAGCTTCGTTCTAATTTATCGTAATGCTTTTTCGTAAATTCATCTAAATAATCACGTACAATAGTTGTAGCAAGTTTAATGCTAATTGGATTTTGATTTTTACGTTTCAGTTGAAGTAACAAGCACTCTTGCAAATCTCTTGCTCCCACACCTTCCGGATCAAACGATTGTATGATTTCTAAGAGATGCAATATTTCAGCTTCATTCGTAAATATATTTTGAGAAAAAGCCAAGTCGTCTACCAACGCAATTATTGGACGGCGTAAATAACCATCATCATCTAAACTGCCGAGAATTTGCTGTGCCACCATAAATTCATGGTCACCCATTACACAAAGACTCAACTGCACTTGTAGCATTTCATGAAAAGAAGAAGTAACAGCTATAGGCATTTCACGCTTCTCTTCATCTTCAGAATCGTTATCACTCATCATTCGATAACCATCATCTTGATCATCATCTTGAAGATAATCGTCGATGTTGAACTCGTCGGGAGTGTCATTAACCTCCTCTTTGGTATCGCTATTATGGTCGTCGTCTAATGAATATTCGGGAATTTCTTCAGCGCTGGATAGGCTGGCATCTTCTAAAGCGGGGTTTTCTTCTAACTCTTCTTTAATCCTAGAATCGAGCATAACAGTAGGAATCTGCAACAATTTTATAAATTGAATTTGCTGCGGAGATAACTTTTGTAGTAGTTTCTGTTGTAAACTCTGCTTTAACATACTTTTAATTCCCTCGAAAATACGATAAAAAAAAAGAAAAAACACTATTTTTGCTTTCTCTAAATAGACAAATGAGATTCTTATGACATATATTAAAGATTTAAAAAACGAAGAAGGTAAAACAGTAAGCCTAAATGGTTGGGTATCAAATAAGCGCACGGGTAAAGGACTTGTATTTATTATTCTACGTGATGGTACAGGCTTATGTCAATGTGTTGTTACAGAAGAAAGCATTGATCCAACACTATTTCAAATTGCGGATAAACTTAGTCAAGAGTCATCATTAAAAATCACTGGTACCGTTCATAAAGACGAGCGTCAAATTGGTGGATATGAAATACAAGTAACTGATATATCGGTTTATCATATTGCCGAAGAGTACCCTATTTCTAACAAACCCCACGGTATTGAGTTCTTAATGGACAATCGCCATTTATGGTTGCGTTCTCGCAGACAATGGGCGATTATGAAAATTAGAAATACAATTTCATTTGCTATACATAAATTTTTCCAAGAGAATGATTTCGTACAAATGGATGCTCCAATTTTTACAGGCAATGCTTGTGAAGGAACAAGCAACTTGTTTGAAACAGAATTTTATGATACCCCAGCATATCTATCACAATCCGGACAATTATACGGGGAAGCGATGGCGATGGCCATGGGTAAAATCTATACGTTCGGACCAACCTTCCGTGCTGAGAAATCAAAAACACGTAGACACTTATCTGAATTTTGGATGATTGAACCAGAAATGGCTTTCTATGATTTAGATATGAACATGGATTTAATTGAGAACTTCTTACGTTATGTTGTTTCTGATGTATTGAAAAACTGCGAAGAGGAATTAGCCATTATCGAAAGAGACACTACCATCTTAAAAAATATTGTTACAACATTCCCACGTTTACCATACGATGAAGCGGTAAGAATTATTAAGGGTGAGCAAGATGTAAACGGAAAAAACTCAATCAAAACATTAGAAGCAGATTTAGAAAAAGTTCAACAACGACTTACTGCTATTGAAGCCGATATTAAAGAACGTGAAGAAAAGATTGCTACTCCTGGAATGAAAAAAGGAGAAATCAATTTCAACGTGAATAAAATTTCTGATTTACGTGAAGAGTTAAAAGATTGTGAAGAGGATGCTCGTAACATACCACAATGGTTAGAATCGGCAAGAACATTTAAATACGGTGAAGATTTTGGTGGGTCGGATGAAACGGTATTAACACGTTTATTTGAAACGCCTATCATGGTGTACAACTGGCCACATGAAGTAAAAGCATTCTACTTAAAACGAGCAACAGATAGTCGTTTCGCAAAAGGCGTGGATGTATTAGCACCAGAAGGTTACGGAGAAATTGTAGGTGGAGGAGAACGTGAAACCGATAAAGATTTATTGATTGCTAAAATTAACGAGCATCAATTACCAATGGAAGCATTTGAGTGGTATTTGGATTTACGTCGTTATGGCAGTGTACCTCATGCTGGATTCGGATTAGGCTTAGAACGTTTAGTTGCTTGGGTTTGTAAATTACCTCACGTAAGAGAAACTATACCATTCCCTAGAATGTACGGCAGACTATTACCATAGTTAGAATTGTATTATATATTATATTCCCATTATATTAGTTTTCTAAACCAAACATAATGGGAATACTAACAGAATTTAAAACATTCGTCTCTCGCGGCAACGCCGTTGAGCTAGCAATTGGTGTCGTAATCGGTGCTGCTTTTCAAAAAGTAGTCGATTCTATTGTTACCGACATTATCATGCCACCAATCGGTTATTTAATTGGCAAAGTAGAATTCAAAGATTTACAATTACATCTCGGTGAAACCGTAACGATTAAGTACGGCAGTTTCATTCAAACCCTAATCCAATTTGCCATAATTGCTTTCACCATTTTCTTAGTGGTTAAGCTATTAAACAGGATGAAGCGAGATGAGGATCTTGTTGATTTACCTTAGTTGATATGCTAGTATGCTGATATGCTAGTATGCTGATATGCTAACCAATAATTCATAATACTTAATACATTTTACTTAATACATTTTACTTGTTAATTCTATGAAAAGTAAACTTCTACTATTTTCGATATT
>JBIINK010000053.1:0-15160 GCA_044337515.1 Sphingobacteriales bacterium | reverse complement strand
TATTTGAAATACCAAAACCGCAGACCAGATTACATGGGAGCATTCTTCAATGTAATTAATTGGGATGCTGTTGCTGAAAGATACGCGAAAGCAATATAATAGTAATGAGTATTGGGTAGTGAGTATTTGGTAAAGTATAAACCCACTACTCATTACCCACTACCCATTACTCACTACCCATTACCCATTACTCACTACTCAAAATATCCACTACTTTCACATTATACAAGGCTGCGAGTTCTTCGAGTCTTTTTAAGTTGATAATTGTTTTTCCATTTTCCATTTTATGATACGCAGGTTGCGTAATGTCTAAACAGAATGCGACATAATCTTGCGTGAAATTTTGCTTCAAACGCATCGCTTTTAATTTTTCTCCTATACTCATGGGTCCCTCTTTTATTCTACTATAATATTCTTTATAGCATTTTTTTTTGGGACTGAATGTTCAGAAAATTATCAAGAATAATTTAGTAGTAAATTTTATTTGTCGTGCCGTAAATATATTATAATTTTAATATAACTGAATGTTATTTAATATAACTGTAAGTAATTAAGATAAACTAAAATTTGAAAGAGTTTTATGCCATACAAAAAAGTATGGTATGAGAACACTAAAAATTTACTTAGTAACGATGTTGATGATGAGTTGCAAAATTGGATTTGGGCAATTGCAATCTGGAGATGTTAATGGAGAGTTAAGGGTAGTCTTAGGCGGGCTTAGTGTGCCCACATTACATTCTCCGTTTTTTTATGATTTTGTAGCGCATGCAACTGATGAAAAATGGTTTGTAGATTATAATGTATCAGACACTAGTAATTTTGCAAATTGGTATACAGTCTTTGATGAAATGAAATATTCGGCGCATGATACATCATTGTTACCAAATACATTAACAATATTAAGAAAAGCTGAAAGTATTTCAAGATCAAATGAAGTTCCAATTGGAATTTTGAATGCTGATTTTGATATGCTAAAAACAGGAGTGTTAAATACACAAGGTGTTTATTTCACATGGGATGATAATTATATATATGATGTTGTAAATAGAACTGATAATCCATATGAATCTAAAAAATTATTTATAGCGAGTGTTTTAAATCACAATACATATTTTAAAGATGTAAAATTTAGGATTTCACCCGACTTGATTTTTCATAACTCTAAGTATAAGTTTTTGCATGGATCAACAGAAACTGAAAAGTTATATATAGATTTTGGTGATGGAAATGGATGGATATATTTTGATGACACCGTCAATCAAACATACGATGTAAAATACCCTAAGGCTGGAGATTTTGAAGTAAAGTTTGCATACTTCAATTGTGATCCTTATCCAAATTGTAGCGCATCACCTATAATGATTTCAAAAAGTTATATCACAGTATTAAATGATATCATTTTAGAAGCGCCTTCTGCAATTTATGATGACATACCAGGTATTACTTATGGAATATATGAAGCATGTAATCCTTCATCAAATAAGAAACTGATATTTCTTGAAGGATTCGATATGTTTAATAGTAAAAGTATTTTTGAAAGTTATGCAGAATTCTTTACAGACGAATCGGTTTATTTAAAATCTGTAAGAGCTTATGATTATGATGTTGTTGTGGTGAATTGGAATAATTCGACAGTTGATATAAGAGAGAATGCAACAAGCATTGTTCGTTTAATTGAAAAATTTAAACAAGAGTTAAATGAAAATGAAAACGAGCAGTTTGTAATTGTAGGAAATAGTTTAGGAGGAATTGTTGGAAGACTTACATTAAATTATATGGAGTCTAAAGATTATGAAGAAGGTAAGCCCATTGCGTATACACCTGAAGGCGAACGTGAGTTGATTACTCCCAATTATATAAAAACACAATTAATGCATAATACCAGGTTACTTATTTCATTTGATTCAGGCCTTGAAGGAGTTTATGTCCCAGTTTCAACTCAACATGCATTAAAAAAGATTAAAGATATAAATTCAACATTTACTGCATTAGCTGCAAGAGGTTTCTTCCCTATCGCTTTAATGGTTGCTAGGGCTGAGAAAACTTATCAGGTCTTGCAATCAATGGCATTAAAGCAGTTATTGATATATCATATCAATAATTATAAAGATTTAAGTGGATCAGAATCATATCAAAAGATGGTAGAAAAATATGATTTTGACCAGTTAGTATTTAATTATAAGCCTCAAAACAATGGTATGCCTGAGTTTTGTAAAGTTATGACATTCAGTTCTGGATTAATAAGTGGGGAACGCCAAACAGATTGGTTTGGTAAAGAGTTAGCACCTAATTATAATATGGCAAATGTAGAGTTTAATTTAAAGAAAAGGATATTTAGACTATTTGAAAGGCAAGTATTTAATATGAAGTACACAATGAATGCTCTACCAGATTATCAAAAAAATGGTACAACATTTAATTACACAGCTACATATAATAAATTTATACTTCGTGGGTGTTTGCGAAAATTGATTTCTGGTAAAGGAGATTGTGTGAATACTGATATTGTTGATGTTGGAGGGGCTATTGCTAATAATACAATACCATACGAAATTATTTCTGGAGGAAATGTGAATGTGTTTAAACTATTGACAGATGGTAAATTCAATTCTGATGAAAATGATTTTTTCTTATTTGCATACAAATATAAATATGATCCAAATTCACAATCGGTAAGTGCGGAATCTTCTTATGGTTTAGCAACTCCCAAATACACCACATTTAGCCTAACATCTGATGCATTAATATTTAATTTCATTCCTGTTTACTCTGCTTTCGATATTTATCCCAAAAATAATGTTGTAGAATTAGATTTATATCATACTCCGAATTTCGACATATTTAAAAGTACAGGTAGTGATGTTATTTCTGGTTTGTGTAGATCACCAATTTATCCTAATAGTTTAAATGGGATACATTCATATGTGGGAAATTCAAATTTAAAAAATGGCCCCCAAACTATAAATAAGTACAATAGAGTAATTCAAAGAGAAATCGGTGATGATTTCTTATACTTAGATAATTTTAAATTAAATCGTGATGCTCAAATTACCATACATGATAAAATTTTATTAGGTGAACATAATACAGAATACGAATATATTCAAGCAGAAATAACTCCTTCAGCGAATAGGTACTTTTTATCTAGAAATGAGCCATTAGAGATTATGCCAAATGGAAAGCTTACGACTGTATCAAATAATTCAACGAGTATAAATACTATCAATTGTAGCAATTGTATTATTGGTGAAAATGTATTTGATATCAATACTAATTTAATAGTATGTGCTAATTTATTAAGACCAAACCTTGAAACTTCTATTGATAGTAATTCAACAAATGAAATTAAAGTATTTCCTAATCCAACAAACACATTACTAAATATTAATTCTGAAAAGTATAAGTTCACTAAAATTGTAATTAAAAATGAACTAATGAATACGATTAATTCTACTTCATTAAATTCATACGATTCAAATATAGTTCTTGATCTTTCAATTTATGTACCAGGAGTATATGTTCTTGAGGTATTTACAACAAGCAATCAAATAGTTTATAAAAAAATAATAAAGATAAATTAGTAATAAGATGAAAAAATCATTCTATTTCATTGCATTTATTGCAATTTCATTTAGTTCTTGTGTAAGTGAGAACTCATATATATTTAAAGGGAGATTTTTAAATGGGACAACAAATAAACCTTATGTAAATGTTACTGTAGATTTTACAGAAACTATTGGTCCTAGAGGACAGAGAGATTTTATTTTCTTAGGGTCTACAGTTACTGATTCCAATGGATGTTTTACTTTTAAATATACAATAGAAGAAAACCCTGCAGCTAGTTTATGGTTGGATTTTGGAGATACGGGATATTCTTCTCTCTACCAAAAAAATGGCTTGCCTATCGACCAGAATAATGATTTAACATTCTATTTATCGGATAGTAATACTTCTGTTTTCAACCTGTCAACTTTACAGCCATTAAAGTCTAACGAGAAACTTAGAGTATACACTTTCGGACATGATTTTGATACATTATTATCAAATTCTCAAATAATAGCAATGAATAATAAATTTTCAGTTCGAACGAGTAGTCATTATTTCTACATAGGTATTGAAAGAAAATCAATTGATTCAACAATATCCTTTTTTGAAAAATATGTAGAACTTGAAGGTGATCCAAAAATTAACGAAATCAGTTTAACCTATTAAATTTTAAATCATGAAAAATAGAATTTTATTTTTTGTAATAATTATCATCGGATTTTCTTCTTGTAAAAAGGATGAAAATAATCCAAGTCCCAATACACCTTATATTGGTATTACTGCAAAAATTAATGGAACATCATTTACAGATGATGGTACTGTTGAAGCCAATAAGTTAGGTAGTGTATTAACTTCTATTGTTGCAATTGATACTAGTGCACTTAATTCTATAGTACTAAGTTTTGGGTATACAGATACTGGAACTTACGCCATTAGCGCAGAAAATGTAGGAGCCATTTATAGAATTTATGATGAAAATGGAAATGAAACTAATTGCTTCGCTGAAGAAGGAGTAATACTAATAACCAAATATGACTTAACGAGTAAGTTATTGTCTGGTTCTTTTTATTTAAAAGTGAGAAATCCTACTTCAGGGAGTTTAATAGATATTACAGAAGGAGTTATTACTGATATTCCAATTGTAGAATAAGAAAATTATTTTAAGAATCATTTATTCCTTTATTTCAAATAGCTTATTTATTATTTTTACGAATATAAATAGGCTTATGAAAAATATACTCTCCTTATTATTCATTGTAAGTATTTGTGCTTGCAGCAAAAGCGACAAAGAAACCTATACCGTTTCAGGAAGATTTGTAGATGGTACTAATCCTAAGAATAAATTCGCTAACCTTAAATTACATTTTGAAGATACATACCACTATAGAGAAATTGTAAAGCTTGGAGAAACATTTACTGATTCCAATGGTTACTTTAAATTTACATATGAGTATGGAACACCATTCCGTACAAATTTCATGAAAATATTAGTAGATTCTAATTTTCTTGCAAAGAATAAATTGCAAGGTTTAGAAGTTAGTTCCAACTGGAACAAGATTTTTTATTTGGGAGACAGCGCACTCATAAATTTAAAAATTGATACATTCATTAAGTTAAATGATACATTGTTTTTTTCAAATGGAGATTCACTTTATACCTTCCTAGGGCCAATTTCTAAAGGTACCTTTTATCAGATTAAAGTAATTAATTATTCTTCAAATGGCTTAGCAGGATATTCTCTTGGAGCAATGGTATATCCTAAAAACATGATATTAATAAATTACCTGCCTACCGGTGAGCCTATAATAGATCAGTTAACACTTTTTTAAAATTCGATTTTGATGATGATACAACTGGAACATACGTATTTACACCTAATAGTACGACCAATATTATTAGTTACCTCGACTCAATCAGCAAGGAATACAATTCCATATCAGGTTCGTTAATTATTTCAGAATACAATAAAGCTGGCAAGGTAATTTCTGGAACGTTCTCGGGAGTTTTAAAATGTGCGGTAGATAATTCACAAATTAACCTTACAGATGGTAAGTTTAATTATGTTCATCTAACTCAGTTTTAATAAATGATGGATTGGGTTCAGCCTTTTACTGCTGAAAAAGGCCTTTTCTGTACATATCAAAAATGGCAAAAAACGCTAATTTGTTGATAACATTGTTGTTACAAAACCTTGTTTCCAAATCAGTGTGCATAATTAAGCGTTTGATAATCAATTATTTATAAAAAGCAGTAAAATTTACTACAAAATCGATTGGGGAAAACTTCCTGTTTATGAGCGGGTTGCAATTTCTTAAATTAGGTTAAACCCTTAAACTTAATTATGAAAAAAATCATCCAACAAGTTCTTGATTTCCCGCAGTCGGTTAATCAACAAATTTTCAAAGGTCGCATCAACGAGGCAGTAGATGCCTTTGATGGACAAAATGGAGTAAGGTCTTATGTAAGCACAATCTATCAATACATCGCGCTTGCAGTTTTCGTGTGGATGGAGTACAATTTGTTAATGGCTGCTTACGGTTATTTAACAGGAACAGCTACAGGAATTGAAAAAGCAGGAAGCTTATTAACTATTCTGTTGTTAATTTTATCTGCATTCCCAATTGCACAATTAATTAGAGCAAGAGGAAATTCATTCGATTCTACCCATAAAGGTATGGTTAGTTTTGTTTTTAATGATTTTATTAAAACCAATATTCGTTTGGTTGGAGAAGTCGTTGCTATCATGGGATTATTCTCAGCATTTAATTTTACCTTATCATTTCTGTTAGATCAGAATTTATTTAATCCAGCAACCTCAGGTGCATCGTTATTGTCACCTATGGCGCCATTAGCAACTCTGCCAATGGATTTATTGGCAGGTATCATGTCCTTTTTAAAATTCGATGGTGTAACAGGAATGATCAATAACGCAATGGCCTATAGAATGGATAACAGCGCAGGTATCGAATATGGTAATTTTACATGGGATGTTAGAGACTGGGCATTGGTATTAGGAGCTTATGTAAATGTGATTGTAGGATTAATCATGATGTACATTAGTTTAGCAATATATGGTTATATCTATGGTATCATCTCTAGTTTAATTTCATGGATTGCAAACCCAACTTTCCCATTGTCAATGAGAAATAAATAGTAACTATTGCTTTAGAATAACCTTATAAAAAAAGTCGCTTGAATATTCAAGCGACTTTTTTTTATTTTATGAAAAGGATAAAATAGTTATTCAACCGTTACCGACTTCGCTAAATTTCTTGGTTGGTCAACATTGCAACCTCTCATAATAGCAATATGGTATGATAATAATTGAAGAGGAATGGTAGCCAACAATGGTACTAAGCACTCTTCTGTATCTGGAATTTCAATAACATAATCAGCCATCTTGCGAACTTCGGTATCACCTTCTGTAACTATCGCAATAATTACACCTTTACGTGCTTTTACTTCTTGAATGTTACTGATGATTTTTTCTAAGATGGTACCTTTTGTCGCAACAACTACTACCGGCATTTGATCATCGATCAACGCAATAGGACCGTGCTTCATTTCTGCTGCAGGATATCCTTCAGCATGGATGTACGATATTTCTTTTAATTTTAATGCACCTTCTAAGGCAACAGGGAAATTATATCCTCTACCTAAGTATAAGAAGTTGTGTGAATCTTTGAATCTTTCTGAGATCTCTTTAATAGCATCATTGCTTTCTAATGCTTTTTCTATTTTCTTTGGAATTTCTTCTAAGGCCGTTAACAATTCTATTAAACGAGTCTTTTTAATCATTCCTTTTTTCTGTCCGATAGACCATGCTAACAAAGTCAATATGGTTACTTGAGCAGTAAATGCTTTGGTAGAAGCTACACCAATTTCTGGTCCGGCGTGTGTATACGCTCCTGCATTTGATGCACGAGGAATTGAAGAGCCTACCACATTGCAAATACCAAAGATGGTTGCACCTTTTGATTTTGCTAATTCGATAGCTGCTAATGAATCGGCAGTTTCTCCCGATTGTGAAATGGCAATAACAATATCTTTTTCAGAAATAATTGGATTACGGTATCTAAATTCTGATGCGTATTCAACTTCAACAGGGATGCGAGCAAAATCTTCAATTAAATATTCTGCAACTAAACCAGCATGCCATGATGTACCACAAGCAACTATTAAAATGCGTTCTGCATTTTTAAATTTCTCTTCGTATTCATTCAATCCACTTAATCCAATGAAGCCATCTTTAGAATTGATACGGCCACGCATACTATCATAAATAGATCGTGGTTGTTCGTAAATTTCTTTTAACATGAAATGTTCGTAACCACCTTTTTCAATCATTTCTAATTGTAATTCCAACTCGTGGATATAAGGGTCTTGAACAATGTTATCAATAGTTTTTATCACCAAGCTATCTCTTTTCACAATAGCCATCTCGCTATCGTTTAAGAAAATAACATTTTTAGTATATTCTATAATTGGAGAGGCATCTGATGCGATGAAATATTCGCCTTCGCCAACACCAATTACCATTGGGCTACCTTTACGTGCCGCAATAATTTCTTCTGGATGATCTTCAGAAACAACAACAATAGCATAAGCACCAACTACTTTTTTTAAAGCAATACGCACCGACTCGTCTAATGGTTGTTTCGTTTTTTCTTGAATGTCTTCGATTAAGTGAATTAACACTTCTGTATCGGTATCGCTATTAAAGGTATGACCACGTTTAATCATCTCTTCTTTAATCGATGAGTAGTTTTCAATAATACCGTTATGTATAATGCTTAATTTTCCGTTATTCGAAGTATGTGGATGTGAATTGCGATCACTAGGTTCACCGTGTGTAGCCCAGCGAGTATGACCCATACCAAGCGTTGCTGAAGTTGGTTGGTTCGCTACAAAAGCTTCCAAGTCACTCACCTTGCCTTGCTTCTTGTAGATGTGCATATCTCCATTTAAGAGTGCAACACCCGCACTATCATATCCTCTGTATTCTAATCGTTGTAATCCTTTAATTATTATTGGGTAAGCTTCACGAAAGCCTATGTAACCTACTATTCCACACATATTTTTGAGCTTTAAATGTATAAGTAATATAAAAGTAAATTATTCCTGGTTTAATATCAATAAAGTTTCGTGTAAAAAATCCTAAGCTTTATAGGCGATGATGAATTTACACCTGCAATAACAGATCTGCGGGGATTTATCTGCTTGGTATTATCTTCAATATATAATTCTTTAAAATCAAATTGCTTGTTTAAAATGAACTGAATTGATCTTGTTAAATCGATCTTGTACTCCTTGGTGGTTGAGTTATAAACCCCAGTATTTAATAATACTTCAGTGTTATCCTTATATCTACCTTTAATAGAAATAGTACCAATTGGAGCATATGGTGATTCGGTGCCTGATAAAGGCTTAATGATTAATTCTGCTCTATTCACAGCAATGTCACCAGAGTCAAGTAAATTCTCTAAAGTAGGGAATCTTAGTTTGCCTCTTAAGCCCGCTAGTGATTGAATAAATATTTTATCTTTTCCTAATGTCGAATCGGCTAATTGAGCTGTTACTTCTGTACCAGTATAATCATGTACATACTTATTTACATTCGCCGAACTACTGTTAATGTTAAACACAAAATTTGTAGTATCCTTAACAGTTGAAGATGTAGAGTCTTTGTTTACTTTATAATAAAGTGCTACATAAGAACGATTTGTGTTCGTTAAGTCGAAAGACATTGTACCACCATCGCCACTTAGTTTAGTAGCGGTAATGTAGAATCCTTTATATGCATCTAAAAATGCAGAACTACTGCTCAATGCTGTTTGTCCTGATTTTGATAATAGCTCATTGCCAAAAGCATCATCTAAACGAATACGTAATTGTGGATATACTTTAGCTACAGTATCGGCTTTTCCAACTCGTACATTTTGGATGATTAATGAATCATTTGGACGAGCTTGAATATTTTTTGTTGCTACAGCAGTCGACTTTATTTTGTAAGACTTGTTAGAATAATAAATAGAATCATTAGAAATGTTCTCATCTAATTGATATACATTGATTTCCATACGTGATGCAGAATCGCCATAAAAACGATCTGCCTTATTAGCAGGATAACCTAATACCATAACAATTGAATCTAGCACTAAACCAGTTCCAAAAGTAACATTGTTTTTAGATAGCGTAGCTTGAAATGCAATGCTAGAAGTTGTAATACCTAACAAAGGATCATGAAAATCACCTAGTTGGTTACGAACATAATTTGAGGTAATTAAGGTATCATCCTTAACAGAAAATATCTGAACAGTACAAGTATCTACCAAACGGCCATATAAACCTTGTTCGTCGATTTGTTGTTCCAAACCGATATCGCCTTCTTTCTTGCAGGCTTGTAAAATAAAAAGACCTATTAATACTATTAATAAGTCTTTGACTTTATTGAATTTCATGTAAAAATCGATAATTAAACAGTCACTAACTCTTCGTTAAATTCTTCGTAAAACTGCACAAATGTATCGAAATCTATTTCATCATGATTGAAATTTTCTACGATATTTTTGCTGCTTTGCTTAGAAAGAAACTTCATAACGGCATTATCGATGTTTTCGTCTGCCTTAATAACAGCATCCGAATAATTAATTGCATTGATGTGTAATGACGTACAAGTAGAGTCTTTTAATAATGCAGTGTCGTTTGTCGACATTTCTGGCATTAATGACTTCGTTTTAAGGTCTTTATGTAATGATTCAGTAAAGCAGTTCTCGTATACTGAGTATACTACTTTAGTATTTTTGAACATTGGGTCTTCTTTGTAAGATGTTTTCAAATACATCGGTACAAGACTACTCATCCAACCGAAACAATGAACCACATCTGGCATCCAACCTAATTTTTTAACCGTTTCGATTGCTCCTTTGCAGAAGAATATCATACGCTCATCATTATCGTCGTGGAATTTCTCTTTAGTATCTCTAAAGATTGATTTACGTTGGAAGTATTCCTCATTATCTAAGAAATACACCTGCATACGTGCAGTTGGCAATGAAGCAACTTTGATAATCAATGGATTGTCGTTATCGTTGATGACGATATTCATACCTGAAAGGCGAATAACCTCATGTAAACGATTTCTTCTTTCATTGATACTACCAAAACGAGGCATCAAGATTCGGATTTCAAATCCTTTTTCTTGCATTGCTTGTGGTAACTGACGTGTTATTTTCGCGATTTTAGATATCTCCAAAAAAGGAGACATTTCGTGAGTGATAAAGAGAATCTTTGTTTTTGCCATACTGAACTAACTCCTAATCAACAAATTACCGCCCTAAGGCGAAATGAATTGGGACTGCAAATATACTAATTATATTCAATTTTTTCAACAAATTATAGAAGGATGCTTGTTATTATAAATTTTTTTCCAATTTTAGCCCTCTTTTAGACAACGTTTTGAAAATAGTAAAAACCTCTAAAGAGCTAGTCGAATTACTTTCCTCGCTCAAGCAATCCGGAAATAAAATCGGTTTCGTGCCTACTATGGGTGCTTTACACGCCGGGCACATCTCACTTTTAGAAATTGCTCTAAAGGAAAATGAGGTTGTTATTTGCAGTATTTTCGTTAATCCAACTCAATTTAATGATCCCAAAGATCTTGAAAAATATCCTCGCCCTGTCGAAAAAGATACAGAACTACTTGAAAAAGCGGGCTGTAGCATTCTCTTTTTACCAGAAGTAGAAGATATTTATGGCGATAATACCCCTTGGACTCACACTTTCGGTGAATTGGAGAATATCTGGGAAGGCGCCATGCGACCAGGTCATTTTAAAGGAGTAGGTCAAGTAGTATATAAGTTGTTTAACATCGTAAAACCCGATAATGCTTATTTTGGACAAAAGGATTTTCAACAAACTCTTATTATTAAGCACTTAATCCAGGATTTTAAGCTTCCAATAGAATTACATATTTGTCCGATAATTCGTGAAAAGAACGGTTTAGCAATGAGTTCGAGAAATATTCGTTTGAATGATGCTGAGCACTTAGCCTCTGGGAAAATTTACGAAGCTTTAATGTCTGTTAAAACTGGGATTGATAATCAGGAGTTCGATTTTGAAAATCTATTAGCGAAAGCAAATGCCATTTTACAAAGTATTCCGAGCATACAATTAGAGTACATCGACTTAGTGAACCCAGAAACCTTACAAAAAGTCTTAAAAATCAATCAAAATGATAAACTTTTGATGATTATTGCTGTTAAATTTGGTACTACACGCTTAATCGACAATATGTATGTTAAGTCGTAATTATTCAAAATTTCAATTATTATCATACCTTTGCGGCCATGCAAATCGAAGTTTTAAAATCAAAAATTCATAGAGCAAAAGTTACTCAAGCGGAGCTAAATTATGTAGGTAGCATAACCATTGATGAAGATTTAATGGATGCTGCAAACTTAATTGTGCACGAAAAAGTACAAGTGGTAAATGTGAACAATGGTGAGCGCTTAGAAACCTACGTTATTAAAGGTGAAAGAGGAACTGGCATCGTTTGTTTAAATGGACCTGCTGCTCGTAAGGCTCAAGTTGGTGATGTCATCATTGTGATTTCTTATGCGATTATGGATTTTGAGGAGGCTAAAAAACACGAACCGATTTCTATTTTCCCAGATGCAAATAATCGTTTGGTATAATTCTTAGAATGAAAAAAGTTGTCCCAATATTAAAGTATGTTATTTTACTGGGCATTGGTGCTACATTACTCTGGTTAGCTTTTCGCGGGCAAGACCTTTCTAAAATAGTTTCTGATTTAAAAAATGCGAATTACAACTGGGTAATCCTGTCGGTAATCGTTTCCTTAATTGCACACTATATTCGCGGTTTGCGTTGGAGAATGTTAATTAAACCTTTAGGCTATTCCCCTAGTAAAATCAATACTTTTCATGCTGTTATGATTGGCTATTTATCCAATTTAGCGGTGCCTCGTATGGGTGAGGTTTCTCGTTGTGGGGTATTAGTAAAAACAGATAACATCCCCGTAAACTCTCTAATTGGTACTGTTATTATTGAGCGCATTATTGATGTACTTTTTTTATTAGGTATTCTAATTCTTTCGGTACTGATTGAATACAATACCATTAAAGATTTTTTATTCATCAATATTATAAATCCTTACATCGAGAAAGCACAAAATGCACAATCGTGGATAGGGCTATTAATACTATTACTCCTCTTATTTGTTATTGCAATTTGGTTGATCAAGAAGTATCATAAATCATTAATGAGCAATAAACTGTATTCAAAAATAGTAAGCATTATTTTAGGGTTTAAGGATGGTGTGTTTTCTGTTGGTAAAATGGAAAATAAGGGATTATTTATTTTCTATTCCATTATGATATGGGCCTTGTACACCTTATCTACCTGGCTTTGTTTCTTTGCAATTGCTCCAACATCAGGATTAACTATGAGTTCTGCAATATTTATTATGGCAGTTGGTGGTGTGGGAATGTCGGCACCAGTACAAGGAGGGATAGGGGCTTATGAAGCGGCTATTCAATTAGCCTTGTTAGTCTACGGAATACAATCGGCAGATGGTTTAACCTATGCTACATTAAATCACTCCTCACAAATATTATCCATATTAGTCGTTGGAAGCATCAGCTTATTATTTATATTTATAAACAATAAGAAAAAATGAAAATTACGGTAGATAAATTCGAAAAACTTCGTTCAAAAATTGTTGGTCGAGAAGAAGCATTAAGCATGCTAAAAATTTGGCATTATATTGGTCAAAAAGTTGTTTTTACCAATGGCTGTTTCGATCTTGTACACCGAGGTCATGTAAATTATTTATCGAGAGCTTCATCTCTAGGAGATAAGATGATTATTGGCTTAAACACCGATCAATCAGTATCTCGAATTAAAGGCCCTTCACGCCCGTTACAAGATGAGCTATCGAGAGCGGAGGTATTAGCATCAATGTTTTTTGTAGATGCTGTTGTTTTGTTTGATGAAGAAACACCTTTCGAATTGATTGATTTTTTAAAACCTGATATCTTAGTAAAAGGAAGTGATTATAGTATCGATAAAATTGTAGGTGCCGATGTCGTTATTGCGAATGGCGGACGAGTAGAAACTATGGATTTTATTGAGGGCTATTCAAGCACAAACATTATTAATAAAATTATAAACACTAAATAATATCTTATGCATTTCGAATTATCTGAAGAACACTTAATGATTCAACAAGCTGCGAGAGATTTCGCTCAGAATGAATTAAAACCTGGTGTTATCGAACGTGATGAACATCAAAAATTTCCAGCAGAACAAATTAAGAAATTAGGTGAACTAGGTTTCTTAGGAATGATGGTAGACCCTAAATACGGAGGAGCTGGTTTAGATACTATTTCTTACGTATTAGCAATGGAAGAATTATCGAAAGTAGATGCTTCTGCATCTGTTGTTGTTTCGGTAAACAACTCATTAGTTTGTTACGGTTTAGAAGCATACGGTTCGGAAGAACAAAAACAAAAATATTTAGTGCCTTTGGCATCCGGACAAAAAATCGGTGCATTTTGTTTATCGGAACCAGAAGCAGGTTCTGATGCTACCATGCAACGTACTACTGCCGAAGATAAAGGAGATCATTACTTATTAAATGGTACCAAAAACTGGATTACCAATGGCAGTAGTGCAGAGTATTACATCGTAATAGCTCAAACCGATGTGGCTAAAGGTCACCGTGGAATTAATGCATTAATTGTAGAAAAAGGAATGCCTGGTTTCGAAGTTGGTCTGAAAGAAAATAAATTGGGAATTAGAGGATCAGATACGCATTCTTTAATGTTTACTGATGTTAAAGTTCCTAAAGAAAATAGAATTGGTGAAGATGGTTTCGGTTTCAAATTTGCAATGAAAACATTAGCAGGTGGACGAATTGGCATTGCTTCGCAAGCATTAGGAATTGCAAGTGGTGCGTATGAATTAGCCCTTGCTTATTCTAAAGAACGTAAGGCATTTGGAACAACTATCTCTAATCACCAAGCAATACAATTTAAATTAGCAGACATGGCTACAGAAATAGAAGCTGCTCGTTTGTTATGTTTAAAATCTGCTTGGATGAAAGACAAAAAAATGGATTATGCACAAGCAAGTTCTATGGCGAAATTATTCGCTTCAGAAACAGCGATGCGCACAACTGTTGAAGCAGTTCAGATTCATGGTGGTTACGGATTCGTAAAAGAATTTCACGTAGAACGTTTAATGCGTGATGCGAAAATCACTCAAATTTATGAAGGTACTTCAGAGATTCAAAGAATTGTAATTTCAAGAGAAATCCTTAAATAACGAAGATTCGAACTGACGAACTAGCGAATTTGCAAAACACAAATTGAAATATTCATTAAATAAAAAAGTCCTCTCGTTTTCACGGAGGACTTTTTTATTTTTCGTTAATTCGTTAATTCGCTAATTCGCTAGTTCGTCAGTTCGCTAATTCGTTATTTCGATTTCTTAAGCCCTTCAGCGGCTTCCTTATGCGTTACGCGTTTGCCATCTTTAAATGGAACTACATATGCATCTTTAATACCCATACTACGTACATCTTCTTTAA
>JBIINK010000098.1:0-4293 GCA_044337515.1 Sphingobacteriales bacterium | reverse complement strand
TTTAAAATCATATTACTTTCTTTTTAATTCGTTTAAGGCTTCCTGATTGGGAACCTCATAAACATTCAATCCTTGGTAGGTTAATATTTTTTTATCGCCAATAGATATTCTACTTGGATTTTCAACGGTGTAAGTAGAAATCAATGTAGATAATTTTGGTGCTTCTCTAAAACTTAAATAATACACATGCTCATAATCGTTCATGTTTAATTTATGTAAGGTGTAGGGAAGTGTAAATTCAAATTGTGGGTGATTCATGCTATAATAAAATCCTATAGCCTCATCAATTATTAAATTCTTTTTAGTGGTAGATGGTACTAGTGTTTGGTCTAACCATTCATAAACAGCTGATTCATCACGTTCCTTCCATTGGGTAAAGGTTGTAGTATGACGAACGAGAAATGGTGCGGATATTAAGGTAAGCACTAAGAATATGAAGGCTATTTTTAGTTTATTCATTTCCTTCAAACTGAATTTTAAAAAGCCAAATAAAGAAAAGATACGTTGAGCTAAAAATGGCAAATGTAAAAACATCATAAAACTCAATACAGAAGTGTATCTATAGAAGGGTGCTAATACGAAAAACCAAAAAATAGAGGTAAGTATATACGACCATTCTAATAATTGATTTCTAGGATTCCATCTAAAAATAATGCTGTACACACAACTTACATGCATAATGATGTTCGCAATTATCATGTAAGGTTGGTATTTATAAATAGGCCAGAAACGTTCTATAAAATGCAGATAAAATGGATTTCCTTGTACAGCTGTTTGATCGTGCTCTCTACCATGTACTACTAATTGTTGATAGATATTGTGGAAATCGAAATTAGCGAGATATAAATAAATGAAAGGGAAAAAGAAAATCGTAAAGATGTATTGAACCCTTTTTAATGGAGAAGCTTTCTTCGTTAAAATATTAATGGCAAAAATAATAGCAACAGGATATAAGCCTGGATGTGTAATAAATAATAAAGAGATGAGGACCGCTTGTACACTCGGTCGTTTGTTTCTAATGGTTAAATAAAATAAAGCACTCATCATAGCGATGGCTGGCATTTCTACACGGCCATTTCGCATGGAGTTGTTAATACCTTCATCCAAAACCAAAACACATAAGATAAAGTAGATGACCGATTCCATGGTCATGTATCGAGCTACAATGTACTTAAAGGTATAGAAACACGTTATTCCTAAAGAGATTACCCATAGTATACGAGTAAAGAACAATTCATTAGGGAATAGCGATAAATCGATAAGATGAAGAAAGGAAGTAAAGGGTAAATAGGCGAGGAATACATTTTCTGTACCCGCATGTGGCCACATTTTACCAATAAACCCGTTTCCTTGTAAGAATTGCCAAGCAGGTTCGATGTTCATTACCTCATCAATCCAAGCAATTGGTACCTTATTGAGATTCAATAGGATAATTCCAAAAAGTAAACTCAGAATAATAATAAATGGGGTCTTTTTTAATGTCATTACAATTCCTTGGTATTTTTCTGCTATGAAATTGCATAAAACTAACTATATTTCATCGTTTATTTTAAATATATGTTCAAATCGAGCAAACAAAAGATTCTAGTACTTGCACCTCATACCGATGATGGTGAATTAGGTTGCGGAGGAAGTATTACCAAGTTTTTAGAGCAAGGCCACGATGTTTATTATGCAGCATTCTCTGCATGTGAGTTATCAGTACCTTCTCACTTGCCTTCAGACATCTTAATCAAGGAAGTAAAATGTGCTACAAAAGTCTTAGGAATTGCTCCTGAGAATTTAATTTTATACGATTACGAAGTTCGTACGTTCAGTTACCATCGCCAGCATATTTTGCAGGATATGATCGACTTGAAGAATAAAATTAATCCGGATTTAGTAATGGTGCCAAGTTTAACAGACTTACACCAAGATCACGCAACTATTTCGCAAGAAGCATTGCGTGCCTTTAAAACTACCTCAATTTTATCTTACGAATTACCTTGGAATAACATCAGTTTTAATACGACTTGTTTTATTCCTTTAGAAGAATCGCATATTGTAAGAAAGGCGGAAGCCCTTGCTCAGTATGAGAGTCAGAAGCATAGGCCTTATGCCAACGACGAATTTATTAGAGGACTTGCACGTACTCGTGGAGTTCAGATTTCTGAACGCTATGCAGAAGTGTTTGAAGTGGTGAGATGGGTAATGTAGAGAAAATATCGGTACTCATGACTGGTGCTGGCGCTCCTGGAGCGGCTGGTATTATTCGTTGTTTAAAGCAAGATAAAAATATCAGATTAGTATTAGCAGATGCGAGCGAAGAATCCGTAGGTAAATACCTTGCCGGAAATTTCCACCTTATTCCTAAAGCCGACGATCCCGATTTTATTCCGGCCGTACGTTCTATTTGCTTAAAAGAAGATATTAAAATATTGATGCCATTAGTTACTCGCGAACTGTTTGCATTCTCTGAAAACAAAGATGAGTTTCGTACCATCGGTGTACATATCTTAGTGTCGGATGAAACGTCTCTTTCTGTTGCGAATGATAAAGGTAGGTTATACCAACACCTCGATCAATTCGGAATAAGTGTTCCTAATTTTAAAGTCATTAATACTTGGGAAGAATTTGAAAATGGATTAGTGGAACTCGATTATCCAAAGCAGAAGGTTTGCTTTAAGCCCTGTATTTCCAATGGTTCTAGAGGCTTTCGTATTTTAGATCCTGCAATAGATGAGTTTCATTTATTGTTCAAAGAAAAGCCAAACCATACCTATATCGAATTAGATAAACTAAAATCCATACTCACCAAACAAGCATTCCCAACTTTATTGCTTAGCGAATATTTACCAGGTCCAGAATTCTCGGTCGATTGTTTAGCAAAAAATGGTCATCCAATTATTTGTGTGCCTCGTATTCGTTCAAAAATGAAAGAGGGGATTAGCGTTGCTGGAGAATTTATTTACAACAAAGAAATCATTAAATATTGCGAAGATATTATCAAGGCATTACATCTGCATGGTAATATTGGTATACAAGTAAAGCAAGCAGAAGATGGTACATACAAAATCTTGGAAATTAATCCGAGAGTACAAGGAACCATATCGGCTGGCTTAGGTGCAGGTATAAATTTACCACTTTTAGCCATCTATCAAGAACTTGATATGCCTATTGAAGAGCACGATTTACAAGTGCTTTGGGGAACAAAATTCATTCGCTTCTGGGAAGAAGTATTTTATAATTAACTATGATTATTGATCAACTATTAGAAACAAAATTAGCTTTTGTATTCGATTTCGATAATACCCTTTATCCTGAAAAAGATTACTTATACCAAGTGTATTACATGATTGGTCAGTTTGTGGAGTACCAAGAAACTTTCGACCACGATATCATTACGAAATTTTTAACCGACGAATTTGAAGCGAATGGTCGTGAAAAATTATTTGATAAACTCATTGAAAAGTTCAACTTAAAAGAAGAGTATAAAGAAAATATGCTTCGCTTATTACGTACCGGACGATTACCCTTAAAACTATTATTGTTTAAGGAAATGGAATGGATAATGAATGAAGTAGTGAATAATAATCGTTTGTTATTTTTATTAACGAATGGTAATGTAGAACAACAAAGAAATAAAATTGTACAAGTAGAATGGAACGGTTTGCAGAAAAATTTACGTTGCTATTTTGCCAACGAAATTAAACCAAAACCTGCACCCGATGCTTTACAATTATTAATGGAAGAACATGCCTTAAGTCCAGAGGATGTAGTATTTATTGGCGACTCCAAAGTAGACGAAGAATGTGCGAAAACTGCGGGAGTGGATTTTTATTACGTGAAGAACTTGGTAGCTGGACAATAGACACTGGACTGCGTTCGTCGGAGTGTCCTCACTCCGACAAATAAATAAAGCTGGAGTGAGGACACTCCAGCGAACCTTAGAATTTAGAATTTTTTAAAATGAAAACATTTAAACGAATACTTATCGGTTTCCTTGGTTTGCTAGGAATCCTCTTCGTTATTTCGATGTTCCTACCATCAACTTTTAAAGTAGAACGTTCCTTAACGATTAACAAGCCTGCAGATAGTTTATTCATTCAGGTAAACAATTTAAAGAATTGGGAAAACTGGGATCCGTGGCAAAAGAAAGACCCTACAATGGTAAATTCTTATTTAGGACCGATAGAAGGAATGGGAGCTACACATATGTGGACAGGTGAAGACGGGAAAGGAAACATTACCATCTTACAAAGTATCTCTCCAGATATTGTTATTTATCAATTGCAATTTGAAGGATTTGATCCG
>JBIINK010000052.1:0-15199 GCA_044337515.1 Sphingobacteriales bacterium | reverse complement strand
GATTTTGCATTTAAAATTTTCTTGAAGTCTTCCGCGTTGTAATCGATTTCCTGACGAATCATTTTCAATGTTTCGCCTTGTGGCATCCAATACCCACCACCAATAAAACAACCACCTGGTTGTATATGTAAATATACTCCTGGACCATCAACACCTCTTCCTTTTGGAGAAAGCATAATGCCGAAATTTAATTTGTAAGGATCTTTATTTTTTGAGAATCGTACATCGCGATAAATGCGTGCAATAGTTTTAGCAGCAATAACATCCTTGTATGCGGGAAGTGTTTTAGATAATTGCTTGATGATTTCGGCAACGAATACTACAACATTTTCTTTCGATGCGTCGTACTCGTGTTTGTGTTCCGCAAACCATTCGCGGTTATTATTTTTCTTGAGTTCTTTTAAGAATTTGAGCGTTGAAGTGGAAATCATCTTTATAAAATTTATATCGTCAGTTCCCAAATGCTATAAAAGTTTATTCTTCTATAACGGCTTTTGGGGCAAATAAATATAATAAGATCAATCGTGAATATCTAAAATTAAAACGCATCATGAGTACTATACCCGCAATAAGTGAGGTAATGTACACCCAGGTATCGGGATTGTTTCCTAACACGTATGTAGCAACACCTATAGTCACACTAATAGCAATATTTAAAGAATACCCAACATACATCGCTCCCCAGAAAAATCCAACTTCTAGTTCGTAACGCAATCCGCATTTCGGACAATTCGTATTCATACTTTTGTAATCTTTACTGAATACTCCGGCAGTATACACATCGCCTTCTTGGCAACGTGGGCATTTGCATTGGATTAGTGATTTTAGCTTTGACATTCCTTAAAAAAATTAGGAATTAAGAATTAGGAATTAGGAATTAAATTTTCAATTCCTAATTCCTAATTCCTAATTCAATATGATATCGTCATTAACTTCTTCTTGCGTTGACTTGTTACGGTAGTTTCTGTACCAAAAATAACCTAGTGCACCAACTAACAAATAGGGTGCGGCAAGTAAATATAAAATTCCATTGTTTAATCCTTTGCCTGCATTACTTTGTCCGCTTTTAATAGACGACTCCACTGCTGCTTTGCACATAGGGCACTGCGCCGATGCGTTATGGCTTATTGAAGTTAGTACAACGATGCTAAGTAGTAGGATGATTTTGTTAATTGTTTTCATCTTAAGAAAGATTAATCACTAAAAAGTATAATAAGGTGATATCATTAAATAAACGATAACACCAGTAACGGTAACATATAACCAAATTGGGAACGCGAACTTTACTAGTTTGCGATGTTTCTCCACTTGCATTTGTAAACCGCGGTGGAAGCTTAATAAAATTAAAGGCAACACTCCAGCAGCAAGTATAATATGAGATATTAATATTGTGTAGTACACATAGCGCATCATTCCTTCGCCACCATAAGTAGTTTCTTTAACGAAATAATGAAATAAAATATACGACACTAAAAAAACAGACGACAACACGAATGTTGCGATGTTAAGTTTTTTATGTGCTGAGATATTTTTCTTACGAATTTGATTTAAGGATATCAATAACAAGATGCTACATAAGCCATTGATGATAGCATTTAACTTCGGTAAGAAATAAACAAAACTTGGTGTTTCAATAGTTACCGGAATAATTTTGCGGTTTAAAACAACAACTACTAGGAATACGAAAATGGATATTCCTGTTACAAATCTGAATATAAATTTATCACTCATGTTAATGGTATTGGGTAATGGGTAATGAGTAGTGGGTTTAATTTTTTTAGTAAAGTTTATTTCTCAATACTCACTACTTACGACTCTTTTTTGGTCCTGCTAATTCTTCTTTTAATAACACTTTCAATTCGTCGATGAGTGTATCTACAGCGCCTGCAGATGTTCCATCGTAGAAGCCTCGAATACGTTGATTTTGGTCAATGAGAACAAACATCTCTGTATGAATAAAATCATTCGGACCACCATCACCTTGCAAAGCATTTACTAAATAACCTTCACGTGCAATTCGGTACAATTCTTTTTTGTCGCCGGTTAAGAAATGCCATTTGTTTTTAACAGCGCCATGCATTTCTGCATATTTCATTAATACCGATACTGAATCACTTTCGGGATTTACCGTATGTGAAAGAATTACAACGTTTTTTACCGTTTGTATTTTCTTTTGTACACGCTCTAATTGAGAACTCATTTTAGGACAGATGGTTTTACAATCTGTAAAAAAGAAGTTAACAATTTTTATGTTTCCTTTTAAGCTATTTGAACTAACGGTATCGCCGTATTGATTGATAAAGGCGAAATCGCCAACCGTATGATATACGGTATCTCCTGCTTCCTCATAACGTTCTCCGAAAATTGGGAGTGGCTTAAAATGATTTGTTCCGGTTCTGAGTAGTAAATACCCAACAGCCGGAACAACCAAAATGAGGAAGAGGATAATTGTAGTTTTTAATCCTCTGTTATTCATATTAAAGACTAATGTGCATCCAATAGTTGCCTTCGTAAAGCATCCATATCACAAAAAATATAATGAACATAGTAGGAATTAAGATCGAATAGATCAATCCTACTTTTTCAAATTTCAAGTGCATGAAATAAGCAACAATATAAAATGCTTTTAATAATGTTAATGCGATGTATAAAACGTTACCAAAGCCATGGCCTAAAATTCCTTTCGGAATTAATACCAAAGCGATAAGAAACTCAATTGCAGTGATTCCTAATAGAACCCAAAACACTGACCATATTTTTTTCTTCGTCATGCCTGCATGATCGTCGTGGTGAGCTTCTGCTGTGTGATTGTCTGACATATCTTTTATTAATTAAGAATTAAGAATTAGGAATTAGGAATTATACTAGGTAGAAGAAGGTAAATACGAATACCCAAACTAAATCTACAAAGTGCCAGTAAAGACCTACTTTCTCCACCATATCATAATGACCACGGCGCTCATAAGTACCGCCAAGTACATTTATTAAAATGATGATATTAATAACCACACCCGAGAACACGTGGAAACCGTGGAAACCAGTGATGGTAAAAAATAAATTCGTAAAATTAGTTGAAGCAACTGTACCGTCTTCATTTAAGAAAGGATTATGTCCCCACCAAGCACCTTCGTGGTGTAAGTGTGTCCACTCCCAAGCTTGACAGCCTAAGAAAGCTAATCCACCGATAACAGTCCAAACCATCCATTTAGCAACTTCTGATTTTGCCTTACGATGACCTGCTTCCACAGCTAATACCATGGTTACAGAGCTCATAATCAAAATGAAAGTCATAATACCTACGAATACCAAAGGGGCACCGTGAGCAATACCTGGAGCGGATTGGAAAACTACGTCTGGGTCAGGCCAAGAAGTACTACTAAAACGTAGCGCTCCATAAGCGATTAACAAAGCAGAAAATGTGAATGCATCCGAAAGAAGGAAGAACCACATCATCATTTTTCCATACTCTACATTGAAAGGTGATCTGCCACCATTCCAAGGGGTCAATTTGATCTCGTCTAATTGAGAAGTGTTCGTCGTCATGTTGTATATAGACTATCTATTAATTAATAAAAACACAAACAAATATATCCACAAAATATCAATAAAATGCCAAAAGATAGAAGTTAATTCCATGCGGAAAATGTTCTTCGTTTGGCCAATATTACGATATACGCCAATAAGTGCAGACACCATTAAAAGTAAGCCTGCTACAATATGTGCGCCATGTAGACCTGAAATTACATACACAAAAGACTCAGATGGGTTACCCACGAAGTACACTTTATTGGAAATTAATTCTTGCCAACCCATGTACTGTCCGGCTAAAAATCCAGCTCCTAAAAGGAAGCTCAACCATAAACCAATCTGTTGCTTTGCAATGTTATTTTTTTTCGCTTGAAGTACTGAATAATGCATAGTGGCACTACTCAATAAAATCAAAACTGTTGTAATATAAAATATTGAAGGTAAATCGAAGATCTTCCAATTCCCTTCTGCCTGACGAACGATATAAGCACTAGTCAAGCCAGCAAACATCATGATAGAACTCAGGATAAACAACCACAGCACGAATTTAACGGGGCGTGGATTGAATTTATCTTGTTCTACAGTCATATTATTCATTTTAATTTAATTTATCGATAAGTAAAGTGATTTGAACGATTGGCAAGTACAAGAACGAACCAAACATTAACTCACGTGCTGCTTTAATACTGCATTGACGATACAATTTTACCGACTGCATAAAGAATGCTAATCCGGCAATTAGAGATACAATCGCTAAAGTATATCCAGCCATTCCAAATTTCAATGGAAGTAAGCTCACTGGAATTAATATTAATGTATAAAGCATAATTTGGAATGCACTATTTTTTGATCTTCCTTCTGAAGAAGGCATCAAGTTCATTCCTGCTTTTTTATAATCATCATCTAACACCCAAGCCAAAGACCAGAAGTGTGGGAACTGCCAAATAAATTGGATGGCGAACATAATCCCAGGTTCGAAACCGAAACTGTTTGAGTAAGCTACATAACCTAATAATGGTGGCATAGCTCCTGCTATTGCGCCAACAAAAACTGCAAATGATGTGCGTGTTTTTAATGGAGTATAAATGAATGCGTAGGTAATAATAGAGAACAATGCTAATACTCCAGTTATAACATTGAAGTAATAAGTTAAAATAAATATCCCTGCAATGCCCATTAATATTGATGCTGTTAAGCCCTCTACTACCGTCATGCGTTGTGTTGGCAATGGACGAAAACGAGTACGCATCATTAACTTATCCAACTCGCGTTCTATAACTTGATTAAATCCGTTTGCTGATGCGGTTGTTAAAAAACCACCCAGTACCATTAACCAAAGTTGACCCCATACTAAATTACCTTTAGCTGCATAAGCAAAAGTAATAGCAGCCGAAAATACCACAAGCAGGGTTAGGCGCAATTTTAGGAACTGCACATAATCCTGAATTTTTAGGGTCAGGTTCGACTTTGTATGGATATTTTCTACAATCACTTTTTTATTAACTAATTAAATCAAGTGCTATATTTCTTTTGTAAATATTAATCATAATAATTTGCATCACTAGGGCAGCAATTAATAGGCTCGAAAGCACTAAGTGTACTGGTTGTAACCCATAAGGCAAGGCAAAGTTTGCTAATATTAATCCTGTTATTATTTGCAGTGCAAGAATAACGATGGCAGCGGACGAAAAGCGACGTAGGCGTTTAATGGCTCCGAAGTATATGCGAATATACCAAGTGGTATAGATGCTAAGTAATACTAGGATAATGGAGAAACTGCGGTGTAGCTTAAAGATAAAACCGGTAAGGCTTACCCAAGCTTCGCGATTTGTTCCTTTCCAAAAATCGGCATAATGATCAATGCTTTCTCTCAACTCGGTACCCCAAATTATTTGAAGTAAAGTAAGCGCAATGCTTACCCAAGTTAGAAGAGCAGCTACTCTTAAATTTGGGATCGATACTTTCACCGATTCTAGGTGTTTGTATTTTACTACACTGTAATTATAAATTACAAGCGCAACAATTACTAAAGCCAACACCATGTGTACGGTGATGGTCCATGATACCAAATTCGTAGTCACTACGATTGAGCCAAACCAGGCCTGAAAAAATGTAATGATTAATGTAACGATACTTAATATGAATACGATGCGGTGTTGTTTGATTAAAGGAATCGAGAACACCAGCATCAACACCATAAAAACGCCAGTAATGGCGCCTATTAATCGGTTGATGTATTCGGTATAAGTATTTACTACATCAAACTCTTCGGTAGCGGTGATACTTGGGTCGTTTCTCAGCTCTTTAGCTGTTTCTGCGTATCCCAAATTTTCTAACATCTGCGCGAAGTGCTCATTTTTATGCAGTCTCTTTTCGAGATATTGTTCGCGATAATTTTCGGGCAACTGACTAACGTCTGTTGGTGGCACCCATTGATTAAAGCATTTCGGCCAATCTGGGCAACCCATCCCCGAACCAGTACTGCGAACAATACCGCCGGCAAGAATTAAAAGAAACAAAGAACAAATGGTTATAAAACTAATTCCAATGAATCGTTTTTCATTTTTATTGTATTCCGATCGATATGAACTATTATTCATCGATCAAAAATTAATTTGACTTTTCTTCTGCTTTAACTGGCTCCTCATGGATTCCAAAGTCAGTCGGAATATTCGACGAAATGGTTTCTGAGTAAGGAGTTGTTTGCGGAATAAAATCTTCATCATGTCCTGGCTTACTGTAATCATACGGCCATCTGTAAACTGAAGGAATTTCACCTGGCCAGTTACCGTGGATGTGTTCTACAGGAGTAGTCCATTCTAATGTATTCGATTTCCAAGGATTTTGTGTTGCTTTCTCTCCTTTGAAAATACTTCTGAAGAAGTTATACAAGAAGATGAATTGAGCAAGAGATCCTATTATTGCAGCGATACTGATGAATTGATTCACGACTAACCACTCATTCATAAACTCAAAGCTTGTGAATGCATAGTAACGACGAGGAACACCATCTAAACCGATGAAGTGCATTGGGAAGAATACGCAATATACTGCGATGAATGTTAACCAGAAGTGGAAGTAGCCTAAGCGAGCATCCATCATACGGCCGAACATTTTCGGATACCAGTGGTACACACCGGCGAACATACCGAACATCGCCGAACTACCCATTACAATATGGAAATGGGCAACTACGAAATACGTATCGTGTAAGTTAATATCTAATGCAGCGTTACCTAAGAAAATACCTGTTAAACCACCAGAGATGAACAAGGAAACTAATCCCATAGAGAACATCATTGCTGGAGTAAATTGGATATTTCCTTTCCACAACGTAGCTAAGTAGTTAAACGTTTTTACTGCCGAAGGCACTGCGATAATTAATGTGGTAAACATGAACACCGAACCAAGGAAAGGATTCATACCGGTTACGAACATATGGTGACCCCATACGATAAACGATAAGAAAGCGATACCAATAAGTGACATGATCATAGCACGGTAACCGAAGATTGGTTTACGTGCATTTGTTGCAATAATTTCTGATGTGATACCCAAAGCTGGCATAATAATAATGTATACCTCTGGGTGACCAAGGAACCAGAATAAATGCTGGAATAATACTGGAGAACCACCATGATTTGGTAAAGCCTCTCCACCTATATAAATATCAGATAAGTAGAAACTTGTTCCGAAACTTCTATCAAAAATTAATAAGATAACACCTGCTAATAAAACTGGGAATGATAATACACCTAACACTGCTGTTAAGAAGAACGCCCAAATTGTTAAAGGCATTTTAGTCATTGCCATACCTTTAGTACGCATGTTTAATACCGTACTGATGTAGTTGATACCACCCATTAACGAAGAGGCAACGAATAATCCCATAGATAGCAACCATAAGGTCATACCGAGGCCGGAACCAGGCATGGCTTTGGGCAATGCTGATAATGGAGGATATATTGTCCACCCACCTGAAGCAGGACCAGTTTCAATCATCAATGAATAAGTCATGATTACACTGGCAGTAAAGAAGAACCAGTATGATAACATATTGATGAATGGCGAAGCCATATCTCTTGCTCCAACTTGCAATGGAATTAAAAGGTTACTAAACGTACCACTTAAACCCGCGGTTAACACAAAGAATACCATGATAGTACCATGGATAGTTACCATCGACATGTAGAACGAAGGGTCGATACGACCATCTTTCGCCCACTTACCTAAAATTCTTTCTAAGAATGGGAACGATTCTTCTGGCCATCCTAATTGAATACGAAACAATACAGAAAGTACCATTCCAATAATTGCCATAATAATACCTGTGATTAGGAATTGCTTAGCAATCATCTTGTGGTCCATACTGAATACGTACTTCGACCAGAACGTCTCAGGGTGATGTTCGTGGTGATCTGAATGTGCGTGCACGTCAGTGTGGTCTAAAGCTTGAGTTGACATATTTTTCTAAACTTTTTTTCTAATTAATTCAATGCTAATTTTCTTTCTTCTTCGGCTTTCATTCTAGCAACTTCAGCCTCGGTAATTTGTTTAGCAGTTTCTTCTGTGTAATATGGTTTTTGAGTAGCTAACCATGTTGCATAAGCAGCATCATCAACAACAACAATTTTTACTTGCATGTTATAGTGGGCAGTTCCACAAATTTTAGCACATAATAAAAGGTAATCGAACTTCGGATCATTTGTTTTTACACGCATTTCATCCGTAGTAATTGTTGGCGTAAACCAGAACGTTGTAGGCATGCCCGGTACACAGTTCATTTGCGCACGGAAGTGTGGCATATAAGCAGAGTGTAGTACATCTCTAGCACCGAAGTTAAACTTCACTGGTCTGTTTACTGGTAAATAAATTTCGCGAGTGAAGAAATCATCTGTCGCATTTTTATCGTTGTAGTTAACACCAGTTTCGTTTACGTCGTTCACTAATTTGAATGCTTTCGTTCCTAATACTTTATCGGTACCTGGGTAACGAACAATCCAAGCGAATTGTTTACCTGTTACATCTAATTGCAATGCTTCTTGTGGAGCAGGCGTAGTAATGTTCGTCCAAGTTTTCCATCCAGAGAATACTAATACTGCTAAAACAATAGCAGGGATTAATGTCCAGTAAACTTCTAACTTGTCGTTATGAGAGTAGAAGAATGCTTTTCTCTTTCCAGATCCTTTGTATTTAAATGCAAAGAAAAATAATAAGATGTGTGTAAGTACAAATACAACACCTGTAAAAATCAACGTAATGTTGAACAAGTAATCTGTTTGAGCACCATGGATTGAAGCTGCTTCAGGTAGTAATTGGCGACCATGAGTATTAAATTCCCAGAATATTGCTGAGAAGAAACCAAGACCAAAAATCAAGAATATTACTCCATTGATTTTATTCCATTTGTTACCTACATCTTTACCATTTAACGTTTGTGTTAATTCAAGCGCTTTAACTGTTTTGTTTATTACAGCAAATACTAATACTGCCGCAATTAACAATAAAGTGTAAAACCAAAAATCAATACTCAATGGTTTAGGTTCTGTAGGCAATGCATTAGGATCTTGTGCTAGCGCAATCGTTGAGCTAAGCGTGATCAATGCAAATGCAGAAAGAGCTTTCAGATTTAATTTCATTTTTGATAATATAGAGTATTTCATAAAATAATTTTATATATCGTGATGTAAACTTTCTTCTAAGTAAGGGTGGTTTTTAGGAACCAAAGCAGCCTTGCTTAAAGAAGTTAACATGATCCACATAAACAAACCGATAAATCCGGCAGTAGTACCAATTTCAATAATTCCGAAACCATGTTCAGCACCAACAGTACCTGGCATAATCATAATGTAATAATCTAACCAGTGACCAGCTAATAAAATAATGGTAACAATTTTCATTGTTTTAAAATTACGTTTTGCATCACGAGTCATTAAGATAAGCAATGGCAATACGAAATTGATGATAAGATTTAACCAGAACAATGGTAAATATCCATTCTCCATTCTATGTTTGAAGTAGATTGTTTCTTCTGGCATGTTGGCATAGTAAATCAATAAGAATTGAGAGAACCAAATGTATGTCCAGAACACAGAAAATGCGAATACGAATTTGCCTAAATCGTGTAAGTGTGAATCGTTAATCCAAGTAAAGTAACCTTGTTCGCGTAAAATAATTAAGGTTAACGTAATTGCAGATAACCCACTTACCCAAAGGGCAGCGAAGTTATACCAAGCAAACATTGTAGAGAACCAATGAGCTTCTAAACTCATGATTACTTGGAAAGCAAATATTGCTGAAGTGAATCCGAAGATCACTAAAAATATTGCAGAGAATTTAACACTCTTATCGTGCATACCGATACCTGCGATTTGATCTTCTTTCGTAGAGTAGCTACGTAGCATACGAGAGAAAAGTGACCAAATAATTAGGAAGCCAGTGATGCTACCAATAAATACTGGTAAATTTAATAATGCGCTTTTGCCTTCGATAAGTTTATCGAATTTAGGACTGTTAGGATTTACTAAATCTGGATCAGCCCAGTGGTGGTATAAGTTATGAGTATATAAACCACTAACAATTACTGCCACTAATACTAGTCCTGCCCAAGGCAACACTGCAGAGAAAGCAGAAGGAATACGGATAAGCGCAGTTGCCCAACCCGCATTTGCAACGTATTGCACTGCGATGAAGAACAAGCCAGCCATACATAAGCCAGTAATGTAATAACTATTCAGTAGCAAGTTCGCAAATGTGCGCTCTGCGTGTCCTGAGAATAATCCGTATCCTACCGACAATATTCCTATTGCCAATAGAATAATTGACCAGCGTTTTGCGCCAGCTGAAAATTCATATCTCTGATTTAAATCGAAGTTTGCCATTATGATCCGCTTTCTTGATTATTGTACATTCTGTAATTTGTGAACATAAAGAACGATTTTCCAACGTTCTTCTGGAGTAATTTGAGTGGCGTGTGGGCCCATCAAGTTTACACCGTAGGTAATGGTATGATAAATCTTACCATCTGTTAAATCTTTCAAAGCTCCACCTCTAGATGAGTTTCCAGTAGAGTATGATGGTGGCGGCGGGAATTTTCCGTTTGCGATAATAGCACCATCGCCTTTACCTTGCATACCATGGCAGTGCGAACAAAAATTATTGTATAAGCTTTCACCATCAGCTAAAGCAAGTACAGTATCTCCAGCAAATGGATTTACTAATTCTGCGCCAGCTTTAGTATAACCATCTAGTGAATTTTCATAAGCGAACTTATGGAAACCAATAGGTGTAGTACCTGCAACTGGAAGCTGTGCTGTTTGTCCATTTTTGAACTGAGCATTTGGTTGATCAGGATTGTATGCTATCGGATGATACATATTCGGAGCATATTCATATCCTGGATTTTTTTTGCTATGGTAGCACGACGATAGAGAGCCCACGATAAACGTAGCTGCTAAAGCGAATGAAACTAACCTGATATTATTCTTCATCATAGCTAATGTATTTTCTTGCGTTATGTTTTATTTCAACAGCACCTGCATCTTTCAATACAGCATCTACTGCGTTTACATCATTTGTTTTTGCGTCGATTGCAATAATGAATCGATCGTCTGTTGCACGTAAGTCCATTACACGTGGTGCTCTACCTGGGAATAAGTGGTTCACGTAAAAGAACGTGAATACCATTCCGTATGCGCAGAACAATACTGTTAATTCAAACATTACTGGAATAAAATCCGGGAATGCGAATGCTGGCTTACCACCAATATTCATTGGCCAATCGTGCACTAACATATAGTAAACCATGGCGAATGCTGTGATCGTTCCTGTGATACCGAATATAAATGCAGCGATAGGTAAACGTGAACGTTTAATACCTAATTTGTTTTCAATTCCGTGAATCGGGAATGGCGTGAACACATCTTCAATTTTGATGTTGCTCTTTTGCAATTTGTCGATACCGTTCATTAAAACTTCCGGATCGTCAAAGTGTCCTAAAATATATTTAATGTTACTCATCTTTCTTATCGTTCTTGATGGTTGCCGTAGTTGCTATTACTATTCTATTTGTAAATCCTTCTGGAACTTTTGCATGTCCGTCTGCGATTAATTTACGTTTTGACATTTCACTATTACCTTTCAATAATAATTTTACTTCTGCCATTGCAATCGCAGGTAATACGCGAAGGAATAACAAGAATAAAGTGAAGAACAATCCTAACGATCCGATGAAGATAGCTACGTCGACCCATGTTGGGTAGAACATTGCCCAACTTGATGGTAGGTAATCTCTGTGTAGTGAAGTAACAATAATTACGAAACGCTCGAACCACATACCGATGTTAACGAAGATTGAAAGAACCCAAGAAGCTACGATGCTTGTTCTGATTTTTTTGAACCAGAAAAGTTGTGGTGAAATTACGTTACACGTAATCATCGACCAGTATGCCCACCAGTATGGACCAGTAGCACGGTTAATGAATGCGTATTGTTCGTATTGAACGCCTGAATACCAAGCGATGAAAAATTCTGTTCCGTATGCAACACCTACAATAGATCCTGTAAGGATGATGATTTTATTCATCGACTCGATGTGAGCCATTGTGATGTAATTTTCGAAGTTTAATACTTTACGTGCGATTAACAATAATGTTTGTACCATCGCAAAACCCGAGAAGATCGCTCCAGCCACAAAGTATGGAGGGAAGATCGTGGTGTGCCATCCTGGTACGATTGACGTTGCAAAGTCCATTGATACAATGGTGTGTACTGATAATACCAGTGGAGTAGAAACCCCTGCTAAGATTAACGATACTGCCTCAAAACGTTGCCAAGTTTTTGCCGAACCATTCCATCCGAATGAAAGGATAGAATAAATTCTTCTACGAAGACCTGTTGCTCTATCGCGGATAGTAGCGATATCTGGCAATAAACCAGTATACCAGAATACTAATGATACTGAGAAGTAAGTTGAGATCGCGAATACGTCCCATACCAATGGTGAGTTAAAGTTCACCCATAACGAACCGAATTGATTCGGTAATGGTAAAGGCCAGTATGCTACCCATGGGCGACCCATGTGAGCTACGATAAACGATGCCGCACAAATAACGGCGAAGATCGTCATCGCTTCTGCTGATCTGTTAATTGAATTTCTCCAGCTTTGGCGGAACAGCAATAAGATTGCTGAAATTAAGGTACCCGCGTGACCGATACCTACCCACCATACGAAGTTGGTAATATCCCAAGCCCATCCTACGGTCTTGTTCAATCCCCAGGCTCCAATACCTGTCCAGAATGTATACCCTACTGCAACTAGCCATAAAACTAATCCAAGTACAGCTACGGTGAACCCAATCCACCAAGCTTTGCTCGGCATTCTTTCTACTGGTGCACAAACATCCTCTGTAATTTTATTATAGGTGATGTCTGTTCCCGTAATTAACGGTTCTCTTATTATTGATTCGTGATGTGATGACATACGATTTGGTTTTATTCTTAAATATTAAGCTTCAATTGTATTTCTTACTTTGGTCATGTATCCAACTCCCGGTTGAACGTTAATCTCTTCTAACAAGAAGTATGTTCTATCGCTCTTAATCAATTTCGATACTTCCGATTCTGGATCATTAACATCACCAAATACGATGGCATTGGCTGGGCAACCTTGTTGACATGCTGATTGAACATCGCCATCTTTCAATGCACGTTTTTCAATCTTCGCACTTAACTTACCTGCTTGAATTCTTTGTGCACAGAATGAACATTTTTCCATTACCCCACGTGAACGTGTAGTAACATCTGGGTTCAAGGCTAAGTATGCTGCATCATCTTGTAAGAAGTTTACAAAACGATCGTCATTCCAGTAGTTAAACCAGTTGAAACGACGCACTTTGTATGGACAGTTGTTTGCACAATATCTAGTACCTACGCAACGGTTGTATGCCATTTGGTTTAAGCCTTCTGATGAGTGCATCGTTGCTAATACCGGACAAACGGTTTCGCATGGTGCATGATCGCAATGCTGACACATTAACGGTTGGTGAATTACTTTTACATTTTCGTAATTCTCTACGTTATTATATTCTTTCTCTTGAGTGATATCTTTTCCTTCAGCAGATTCGTACGTGTAGTAACGGTCAATACGTATCCAATGCATTTCTCTTCTTCTACGTACTTCATCTCTACCAACAACTGGAACGTTGTTCTCTGCACTACATGCAACCACACATGCTCCACAACCAGTACATGAGTTTAAGTCAACGGCCATACCCCAATGGTGGTGACCATTGCGAGGATATGCTGCCCATAGGTCAACATTCTCTTTACTATGTCCTTCGCCTTCTGCGTGTGCTTCGTGTTTTTCTGGATGAGCATATTCTTTCAATGATTTCTCACGAATAATATCTCTTCCTTCATACGTATGGTGAGTTTGTGTTTGAGCTAATTCATATGCTTCGCTCGTTGCAGTAACTGTTGCGTTTGTATTGAAGTATTGGAACGTTCCGTTTACTAAAGTTACAAATGGGAAGGCATTAACACCTACACCATTTCCTGCTTTACCAACGTTTGTACGTCCGTAACCCATAGCCACACCAATGGTTCCCATGGCTTGGCCTGGTTGCATTAATACTGGTAATGATAATTTTGCTGAACCTACAGTAACATCAACTTTCGTATTTTCTTTAATTCCTAATTCCTCTGCGTACTTAGGATTAATAGCTGCGTAATTGTCCCAAGTAACTTTCGATACTGGATCTGGCATCTCTAACAACCAAGGGTTGTTTGCATGAGCACCATCACGTACAGCAACACTTTCGTAAACTACCACTTCTGTTTTACCAGCATTTTTACTTGCTGCGATAATGGTTTGAGCAACTGCCGATAAATTATTGTTGAATGAATACGCTTGAGGAGTTATTGCTGTTGTAGTAACTACACCTGTTTGTAATGCTGCATCCCAGAATGCCGAGAAGCCTGCAAAACCAGAAGCTTGTGGGTAAATATTTTTCTCCCAGTAATTTCTGATGTAAGTGAAGTAATCTAATGTAGCATCTGCCCAAACTAATAATGAACTTTGTGCCGAACGTGCATTGTAAACAGTTGAGATGGTTGGTTGAACCACTGCATACACACCGCGTTTTGCAGATGCATCATCCCACGATTCTAAGTAGTGAGTAGTTGGAGCAATTACGTCACATAATAATGCTGTTTCATCAGCACGATCTGCGAACGATATTTTTGTTTTTACTTTTTTCAATGCTTCAGTGAACTCAGCACCTTTAGCATAGTTGTAAGCTGGGTTAGTGTTGTAGAAAATTACTGCATCAATTTTTCCTGCATTCATTTCTGCAACGAAGTCGATCATCTCTGCATCATTACCTTGTTTTTGGTAAGAAGCATTATCTAAATCGATTGTTGTTCCGTAGTTACCTAACAAGGAGTTAATCGCGTTAACGGCTACTTGAACTGAAACATCATTTGAACCACATACTACTAAAGATTTTCCTTTAGCATTAAATAATTCGTTTGCTGTTTCGTTAATAATTTTTTCGAAAGGAACACTTACTCCTGCTACTGTTGCAGCACCAGCTTTAGTAGCGATAGCATTATATAATGCTAATACTGCTAAACCTTGTTGAGATGGTTTGTGTGTATAACGAGAATCGGC
>JBIINK010000097.1:0-4335 GCA_044337515.1 Sphingobacteriales bacterium | reverse complement strand
TACCAGTGTTCGTATATTTAAATACGTATTCTGCTTGCGTTCCTTCTTTAATGGTACCGAAGTCATGAACTTCTTTCTCAAATTTGAAGTCAGCAGCATTTGGGTTTTCAGGTGCAGCCGGTGCAGTTTGTGCAATTGAAGCTGTTGTGAATGCAGCTAGAGCGATAATTGATAGTACTAATCTTTTCATTTTTTATAATCTTATTTTGGATTTCAAATTTAACGCTTAAAACTATAATTTATGTACTTAAGCGGATTTTAATTTTATAATTATTATCAAAATGTATTCCAATTCTGTTATCTGACATTATTTACCAATACTTTTTCTCGGTATATGCCATTATCTGTCTCAATTTCAATGAAATAATACGAATTAGCTAAGCCCGATAAATCGATCAAAATTGGCATTTCCGACGACAATCCGTCGTAATTGCGTAATAATTGTCCTTGTAAACTAAACAATTTGACAGTTTTTACCTGCTCATTACTGTTGTTCTCTAAATAACATTTGTCGCTTGCCGGGTTAGGGTAGATATTGAAATTCTGATCTGCAGGTGTTTCAGAAATCCCTGTTAAAGTACTATCCACTACAAATTGGAATCTCACCTCTGTTCCGAAGTTTGCATTGAAACTTTGAACTATCGCATTGCCCATATCCCTGAATCGAATAGAACCTACTCCATCATTGTTTGCGAAAAACGACATTCCATCTTTATCCGAATCGTAAACGATAAAAGTATAGCAACCTACTGTTAAATCTACCGTGTCTTTGTGCATAGTATTGGCTTTAAATCCATCTCTAAAGAAAATGATATTTCCAGTAGCATCTTGCAGTTCGTAACTATTTTCATCGGGTGCACTATTTGCACGGAATTCAATACCGAATTTTTTAGGGAATGCCTTTACTAAATTATAAGTTGTTTTCGCGCTGTTGTTAAACAGATCATAATCTAACCATGTAGAATCTAATGGCAAAACGGTTGCAATAAATTCTTGGTTCGCTGGTAAGTTCATTGGGTTCAGGGTAATCTCTACCGATTGGTATGGATCGAGTGTTTCATTCCAAATAAAAGTTTGCAGGTTACTTGAAATAGATAATCCGTAGGTGATTTTAATTCCTTGAACTGGAAGACTTCCATTGTTTTTTATTTTGATTTTTGGTTGTCCGCAAATCGGGTTAAAACGTGCATTCGACCAACGTTTGCTAGGGGCTAGAATTTCTTCTAATGATAAATCGATATTGGCTACTGCATTTCTATAGTAGATTAAATTAGCCGCCACATTATACGAGCATGAGTTGTTTCCTACATTCGTAAAGGGAGTCATGTTTAAATCGAATGTGGTAGAATCGTTGCCGATGTATGGTGTTAAATCATGGTAATACGGGCGAACCATTTCACCAGGGCACCAGTTGGCGCGATCGTATAACCAAGTACCAGGTTGAGCAAAAATTGGATTCTCTCCACAGTTATCTTTCCATACTAAATTGCTGTAACGTTGTACACCGTTTACTTTTACAAAATTAAACTTCGGACAAAATTCTGCGCAATCTTCATTTCCTCCAAAACCGTGTCCAGTTTGCAAAATATGAATACCCACTTGGTCGGTCGTATCGTTTGGTCTAAACTTAAATGGTGTTAAATAATTTTCTATAGAATTAGCTGGATCGCCATACGGGAAACCGCCATAATAAACAGGTACTACTTTATAGGCTTCGCGAATTGGAGTGCCTTTTACAAAGTAATAGTCTAAACTTACGGTAAAGCCATCCGAGTAGCCTTCGTATTTCACGCCTATTTCGGTAGAGTCGGTAAGTACCGAACGGAAATCAGTAATATCCAAATCGAAGTCGCGGTAAAACCCAAAGTTTTTATCGCCAGAATAAGGAGTAATGTAACGAGCAAATTCAATGCGTTCGTAAACAGGTTGCCCTGCAGTATCAACACCTATTGGTCGGCGTGCATATACTTTTACAGTATAATCCCAATCGCTACAACCGTTAGTAGGGCAGCCAATGGTGAATTTTAATAAGATCTTCTTGTAACTGGTATCTGCCGAAGGGAATTTCGTTTTCGTAATAAAGTCGCCATACCAATTTAAGTGAGTCGCGTTGTGTGAACGCACATGGGTGGTATCTTGAGCATTGGCTAGAAAGGCATTCGCACTTAGGCAAATAAGTAAAATAAGTAGTTTTTTAATCATATCAATACGGCTTATATGGGGCTAAAGTACTAATTATTAGCCTTAATAAATAGTTTCTTCGTCTGCTCCCGATTCATTATTTTTGTCGCATTACGCAATATTTCGCATATGTCAATTATCAACAAAGAACAAACATCAGCAGCTTCGGGAAATTTAAGTTTCGACGATTTCAAATTAGTCGTATTAAATGATTTTCGAATCGCGAACGAAAGTAGACAAGCAAGTTTACTCGGACGAAAAGAAGTACTTACCGGTAAGGCGAAGTTTGGAATTTTTGGTGATGGAAAAGAAGTCGCACAAATTGCGATGGCGAAAGTATTCCGTGATGGTGATTTTAGATCGGGCTATTACCGCGATCAAACATTTATGTTCGCTACAGGAATGTCGAATGTAAAAGAATTCTTTGCACAACTTTATGCATTCCCAAATGTAGAAGCAGAACCTTGCTCAGCAGGACGAAGCATGAACGGACATTTTGGAACGCGTAGTTTAAATGAAGATGGTTCTTGGAAACGATTAACAGCCATGAAAAATTCATCGGCAGATATTTCTCCAACTGCCGGACAAATGCCACGCTTAGTAGGTTTAGCTCAAGCTTCAAAATTATACCGCAACAATCCAGAGTTAGCGAGCTTCGATAATTTCTCGATTAATGGAAACGAAGTAGCCTTTGGAACCATTGGAAATGCTAGTACTTCAGAAGGCCACTTCTTCGAATCAATAAATGCAGCTGGTGTATTACAAATACCAATGGCCATTTCTATTTGGGATGATGGATATGGAATTTCTGTACATGCTAAATATCAAACCACAAAAGAAAATATATCAGAAATATTAAAAGGATTTCAACGCGATGATAAAGGAGAGGGATATGAAATCTTTAGAGTAAACGGTTGGGATTATGCAGCACTTTGTGCAACGTATGAAACCGCAATCGACATCTGCCGAGAAAAACATATTCCGGTGATGATTCACGTGCAAGAATTAACACAACCTCAAGGGCACTCTACATCAGGTTCTCACGAGCGTTATAAATCGAAGGAGCGTTTAGAATGGGAAGCAGATTTTGATTGTATTAAAAAAATGCGTGAGTGGATGATTGCTTCTTCAATTGCAACAACTGAAGAATTAGATGCAATTGAAAATGATGCTAAAAAATATGTTCGTACTTGCCAAAAAGAAGTTTGGGAAGCCTTCAATCAGCCTTTAAAATCGGAGGTTGTAGAAGTAGTTGCGATGTTAGAAAACTTAGCAGCGAATTCAGCACATTCATCAAACATCCAAGAATTAATAAAACGTTTACAAGGAACGGTTGATACCATTCGTAAAGATATGTTAATGGCCATTCGCAAATCATTACGTTTAACACGTAATGAAGAATCGGATGCAAGAAGAAATTTAGTGATTTGGTTAAATCAATATAGCAACCAAAATTACGATCGTTATAATTCAAAATTATTTACAGATACAGAATGGGCTGCGTTAAATATTCCAGAAATTAAAGCGCAATACTCGGAAGATGCAGTTGAACTCGATGGACGAGAAATTGTTCAAGCTTGTTTTGATGCGGCATTCGAACGCGATCCACGCATCGTAGCATTTGGTGAAGATGTTGGGAAGATAGGTGACGTAAATCAAGGCTTCGCAGGCTTACAAGAAAAATACGGAGAGATTAGAATTTCAGATACAGGTATTCGTGAAGCAACCATTATCGGACAAGGAATTGGTTTAGCCATGCGAGGTTTAAGACCTATTGCCGAAATTCAATACTTAGATTATTTATTATACGGATTACAAATGTTAAGTGATGATTTAGCATCCTTATCATACCGTACAAAAGCCGGACAAAAAGCACCATTGATTATTCGTACTCGTGGACATCGTTTAGAAGGCATCTGGCATTCGGGTTCACCAATTGGAATGATTATTCATGCCTTACGTGGTATCCATATTTTAGTCCCAAGAAACATGACACAAGCTGCTGGTTTTTACAATACTTTATTAAAATCGGATGAACCAGCTTTAGTCATTGAATGTTTAAATGGTTACCGATTAAAAGAAGCATTGCCCGATAATATTGGTGAGTTCACTTTACCTCTGGGTATCCCTGAAACATTAGTAGAAGGAAACGAT
>JBIINK010000096.1:0-4345 GCA_044337515.1 Sphingobacteriales bacterium | reverse complement strand
GTGGTTTACTTCGGATTAAGGAATACGATATTTTATATACTAATCCCTTTGAGCACTATTGGATTGGGCACATTTATTATGTATGGAATTAATCACGATTTTTCGATACAAAAACTAATCATCAATTCAATACCATTTGCTCTTTTACTTCGTGTGGCCTATACTCTTAAATCGCGCAAAAGCATCTTCTATTATTTAATAGTAATAGATGGTTTAATGCTTATAAAAGCTCTTTGCGGATCTATTGCTGAACTTTATTTCTAATAAAAAAAGCTACCCGAAACGAGTAGCTTTTATCTTGTGTTTGTAAAACCTTATGGAGTATTATTTAATATTAAATGAGTAAACATATTTGGAGAATGGGTTCTGAGCATAAACGCCTTCGACCATTAACATATTGCTTTCACTAGAATTTATTACTTCATCAACATCTTCAGCACTATTAACCGTTTTATTATTCAACTTAGTGATGATGAATCCGTCTCGAATTCCGATACTGCTTAATTTCCCTGGTTTAAGTGAACTAATTTTTATTCCACTCTCAATTTTTAGACTTTTCTTTTCTGAATCGCTAAGTTTAGAAAAATTAGCACCTAACAATGCATTCGCATTAACTGCTTCTTTTTTCTTCAGGTCAGTTAAATTATTTTCACCTCGAAGTATTACAGCAATCATTTTATCTTTATTCTCACGAATTACTTTAACATCAATTTTATCACCAGGGCGGTGACGACCAATTTGTTCGGTAAGCTCTGAAGTGCTGTTAACATCTACTCCAGCAATGCTTGTAACAACATCACCTTTCTTTAATCCTGCCGCTTCTGCTGCACCACCATCGGTTACAGTAGTAATCAAAACACCTCTTGTGTTTTTCAATCCATTTTCTTTCGCTACTTCAGAATTCACTTCTTGAATTTGAACTCCTAAAAAGGCGCGTTGTACTTTTCCAAATTCCAATAAATCATCCATTACTTTACGAACTAAATTTACTGGTACCGCAAACGAGTAACCAGCGTATGATCCTGTTTGCGAAGCAATAGCTGTATTAATACCGATAAGCTCGCCTCTTGTACTTACTAATGCGCCACCACTATTACCTGGGTTAACTGCTGCATCAGTTTGTATAAAAGATTCTATAGGGAATTTAGTTGCTGTGCCGTTCTCTCCAATTATGTTTATGTTTCTACCTTTTGCAGATACAATACCTGCCGTAACTGTAGATGTTAAGTTAAATGGATTCCCTACTGCTAATACCCATTCTCCAATTTTAACATCATCTGAATTTCCATAAACTATAAAAGGTAAATTTCCAGCATCAATTTTTATCAACGCTAAATCAGTATTCGGATCAGTACCAATTACTTTTCCTTTAAAAGATCTTTTGTCGTTTAATATAACTTCAATTTTATCTGCACCTCTAACCACGTGATTATTCGTTACAATATATCCATCAGCAGAAATAATTACACCCGAACCTGAACCTATTTGTGGCCCACGTTGCCCGAATGGATTTCCGAAACCTCTGTTATCACCAAAGAAATCTCTGAATGGATCAAATGAATTGTCTTGTGAACTTTCGTTTACAGTTACTTTGATATGTACTACACCAGGAACTGTTTTTGCTGCAGCTACTGTAAAATCTGTACCCCCATCTGCTGCAATAGGATACTCAGGTAAACTTGCGAATTGTACTTTTTGTCGCTCTGAAATTGTTTCCGGATTTTTTTGTTCAAAAAACTTATAGGCAGCTACTCCTACAAAGCCTCCAAGGCTCGCTACCACTAATCCGATAAAAATGCTCTTTTTCATATTCATTATCTGTTTCGTTTAAAGGACTTTTTTTTATGCTAAAATATCAATTTCAAAATCAATGCCAGCTAAACGGAAACAATTTCTGTAAATTGCTGTACTTTTGTAAAAACTACTTTACATAGCTAATATGACTTTTAAGTTTTATAAATATCAAGGCGCTGGAAACGATTTTATCTTAATCGATAATCGTGATAAAACATTCCCCACAGGAAATACGCAGTTGTATAACAACTTGTGTGACAGAAAGTTTGGAATAGGCGCTGATGGTATTATGTTACTTGAATTAATCGATGGCTATGACTTTAAAATGGTTTATTTTAATTCTGATGGGAATGAAAGCAGTATGTGTGGTAATGGCGGTCGCTGTTTGGTACGCTTTGCAGAGGCATTAACAATAGTAAAAAACGAATGTCGCTTTTTGGCAGTAGACGGTCCTCATTATGCCAAAATTTCTGAAAAAACGATACAACTCCAAATGATTGATGTGGATGGCTGGAAGCAACATGGCGACGATATCTCACTACAAACGGGTTCACCTCATTATATTAAATGGGTGACTAATGTAGACGAGGTTGATGTTTACGACGAGGGGAAATCTATTCGCTATAATAACGAGTTTAAACAAGTAGGCATCAATGTAAACTTCCTCACCTGGGAAAACAATGCCTTACAAGTACGAACATATGAGCGTGGTGTTGAAGATGAAACCCTTTCTTGTGGTACTGGAGTAACTGCTGCAGCAATGGCTTATGCTATTAAACATAATTTAACTGGTGATGTAAATGTTCCAATTGAAACAAAAGGAGGCTCGTTAAGGGTATTGTTTCATCGTGATAATAACTCATTTACAAACGTCTATCTGATTGGACCAGCTGTAAAAGTTTTTGAAGGCACAATTAATATCGAAGAATAGTTTTTAATCCAATCGATATTCATTACATTTGAATTTTTTTAGTGCTATAAATTGTCTTAAATTTTTGTTAAGACTCCTGTGGTACGCGTAGATAGTAAAAAGCCTTGTAAATTAGTTTATTCGCTTTGTAAGCATCCTTACTTAGGGCATGTTATTGAACCGCATATCGTACAACTCAATCCGAACGGCAGTTTCACGCTATCTCATCGAAAACTATATACTCAAACTGCAAAAGAGTTCGATGCCTATTTAGATGAACGTGATTATAAATTAATTCGTTTGTTAGATCAACTCGATCAAGAATACATCATCAAAAAATATAATAAAGAAGTTATTCGTCCTGCGCTGTATTTCAGTAAAATTTGGAATGAAAAACTCTATGCTATTGTTCGTCCGATTATTGAAAAAAAACTTGTTGATGCTATTCAGCAAATTGGTGAAAAACCATTTTACGAAATGGGGAAAGAGGGCGACCCTGCAAATAAAAAAATTAACATAGCTAAAGAACAAACTTCGGTATTGTTCCATTTCCGTAGGAGTCCTGAAGGTACTCGCTATTTCCCAACGATAAAATACTTAGGCATCCGAATAGAATTTATGTTTAAGGAAGCTGAAATAATATGTATGCAACCTGCTTTCATGTTATTAGGGAATGACCTTTTATTTTTTGAACCTGATTTAGATGGTAAAAAATTAATTCCATTTTTAGATAAACGATTCATTGATATTCCAAAGAATTCCGAAGCCACCTATTTTAAAAAATTCATTGGCCCGCTCATCGAACGTCATAATGTTTATGCCGAAGGATTTCAAATTATCACAGAACAATTTGAAGCAAAACCTTATTTAAAAATGGTGTACGCTTGGAATGATACCATTCAATTAGTATTATCGTTTCAATACGGGAAGTACAATTTCTTATATCAATCTGGCACCAAGGTTTCTGTGAGTGTTGAGAATAAGAACGATGAATACGTATTTCATCGCGTGAAACGTTCATTGCATTGGGAGGCACAAAAAATTGAAGTGCTCACAAACCTAGGTTTAACTGCATCAGATGGGTCAGCATTCATTTTAAAAACCAATGAAACCGAAGCTGAAGCTGGGACATATCATAAGATGCTAGAATGGCTGGCAGAACATAACGAAACATTAGAAGCGGCAGGTTTTAGTATCAACCAAGATGAGAATGGGAAAAAATATTTCCTTGGAAAAAGTAAAATCGATTTAAAAATAAATGAATCAAATGATTGGTTTGATGTTTATGCTACAGTATTTTTTGGGGAGATGGAAATCCCTTTCATCGAACTTAAAGATCATATATTAACTGGAAAGAAAGAATTTTTATTGCCGAATGGTGAAATTGCAATTATTCCAGATGAGTGGTTTGCGCAGTACCAAAACTTATTTCATTTTGCGGAGCATGGCAACCAATTAAAATTCAAGAAACATCATATTGCATTATTAAAAGAATATGCCGATTCGGAATTAGCTCAAGTTACCATTGACCGTAAGTTACAGCGCTTAACAGAATTTGAACGCATAGAAGAAGTAGAACTTCCTACTAGATTTATTGGAGAGCTTCGTCCGTATCAAAAAGCAGGTTACGATTGGTTTCAC
>JBIINK010000095.1:0-4429 GCA_044337515.1 Sphingobacteriales bacterium | reverse complement strand
TCTCTTTCGAAAAAGTCCGTCCACTACACGTGTCGGCTGTAGTGTTTTGGATCATCTTCGCTGCTATGGGTTCCGTGTTAACGTACGTGCAACAGTATAACAACAAAGAGTTGGCTTTTCCATTTTTACAAAAAGTGCAGTTTTATTTATTTAGTGTTTCTGTATTTACTATTCTAGTTTCGTATTTCTTCAGTGTGTTTGGTGGTAGAGAATACTGGGAGTTTAATCCCATTTTTGCTTTGCCAATTATTCTTGCATGGATATTATTCATCATCAATTTTTTCAATACACAAACCTCCTATAAAAACCAACCGGTTTATGTGTGGATGTGGATGAGTGGATTACTATTTTTCCTTTTCACTTTCATCGAATCATACCTCTGGGTATTCCCGTATTTCCGCAACAACGTGGTAAACGATATGACCATTCAATGGAAGTCATACGGTTCCATGGTAGGAGCATGGAACATGCTCATCTACGGATGTAGTTTATACCTCATGGAAAAAATTTCGGGCGATAATAAATATTCATTCGCACCTATTGCCTTTGTATTATTTTTCACGAGTTTATTTAATTTGATGTTCAATTGGGGTCACCATATTTATACTTTGCCAACCCATCAATACATCAAACACATTAGTTATACGGTAAGCATGACGGAGTTGTTCATCATCGGACGAATCATCTGGAAATGGAGAGCATCTGTTTCCGAAGCCCGTAAACATTACCACATATCGGCTTATCGTTTTTTAATGTATGCCGATGTTTGGGTATTTTTAAATTTAGGATTAGCCATATTAATGTCGATTCCCGCCATCAATGTATTTACACACGGAACACATATTACTGTAGCACATACCATGGGAACAACCATTGGAATTAATAGTATGTTGCTTATGGCATTTGTAGTAGATATCCTTATGGATAAGGGACGAAAATTAAAAGCAGTTTGGTTGAATAGGGCAGTGCTAACCGTTAATATTTCCCTCTTTGTTTTTTGGATATGCTTAATTATTACCGGCATCATAAAAGCGAAATGGCAAATGAGTGTAAACCCAATACCATTTAGTATGATGATGGCATCTATGCATAATTATTTCATACTCTTTTTTATCTCCGGATTAAGTATGATGATTGGATTTTTCATCATTATTTATAAATTGTTGTTTACCAAACATCACGTATAATATTCTATGTTCTCCAAAGCTACCGAATACGCACTGCGCGCTACTATATTTATTGCACAAAAAAGTAGTATCGACAATAAGTTGAGTTTAGATGATGTAGCTAACGGCATCGGATCACCACGAGCGTTCACTGCCAAAATCATGCAAATACTCACTAAAGATAATAAGCTAGTTTGCTCTACCCGCGGACCGAATGGAGGATTTTACATCAGCGACAAAGCCAAAGAACTACCCATCATCGCCATACTTAAATGCATGAACGATCGCGACATCATCGACAAATGCGTATTGGGATTAAAAAAATGTTCCGAGAAAGACCCTTGTCCACTGCACTACCAATACAAAACCATCAAAGCCGATTTGTTAGGATTATTCGAAACTAAAAGCATTAAGCAATTAGCGAATGAGATTGAGGATGGGAAAGCTACTATATCGAATTAGTCGAATTGTCGAAACGTCAAATTGTGCCGTTCGTCGAAGCGTCCTCGCTTCGACAATTAAAATACATGTCAAATTGAGATGTTCGTCGAAGCGTCCTCGCTTCGACAATTTATAGTAGCCTCACCCTAAGTCCCTCTCCAAAGGAGAGGGACTTTAATTTCCCAGTTCGATGAAGCCGATTCCCCCTCCCGATAGCTATCGGGATTCGCTAATAAAATTCATCAGATTAGTAATACCCCTCAACTCCGCTTCGCTCCGTTCGGGGACCATATTTTTTCGCTACGTTTTAGTGAGGAAGAGAGATTTTGAGCGAAGCTCAAAATCTCTCTTCCTCACTTCTTTTTAATATTTCACTGCGACGCCGGTCCCCGAACGAAGCGAAGCGGAGTTGAGGGGCGTGAGTGTTTTTTTGTGTCGGAGCGAGGACGCTCCGACGAACGGCACGTTAGTTCAATTGTTCAAATTCCATTAGCACATTAGCACATTGACTAATTAGCAAATTAATATAATCTTCACCGGACACCCCTCCACCACCTCCTCCAACCGTTCCTGGTTATTTACATTCAGCTCCAGTTGGTAGATTTCTTTTTTGTTGATGCCATGCACGAGGGTGGCTTTGCCGTCTTTGGTTGACATGCGCCAAACATCGGGTTGTATTTCGTAGCAGATGCCACAACCGATGCACTTGTTTCGGTAGTGTATAATTTTAGGCATTGATGTTCTCCACTACTTTATAGAGTTTATCATTCGCACCTACTTTTTTATCGAATGGGAAAGTGATTTTTTGTCCTTTCAATGCTTCGCTTGCCACCTTGCCATTAACGGTAAGCTGAGCAAGGGTTTCACGGTGCATGCCGATATCATTTCCGGTAATCATAATGGTATCGCCAACGGCTAAACTGCCAGTTTCAATAATGAATTCGGCTACTTGAATTTTCGGATAGTACTTAGTTCCTTTTCCTAAAAACACTTTCTTCTCGGTAGCCATAGAACCCGGAGTGTTTGTCCACTCGCCTAATTTACGACCCATGTAATAACCTTCCCAGAAACCACGGTTGTACACCGAATCGAGTTGAGTTTGCCAAGCTTCAATCTTCTCGGGAGTATAGGTTTTATTAGCAATCGCATCAACTGCTTCTTTGTAGCATAGGGTAGTGGTATGCACGTATTCGGCACCCTTACTTCTGCCTTCAATTTTCAACACACTTACACCTGCATCAATAATTTGATCGAGCACATGTATGGTACATAAATCTTTTGGCGACATGATGTATTCGTTATCGATGAGTAATTCCTCATTCGATTCCACATCAATTACCTTGTACGAGCGACGGCAATTTTGCACGCAAGCTCCGCGGTTAGCCGAAGCATTTTGCTCGTGCAAGCTCAAGTAACACTTACCCGAAACAGCCATGCACAAAGCACCGTGTACAAATATTTCTGTTTTCATTAACTCTCCAGAAACTCCACGAATATCTTGACGAATAATTTCTTTATTAATAAATTCTACTTGCTTTAAGGTTAACTCACGAGCGAGCACCACTACATCGGCAAACTTCGCGAAGAACAAAACCGACTCTATATTACTTACGTTAGCTTGGGTAGAAATGTGCAGAGGAATTTGCATTTGTTGGCAATACTGCATCACTGCAAAATCAGATGCAATCACCGCATCAATATTGTGTTTCTTCACTTCCTTCAAAATCGTTTGCAACAGGTTCATGTCGTGCTCGTACATTACGGTGTTTAGCGTTATGTAGGCTTTCACCCCGGCAGCATGACAATTCTTACTGATGCGCTCAATATCGGCAATCACAATGGGCGCACTCGAACGCGTACGCATATTAAGCTGCTCCACCCCAAAGTAAATGGCATCTGCCCCAGCATTAATTGCTGCCTGCAAACTATCCAAAGATCCAACAGGGGCTAGTATTTCGATTTTATTCATATTAAATGCAAAAGTAAAGAGCTTAACCCAGCTAGCGAATGACTTTTGTCATATTGATTAAAACCGTTCGGGGGCAGTCACAATGATGACTTGTTCGTCGAAGCCGGTTCCTGAGCGGAGAGGTCCCTGAGCGGAGCCGAAGGGCCGAAGGACGCTTCGACAGTTAGTTGTAGCCTCACCCTAAATCCCTCTCCAAAGGAGAGGGACTTTAATTTCCCGGTTCGTCGAAGCGTCCACGCTTCGACAATTAGTTGTAGCCTCACCCTAAATCCCTCTCCAAAGGAGAGGGACTTTAATTTCCCGGTTCGTCGAAGCCGGTTCCTGAGCGGATCCCGATAGCTATCGGGATGCACATTTGCATGAATTTTTTAGTAGTGAAAACCTTCCGATATTTACTTATCCGCTAGGAGAGAAAGGTGTTTTGTTTAACAATTAAATCTATAAAAAAATGGATAAACAAATAGAGTTGTATAGGAGTCCGGATGGTAAAACAGAGGTGCAAATTAATTTAACAAAAGATACCATTTGGTTAGATGCACATTTAATAGCAGAAATTTTTAATGTAAATCGACCAGCGATTGTAAAGCATATACAAAACATTTATAAATCAGGAGAGCTAATTGAAAATACAACCTGTTCCATTATGGAACAAGTTGCTGCTGATGGTAAGAATCGAAAAATGAAACTATATAACTTAGACATGATACTGTCTGTAGGTTATAGAGTCAACTCAGTAAAAGCAACCCAATTCCGACAATGGGCAACCCAACGGTTGAAAGATTTTTTAGTTGAAGGAGTTGCAATAAACGAAAAGCGCTTAGCGCAGAAAAGCAAAGAAGTTCAGATCCTTCAT
>JBIINK010000051.1:0-15602 GCA_044337515.1 Sphingobacteriales bacterium | reverse complement strand
AGTTCGCTAATTCGTTATTTCGATTTCTTAAGCCCTTCAGCGGCTTCCTTATGCGTTACGCGTTTGCCATCTTTAAATGGAACTACATATGCATCTTTAATACCCATACTACGTACATCTTCTTTAAATTGATCTGCTTCTGCTAGTGTATAAAATAAACCAACAGTCATCTTATCCATTTCTGGTGTGCTCTCCGCACTGAAAGATTCATCGCTTGAGTTTTTAGATTTGATGTCGTAAAATTTATAAGCACCTAATTGTACTCGGTAATAATACCCTTTTGCACCTGCAGGTTTTGCATTTAATGATGCAGCTTGTGCTTGTAAAAGTTGAACTTCTAACTGACTCATTTTTGAACTATTTGCATTTAATACGTTTTGTAATGAATCGTATTTGCGTTGCATTTGTTTGTAAATCAATTCTTGATTTTTCTTGTCTTTTAGTTTGTTATCGTAATTCATTTTCATAGAACGAATTTCCATCGGTTTCATCTTACGATACATTCTTAATTCTTTTTTTAGCTTTTTCTTTTCTGCCGCTACTTGAGCAAATAGAAATGCTGGAGTAATGGTTAGAATTAAAAATACGCTAAGTACTCTGAGTGCTTTCATTTTTATTTTGTTAAATAGGCTAGCAATATAGATATTTTTATCACATTTATTAAAAGGTTTCTTAACTTTAACACCTTTATGACTATATAAATGAGGAATTTACCTAGATTTTACATATTTATTATACTTCTTATCACTAGTATTAGTAATATAAATTGTACTCATCAAAAGTGCTCCAACCTAAAAAAAGGGTTCTGGAAAGCCGAGCTATTTACAAAAGATGGGATGAGTATTCCATTCATTTTCGAAGTACAATGTGAAGATGGAAAACAAATAATAATCATTCAAAATGCAGAAGAACGATTAAGAGTAAACGAACTAATTATTGCAGGCGATAGTCTGAAAATAAACATGCCATTTTTCGACTCAGAATTTATGGTGCATGTTGCTGAGGATTCGTTAATAGGGCGTTGGACAAGAATATACCCAGACCATACAGTTAGCATGCCAGTTAGAGCGTATTTCGGAAACGAAGAGCGTTTCGAGAGCGACACTATTGCTAATAAAAATGTAACTGGAACTTGGGATGCCGTTTTTACTAATGAGGAATTTACAGATACCTCCATCGCTATTGGTGAGTTTAAAATCGTAAACAATAAAGTCTATGGTACATTTCTTTCTACAACGGGCGATTACCGTTATTTAGAGGGCACAACAAAAGGCAAGGAGTTTTCTTTCTCAACTTTTGATGGATCTCATGCCTTTCTATTTAAAGCTGAACTTTCTGGTGATAATAATTCTATTATCAATGCAAGCCTTTATTCGGGTTGGAGTAGCAAACAGCTTTGGACTGCTAAGCGAAATGATTTAGCTAAACTTCCAAATGCCGATAGCCTAACATTTTTAAAGGATGGGATTGATAAACTCGAATTTCAATTTAAAAATCTAGATGGTAAATTAATTTCTTTAACCGACAGAAGATATCAGAACAAAGTAGTTGTAATTCAAATTATGGGTACCTGGTGTCCGAATTGTATGGATGAAACAAGTTATCTTGTTCCTTTCTATAATAACATGAAAGCAGAAGGACTAGAAGTCATTGGTTTGTGTTATGAGCGTAGTGAAGATTTTGAAGTTGCTGGAAACAATGTCACTAAAATGAAAAACAGATTGCAAATCCCATATGAACTATTAATACCTGGTTCAAATAAAAAGGGTTTTGTAAATGAGTCTTTACCGATGCTTAAAAATTTCTTAGCTTTCCCAACAATGATTATTATTGATAAACAAGGAAAGGTAAGAAAAATCCATACCGGCTATTCTGGTCCAGCTACCGGAAAACATTACATAGAATTCAAAGCAGAGTTTGAGTCATTTATTAAAAAATTATTATCCGAAAAATAAAAATCGATGAAGTTAAAATTAGTAGTTAGTATAAGCATTATAGCTGTCGTTATTAGTGCTTGTAAAGTAAAAAAAGATAACTCGACTAAAGTAGAAGTTAATCTACCAGAGGTTACAGTAAAAAGTGAAACACCAAAGAAAAATTACTTTTCTTCTTATACACGTAAATCGGATATACTTCACACAAAATTAGATATCAACTTAAATTGGGATAGCTGTTTTGTATATGGGAAAGCAACATTAAAAGTTCGTCCATATTTTTATGCAACTAACGAATTAGAGTTAGATGCTAAAGGGTATAAAATTAACGAAGTTAAAATCAACAATAAAAAAGCTGAGTATACCTATGATGGTTACAAGCTTATTATCAACCTTGGTAAGAAATTTACCAAAGAAGAGAGTTATGATGTTTTTGTTGATTATGTAGCTATGCCTAATCGAATTAAGATTAAAGGCAGTGCAGCCATTACTTCCGATAAGGGATTCTATTTTATTAATCCGGATGGAAAAAATCAATACAAGCCTAAAGAATTTTGGACACAAGGTGAAACGGAATCGAACTCTTGCTGGTTTCCAACAATCGAAGCGGGTAACGAACGTTTCACACAAGAAATTGCCATCACCGTTGATACTTCTTTCGTAACCTTATCAAACGGTCGTTTAGTTTATTCTACAAATCAATCGAATGGCACTCGTACCGATTATTGGAAACAAGATTTACCACATGCTCCTTACTTAGTATTTTTGGGTGGCGGAAAATTCACTGTGTATAAAGACAAGTGGAGAAACATGGAAGTGAATTACTACATGGAACCAGCATTTGCACCATATGCTAAATTAATATTTGGCAAAACACCAGAGATGATTGAATTTTTCTCAAACCGTTTAGGTGTTCCTTATGCATGGGATAAGTACTCTCAAATTGTAGTTCGTGATTTTGTTTCTGGTGCAATGGAAAATACCGGTTGTGTTACCTTTTATGACGATATGAATAAAACAGATCGTGATTACATGGATCAAACTGATGAAGATATTATTTCACACGAATTATTTCACCATTGGTTCGGCGATTTAGTGACTTGCGAATCGTGGCCCAACCTGCCATTAAACGAATCGTTTGCTACCTATGGCGAATACCTATGGGATGAATTTAAATACGGAAGAGATGAAGCAGATAAAGATGGATACAATGATTTAGGTGCCTACCTAGGTACTGCGAGAAATGGTAGAGTAGATATGATCCGTTTTGATTTAGCCGATCGCGAAACGATGTTCGATGGAAACTCATATCAAAAAGGTGGACGTATTTTACATATGTTACGTAAGTATGTAGGTGATGATGCTTTCTTCGCTTCTCTAAAATTATACTTAGAAACCAATAAATTTAAACCAGTAGAAATTCATCATTTGCGTTTAGCATTCGAAGAAACCACTGGAGAAGATTTGAATTGGTTCTTCAACGAATGGTTCTTAAACCAAGGCCATCCAGAACTAGAATTTAATTATTCATACAATGCTGATAAAAAAATAGCATCGGTAAAAATTAACCAAACACAAGATTTAAAGAAAAATCCATTATACAAATTACCTATCGATATTGATATCTATACAAATGGAAAAGCAACTCGTCAGCGTGTAGTTCTCGACAGCGTTTCTAAATCATTTAATTTTTCTGCAGATGTTCAGCCTTCATTAATTAATGTTGATGCCGAGAAGATGTTAGTTTGTACTAAGAAAGATAATCACTCTAAAGAAGAATGGCTTTACATGTTTAATAACGCGCCATTATACCTAGATAGACAAGAATCACTAACTGCTTTGGATGCTTATAAATCAGATTCCTTAGTTCAATTAGCATTTGTAAAATCATTAAACGATCCTTCTTATGCGATTCGTAATATTGGAATTTCTAAAGTAAAAGATCTAAATGCGAGTAATCAAAAATCTGTTTATGAGAGAATAAAAGTTCTTGCAACAAAAGATGAAAATTCTTCAGTACGTTCAAGAGCATTGAAAACATTAGCAGATGTATATACTGCTGAAAACAATGCCGATGTTTATGCAGCTGCTGCGTTAGATCGTTCTTATGCTGTTGAAGCATCTTTGTTAAAAATTTATAGCACTTCAAATAAAGACAAAGCTTGGGAAATTGCGAAGAAAGAAAGTTCATCAGAGAATAATAACATTCGCTCGGCTATTGCAGAATTTTATGCAAAAGAAGGTACTGCGGCTGAGCATCAATTCTTTATTAATGCCTTTACTCGCGGTAGTGGATTCTCTTTATTCTTCATTATACCACAATACAAAACATACATTAAGCGTATGGACGATGCAACAATAAAAGATGGCATTGAACCTGCTTTAGGAATTGCTAAAAAGAGTTCCAACCCTTTTGTTACTAATTCTGTAAAAGGGATTTTGAAAGAAATGAAATCGGCAGCGAAAAGCGAAGAATTACAGAAAGAAATTCAAACAGCAATAGACTCTTTAAAATAATATGCTAATATGCTAACATGCTAGTATGCTAATGTGCATCCCGATAGCTATCGGGAGTGCACATTTAATTTACGCATCTGCACATCTACGCATTTACGCATTGTAGTTCTTCTTCAATCGCAAATTCAACATCTCTACTAAAACAGAGAATGCCATAGCGAAGTAGATATATCCTTTTGGAATATGTTGATCTAATCCTTCCCCTAATAGTGAAACTCCAATTAAAACTAAAAACGATAAAGCTAACATCTTTACTGTTGGATGATTGTTCACAAATTTACTTATGGACTCTGCTGCGAAGAGCATAATAATTACTGCAATAATAACTGCTGCAACCATCACTCCTATTTGATTTGCCATTCCCACAGCAGTAATAACCGAGTCGAGCGAGAACACAATATCTAACAATAATATTTGTACTATAATGCCTGAAAATGTAGCTCTGCCTTTGATGTCCGTATCGTGATTTTCGCCTTCTAATTTTTCATGAATTTCTGTCGTTGCTTTGTAAATTAAGAACAAACCTCCGATGAGTAAAATCAAATCTCTTCCAGATATTTCTTGACTAATAACAGTAAAGAGTGGAGCGGTTAGGCTCATTACCCAATTTAACGATAGTAATAATAAAACTCTTGTAATTAAAGCTAAACTTAAACCTAAACGACGAGCCCGTTTTTGATCACCTTTCGGTAGTTTACCAGATAATATGGAAATGAAAACAATGTTATCAATGCCCAATACTATTTCTAAAACAGTAAGTGTAAATAATCCAATCCAAACGTTGGGGTCGGTTAAAAATTCCATGTATGATTATAATTTTAAGTTTCTAAGTTTAGGTGCAAATTTAGCAGTAATACTGGTAACTAATAATGTCATGCTCCCTCCAAAAATAATAGATGGCACTAATCCAAGTAATTTAGCAGCAAATCCCGACTCAAAAGCACCAATTTCATTTGATGAGCCTATAAATATACTATTCACGGATGATACTCTTCCTCGCATATGATCAGGGGTAAACAATTGTACAATGGTTGTTCTAATCACCACGCTAATATTATCAAACGCTCCACCCAAGGCTAAAAAGAAAATAGACAAATAGAAATTGCGAGATAATGCAAAGCCTATGGAGCATGCTCCAAAGAGTGCAACTGCATATAATAATTTTTTACCAGCTCCTTTTTGTAAAGGATAAAAGGTAAGAACAATCGCCATTACTAATGCGCCAATTGCTGGTGCTGCTCTGAGCACGCCTAAGCCTTTCGGACCAACATGTAATATTTGATCGGCAACCATAGGAAGCAATGCTACGGCACCTCCAAAGAAAACTGCGAATAAATCTAATGATAAGGCTCCAAGCAATAACTGATTTGAAAATACAAATCGCAATCCCGCAGTAATACTATCCTTTATACTTTCAATTTTTTCTGATTTAATAACAGCCCTCGTAGCGATAAAGGTGAAAAAGAAAAATGCAAATCCGAAGAACAACGTGTTGATTAAATAAGCTTTTGCCACGCCTAAAAATCCATAAACGAATCCTCCTAACGCTGGTCCACCAACTGCACCAAATTGCCATACAGTACTATTCCAAGTTGAAGAGTTTCCAAAGAATTTTTTAGGAACTACCTGAGACATGATGGCAAACATCGATGGACTAATAAATCCTCGTGCTAATCCGGTAGTAAATATTAGCAAGTAAATTGGTGTTGTTCCAAATTGTTGTATATGCTGATTATTATACGAGAAGTAAAATAGCAATGCTGATGATGCAACTAAAATGGAAATAGCAGTCATCAAAATCTTTCTCCTATCATAATGATCAACCACATAACCTGCAAACAAGGCAATTAAAATATAAGGAACTGCTTCTGCAAGTCCTATTAAACCTAGTGAAAGCGGGTCTTTAGTAAGTTCGTAGATTTGCCATCCCACACATACAGCCTGGAAATTAACAGCAGTAGTTAAGAAAAATCGGCCTAAAATATAAAATCGAAACTCTGCGAACCTTAAGGCCGCAAAGGGGTCGTGTTTCTCTTTACTGTTCGTGGGTATATCCATTTAGGCTACTTTGGCTGATTCGTAAGCCCAAACATGGTAAAAGTCATCTAATTTTCTGAACATGGCGAGAGTTTTATCCAAATCTACAATTTCATCCGTATTTTTCGCTTGAAAATCATACTTTTGAGATTCAATTTTTTAATTATGTTAAGGACACATACTTGCGGGGCGTTAAGCATTCAAGATTTAGGTAAAGAGGTAGTTCTCAGTGGTTGGGTACAAAAATCGAGAGATTTAGGTGGAATGACTTTCATTGATGTTAGAGACCGATACGGAATCACTCAATTGCTTTTCAATATGGAAGAAAATGACGGTTTGTGTAAACAAGCTCGTTCATTAGGGCGTGAATATGTCATCCAAGTGAAAGGAACCGTAATTGAGCGAAGCAATAAAAATCCTAAAATGCCTACTGGAGATGTTGAAATTAAAGTTTCAGATCTTGAAATTTTAAATGAATCGAAAGTTCCTCCTTTTATGATTGATGATGAAACAGATGGTGGTGAGGAATTACGTGCAAAATATAGATACTTAGATTTAAGAAGAAATCCTGTTCGTAAGAACTTGGAACTTCGCCATCGTATGGCGCAAGAAACTCGTAAGTATATGGATTCTCTTGATTTTATTGAAGTGGAAACTCCAGTGCTTATTAAATCAACTCCAGAAGGAGCTCGCGATTTCGTTGTGCCAAGTAGAATGAATCAAGGTGAATTTTATGCCTTGCCTCAATCTCCTCAAACATTTAAGCAATTATTAATGGTTTCTGGTTTCGACCGTTACTTCCAAATTGTAAAGTGTTTCCGTGATGAAGACTTACGTGCCGATCGTCAGCCTGAGTTTACTCAAATCGATTGTGAGATGTCGTTCGTAACACAAGAAGATATTCTTAATACTTTCGAAGGCTTAGCGAAACATTTATTTAAGGCAGTTAAAGGAATTGAAATTCATGAGTTCCCTCGCATGACTTATGCAGATGCCTTGCGTATGTACGGTTCTGATAAACCAGATATTCGTTTCGAAATGAAATTCGTAGAGTTGAATGATGTGGCGAAAGGAAAAGAATTTAAAGTGTTTGATGATGCTGAACTTGTAGTAGGAATCTGTGCGAAAGGTTGTGACGAATATACACGTAAGCAATTAGATGAGTTAACAGATTTCGTGAAGCGCCCGCAAATAGGAGCTACCGGACTTATATACGCACGTGTGCAGGCAGATGGTTCAGTGAAATCATCAGTTGATAAATTTTATGATGAAGCTGCACTATCAGCTTGGAAAAATAAATTCAATGCAGAGCCAGGCGATTTGATTTTAATATTAGCAGGTAATCAAGATAAAACTCGAAAAGCATTAAGCGAACTTCGTTTAGAAATGGGTAATCGTTTAGGCCTTCGTGTTAAAAATGTATTTGCTCCATTATGGGTTTTAGATTTTCCACTACTAGAGTGGGATGAAGAATCGGCTCGTTTCCACGCAATGCATCATCCGTTTACTTCACCTAAACCAGAAGATATTGACTTGTTAAATACAAAACCAGGTGATGTACGTGCGAATGCATATGACATGGTAATTAACGGTACTGAAATTGGTGGTGGTTCTATCCGAATTTTCAATAAAGGATTACAAGCAACAATGTTTGAGTTGTTAGGATTCACAAAAGAAGAAGCACAAAAACAATTTGGTTTCTTAATGGATGCATTTGAATTTGGTGCACCTCCTCATGGTGGTATTGCATTCGGTTTCGATCGTTGGTGTTCATTGTTTGCTGAACTCGATTCGATTCGTGATGTGATTGCTTTCCCTAAAAACAATTCAGGCAGAGATGTGATGATTGATTCACCATCTACAATATCTAATGATCAATTAAAAGAATTAGGGATTAAAACTTCTTAATGAGTAATGCCCGTAATAACTGGTTTTGCTACAACTTGAACGTTTCTGCGTTTGGTTGTAGTGCAACCATTAGGTGTAGTTTCTACTACTTCAATATAGCCTAATCCTATAGTTGTCCATTTAACCTGTACCGTATTAGTACTACCACCAAGCATAACAATTCCTTTGCTTATACTCCACTGATAAGTATTTACCGCAATGTTGTTCGTTGTATAAACATCAATTGTATTTATATCACATGCAATGGTATCTCCCGAAACTATTGGTGTTGGAGTAGGATAGCAGGAAACAAAAATGGTATCTTCGTAACAACCAATAGAATTACTCTCTAAAACTGTTAAGGTATCTATACCTAATTTGGTAATATAATTGATTGTTGTTGATGTGCTACTTCCATTAATACTATTTTTTCTAGATACCCATTGGTATGAATTTCCTCCAATAGATGGTGTTGAGAAATTTGTTGATTCTCCAATGGTGCAAAAGGATGCACTCCCTGAAATATTAGGTTGTGGTTTAGGAATTGATTGAGTAATAATAGTATCACGCACCACATTTACATACCACCAAGTATTAATGGTTCTTTCATCTCCGAAGTTAGAACTCGGCCATGGATGGCAAGCATTACTCACACAACCTGAAAAGTTTGAGCCTCCTCCAGAAATATTACTATCGTCCCAAAATAATTTAGGTTTAATAACTAATGGTCTTATTGAACTTACAATTAATCCATTGTTAAAATTCTCTGCATCGAAAATAGGTAAATTGGTTAAGCCAAATTTATACTCTGCGTTTACTTCAAAATTTATGTTTTGTGTTATTCGATTTCCCAATCCGTCGTTTCCATCCCAAGGAATACAAGTGGTTCCAGCAGTTACATTTTGTCCGAAAATTAAATCCTTAGTTCCAATCTGATAGCCCGGCACTCCATTTAAGTTCACTACAAACTCCATATACCCTGGTGCATCTGTTGTTACATTTAAACAATAATTTGGTGCGCAACCTGTAAGTTGAATGTCAGTTTGTAAACTTCCAATTACGCCATTGGGGTATTCAATATTATCAGGGTCATTTAAAAATATTTTATAAGAAGAATAGGTAAAATTTCCAGCTCTTGATTGTCGATCTAATGCTGGGTTACCTGTGTTTACACAGCCTGTACTATTACACGCTACTCGAAAAGCATGGGGTTGAATTCCGTTGAAATTTATTGAAGTAACAACACCATCATTAGAATAAACATAAAAAGTGCCTTTAAATTGATTGGCTCCACTGTTACTAGTAATGTCCCAATTTTTAGACCATAACCTTCCAGGTTTTGCAGTATTTGTATTATTATCTATTACGGTAATATCGAAATCTTCAAATACTCTTTTGTTTAAATTGTTTAGTGCTACTACTGTCCCACTGCCTTGGTTAAATTCTATATAGTAATCGCCAGTTGTAACTGGTGTAAATATGAATGGAGTGTATCCAGCTGCATTAATTGTTGTTGGTCCTGCAGCGGCTTTTGTATAAGAACTAATAAATCCCATTCCTGTGTTAGGTATTTTCGTTGGACCCATAACCACATTTCCATTTGGGTCTTTTATTCTAAAGTAAACATCTGTTTTTGGGGTTGATCCGTCAGTAATCACTCCAAACCCGAAATTTATTTTTTCAGAAGTTGATTTGATGTGTATATACATCCTCTCATCACTTGCAGCACTATAGGTAGCAAATGTTCTTGCTTTATCATTAATTTGAATATACCCAAAGTCGCCAGAGGTTGGTCTTAATTGCTTAGAACCTTCAGCAAAAGATTGGCTAAATGAAATTAGAATTGTAAGTGTAATAATGAATCTCAACATTAATACTCGTTTACGATTATTTCGGTAAAAGGTTGTCGTTTTAATATAAAATTGTGAAATGTTCTTTAGGCTTAGAATCCACAAAGAATAGAATGCCAATAGAAAAGAGGTCGATACTGATAATATTTTTCTCATCTCTACAAATATATTTCCATACTTCGAGATTCTCATTACTGCTATTAGTAGTTGAGAAAACAAAAATAGATTGTGTATTGATGCTGTTTTTAAGGGTGTTATAAGCATTTTTTATTTCTTCAACACTCAATAACGATCCAAAGTAAACCATACTTACTGCCTCATTCTTATTGGTGTAAGTAGTAACGATATTTTTTTGAGATGACTTTAATGCATCAAATTCGGAAGCAGTTGCGCCAAATGCATATATGTGTTCAACAAAATCCCAATGTGATATGCGATAAATAAGACCTTCTAATTTTGATTGCTTCGGTAAGGGCTTTTGGTAAACTATAGTTTCTAAAAAGTGGTATACAAAAGGTGAATGAGTGCCGTGTAAAGTATTAGACATTAAGTAATGTTTAACACGTAAATAGACCTTTTTAATGGGATTCATACTCGAAATTAGCCCTTTTTGAGAACATTTTAGGATAAAAATGGGAATTATTGTAAATTAGAATTAATGAATGCGAAAGAACTAGAAGCATTAATTAAGCTGCTCGATGACTCTGATGTAGAAATCTATAGTCACGTAGAGACTCGTTTACTCGATTTAGGATTCGAGGTTATTCCCCATTTAGAGAAAACCTGGGAAAGCTCTCTAGATGTAATACTTCAACAACGCATCGAAGAACTCATTCATAAAATTCAATTCAACCAAGTTAAATTCGATTTACAATCTTGGGCCATTTCTGGCGCCTTTGATTTGTTAAGTGGTTTTATCACCATCTCTAAATATCAATACCCAGAATTAGATGAACAAAAAATCATAAATCAAATTGAAGCTATAAAACGCGATGCTTGGATTGAATTACGATATGATACTAGTCCTGTAGAGAAAGTAAAAATATTAAATCATGTGATCTATAATTTACATGGCTTTACTGGTAATGTAACGAACTACGGCGACCCACAGAATTCTTACTTAAACGTTGTTATGGATTCTCGAAGAGGGAATCAGATTTCCTTGGCCATTGTTTACTCAGTAATTGCTCAACGATTAGACATCCCAATATATGGAGTTAATTTACCACAACATTTCATACTCGCATATATAGACGAACAAAATGATTATCAAGATTTACATGATGATCAACAAGGAATACTTTTTTACATCAATGCTTTTAACAAAGGTTTTATTTTCAATAAACGGGATGTTGATTATTTCTTAAAGCAATTGAATGTAACTCCACAGCTTAGTTTTTATCAGCCTTGTAGTAATATACAAATCATGAAACGAGTTTTACGTAACCTAATTAGTTGTTATGAAAAACTTGGGCATGATGAAAAGAAGAAAGAAGTTCAAGAAATGTATGATGTGCTGAATACCATTGAACCCGAAGATATCTAGTGCTTTGCACTCAAAAGAATCCTGTTTTTATTGTATGTTTGTTTGATGGAATATCATTTGCATAGCCTTCCAAATGGGCTTCGAGTTTTACATAAACCCAATCCGAATTCTCAAGTAGTACACGCTTGTGTAGTGATTAATTGTGGGTCGAGAGATGAGGATACTTCGAAGCAAGGGCTAGCTCATTTCATAGAGCATATGCTTTTTAAAGGCACTACTTCTAAATCACTTTATCAAATCCTTAATAGAATGGAAGTGGTAGGAGGTGAGTTAAATGCCTATACCACTAAAGAGCAAACGTGTATACACGCTTCTTTTTTAAAACCACACTTGCCTAGAGCAATTGAACTCTTTCATGATCTGCTTTTCAATTCTACATTCCCCGAAGTGGAATTAGAAAAAGAGAAACAAGTGATTATGGATGAAATTGATTCTTATCTCGATTTACCAGAAGAAGCTATTCAAGATGATTTTGAGGAAATTATTTTTAAAAATCATTCGCTCGGCGCTAATATTTTAGGGACTAAAAAAAGTGTTTCTAAAATTACGAGAAATGATTTGTTGAAATTTACAAATAAACATTATCGTGCAGAAGATATAGTTATTGGTGTTTTTGGGAATGTTGATGAATCGGAATTAGTAAGACTTTGCGGACAATATTTTTCTAAGGTAAAAAAACGTATTGGAGAAAAGATTCTTATAAAACCTACTCCCTACAAACCAATTCATAGCATTCAAAAGAAAAATAGTGTACAGAGTCATGCTGTTATTGGCACACGTGCTTTGTCCATTCATCACGCTCAAAAGATTCCTTTATTATTACTTAGCAATTACTTGGGCGGTCCAGGCATGAGTTCTCGTTTAAACATGGAAATTAGAGAGAAGAAAGGTATATGTTACTCTATCGATTCTAATTATACTCCTGTGAGTGATACCGGGATATTTACGATATACATGGGTACTGATGCGGAGAAAATGGATAAGTGTATGAACCTAGTGTATAAAGAATTGAAAGGAATGCGCGAAAATAAACTGGGGTCATTGGCATTAAATCAAGCGAAGAAAAAATTTATCGGACAAATAACCTTAGCTGAAGAAAACCATTTATCTGTATTGATATCTTTTTGTAAAAGCATTCTCGATCATGGTCGTGCTGATACTCTTCCTGTAATTTATAGTAAGATCGAATCAGTTACATCAACAGATATAATCGAACTATCAAATAAATTGTTCGATGAAAAAAAATTAAGCAGTTTGTTATTTATGCCCGAATAGTATGGAGTTTATTGAACCTAACTTAGCCAAGTATATCGAACAACATACCGATGTTGAACCAGAATTATTGTATAAACTCAACAGAGAAACTCAATTAAAAATATTAAGACCCCGAATGATTTCCGGGCATTTTCAAGGTAGAGTTTTAAGCATGTTGATGAAAATGATTCGGCCAACTACTATACTCGAAATAGGTACTTACACTGGGTATTCGGCACTTTGTATGGCAGAAGGATTAACAGAGAAGGGTAGCCTAACTACTATCGATAAAAACGTGGAGTTAGAAAACATTGTTACAAAGTACTTCTCCCTTTCTGAATATTCTTCTAAATTAAATTACATCATAGGAGATGCTTTAAAAATCATCCCAACACTTACTGAAACATACGATGTTGTCTTTATAGATGCCGATAAAGAAAATTATGGAACTTATTTTGATTTGGTTTTCGATAAACTAAATATTGGAGGTTATATTATTGCCGATAATGTACTATGGAGCGGTAAGGTAATAGATGATACCATTAAAATCGATAAGGACACACAAGCTTTACTCGACTTCAACGACAAGGTTCAAGCTGATGAACGCGTTGAAAATGTATTGTTCCCTATTCGTGATGGATTATTAATTGTTAGAAAAATTAAGAATTAAGCACCTGATTTTTCTAACAATAATTTTTTTCAGAGTATTTATTATTATAAAATACAACTATTTTCTTTTTTCTATTTTCTATTTTCCATTTTCAAATTGCCATTTTCTATTTTCCATTTTCTAATCCCCAGATACCCAAAATAAATTAACGAAGTAATCAATGCTTTCGCAAAGCCTAAAATAATAATACGATTAAATTTTGGGTTGAAATACCCTGCGATACTTACATCAGTTTTTAAACTATTGATTAAAATACCTATTATGAAATAACAAGTATATGCTGCAATACATCCTAAAGCTATTTTCCATAATGGAGATTCATTCCCTAAATACCCAGCTACAAAAGCAACCACCGGGAAAGAGAGTTGGTATCCAATGCTAGCATCTTTAAATGCAGTGAAAAAATATGTATCGTTTAAGGTATTTGGTGTAAACACAAATAACATTAAGTAAAGTAGTTGTGCCGTTAATCCAACCATTGGTCCGGAAATTAATCCAGAGAGTATTACCACTACCACTTGTATAGCAATTCTGTCAATCCCAATAGGAATATACACTTGCGCTACTACTGTGGTAAGCAATGCAAATAGCGTACTAGCAATAGAAAATTTTTTTAAATCCATTTTATTCTAATATTGATCGTATATCTTCTTCAGATAAAGATTTAATAAACGACTCTTCTGTGGTAATTAAACTATCTGCAATTCTGCGTTTTCGTTCTTGTAATGCTAAGATTTTTTCTTCAACAGAATTCTTAGTAATAAATTTATAAATAAATACCGTATTCTTTTGTCCAATACGATGTGTTCTGTCAATTGCTTGTTGTTCTACTGCCGGGTTCCACCATGGGTCTAAAATAAATACATAATCCGCTTCGGTTAAGTTTAATCCTACTCCACCTGCTTTAATAGAAATCAGGAACACTTGTATATCTTCATTCGTTTTAAATTCGGTTACCACATCTTGTCTGTTCATGGTAGAACCATCTAAATACGAAAAGGGAATATGATGCTTCTTGAAGTATTGTCTAAACAATTCTAGGTGCTTCACAAATTGAGAGAAGATTAATACTTTGTTGCCTTTCGTTAATATGTTTTCAAGTGTATGTATGATATCACTGAATTTCCCCGATTCTCCATCAAATTCCTGGTCCACCATTTTAGGGTGATTTGCAATTTGACGTAATTTATTTAGGCCTTGTAATAATTGTATTTGTGATCTACCTACACCTTGCTCTGTAATTATCTTCAACAATTCATTACGGTAATACGATTTTGTTTCTTCGTAAATTTTCTCCTGCTCCTCACTCATATCCGAATAATACAAATGCTCAATTTTAGGTGGCAGCTCTGATGCTACTTGCTGTTTCGTTCTACGTAATACGAATGGCTTAATCATACTTAGTAATTTCTTCGCCTTGTCTTCATCCTGCTTTTTATCAATAGGTACAGCAAAGTAATCGCTAAAGAAAGCTTGCGAGCCTAATAGCCCTGGATTAATAAATGCCATTTGCGACCATAAATCAACCACCGAATTTTCAATTGGAGTACCACTTAATACTAATCTGAATTTAGATTTTAAAGTTCGCACCGATCGAGATATTTTAGAGGATGGATTTTTAATAATCTGACTTTCATCCAAAATAATATAATGGAAAAAGAAATGTTTAAATAATTCGATGTCTAATCGAGTAATGCCATAGGTTGTTAATACTACATCATAATTGGCAAATAAGGAAATGTCTTTCTCTCTCAAAACGCCAGTGTATACATGTATCTTAAGGTCTGGTGTAAATTTCTTCGCCTCATTTAGCCAATTGTGAATTAATGAAGTGGGCATTATGATTAATGATGTTCTGGGCACATCACTTGCAATAGTTTTAATTTGTTCAAATAAATTTACTTGCG
>JBIINK010000013.1:0-48403 GCA_044337515.1 Sphingobacteriales bacterium | reverse complement strand
TTCTTTATACCATTCAATATCTTCACCATCTCGTGCTTTTTGATACACTTGATTTTCCATCTTATTGATCAATTCGATTTTTCGTTTATTGATAATAATGTTTTTTATGTTTTCCACTTCAAACTCTAGTGGCGATAAATCTTCTTTATACATGAAGTCTTTTACTTTCACAAGGTAAACAAACTCTTGGTCGCTAAAGCTTATGTAATTATTATTTTGCAAAATTGATGATTCCGAAAATCGGTCAAGCGGTATAGTCGCTGATAATTCATCTAGGTATATCCAACCGGTATCTACTAAGCTGTAATTCACCGAAAATTGCATGCAAAATGTTTCTAATTCATTGCGATCTTTTTTCTTCGTAGAGTTAAACCATTTTTTGGCATTTTCAATTCGATGAGTATTCTTTGGGAATTTAGCATACGTTGCTTTGATGATACTCTTCTTTAACTCAAAATTATCTTTGTTGTCGTAATAATACTTTTTTATTTGAGCGGCACTTACGTTTGTATCCAAGTTCTGCGCTACTAATTGTAGTTCATAAGAGTAAATGATTAACGATTGCCTGTAGGTTTCTAATTGTTGATCTATTTCCTCTTGTTGAAGTTCAACATTGTCTGTCGCTTGTTTTAGGATAACCGTTTGTTTAACCCAATTTTCAATATAAGATTGAACAAGTAGGGCGCTATCTGAAGCTGAAGTTCCATCAGGAACAATACCATCAAAATCTGATGGATACAAATAAGAATCGAACACACGTGCAACTGGTTTTTCTTTGCTGCTAAACGTTTTCTGAATAAACTGGCAAGAACTAAAACCAAGCACTAATATTAGTATGTAGATTCTGTTAATCATAGTAAAGAAGGGCTCCGAAGAGCCCTTTTATTAGTTTAGTAGTGTTTTAAAAATAGATTCATTGACACTTACTGGATATTTCTTTTTCAATACATCTAGCCACTCTTTCTCAAGGTAGTTTTGGTATTCAGCAGTGGCTGCACCACGCACTTCAGATAGTAACTTAGGTTGCGAAGCGAGTTTCTCTTTCACTACTACAAATACAATAGTGTTGTTTGCAGCAATGTTTTTTGTTGTTCCTTTTTTCCAAGCAATATCATCGATAATATGATTATCTCCTTTTTCAAACTTCTCAGATTTGATTGTTAAGTTTAATGGGTTCTCTTTATTTACTCTTCTTAATAAAGAATCCTGACTAATCTTTTTATTCTTCGCTAAGCTTCTTACGTTTTTAGCGATATCTTCGTTAGAGCAAGTGTAAATTGTTGCATTCAAACGATCAGGCCACATGTATTTAGCTTGGTTATTTTTAAAGAATTCTTCTAACCCTGCTGAATCTTTTACTGCAGCAGACCATACTTTTTGATCTGTTAGTTCGAATAATAAAATACCGTCACGGTACTCTTCCATTAATGATTTAAATTCAGGGTATTTACCATCTAGCTTGCCTTCTTCATAATCCATTAAAGCTTTAGAGGTAAAGTTATCATACAAATCTGCTTTCGCTTTTGTAGTGCTTTCTTTCATCACTGAGCTTTGAGCCGACTCTACATAAGATGCAAAATCTGATACTAAATACTTTTTGTTTTGGATACTAAATAAAACATCATTTGAATTTTTAGCTGATGTCTTTTTGAAAGTTGCTTTCGCTAATGAAGTATCAATACCAGTATAGAAAGTTGTTAAGGCTTTACTGTTTTCAGTGTACTGATAACTCTTCTTTAGTTTTGCAACAAAAGAAACTTTGTTTAAATCTGAACGAGAATCGCGATTTATTTTAGCCTTTAAATCTTCTTTAGCTTTTTCAAACGTTGGAGCAGCTTTACGCTCTACCAATCTTACAATATGCCAACCATATGGAGTAGTAAATGGAATCGAGTAATCACCAACATTTTTCAATGCGAATGATTGTATTTCAAAATCCATTACCATCTTGCCTGTACCGAACATTGGCAACACGCCACCTGAACGAGCAGATGATTTATCTTCAGAGTATTGCTTTGCAAGCTCTTCGAATTTTTCACCTTTATTTAATCGGGTATAAATTTCTTGAATTTTTTGTTTCGCTTTTAATGAATCTTCTTTGGTTGCTTTTTCTCCTGAACGCAACATGATGTGTGCAACACGCACCTCACCTTGTGCCGGACGTTGGTCATATACTTTTACCATGTGATAACCGTAACGCGTTCTGAACACATTACTAACACCACCAACTTTAGTATTATAGCAAACGGTTTCAAAAGAATACACCATTGCAAAAGCACTGAAATAACCTAAATCTCCCTTATTCGTTTTTGCACTTGGATCTTGCGATGCTTCTAATGCCACTTTTGCAAAATCTTCTTTCTTGTCAACAATTCTTCTGCGAATAGACATCATTTTATTAAATGCTGCCAAGGTATCTTTTGGAGATGCATCTTCAGCGCATGTAATTAAAATGTGTGATGCACGAACTTCTTTTTGAGAACGCTCCCATGCTTCATTGATTAACTTTTCGTTTACTTCTTTATCGGTTAAATATGGAGCAGCTAATTGCTTGCGATATCCCGCTAATTCTTTAACAAAAGAATTTACAGTATCCATTCCTAAACTTTTAGCCTCAATAACTTTTAATTTAAAGTTGATGTATAAGTCTAAATATTCACGTAAACTTTTCTCATCAGGTTTTGAAGCATTTTTATTGTTGTTCTTCTTGAAAACGTATTCGAATTCTTTTTTCGTTACATTTTCCTTGCCTATCGTCATCAAAACATCCGAGTTTTGAGCATATAAGCTAAATACCACGCTTGAGCATGCAACAGAAAGCACTAGACGCTTGTACCAATTAATTCGTTTCATTTTTAAATTTTTAATACTTTTTTTTATTAAGTTGTGCTAAAATAGAATAATTTTTAAAGTGATACAACGATTACAAAGCTTTGATGTTATATACTTTTCTTTTTTTAATTTCGTACCATGGATAATCCCTTATTAAGCTCAGATACTTCAACCTTGAAAGAATTATTTCAAGAGCCTATATACCTTATAAAAGAAGAGTTCTCCGTACCAGTTAATCCCTTGCAAACCAATGTAGAAAGCAAGTCGGAAATTCTATTTCAGTTAAAGGGTGAAAATACAAAAAATATAGTGTTTATGGTATTTTCAGCCAATAAGACTTTGAGTGATTTAGAACAAGATTTATATGCCAAAACCCTAACTGGACTAAAACTTGCCGAAAATGAGGTAGCGATTTGTATGACTGAAGAAATCAATGCGAATCAATTCGAGCTAATAAGCAAAGAATTAAAAGGCCAAAAGGTAGTTTGCTTTGGGAATTCCACATCATTCAGTGGTGATAAACTTTTAAAGCCAACTCAGGTTGAGAATACTAAATTCCTTGCATGCCCATCTTTATCAGAACTGTCTGCTGATCAAACATTAAAAGTGACTTGGTGGACTGCCTTAAAAGGGTTTATTAGCGCATAATTTTATCGCGTATTAAGCGAATAATCATATAAATATGCACTAAGAAATTAGAGATGTAACCAAAGTGCTTATTTAATATGGAATATCGCTCCATAAGCCCTTTCCTATGATGAATAGAGGACATCCCTCCTTCCATAAACTTTGAAATCGAGAGCTGTGTATTCGCAATATTCTTTGCCATTTTAATTGAACGGATTGCCCAATCGATATCGGCTGCAATTCTATAATTTGTATTATACTCTTGAGATAATTCTCTTTTAATAATAATGGATTGATGGCATACCAACATTCCATACCTAAAGTCTTTCCAATTTAATTGCTGTGGGGGTCTTAAACGGCGATTGTGTAGGTCTTGGCCTTGCTCATCTGTAATCACTGTATCTCCATAATACACATCAGCATTAGCTTTTGATTGAATTGAATTGAGGAGGACATCTTGATTCACGAACTCATCACCAGAATTGAGGAACATCACATAATCGCCAGTAGCTAGCGATTGAGCTTTATTCATGGCATCATAAATCCCTTTGTCGGATTCAGATTTCCAGAATGCAATTTTCTCTTCGTAACGTCTTATAATTTCTAATGTTCGGTCTTTTGATGCGCCATCAAGAATAACGTGCTCTACATTAGGATATGTTTGCTGTAGGACTGAGTTTATCGTACGCTCGATATACTCCTCACTATTATAAACTACAGTGATGATAGAGATAACAGGCAAAGAAGAATCTTGCTTGCTGCTATTCCCTAATGAACGATATCCGCCTTCTGTTTTTGTCATAAAAAAAGCCCCCAATATTTAAAAAGGGGGCTGAATAGGTTAACGCTAAATAAATTATTTATTTGGCGAATTTTTCTTGAATTTTTTACCGTTAGAAGAACCTAATCTAACCATTGCACAACGGAAACCGATGTCAGCAGTACTAGCTTCTTCGTCTTTAAATCTTCTCATACCTGGGTTTAAGAAGTAAGCTCTATCATTCCATGAACCACCTTTATAAACTCTAGCTTTATTATTGATCATGCTAGTTACACCGTAAGCATACATCGACTCATCGTCTTTATCGCCACGTTTGTCAGGGTTTGAGTAAGTATCGTAATCTGTAGAACGTTTTACTTTACCTAAACTATCTTTTTCTGCGATGTTACCATCAGCATCTAATTGAGGTTTGTTATATACATTACCACGGTATGGGTTTAAATCATCTTTATCTTCTGGAGATAAAGGACGATAAACATCCATTACCCACTCGCTAACGTTTCCAGACATATTATACAATCCGTAATCGTTAGGTAAGAAAGCTTTTATTGGACCAGTATAATCGTAACTATCATTCAAGTAACCAGCAACACCCATGTTATCACCACGACCTCTTTTGTAGTTGGCATACATAATACCTTTACCACTTCCGATTTCGTCGCGCATACCTAAACCGTTCCAAGAATATAATTTTTTCTCGTTTACGTTTTCGTATTTAGAGTTGCCTTTTAAAGATTTAGCTGCGTATTCCCACTCTGCTTCTGTAGGCAGGCGGTAGTTTGGTAATAAGATACCATCTTGCATGCGTACTCTACGAGTAGGCTCGCCATTTGGATCTAAGTTTTTAAGATTTTTCTTAACCATACCTTCGTACTGACCAGCTAAGTAAGCATCAGTATTGAAGTTATCTTCGTTAACTTGATTAGGATTATCTTTCAATATTCCTTTGCTAACTAAAATTCTTTCGTTTACACGATCAGTTCTCCAAGCGCAATATTCATTTGCTTGAACCCAAGATACACCTACTACTGGGTAGTTTTGGTAAGAAGGGTGACGGAAATAATTATCAACGAAAGGCTCATTGAACGATAGTGGATTTCTCCAAACTAAGGTATCAGGAAGTGCCTTTTTGAATACTTCAGGGTAATCTTGTCCGTAAACACGTTGTAACCAATATAAATATTCTAAGTAGTTGATGTTCGATACTTCAGTTTCATCCATATAAAATGAAGAAACCGTAACACGACGCTCCAAATTATCTTGATCAAACATTAAGTCCTGTTCCATTGAACCCATAACAAAGGTACCACCTTCCACGAGTACTAAACCCGGGCCAGTAGCTTGTTCAACGTTTTTGAACACTTGAAAACCACCGTTTTTCTTATCGTTGTAATTCCAACCGGTAGTTGATGATTTCTGTGAACACGAAACTGTTGAGATTGCGATCCCAACTAACATCATTTTGACAGAAAAATTAACCAATTTTTTCATTGTGTAATTGCTAAAATTTGCCTTAAAAACGCAGTAAATATATTTATTATTATTTTAAAATACTAAAATGAAGGACAATTTACCCTTTTGTAACTCCTTGCATGCCCTCTTTTGTTAGGTGGTGGCAATTCGATAGAAAGAGAAATCTCGTGAGCTCCTGATGCTGACGCACGTAACTCTGAAGTCACGATGTCATAGCTATATCCAAATTTATAGATATCATATTTAATACCCACTAATCCAATAAAGGCATCTCCATTAACAAAGCTTGTACGATACCATCCACCCAAAACGACTGGACCACGGTTATAGTACATACCTACGTTTAATTGACTCCAAGAAGATTGTTGTTGAAACAAAATGTTTGGTGAGATAGATGCATTGTATTGTTTTTTACCTACTGGTATAAATGCTCCTAAATGAGCAGTATACTTACGTGGTAACGGAGAATTACCTCCTGTTAGTGATTGATTGGGTTCGGTTAAATGGTCAACCGCAAAACCTCCGTACATTTTTTCGGTGAAGAATAATGCTCCAGCGCCAAAATCTACAAAGCTTGTGCTTAAGTTAGATCCAAATGTTTCTCCAGAAGTTAAATCTGGAACACCATTGATATAACGATAAACCAAGCCATTTGTATTTACTGCATTGTTTGAATACGCAGTGTAAATACCAGGTTTGATGGTTAATTTGTTATTTACTTTTAACTGATAAGAATAAACACCAGCAACACGTGTACTTTTAAATACACCTCCTGCTTGGTTATCATTAGTAACCACAAGACCTAAACCGCCATTTACTGCAGGAACATACTGATCGTATGAAAATGCAAGATTTTTAAATGCGTTATTAATGCCAGGCCACTGATTTCTATAGTTAAGAATAAATCTTGGACCGCCTGCTGTGCCTGCAAATGCTGGGTTTAAATACAGAGGGGCTGCATAGAATTGAGAAAAATGCAAATCTTGTGCATAAGATTGCATTAAACCTAAAATTCCAGCTAGTGTTAGTATGTATCGCTTCATTAACATAGAAACTTAAAACAATTTTCTAAAAATTACTCTTTTATGTGAGAACACCAAATATAGTAAATTATTTATTTTGACAGGATTTTCAGCAATTTAATTCAAAAAAATCCGTTTTCGCTTCAATATTTTGGTGTTAAACCTTAATTAAATGTATTTTTAAAACCTTTTTAAAAACGATTATTATCACCTAAATGTATCGATTAATAGCAATAATAGCATTTTTTAGCGTTTTTTGTGCAAATACGAACAGTTTTGCACAAAATTCGTCTGCTCGTAAAATACAATGGGAAATGGCAACAATTTCTAATAATGATGGCAAAACTAGCCAACAATTAGAGAGTTTTTCTGATGCAACTTTCGATTACGCCTACAAAAACCTATCATTTTATACAGAAAAGTTTAAAGGCAGCTATCAATCTTTCGAAATTGTTAATCCTAAATACGAATTAGCACTTCAAAAGTTCGACGATATACAAAAATCTCTAATCAGTACAGAAGCCACTTTAGAATTTAATCCAGTTTACGAAAGAAAATCAGTTAGCACATTAATTAGAATTCTTCCTTATAGAAAAAACGAAAGCGGCAAAATCGAAAAATTAGTCTCGTTTGAAATTAGAGCAATTAGTGGTAGTGCTAAAGCTGCAGCTAATCAAGTAGCTCGTACTTATACAAGCAATTCTGTGTTGCAATCTGGCAATTGGTATAAATTAGGAATAGGCACAACTGGTATATATAAGTTAGGCTATGAGCAATTACAAAACTTAGGAATTGCAGTTGATCAAATTAATCCGAAAAACATTAGGGTTTATGGTAATGGTGGAGGAATATTACCAGAAGGCAATTACATCGCAAGATATGACGACTTACAAGAGAATGCAATACAAGTAATTGGCGAAGATGATGGAGTATTTAATAAAGGTGATTATATTTTATTTTATGCGAAAGGTCCTAACAACGTCAGCATAGATTACAATAACAAAGTTTTACAGAACAATACCAATCCTTACACTACAGAAAGTTTCTATTTCATAACAAGCGATTTAGGGATTGGCAAACGAATGAGTACGCAGGCGAGTAGCACAAGTACTCCTACTGTAAATATTAATGATTACAACTATTTCGAGTATTATGAAAAAAGTTATAATACTGGTGTAAATGCTACGATTAAATCTGGCAGAGAGCGCTACGGTGAAGAATTTAACAATCAAACTTCTTACGATTTTAATTTTAACATTCCAGATATCATTACATCAAAAACTTTAAAAGTTAGAGCTGATTTAATTGGTCGTGTACAATACCCTGGAAGCAGTTCATTTCAAGTAAAATATAACGGAGCTTTAGTGAGCACTATTAATTGTTCTGGAGTTGAGTTTACTTATGATGAAGCTTATGGTAATATTGTAACAACGGGATATATGAATTTAAGTCCGACCGAAAACATTGGACTAAATATTACCTATAACAAACCCGACATTACTGCTTTGGGTTATTTGAATTTCATTTGGGTAAATGCTTATCGAAATTTAAAAATGCTTGGCGAGCAAATGTCGTTTAGAAGCATCGAATCTTTCGGTAGTGGCATTGTTGCGCAGTATAATTTTATAGCAAACAACCCAGCTTCAACTACGATATTAGATGTTACCGATAAAATCAATCCGAAGATTCAGCAAGTAATTGCCAGTGGGAATACATTAAGTTATGTTCTAGCTGGAAATGAGATGAAAGAATTCTATGCATTTTCTGGTACGAATTTTTCTTCACCAAGATTAGCAGGAAAAATTGCTAATCAAAATTTACACGCTTTAGGACAATATGATTTTATCATTATTACACATCCTGATTTTAAAAGCGAAGCTGATCGTTTAGCTGAATTCAGATTGGCAAATAATAACCTAAGAACATTAGTTGTACTACCCAACGATATTTATAATGAATTCGGTTCTGGTGCACAAGATGCTACTGCGATACGCGATTTCATTAAAATGTTTTATGATAGAGCAGGAAGCAATACAAATGAAATGCCCAAGTATTTATTATTATTTGGTGATGGCTCTTATGATAATTTAGGTGTAGTAAAATCAAACACAAATTACATTGTAACTTTTGAAAGTAGAAACTCTACTACTCCATTTGGCTCTTATGTATCCGACGATTACTTCGGATTACTAGATGATCAAGAAGGCGACTGGGATACGAATCCAAGTGCAAGCTATGGCGCAATTGCATTAGATGTAGCAGTAGGCCGCTTACCAGTACAATCACCTTTGCAAGCACGCCAGATGGTTGACAAAATCGTTCACTATAATAACATTGAAACTTTTGGTGATTGGAGAAACAAGTATGTGTTAATTGCCGATGATCAAGATGACAATTTACATTTAAATCATTCCGAAGGTCATGCAGCTATTATTCGTTCACGTAATAAAGATTTCAATATTGATAAAGTATATTTAGATTCATATCAACAAATAAGCACTCCATCTGGGAATCGTTATCCGGAAGTTAATGCAGCATTTAACCAACGTGTAAATAGCGGTGCACTAGTTATTAATTATATAGGGCATGGTGGTGAGAATGGTTTAGCCCACGAAAAAATATTAACAATAGATGACATCAATAGTTGGAAAGGATTAGACAACATGCCAGTACTACTTACTGCCACTTGTTCATTCTCGAGATGGGATGACCCATCATTTCAATCGGCAGGAGAATTGTGTTTATTGAATCCGAACGGAGGTGCAATTGCCATGTTCACTACAACAAGAATTGTTTATGCAAATGAAAACAAAACTATCAATGAAGCATTTGTAAAATCACTTTTTGATAGTACGAATGTTGGTGGGACAAATACATTAGGCGACATCTTTAAAAACAGTAAAAATTATAGAGGGTTAGGCCTTTCTATCAATCAAAGGAATTTCACTTTACTTGGTGATCCTTCACTCCCATTTGCAACTCCTAAATACAAAGTGATAACGGAGAGCATTAACAACAAAGCGATGAATGCTTCTGATGTTGATACTATAAAAGCATTAAGTACAATTCAAATAAAGGGATACATCGCAGACAAAAATGGAAACATCTTAACTAATTACAATGGTGTAGTGTACCCTGCAGTTTACGACAAAAAAAATTCTCAAAAAACTTTAGGCCAAGACAAAGGTTTTTCGGGAAGTAATATTACATCTTATGAAGTGCAAAAAAATGTGATTTACAAAGGGAAAGCGAGCGTTCAAAACGGACGATTCACTTTTAGTTTTGTGGTGCCACGTGATATATCTTATAGTATTGGGTATGGTCGTTTAAGTTATTACGCACAATTAGGTACTGTAGATGCTAATGGCGCATACGACAGTGTACTAGTTGGTGGTAGTTTTAACTCATCAACTACCGATGTGCAAGGTCCTGAAATGAATGTGTTTTTAAACGATGAGAATTTTGCATCGGGAGGCATTACAGGTGAAAGCCCAATGTTAATTGTTAAGCTAAATGATGAGCATGGAGTGAACACCGTTGGGAATGGAATTGGGCATAACATCACTGCAACATTAACAAATAATGGTGAAGTTCAGAAGATAGATTTAAATGAATACTATGAATCGACACTCGATAGTTATCAATCTGGAGAAATAAAATACCCATTTGCTAAACTTGCTGCAGGCAAATATACCTTGAGTATTAAAGCATGGGATGTATTCAATAATTCATCTGAGAAAACAACAGAATTTACCGTACTCGATTCGAAAAATTTCAGCATCGACAAAGTATATAATTATCCAAACCCATTTACAACTACAACGGGATTTCAATTTGAACACAATCGTCCGGGGGATAATTTATCGGTAATGATTCAGGTGTTTAGTGTTTCAGGTCGATTAGTAAAAACGATACAACAAGAAGTCGGTAATTCAGGATCTAGAGTGGCTAATATCACTTGGGATGGCAAAGATGAATATGGAGACAAATTGGCTCGTGGGGTCTATGTTTACAGACTAAAAGCAAAAGCGTCTAATGGAAACATTGCTGATCAGTATCAAAAACTAGTCATTCTAAATTAATTGGCTTAATAGAGATTTTTCTATATTTGGGCCAATCTGTCTGTTAAATCATTACTAATTAAGCAACCCACAGGCAATAAATAGATAAAAATTCAGTTATAATAGGCTGTAATTGTGAAATAAACTATAAAAATGATTTTGAAGAACGTGAAAATTAAAGGATTAAGTACAGGGATACTATTAAGTACTTTAGGGATATTTTCTATAACGGAGCAAGCAAATGCTCAATTAACTACACAGAATTTAAATGGAAGAGAATCTTCTGTAAATGCTATAACCACTGCTGTGCCATTCCTATTAATCGGCCCTGATTCTAGAGCTGGGGCAATGGGCGACGGAGGTGTAGCAACAAGTCCTGATGTGTATTCTAGTCATTGGAATTCGGCTAAATATGCATTTATGGAGAAAGAATACGCATTTGGTTTAGCTTACACTCCTTGGTTACAAGCGTTAGTGCCCGATATTAACTTAGCCTATTTAAGTGGTTACTATAAAATCGACAAAAAACAAACTATTGGTGGTAGCTTAAGATTTTTCTCTTTAGGCGATATCACTTTTACAGACATGACAGGTAATGTTACCGGTTCTGGCAATCCAAATGAATTATCGATTGACTTTTCATACAATAGAAAGCTATCTGATAAATTCGCCATAGGTACAGCGTTCCGATTTATCAATTCGGATTTGGCACAAGGGCAATTAGCCCAAAACGGGCAATCAGTTAAAGCTGGACGTTCGGTAGCAGTAGACATTTCGGGTTTTTATACCAATCCAGATTTTATCATCAATGGTAAGAAAACAACAATCGCTTACGGTTTTGATATCTCTAATATTGGAGCGAAAATGAATTATACGAATTCATCTGATCGATATTTTATCCCTACAAATTTAAGAGTAGGTGCTTCAGGAACAATGAAGCTTGATAACTTCAATGAGATTATGGTGTTTGTTGAAGCGAACAAATTATTGGTGCCTACGAATCCTATTTATGCAGTAGATAGCACTAACAAAGTTATTTTAGATAGCAATGGAGACCCTGTAATTGTTAAGGGACAAACGACTAACGTATCTGTACCAAGAGGTATTTTCCAATCATTTAATGATGCGCCTGGAGGATTAACAGAAGAGTTTCATGAGATATATTATTCAGCAGGATTTGAATATTGGTATGATAAACAATTTGCATTACGTGCAGGTTATTTCTACGAACATCCTACTAAAGGGAATCGTCAGTACTTCACATTTGGAGCAGGTATAAAGTACAATATTTTCGGATTAGATTTATCCTATTTAGTGCCAACTACACAACGTAATCCTTTAGAAAACACATTACGATTCTCGTTGACATTTAACTTTGAAAGTCCAGACGCAAAAAACTAAAAATATGAAAATCAAAGTAGGTTTTGGTTTCGATGTCCATCAATTAAAAGATGGACATCCTTTTTTTATGGGTGGTGTACAACTAGAACATCACAAAGGAGCCTTTGGCCACTCAGATGCTGATGTTTTAATACACGCTATATGCGATGCCTTATTAGGTGCCGCAAATTTACGCGACATCGGATTTCATTTTTCAAATACCGACGCACGTTGGAAAGGTATATCGAGTGTTATCTTATTAGAAGAATGCGTAAAAATGCTTCAAGAAAAAAACTATGCTATTGGCAATATTGATTGCATGATTTGTTTAGAAGCACCGAAAATTAATCCTCATATACCTGCCATGAAAACCATCCTTGCTAAAGCGATGGGAATCTCTGAAGACGACTTGTCAATTAAGGCTACTACTAATGAACAAATGGGATTTATTGGTAGAGAAGAAGGTGTTGTAGCCTACGCTACAGTACTCATAGAGCGAGTTTAGCTTAATAAATGCATGTTTTTTAAAAAAGTTGCATAAATGCAGGTAATTGGTGGCATGACTTAAGTGGTGCCACCAATTATAGATTGCGTTGCCTATTCGCCTCAAAAGTTAACACCGCAGTTGAAATCGACACATTTAATGAATCAATTTTCCCTTGCATTGGAATCTTTATTTGAGCAGTAGATTGAGTTAACCAAAATTCACTTAACCCCGTTGCTTCAGTTCCCATAATAATGGCTGAAGGCTTTTTGAAATCAATTTCTGTATATAATTTTTCTGCAGTTAATGCTGCAGCAAAGTATTGAATTCCTTTTTCATCAAACCAAACTTTTAACTCCTCATTAGTGGTAACAACAATTGGCACTGTGAAGATGCAACCGACACTTGAGCGAATGGCATTAGGATTATAGATATCTGTTTTAGGATCACAAATAATTACTGCATCAATATTAGCTGCATCTGCAGTTCTTAGAATTGCTCCAAGATTACCTGGTTTTTCTACAGCTTCAAGTGTGATAATAAAAGGAGAATCGCTTAGTGGCAAAGTTTCTAAAGTATAAAAACGAGGAACGAGTAAACCTATAAATCCATCTGAGTTTTCTCGGTAAGCAATTTTTGCGAATACTTCTTTTGTTACTTCGAAATATTGATCTGCAACTAAATCCTCTGCTTGAGCACCTATCGTTGGACAGAAATACAATTGTGAAATTTGCATTCCCGCTGAAATTGCTAATCCTAATTCACGAAGCCCTTCAACAACAATTAATTGTTGAGCTCTTCGCTCAGAAGACTTTTCAATAAGCTTTACTAAATTTTTAACCTTCGGGTTTTGGAGGCTACTGATGACTTCTATCTTCATTTTGCATTTGCATCAGCGTTTATCTGACTAAAATCAACATCACATTTACAATTCGAGGCACAGCCCGATTGTTTTGTGAATTGATTCCGTATGCTGCGTACTATGAAATAAACAGCCCAAATCAACAATATCCCTACTAGAATGTATTGTATCATACTCAAAGGTATAATTTTAACCCCAAAAATCCTGCATTCATCGGCTTTTTGTTCTTTAATAACGTATTAGGCTTGTGTTGGTTTTCATTCTAATGTACATTCGTATATTAAATTATTAAAACAATGAATAAGTATAATCATAGAAGTCAGAAAAACAAAGAGTGGGTAGGTTACCTAATTATCTTATTTGGATTGTTATTCTTAGGAAGGTCGTTCGACTTCCCTTTGCCGGAATGGTTGTTCAGCTGGCCAATGTTTATGGTAGCACTTGGACTATCATTAGGTGTTAGCAATCGATTTAAAGATTGGTCGTGGGCAGTAATAACAGGAATAGGTGCAATATTTTTAATTGACAAAATTGCTGGATACGATGTTCGATTAACATCGATGATATTTCCATTACTTTTAATTGTGTTGGGTATACGTTTGCTACGCAAGAAGAAACCAAAAACAGTTCATATGTTCGATGAGGAATCTGGCAACTTTACCAATATAGGTGCTGATGAATCTCTTGATGATCGTATTGAAGTGATTGCTATTTTCGGTGGTAATAAAAAAATAATGGTGAGCAAAAATTTTAAGGGAGGTGAAATTGTATCTGTATTTGGAGGCAATGAAATAAACCTTAGCAAATGCGATATCACTGGTAGAGTAAAAATTGAAATCGTTCAAGTTTTTGGCGGAACTAAATTAGTAGTGCCAGCCAATTGGAGAATACAAACCGATATGGTTAGCATTTTAGGTGGCATGGACGACAAACGTAATGTTATTGATTTTGATGCCGACGATTCTAAGGTATTAGTAATTGAAGGCGTATCAGTACTTGCAGGTATCGACATTAGAAGCTACTAAAGAATGGCGAAAACGCTCTTTTCTTATCGAAAATTTAATGCACTATTTATTGTGTTGTTGTTTAGCTGGATGCTTACACACATCTTAATAGTACATAATGTGTTTCACTTCTCGTGGTTAACTTCGATATGGGATAGTGCCATATACAATAGCATTTTAGCGGGTACATGTGTAATTATCAGTTTAGTGCTTTTGTTTTATAAGCCAGTCGGGAAATCGATTTGGATAAGTATTTCAATGGTGATTGCAATTACTTATTTATGGGCTTCGAAAACTCCTTCATTATTACAATTTGTAAGTATTAGTGAAGAAAATTATTTCGCATTTTTAAAACAATCTTTTTCGGTACGATTTATTTTCGGATTAATGATTAACACATCCGCTTTAGGTGTGAGTTGGTTTTGGTACGGAATAGAAGAACAAAGAGAACAAGATAAGCGCAGACAAAAATTAGAAGACCTAGCCAAAGAAGCTGAGTTATTGAGTTTGCGACAAAAATTACAACCTCACTTTTTATTTAATAGTTTAAATTCTATCTCCGCATTAATTGTTGTGAAGCCAGATCAGGCTCGCACTATGATTCATCAGCTTTCCGATTTTTTACGCAGCACATTACGTCAAGAAGAAAATATAAAAATAAGTTTAGCAGAAGAACTTAAACAATTAGAACTTTATTTGGCAATTGAAAAAGTTCGTTTCGGACATCGATTAAATACCATTATTGAAAATACTGAAAACGTTGAAGCTGAAGTTCCCGCAATGATCTTGCAACCTGTTGTAGAAAATGCGATTAAGTTCGGGTTATATGATACTACCGGAGAAGTTAGCATTAGAATACAAGTGATAAAAAACAAAAATGTAGTTGAAGTAGAAGTTAGTAACCCTTTTGATTCGCAAACACGAACTGCGAATGTAAAGGGAACTGGATTTGGGTTAAATTCTATACAACGAAGATTATATTTACTTTACGCAAGAAATGATCTCTTGCAAACTCGAGAAGAAAACGGATTGTTCATCACAAAAATTATTATTCCACAATGAGTACTTGCATCATCATCGACGACGAGCCTTTAGCGCGCTCAATCGTTGTCGAATATTTAATGTCATACCCCGAAATAAAAATACTAGCAGAATGTTCTGATGGTTTCGAAGGGATGAAAGCGATACAACAATTACAACCCGATATCGTTTTTCTAGATGTTCAAATGCCGAAAATTAACGGATTTGAATTGCTAGAATTAATCGACAATCCTCCTGCAATAATATTTACTACTGCATTTGACGAGTATGCGTTAAAAGCATTCGAAGCAAATGCAATTGATTATTTGCTCAAGCCATTTAACAAAGAGCGATTCGACAAATCTATACAAAAATTCAAATCGAATTTAATACCAAAAATTAATACCGAGCAATTACAAATGCCTGTAAGTCCAACTGCACAAAATAGAATTGTAGTAAAGGTAGATGGTAAAATAAAAATTATACCTACAGTAGATATCCAATATATTGAAGCGAATGGTGACAACGTGAAAATCATGACGAATGAAGGCAGCTTCTCTAAAAACAAAACGATGAGTTTTTTTGAGGAACAACTTTCAGCAAATGATTTTGTAAGAATACATCGTTCCTATTTAGTTAATGTTTCCTTGGTTACTAGAATAGATGCCTACGATAAAGAGTCTCACCTAGCCGTGTTGAGTTCAGGAATTCAATTACCAGTAAGCAAAAGTGGATATCAGCGATTAAAGGAATTACTTGGCATGTAAATTTTTACTTGCCGCTCTTTCTAAACGATCATTAATTGCTCGGCCAATACCAATTGTTGGGAAGTGCTCCACAATTATTAAATCCATTTCCATAGCATCCATTTTGCGCATGGTAGAAAACAGATTTGCTGCTGCTTCATTTATATTGCCTTCTGGAGAAAGTAAAAATTGATTTTCTTTAGGCAGATAATCAGCATACGATTTAAATCGTAACGCGAAAGTGTTTTCTGTAATTGCAATCTCTTCTCTATTTTCTTCGAAAATAATGGGATGTGCCGTTGCATAATGTCTCTTCATCATGCCAGGTGCAATAATATTGTCGGATACTAATAAATCTTCAATCTCTTCACCTAATACTTCTTCAATTTCTTCTTTACTTATTCCACCCAATCTTAGTAATCTTACTTTAGGGAATCGCAAATCTACAATAGTTGATTCTACACCAATTTCGCACGAACCACCATCAAGAATGTAAGGTATTTTATCGCCTAATTGTTCTTGAACGTGGAAGGCAGTAGTCGGGCTAACATATTCAGATGGGTTAGCACTTGGTGCTGCTAATGGGTAATCTAATGCTGCAAGTAATTCCAATGCTCTTTTATGATTGGGTATTCGCAATGCAACACTATCTTGCCCAGCAGAAATAATATCTGGAATCTGTGATGATTTCTGAACTACATAAGTTAATGGACCAGGAGAAAAATGATCGGCAAGTTTTTGTAATTGTGGTGTAATTACTATGCCCCATTCTTCAAATCTGCTCAACGAATTACTATGAAGAATTAAGGGATTGAATTTCGGACGATTCTTTACCTCGTAAATCTTCAATACAGCATTGACATCAAAAGCATTTGCGGCTAAACCATAAACGGTTTCCGTAGGTATAGCTACAAGTTCACCTTCGTCAAGTAATACTTTCGCTTTTGTAATTTGATTGCCAATGATTGCCATGAATTAATAAGGATTTGCAATTGCGTTTTTTATATGTGCTAAATGATGGCGACTATGCCATGAGTATAAACCTAGTAAGAAATTTATGCTCATGTCCCTTTTACTTTCTGGATGATGAACTGTGCGCTCCCATTGTTCTGCCGAAAGTGAATTTAACATGGTAACTAATCTTGCATGAACTCCTTCAATAATTAAAAGAGAGGGTTGAATATTATCGTTAGTTGCATCGGCTAAGTTCGACCACAAATTTTCATCGTATGGTTTAATCGTTGGATGATCTTCTGTTAAAGCTAACTTCACCCTAACCAAACAATTTAAATGACTATCCGCTATATGGTGTACCACTTGCTTAATGTTCCAACCATCCGGACGATAACATCCAGCCAACTGACTAGTTTGTATACCATTTAAAACTTCATTTAATTGAGATGGCAATTCTGATAAAATCTGAATAGCCTCTTTACGAAACGCCTCGTCATAAGATGATGGCATTTTGAATTTTCCAACTGGGTATTTTAAGTCTTCCATTTTATGAGTATTGAGTAGTGAGTAATGGGTAATGGGTGTTGAGTAGTAGGATTTAGTTTCTCATTACCCACTACTCACTACCCATTACTATTAGTGAGCTTCGAGCCAATCTTTACCTACTCCTACTTCAACTAAAATAGGAACATTAAGTTTCATAGCTGTTTGCATTTTATCTATTACCAATGCTTTCATTTCTTCTAATTCTGACTGATGCACTTCAAACACTAATTCGTCATGCACTTGCATGGTCATTTTAGAGCGAAGATTGCGAGCATTCATTTCATTGAAAATATTAATCATTGCTACTTTAATCATATCAGCTGCTGATCCTTGAATTGGGGCGTTAATAGCATTTCGTTCTGCAAAACCACGAACGGTAGCATTCGCTGAATTGATATCACGAAGGTATCTTCTTCGCTTCATCAAGGTCTCAACATATCCATTTGCTTTTGCAAACTCAATGGTATCGCTCATGTATTTTTTAATACCAGGATATTGAGTGAAATAATTCTCAATAATTTCTTGGGCCTCTTTACGAGGAATACCTAATCCTTGCGATAATCCAAATGCCGACTGTCCATAGATAATACCAAAGTTAACTGCTTTGGCATTTCTACGTTGAGTAGAGGTTACTTCTTCAATAGTTATTCCATATACTTTCGCAGCTGTTGCTGTATGAATATCGAGACCATTTGAAAAAGCTTCCAACATATTTTTCTCATCCGCCATTTCAGCAATAATACGAAGTTCTATTTGAGAGTAATCTGCACTTAATATTAAATGTTCGTTATCTTTTGCTATAAATGCTTTACGTACTTCTCTGCCACGAGCTGTTTTAATAGGGATGTTTTGCAAGTTCGGATTGTTAGAACTCAAACGACCAGTAGCCGCTACAGCTTGATTGTACGAAGTATGCACTCGTCCTGTTGAAGGGTTAATCATTTCCGGCAAAGCATCAACGTAAGTTGATTTTAATTTTTGTAGGGAACGGAAATCTAAAATGTATTGCACAATATCGTGTTTAGGAGAAAGTGCCGTTAACACATCCTCGCCGGTTTGGTATTGCCCAGTTTTTGTTTTCTTTGCTTTAGGGTCTAACTGTAATTTATCAAACAACACTTCTCCTAATTGTTTTGGAGATGCTATATTAAATTTCACTCCAGCTTTCTCGTAAATCGTTTCTTCCAAATTACGAATGTCTATTTCTAATTCTTTTGAAAATACTTTCAAGGTTTCTTCGTCAACTTTTACGCCAGTACGCTCCATATCCGAAAGAACATATACCAATGGAGTTTCTACATTATAAAATAATTCTTCTCCATTATTTTCTTTTAGGATTCCAGAAAGCACTTCTTTTAGTTGTAGTGTAATGTCGGCATCTTCGGCAGCATAATCTTTTACTAAGGCAGGCTCTATGTCGCGCATATTCCCTTGGTTTTTGCCTTTAGCTCCGATTAATGTTGTGATGGATACTGGAGAATAATCTAAATACGCATTTGCCATAATGTCCATATTATTACGAGCATCAGCATCTACAATGTATTGTGCGAGCATGGTATCAAATAATTTTCCTTTTACAGAAATCCCATAAGATGCTAACACTGTTATATCGTATTTAATATTTTGTCCAATTTTTTCGATGTTCGGATTTTCGAGAACAGCTTTGAACTTACTAGCAATCTCTACTGCTTTGCCCTTATCTGCTGGCACTGGAACATAGTATGCTTCCGTAGTTTTAATAGCGAATGACATTCCTACTAATTCTGCAGTGTTTGCATCGGTTGATGTAGTTTCTGTATCAAAGCAAATAGCACTTGCATTGCTTAGTTTCTCAATTAGATTGTTGATGTCGGCATCCGATTCTACAAAATGATAAGTATGCGGAACATCTTTAATTGTTTTGTAAACGCGAATTGATTCTTCTTCGGTTGGCAATGCATCTCTTTTTGATGGCAATACTTGTTGCCCGAATAAATCCATTTGTGCATTACTATTTACTGCTGCATTTTGAGAAGCTTGCGCAATAGTAAACTCCTCTCCAAAGACTCTTCTTCCTAAGGTTCTAAATTCTAACTCTGCAAATAAAGGCTCTAGCAATTCTCTACTCGGAGGATCTAGGAGATATTGTTTCTCATCAAACTGAACTGGTACATTCAAAATAATTGTTGCTAGCTTTTTAGAGAGCAGACCTTGCTCTGCAAAATTCTCAACATTCTCTTTTTGCTTACCTTTAAGTTCGTGTGAGTTTGCAATAATATTTTCCATCGAACCATATCTGCGAATAAGCTCTTTCGCGGTTTTCTCACCAATACCAGGGATCCCCGGGATATTATCAACTGCATCACCCCATAAACCTAAAATATCGATAACTTGATGTACGTGCTCTATTTCCCATTTCTTTAGTACTTCTGGCACACCCATAATTTCAATATCATTGCCCATACGAGCAGGCTTATAAACAAAGATGTGATCAGACACTAATTGCGCGAAATCTTTATCGGGAGTCATGCAATAGACATCGAATCCTTCTTTCTCTGCTTGTTTAGCTAGAGTACCAATAATATCATCCGCTTCATATCCATCCATTGTAATTACAGGAATGTTAAATCCTTCTATAAGCTGAAATACATATGGGATTGCTAAGGATAAATCTTCGGGCATCGCTTCACGATGAGCTTTGTATTCTACATAATCGGTATGGCGTTCTGTAGGAGCTGCTGTATCAAAAACCACAGCAATATGTGAAGGGCTCTCTCTACGGATTAATTCTAATAAGGTATTTGCAAAGCCAAACACAGCAGAAGTGTTTAAACCGTTTGTGGTAAATCGAGGAGATTTACTTAATGCGAAATGTGCCCTGTAAATTAAGGCCATTCCATCTAATAAATATAACTTCTTGCTCATAATATGCTTTGTTCAAATATAGAAAATTTAGTCGATGCCTTTCCCCCTATCCTATTAAATTTTATATCTTTAATCTATGGGAAAATTAGCAGAAGAATTTAATGCCTATCGTTCTAAAATGAACGAACGCATTGCTGAAGAAAAGAATTTAAACATCAATCGTTTTTTCAATTTAGATACCACAAGTTATGCCGAAGGTGCTCTGAATGTTAAAACCAAAGAAATGCTTGGTTTAGTTGCCTCTATGGTTTTGCGTTGTGATGATTGCATAAAATACCATTTAGGGAAATGCAAGGAAGAGGGTTTGTCAAACGAAGAAGTTTGGGAAGTATTCATGATTGCCAATTTAGTAGGCGGCTCTATAGTGATACCACATTTCAGAAGAGCAGTAGAGTATTGGGATGAATTAAATGCACAATAAATGGCCAAAGTATTAACAAGATGCGCTTGGTGTTTAAGCGACCCTATTTATATCAAATACCATGATGAAGAATGGGGGAAAGAAACCCATGACGATAAAGTATTGTTTGAGTTTTTAGTACTCGAATCTGCACAAGCAGGATTAAGCTGGATTACAGTTTTGCGCAAGAGAGCAGGCTACAAAAAAGCCTTTGCTAATTTCGATGCAAAGAAAATCGCAAAGTTCGACGATGCTAAAGTGGAAGAATTGATGGTATTTGATGGCATCATTAAAAATCGTTTAAAAATCAAATCAGCTATTTCGAATGCTCAGCTATTCTTAGCTATTCAAAAGGAATATGGTTCATTCGATGCTTACTTATATTCGTTCATGCCGAACGGGAAATCTATTATTAATAAACGAAAAAGTTTATCGGAAGTGCCTGCAATTTCAAAAGAGTCGGATGCGATTAGTAAGGATTTAAAGAAAAGAGGATTTAAATTTTTCGGGTCAACCATTTGCTATGCTCATATGCAAGCAACTGGAATGGTAAACGACCATATTGTTGGATGTTGCGCGTATTGATTATAATTCTTCTGAAGGGTTCCAGAAAACATTTTTAAAATCTACGATTCTATCATCAACAACTTTAATACCTTCTGATTTTAATAATTCATCCATCAAGTTTGGTGAAGGGAAATGATGCTTACCGGTAAGGTCGCCATTTCTATTAACCACTCGATGTGCTGGAACTGGCAGTGCTTGACTATGCGATGCATTCATTGCCCAGCCAACCATTCTAGAGGATCCTTTCATTCCAATGTATTCGGCAATTGCACCGTATGATGTTGCTCTGCCATAAGGGATCAACCTTACTACAGAAAACACTTTATCGAAAAACGAATCGTCGGCTTTCATTAAAATTGAAACTGAATGTAATTTATATTTTTCCCTTTATCACGATAGATTTTCTCGTATGTTGTTTGAATAGAAAGCACATCGTCTAACCATTCTTCTTTATACAAATCTGCAGTATGCTTAATTAATTTTAAATTCAATTCGGCAATTTTTTCTAAGGTATAAGCGTACAGTCCATCATTATCTGTTTTTAGATGAACAATGCCATTGGGCGATAATACTTTTTTATACATCGTTAAAAATCGATCTGACGTTAAGCGTTTTCTCTCTCTGCTAATTTGAGGTTGAGGGTCGGGGAAGGTAATCCAAATCTCATCTACTTCTTTGTCCGAAAAATGTTCTTCCAATTGTTCTATTTCAATACGCAGAAAAGCCATATTTGAAATATTTTCCTCCATACCCGTTTTCGCACCACGCCATATTCGAGCTCCTTTAATGTCGATGCCAATAAAATTCTTTACTGGAAAGTACTTTGCAAGGCTTACTGTGTATTCACCCCTACCACATCCTAATTCTAATACTATCGGTTGATTATTTTTAAAATAATTTTTATTCCAATTTCCTTTATGCACTGGATTTAGCTGAAATACATTAGTAAAGGTTTCTAATTCAGCAAATCGCTTTAATTTATCTTTTCCCAAGGGTATATATTTTGAACAAAGATAGAAATTCCGGAAGATAAATGTATTTTTGAATTATGGAAAAATCATCGAAAATATACATCGCTGGTCACCGCGGAATGGTAGGGTCTGCTATTCATCGTAAATTAATTAGCGAAGGTTATACTAATATCATTACAAGAACTTCTAAAGAATTAGATTTAAGAAACCAACCTCTTGTCGATGCATTTTTCCAAACAGAACAACCAGAGTATGTTTTTTTAGCTGCTGCAAAAGTGGGTGGCATTATGGCAAACAATACATACCGAGCAGATTTCTTATACGAAAATTTACAACTTCAGAATAATGTTATACATGCTGCTTATGTGAATAAAGTAAAGAAGCTAATGTTCCTCGGATCTAGCTGTATTTATCCTAAGTTAGCTCCACAGCCTTTAAAAGAAGAGTATTTATTAACTGGAATATTAGAACCCACCAATGAACCTTATGCCATTGCGAAAATTGCAGGTATAAAAATGTGTGAGGCTTACCGTGCTCAATATGGTTGTAATTTCATTTCCGTAATGCCAACCAATTTATACGGCATCAACGATAATTATCACCCTGAAAATTCTCACGTACTTCCTGCATTAATTCGTCGTTTCCATGAAGCAAAAATGAATAATGCAGATCATGTTGAAATATGGGGTACAGGTTCACCACTTCGTGAATTCATGTACTCTGATGATTTAGCAGATGCTTGTTATTTCTTGATGATGAATTACAATGAACCTGATTTCATTAACATCGGCACTGGTCACGATTTAAGCATTAAAGACTTGGCTGGCTTAATAAAACATGTACTTGGATATGAAGGCTCAATTACATTCGATACCTCTAAGCCTGATGGCACACCAAGAAAATTGATGGATGTGAGCAAGCTTCTTTCTTTAGGCTGGAAACACAAAGTAGAACTTGCCGAAGGAATTGAGATGGCGTATGAAGACTTTTTGAAAAATTCTAAATTCTAAATTGAATGTAGATTTCAATTTAGAATTTTTATAACAAAAAAAGCCAGGTGCAATGACCTAGCTTTCTAAAATCTAATATCTCAATTCTGAATACTATTTTCCAGGGAAAATCGGTTTGCGTTTTTCTACAAAAGCAGTAGTACCTTCTTTAAAATCTTCGGTACCGAAACAATTTCCAAATTCTTCAATTTCAACTTCAAAACCATTAACACCATCGGTAAACCCTGCATTTACAGAGCGAATAGCATGGCTAATGGCAACAGATGATTTCGTATGTATTTTCGCAATAATATCTTCACATTTCACGATTAATCCTTCAAGTGTTGTTACGTGGTTCACAAGACCAATACGATGTGCCTCAGTAGCGTTAATCATATCAGCAGTCATGATCATCTCCATGGCTCTACCTTTGCCTACAAGCTGTGCTAAACGTTGAGTGCCACCATAACCTGGTATAACTCCCAAGCCAACTTCTGGTAATCCCATTTTAGCATTGTCACTAGCCACACGAATATGACAACTCATCGCTAATTCTAATCCGCCACCTAGTGCAAAACCATTTATGGCTGCAATCACAGGAACTGGTGAATTCTCAATTAAATTAAAAACAGATTCTTGTCCAATTGCACTTAACTCCTTACCCTCTTCTATTGAGAAATTGGCAAACTCTGCAATATCTGCACCTGCAACAAATGCTTTCTCTCCATCGCCAGTTAATAAAATTGATTTCACATTCGCATCTGCAAAACTTTCTACAAATGCATGATGAAGTTCTTCTAAAGTCTGTTTATTTAGAGCATTTAATTTAGTTGCTCTGTTAATGGTAATGTATTGTGTACCATTTTTAGTTTCGCTTAAAATATTTTCGTATACCATTACTCAAAAATTAATTTTTCTAAATCTAAAGTGTTAATAGGGTAATTTATTTTTGCAGATATTGAACTTATGATGCAAATCGCTGGCATTTTACGCCCATCATTTATCATAAAAATTTCAGTATCGCCAACTTTCCATTGGTATCCTGTTGATTGATTTTCCTCATCAAGTGCTTTGTGTTTCTTTTCTTTGATGATAGGTTTACCAAATTGCTGTGTGAATGATGCAATAATACTAGCAATGTCTGCATGATTCAAATCAAATTGAACTTCACAAAGTTTTCCCTTAAAGAAACGAACATTGCAAAATTGATATTTGAAATTCATATAAAACAAAGAATCTTTTGAGGTTATGTCGCAATTCGTAAAATCAGACCCCGATAATTTTGAATTGCAATTCATTAATCCTTTCGTTGCCGACTCTAACTGCCCCCATTTAAAATCTTTATACCCAGATTTACTTATTTGCGCATTTGAAATAAGTGGCAAAAAGAAAATTGAAAATAGGATTGCTATTTTTTTCATATTAGAAATTACGATGTTCATTTACCCAAGTGGTAATGTAATTCACGATATCTATAGTAGGTGTTCCTGGAGGAAATAGTTTCCCAACTCCTTTTTCATTTAACTCTATCATATCCTCATCCGGAATAATTCCACCACCAGTAAGTAATACGTCATCCAACTTTTTATCTTTCATCAGTTGAATAATTTTCGGGAACACCGTATTATGGGCGCCACTCAAAATGCTTACACCAATTGCATCAACATCTTCTTGAAGTGCTGTATTAACAATCATCTCGGGAGTTTGACGTAAGCCAGTATAGATCACCTCCATGCCTGCATCGCGCAAGGTAGTTGCAATTATTTTTGCACCACGATCATGCCCGTCTAATCCGCATTTTGCTACAAGTACTCGTATTGGTCTTTTCATTATTCTTTGTCTTGAATAAGGTTCATTTTGTAACGTTTGTTTTTTCTGATGTATTTCAACAAACTTTTTTCATTCATATCAGCGAAATATGTTTCACCTTCAATTTTATTTGTTGAGGGGACACAAACAACATTCGTAAAATATTTACTTAGTGATTTTTTGACTTTAACACTATCGCTACTGGTTGGAATAACAAATGGAATAACTTCCATTCCTTTTTTAGTTCTAGCTACTGCGAATCCCGACCAATATTCATTTTCTTTCACAAACAAGAAATAGTTTTTTTGGTACTTAGAGAATACATGCGAACTATCTAAAAAGTCAATTGTAGTTTCTTTAGCATTAAAAATAGTATAAGCATTGGTAGCAATCCATACACTTACTGTATCTATTCCGAATGTGTTTTTATTTATACTCGTGTACTTCCCTCTAAAATTTTCAGGGAATTCTGGCAATGCTTCTCCAGGGTAACGGTTAAATTTAACCGACTGACAAGAAGATAGCACAATGCCTAATACAAGAGTATAAAATATAGCTTTCATCTATACAACTGAATTAAAATGATTCATTGCTTTTTCTAAACGAGCAATTGCTTTTTCTTTTCCAATTAACGAAACCATTTCAAATACTGCAGGTCCTGCACCTACACCAGAAATAGCTACTCTGAAAATCTGCATCACCGAACCAGGAGAAACTCCCATTGTTTCTGCAGTTTGCTTAAACAAATTCTCAATATTTTCATGGCCGAAGTCTGATAATGCCTTTAAGTTTTCTGTAAAGGTTTTAACAAAATCAGGAGATTGGTCTTTCCACCTTTTCTTAATTATCTCTTCATCAAAACTAGTAGGTTCTTCGAAAAAATAAAAAGCTAGTGACCAAAATTCATTTACAAATTGTGCTTTCTCTTTTATTAAAGCACAAACACCTTGCACATAATTGATGTCGGCTGTTATTCCTTTAGCAACTAATTCCATTTGGAAAATAACTGCTAGTTCAGCATCACTTTTTGCACGTAAATATTGTTGGTTGAACCACTTCGTTTTTGCCGCATCAAATTTTGCGCCTGATTTTGAAATTCGTTCTACTGAAAATGCTTCGATAAGTTCGGGCATCGTAAATATCTCTTGGCTAGTACCTGGATTCCATCCTAATAAAGCAAGCATATTTACAAAAGCTTCTGGGAAATATCCTTTTTCGCGATAGCCTGAGCTCATCTCTCCCGATACTGGATCATGCCATTCTAAAGGGAATACAGGGAATCCCAAACGATCACCATCGCGCTTACTTAATTTACCATTACCATCTGGTTTTAATAACAAAGGTAAGTGTGCAAACTGTGGCATCACTTCTTCCCATCCTAAATAACGATATAGTAAAACGTGTAATGGTGCAGAAGGCAACCACTCTTCGCCACGAATAACGTGAGTGATTTTCATTAAATAATCATCTACAACATTGGCCAAATGATAAGTCGGCATTCCATCCGATTTGAATAATACTTTGTCGTCCATTTGAGAACTATGCACAAGTACATTCCCGCGAATTAAATCCACCACACGAATTTCTTCTTTACGAGGTATCTTAATTCTTATAACATAAGCATCTCCAGCAGCCAATCTTCTTTCCACTTCATCATGAGGTAAACTCAAAGAGTTCTTCATGTTTTCGCGAGTAATGTAATTGTATTGTGGAGAAGCTACATTAGATGCTTTTAAACGCTCACGCATTTCATCTAATTCTTCTGTGGTATCAAATGCATAATAGGCATGCCCGGCCTCTATTAATTGCATCGCGTATTGGCGATACATTTCTTTACGTTCCGATTGACGGTATGGTGCATCAGGTCCGCCGATGTGAACACCTTCGTCAAATGTGATTCCACACCAAGCTAATGCATTAACAATATATTGCTCAGCTCCAGGCACATATCTAGTTTGGTCGGTGTCCTCAATCCTTAAAATAAAGTCGCCTCCGTTCTTTTTGGCAAATAAATAATTGTATAGAGCTGTTCTTACTCCACCCATGTGTAAGGGCCCTGTCGGACTAGGGGCAAATCTTACGCGTACTTTTCTTTCCATAGCATCACAAATATAGGATTTTAAGCTAAATATTGTGGTAATGCGTTTTATTCGTAATTTAACCTTGATGAATATTACGGAAAAGAAAAAACGATGGAAAATAGGCCTTTTAGCCTTTGCAGGTATAATTGGCATATCCTCTTTGGTTTACACGAGTGTATTGGTAAAAAAGCTTCAAAATCAGGAGAAAGAGAAAATACAATTGCGATTAGAAGCTACTAAACAATTGGTAAAAGCTACGGATACTACGGATAGCCAATTCATCGTATTCCTATTTGACTACATCATCAATAAAAATAATACTGCTCTAATTATTGCAGATTCTAATGATGTTATTTTACAAACTCGTGGCTTAGATTCTACCAAAACATTAAATGAAGAAATTGAACCGGATAAGAAATATGATCCGAATTACTTTGCTTCCCAATTGGAAGAAATGAAATCGCAACATGACCCTATTGAATATGAGGTTTTCCCAGGTGAGAAGCAATACATTTATTACAAAGATTCATCGATATTAACACAGTTAAAAATATACCCTTATTTACAACTTACCATTATTGCAATATTTTTAATTGCCGCCTATATCGCATTTAACTCAAGTCGGAAATCAGAGCAAAACAGAGTATGGGTAGGTATGGCGAAAGAAACTGCACATCAATTGGGCACACCCATTTCTTCACTTATGGCCTGGATGGAACATCTCAAAGAGAAATACGCAAAAGATGACCAGAGTTCCTTTGATGAAATGGACCACGATATTCAACGCTTAGAATTAGTTGCCGATCGTTTTTCTAAAATAGGATCAATGCCTCAATTAAAACCTGAGAATGTGTTACAAGTGGTTGAGCACGGTATCGAATATATTCAGAAAAGAAGTCCATCGAGGATTATTTACGAAATTAATGGTGACGCCAATATTGAAGCAAAATTAAATCCTTCACTCTTTGATTGGGTGATAGAAAATCTATGTAAGAATGCTGTAAATGCAATTGGTACCGATGGAAAAATTAGCATTTTTATTCGCCAACATAAAAAGAAAGTGTACATCGATATTACCGATACTGGTGTTGGTATACCGAAGTCGAAATTCGATACAGTGTTTGAACCTGGCTACACCACACGTAAGCGGGGATGGGGTTTGGGCTTATCATTAGTGAAAAGAATTATCGAGAATTACCACTTCGGACAAATATTCGTTAAGGAATCTTCTATAGGAAAAGGGACCACGTTTAGAATAGTGTTAAATGCATAAGATACTTTTTTGTGTACTTCTATTATTCGTTTCATTTGTTGCCAATGCGCAAGAAATAGAACGGAGTATTCAACATCAAGAAGAACAAAAAGCGAAATCAATTTCGAAAGTTAATCAAGCAAGAAATTTTAAACTCAATCTTCATTATATAGATTTTCATTTCGAAGCGAATCCTACAGAACAATACATTAAAGGTTTTAATCGCTATCATTTTATTTCGAAAGAAAATACTTCTTCTTTAGAATTCGACTTAGCAAATAACATGCAAGTGGATTCGGTGAAATATAAAAATGCGTTGATGACTTATACTCACACCGACGAACTATTAACAATTCAACTTAACTCAAGCCTATCGGCTGGGCAATTAGATTCTATTGATATCTATTACCAAGGCGCGCCAGAGCAAACAGGATTTGGAGCATTCGGCACAGGGACTCATGCGGGAGCACCTGTATTATGGACACTCTCCGAGCCATATGGCGATAAACAATGGTGGCCTTGCCAGTCGAATTTAATTGATAAAATAGATAGCATTTCCATCACTGTAAAAACTCCGAAGCCCTACAAAGTAGGAAGTAATGGTTTATTGATACGTATTGATTCAGTTGATACATCGTATCTCTATACTTGGAAACACAGACATCCAATTGCAAGTTATTTAATTGCCATTGCCATTAGTAATTATTCAGTAATAGATGATACGGTGATGTTACGACAAGGAGAAATGTCGTTCTTGAATTATGTTTATCCAGAACAATTGGAACTTTCTAAAACACAACTCCTCGAAACTAAAAACATTTTACGTTTCTATGAAAGTAAATTTGGCGACTACCCATTCTTCAACGAAAAATATGGGCACGTGCAATGTAATATAGGCGGAGGCATGGAACACCAAACGATGAGTTTCATGGGGAATTTTAACAGAGGCTTAATTGCGCATGAGTTGGCACATCAATGGTTTGGCGACAAAGTGACTTGCGCAAACTGGAAAGACATTTGGTTAAACGAAGGATTTGCAACGTACTTGGCAGGACTCATTAACGACTTCGGAGTGAATGATGCTGCTTGGGAAGTATTTAAATTGCAATCACTAAATGACGCCTTGCAAGCTACAAGTGGTTCTGTTTATGTTGATGATACCACAAGTGTAAGTAGAGTATTCGATTATCGCTTAACCTATGTAAAGGCTTCCTATCTATTACACATGTTGCGTTGGAAAATGGGAGACGATTTATTTTTTACTGCATGTAGAAATTACTTAAGCGACCCTACTGTTGCTTATTCATTTTCAAACACAGCGTTTTTCAAACAGCACCTCGAACAACTTTATGGGTCATCGTTAACTGAATATTTTAACGATTGGTTTTATGGAGAAGGATATCCGAAGTATGAAATTCAATGGAAGCAAAATCAAGATTTTAGTATTGATGTTACAATAAATCAAACTACTACCCATACCAGTGTAAACTTCTTTGAGATGCCTATACCTATTAGGTTTGGTAATAGCCGTAAAGATTCTATAGTGACGTTGAACAACACTTCTAATGGAGAAAATTTTCATATCCCATTCCCCTATAAAGTAACGGGTGGAATTGCCGATCCAGAGAAATGGTTAATTGCAGAGTATCGCATTTCCAATCAGAATGAGTTTAATAATTTCGACAAATTAATTATTAGTCAGTATCCGAATCCAAGCACTGGAATTATCAATTTCAATTTCAACAAAACTATTACCATAGAAAAAATTGAAGTGAAGAATAGTATTGGACAAGATGTATATGAAAGGGTAACTAATAATACTCCAAGTACTTACCAAGAAATTGATCTGAGCTTTTTAGAAAATGGTATTTATAGTATCCGATTAAAAGAGAAAAGCAGAACATCGGTAGTAAAAGTACTCATCATGAAATAAAAAAGGGCTAAGCAATCGCCTAACCCTTCTCTTTATATTTTATATTGAAATTATTCTAGAATCAACTTTTTCACTTCAATTGAATTTCCAAATTCAGCTTTGATGAAATAAGCGCCCTTAGGAAGTGAGCCCAAATCAATTTCTTTTGCAATTGATTTGCTATTGTCATCATAGTTTGCAGTCCAAACTTCTCTACCCAATTGATCGATAATGGTAAGTTTAAGATTGCTATTTACTAAACCAGTTAACGATAATTTGATAAGTCCTTTTGCAGGGTTTGGTGTAACATTGAAAGCTATAATTTTTGAATTGCTGTTTACACCTACTGCATTCGTTACTTCAATTTTACGAGTAGCAGAAGCATTACAACCTTCAGGAGTTATAAAAGTATAGGTAATGTTATGTATGCCCAATCCAGCCACTGCAGGATTAAACACTCCATTACTTACACCCGTTCCAGCATACGTTCCACCAACCGGCAAACCACCAGTTAATGTTAATGCTTGTGCATTTGGATTAATAGGACTCAACGAATCTAACGTTACAATTGGAAGTGGCGTAAAATTAATTATTACCGAATCACTTCTACGACTACACAATCCGTTTGGAGCGATAATATCGCAATAGTATGTTCCCGACTCAGTAACTGAAATAGCACGAGTGGTAGCACCAGTATTCCAAAGGTAAGTAGACGAAGCTTGTGACGCATTTAAATTGATAGTGTTTCCGACACAAGGCTTCACAGCATTTTTAGTAATTGTTCTAATCGGCTGAGCAAGTGTGATGATGTAACCATCTTTCGTTTGCACTTTACCATCAATTTCTAAAGTTACTTTATGGCGACCTGCGGCAGCAAAAGTAACTGTAGGATTAGCTGCAGTAGATGTTGCTGGAATACCACCAGTGAATGTCCACAATACAGACGATCCTGAAAAATTTGAAGTATTGGTAAATGATATATTTTCACCTGGGCAAGCATAAATTAAATCGGCTTTAAAGTCTGGGATTAAGGCATCAGGATCTACTTCTGCCCACCAAGTTGCCCAACTGTTTATTGCAGTACCTGCATATTCTTGGATAGTCCAAAATGTTGAATCATTTGTAGGATCAACTACTGTATTAGAATAATCACCCCATCGGTTTCTGCCTGCTCCAAAATCTTTGAAGTAAGTATTCTCTCCATTTTTGTAATTATAATTTTCTCTGAAGGTGTTGATTGGATCGTTATTTCTTCTAATCGCATATGCTGCAGAAGCATATTGATCTAAAGAGAAACTTGAGTATCCAAGAATGACATCATTTTTTTTATTTACCGCAATACTAGGGTAATTATAATGCATTGCATTCGTAGGATCATCGATTAACGAACGTTGAATTACGTTTCCAAGAGTATCTAATTCCCACCATTGTATTGAAGTACGTTTAGCACTTATGGTTGGTAAATAAATTGAATGCGTAGCCCAAATTCTTCCATTACGAACAACTACTTGACGAATACGATGATCGCCAGCGTTTATTAAATTAGTTGTACCCATTTGAGGGTTAAAGTTTCCGTTTGATCCAGCACTTGTAGCCCAAGATATACTTGCTTGTATTCCAAGTGGAACAGACATTGCAGGAGTATCTGTAGGACCAGATATTGTTCTCATGGTTATAGCACCTTTACCAGAACTGTTGCCAGTTGATGCTCTTATTAAAAACATTCTATTAGTCGAATTGTCATAATGAATAGATGGACAAGCTACTGCTGTTCCTTCATTCGTTACTTCAAATTTTGTGAATTTACCAACGCCATTATTGTATACATCTTCTTTATTCCAAACATAAATTTGGTGAGAGGTAGAAGTAAATCCTGCCATTGAAAATAAATTCATTTGCACTACAATCCATTTTCCGTTAAACCCGATACTTGGAAAATCCACCCAACGTTGGTTGGTTGGGTCAACATCTACTTTATACATATTCCAACCTTGTGTAGGGTCGCTTGTTTTTGATACCGCTAATAAAGTACATGAAGTATTCAATTGAGGCTCTGCAGAAGAAACAAAAATCCAACGATTCGCAACATGATCGTATAAAATTTTTGGATCATAAGTGCTCGTTATTCCTCCAATTGGTGCCCAAAAAGAATTCAATGAAATGGTACTTATTATTGCTCCATTTTTATCTTGAATACGAACTTGAGTATTCAAGGTAACCATAGTATGGTTCGGGCCAACTGTTCCATTCACGTCTGGGGGAATCGAAGTGCTGTTATCATTTAAGCCATTGAAATTCCTAACAGGTGCAATACTTGGAAGCATTGAACTGGTTTTATTTCCAGCGGTTGAAGTAAAAGGATCTTGTTTAATAACCATATTTGGATCTAAGTCCATATCTGGAATTACCCTTGCTTTTCTATTACCAATAAATTGTATAGGCTTAGGAGCAGGTTTGTAATATGTTTCCATAAGCGCAGTGTTGATGAAATTTGTTTCCACCTTTTTATCTGCAATGCCATTCGTTTTAATTACGGTAGCATCTTGGGCCATGGATTGAACAAACGCAGAAATTGCGATTGCAAAAATTCCAATTTTTTTGTAGAGTGTTTTCATAGTGTATAGATAAAAAAAATGTGCGGTGTGTGCCGCACATTTTATAGTTCGAGGTAAATATTATTCAATAATTAATTTTTTCATTTCAGATGAATTACCAAAATCTGCTTTAATAAAGTAAGCACCTTTTGGCAATGATCCTAAATCTAAATCTTTATTAATGTGTTTGCTATTGTCATCATAATTGGCAGTCCAAACTACACGACCTAATTGATCAATTACTGTAACTGTTAAGTTGCTATTTACTAATCCTGTAATATTCAATTTCACTACACCTTTTGTAGGGTTTGGAGTAACACTAAAACCAACAATAGATGAATGTGAATTGATCCCTACAGAGTTCGTTACTTCAATGGTTTTAGTTGCAGAACCACCACAACCTTCTGGTGTAAGGAATGCATAAGTTATTGTATGGACGCCAACTCCTGCAACAGCAGGATCAAATACGCCATTGGTAACGCCAGTTCCAGAGTAGCTTCCCCCTACAGGTAAGCCTCCTGTTAAAGTACGAGGTGTTGCAGCTGGATTAATAGGCGCTAACGAATCTAAAGTAACTACTGGGTAAGGAACAAAGTTAATTGTTACCGAATCACTTCTACGTGAACACAAGCCATTAGGGGCAGTGATATCACAATAGTAAACACCAGATTGAGTAACAGAAATTGATCTCGACACGGCACCAGTGCTCCACAAATAAGTTGCTGAAGCTTGCGATGCAGTAAGTGTAATTGTATTTCCATCGCAAGGTTTTACAGTGTTTTTATTGATGGTACGAACGGGGTTTGTTAATACGACGATATACCCATCTTTCAATTGTGTTTTTCCATCTACTACTAAAGTCGCTCTGTATTTACCAGCAGCGCTATACGTTACAGTTGGACTTGCATCAGTTGATGTTGCTGGTGTTCCACCTGCAAATGTCCATTGTACGTTACTTCCAGAAAAATTAGAAGTATTGGTAAACGTAATGTTCTCACCAGGGCAAACATAATTAATATCTGATTTGAAATCAGGAATCTCTGTATATGGATTTACATGTGCCCACCAAGTAGCCCAACTATTTGCCGTTGAACCAGCATATTCTTGAATAGTCCAAAAGGTAGAATCATTTGTAGGGTCAATTACCGTATTGGTATAATCACCCCAACGGTTACGAGAGCCACCAAAATTTTTGAAGTAGGTATTCTCTCCATATTTAAAAGTGTACTCATCTCTAAATGTATTAATAGCATCAGTGCTTTTTCTGAATGAATAAGCAGAAGAACCATATCGTGTTGGAGAGAAACTTGCATATCCTAGTAACACATCATTCTTGTTATTTACTGCAATACTTGGGAAAGAGAAAAATTTAGTCCCGGTTGCATCTTCAATTCTCGAACGTTGTATAACTGTTCCGGTAGTATCGAATTCCCAATATTGAATAGCACTACGTGAAGCCGAAACTGCTGGCAAGAACACTGAATGTACTGCCCAGATTCTTCCGTTACGAACTACAACGTGACGCATACGATGGTCATTAGTTGCAATCTTACTTGTTATGCCTAATTGTGGAGCAAAGTCAGTATTGTTTGCACCTGAACTTCCCCATGTAGAGGTTGTTTGAATTACTGTTTCTGTTGATAAAACAGGGCTAGCTGTAGTACCCGATATTGTTCTCATACCAAGAACACCTTTTGCTGAAGTGTTTCCAGAAGTAACACGGAAGGTAAACATTTTAGATACCGAGTTATCATAATGAATAGATGGGCAAGCGATTGCAGTGGCTTCATTCGTAATATCGAATTTTGTATAAACACCAGTACCATTTGCGTAAACATCTGCTTTATCCCAAACATAAATTTGGTGAGCAGAAGATGTGAAACCTGTCATTGGGAACAAATTCATTTGCACGACAATCCAACGATCATTAAAACCAATACTTGGATAATCTACCCACTTTTGATTGTTGGCATCAACGTCTACTTTATACAAATTCCACCCTTGTGTTGGGTCGCTTGTTTTAGAAACTGCTAATAAGGTGCACGACTCATTTAATTGTGGCTCCGCAGAGGAAACAAAAATCCAACGATTTGCGGTATGGTCATATAATACTTTAGGGTCGTAAGAAGATGTAATACCTCCAACTGGTGACCAAAAAGCATTTAGGCCAACTGTACTAATTACGGTTCCAGAACGATCTTGAATTCTAACTTGAGAGTTCAAGGTAGTCATGATGTGGTTTGGACCAACAGCACCATTTACATCTGGTGGTATAAATTGACTATTATCATTTAATGCGTTGAAATTTTGAATTGGGCCAGGTGAAGCCACACCTGCTGATGAAGATTTAGAGACTGAATTCACTTCTCCAAATGGATCTTCTTTTACAATTTTACCTGTACGATCAATATCCATTTCTGGTATCGTTCGTGCCTGTTTGTTACCAATAAATTGGATTGGTTTTGGGGCTGCTTTGTAATAAGTTTCTAAAAGAGCAGTAGTCATAAAATTGACTTCCTTTTTAGCATCGGCTACTCCTTGTGATTTTGTTACACCTTCTTCTTGAGCATTTACTTGCAAGGTAGTTGCAAGTACAGCGGCAAAGATTGCAACTTTTTTGTATTGTATATTTATTTTCATAAGTGATATTTTGTGAAACGAGTAATAAAAATACGAAATTTTAATTATTGATTAAGGGCTTTTTATAAATTGTTACCTTTGAACATGAACAAAACACGATTCTTCACCCTAATCGGACTATTATTTATTCTAGTATTGAGCCTTTTTAGCTCTTGTAAAGTAAAAACGGCTAACGCACCCTTACCGACCAAAATGGCTGCTAAGCAGGTTAACAGGCCATTATCTACCTTAAATCTACCCATTAGTTTAGCTCTAGTAGATCTCGAAGATGCTATAAACACTCAGTTTAAAGGGGTAATCTACAACGACAATTCCTTCGAGAATAATAATGACGATAATTTGATTCTTCGAATAACCAAATTGTCGGATTTTAAGATTACTGCCAAAGGAGATAAAATTACGATTGTAGCACCTATTGAGGTTTATGTGAAAGGTCGTTTGAAGAAAGATTTTTTTAGCATGTTCGATCAAGATTTTGGAATCGACAAAAGCAAAGAAGCAACATTTAAACTCGATGTTATTATCAATACAAAAATAAATTTAAACCAAGATTGGGATATTATTACAAAGTCTGAAGCTGGATTTCAATGGAGAGAAAAACCCTACTTAGAACTAGGCCCAATTAAAATTCCAATTGGAAGTATTATAGAAACGGTGGTCAATAATCAAATAGCCGACATCAATAAAAGACTAGATATAGAAATTACAAAAAACATCAAACTTAAACCGCTTGCATTACAATTCTGGAATCAACTTCAAACTCCAATAACAGTGAGTGAGCGATATGAAACTTATTTAAAAATTGTACCAGAATTTATTTCGATGTCGAGTATTAGAAGTGATGGAGTTAATCTAGATGTAAACTTAGGTTTCCGTTCGGATATAGCTGTAATTACTGGATACAAGCCAGAGCCAGTAGACTTAAAACCTTTACCAAAACTTCAACAACAACAACGTGCTGATAGCACCTTTAATTTGTATTTCAATGCCAATGTTAGCTATGCATTTGCTACTGCATTGGCTAAAAAAGAATTTGTAGGGAAGCAATTAAGTTTTGATAACGGTTATCAATTAATCACTATAAATGATATTATTTTTTTTAATAATGGCGATAAAATAGGAATGATGCTAGATATAAATGCTGTATTAAAAAATGGCATTTTTAAAAAGAAATTCAAAGGCGTAGTATATGCACTAGGCACTCCAATTTATTTAGATAGTACCCAAATGTTGCGCATCAAAGATTTCGAATTCGACATTAAAAGTAGAGATGCATTGGTGAATACTGCTGAATGGATTTTAAAGAGCAGCCTAAGAACTGCGATTGAAGATAAGCTATACTATTCCATGAAAGATCAAATGGCATCTGCTCAAAAAACGGCGGAAGAGGCATTAAACAATGCAAAAATACCAGGCTTAAAACTGAAAGGTAAAATTGAAGAGATTAAACCACAAGACATTACCTTAAGCGAAGAGTACATTCAAGTTATTATTCAAACTAAAGGGAAATTGCAAGTAAACGTAAATGCAAAATTCTAATTTAATTAGATAGAACGGGTATTTAATTAGGTAGTATTTAAAATAATACTATTTTTAAGAAAATTATAAACTATGGATCGTTATTTCGGATTTATTGGAATTGCCTTAATCTTAGGACTCTCTTTCGCTTTATCAAATAATAGAAAAGCAATTAATTACCGTTTGGTATTTGTAGGCTTATTGATACAAGCCATTTTAGCTGTATTTATTTTGAAAGTTCCCTTGGGGCAAACGGTATTTTCTCACGTTGGTCATTTTATAACAAAGATTTTAGATTTCTCTAACAAAGGAGCCGACTTTGTTTTTGGCCCGTTGGTTAATTCACAATTATTAGCACCATTATTTGGTATCAGCAATACCTTTATCTTTTTCTTTAAAATTATTCCAACCATTATTTTCGTTTCGGTATTAGTAAGTATTGCTTATCATATTGGATTAATGCAAAGAGTAGTTGCGGTATTTGCAAAAGGTGTACACTGGTTAATGGGCGTGAGTGGTTCAGAAGCCTTATCGAATGTTGGTAGTGCATTTGTGGGACAAGTGGAAGCACAGATTATGATAAAACCTTACATCAGCGGAATGACCATGTCTGAGTTACTTGCAAGTATGGCCGGAAGTATGGCTTGTATTGCAGGAGGAGTAATGGCTGTCTATATTTCGATGGGCGTACCTGCAGAGTATTTAATTGCTGCAAGTATTATGGCTGCACCTGGAGCATTAGTTATTTCAAAAATAGTTTACCCTGAAACAGAAGAATCGGAAACGAAAGGGAACGTAAAAATAGAAATCAAAAAAATACATGCTAATTTAATGGATGCCATTTCGCATGGTGCTAGTGATGGTATGAGGATTTCATTAAATGTTATTGCAATGTTACTAGGATTTATTGCCTTAATAGCAATGGTAGATGCAGGTTTAGGATGGATGGGCAGATGGTTATACTGGCATACCAGCTTAGACTTTAGTTGGGTAGGTATTTCATTAAAAGAATTAAGTTTAAAAGAAATATTAGGCTCCGTATTCTCTGTTTTTGCTTGGGCAATGGGCGTTCCATCTCAAGACACGCATGCAGTTGGTGCACTAATGGGTACAAAATTAGTGATCAACGAATTTGTAGCTTACTCAAATTTATCGCCGATGATTGCAGCTGGTGCTTTAACACATAAATCCATTGTGATTGTAAGTTTCGCGCTTTGTGGATTTGCTAACTTTAGTTCTATTGCAATACAAGTGGGTGGTATTGGTGAGCTAGCCCCAGACAGAAGAGCAGACCTTGCTAAATTAGGATTTAAAGCATTGATCTGCGGTACTCTTGCATCATACTTATCAGCAACTATTGCTGGTTTACTTTTATAATAAATTAGGAATTTGAATAACGAATTTACTTCCTACACCGGGAGTAGATTCGATATTGATTTCGCCATTAATTTTTTTCAGAGCTTCACGAGCAACGTATAAGCCCACTCCTGATCCCGCATTTTTGTGCACACCTCTAAAGAACATGTCGAATATTTGATTCTGTTGGTCGGCATCAATTCCAATTCCATTATCTTCTATTTCTATTAATGATTTTTCGTGATCTGTTTTTACACTAATTGTAATCTGTTTGTTTGTGCTCGAGTCGTGATGAAATTTCATAGCATTTAGTAAAATATTATTCAAAATTATTCTCACTCTACTTTCATCAGATCGAATGAAAACAGGCTCAGAAATATTTTTTTGAAACTTTATACTAGTGTCTTTAATATGATGATCTAAATCAGAAGTGATTTCATCAACAATTTTTGAAAATTCAATTTGAGCTACTTCTACATCAACACGATTGCTTCTATAATACTTTATAATATTTTGCACAAAAGCATCCATTCTATTTACAGTATGGTCTATCATGTCAATATATTCGGGCATCTTAACAGCATCGTCTGTTTTGGCCACTTTAATAATACCTAAAATAGAAGCTAAAGGTGCACGTAAATCATGCGAAGCACTGTAAATAAATTTATCCAGTTCATCGTATGCTTTTTTCAATTGCACATTTTGCTCGCGCAGTAAAAATTTTGTGTGATAAATTTCAAATGCATTTTGAATAGCAACAGAAAGAACTTGTTGATCCCAAGGTTTATCAATAAAACGATAAATCTGACCACGGTTAATCGCTTCTACTACAGCTTGTATATCGGTATACCCTGTTAATAGAATTCTAATAGGATGTGGATACTTTACTAAAATAGATTCGAAGAATTCAACCCCTGTCATTCCTGGCATTCGCTGATCGCAAATAATAACATGAACCTGCTCTTCAGCTAATATTTTGGTCCCTTCTTCTGCAGATTCAGCTATAAGTATATCGTAATCCTTTCGGAATAAGGCTTTAAATGAATGTAGGTTGTTCACCTCATCATCTACATAAAGGACTCGTATTTTGTCTTTGTTCATGTTATTGGTTAAGCGGTAGAGTTATAATAAATTCAGTGCCTACACCAAGTGTAGATTTTACTTCGATACTTCCTTTATGAAGTTCGATAATGCTGTAAACAATTGATAAGCCTAGGCCTGTACCTTCCCCAGCTTTTTTAGTAGTAAAGAATGGATCGAAAATTTTACTGCGCACTTCTTCAGACATTCCCGTTCCGTTATCTATAATATGTATGCTAATGTTATCACCATTGTTTTGTGTTCTGATAACCACTTTCCCTTCATCATCATTCGAGTGAATTGCCAATACTGCTTGTGCAGCATTATTGATAATGTTCATGAATACCTGATTCAACTTACCAGCAAAACATTCTATTTCTGGAATTTGACCAAGCTCTTTTACCATATTAATTTTACCTCTAAAGGTGCTGCTTAATATAATGAGTGTTGAATCTATTCCTTCGTTTACATTTGCATATTTTAAATCAGATTCATCTAAACGAGAAAAACTCTTCAATCCTTTTACGATTTCAACTGTTCGTCCTGCACCATCTGCCATACCTTTTAAAAGCACATCTATTTCGTGTTTTAAATAATCGTAGTCGAGTTCCTTTTTCAGCTTGGCAACTTCATCAAATTGCTCCGACAAACTATGTTTATCTACCAGTTCCTCATATTTAGTTATCAGTTCTTGAATATCTTCAATGTCTCTTCTTAGTGGTTTAATGTTAGAACTTACGAAGTTTATTGGGTTATTAATTTCGTGTGCAATACCTGCCGTCAACTGACCGAGAGATGCCATCTTCTCTGCATCTACGAGCTGAGTTTGCGCATTTTTGAGATCTGTTAATGCAAGGTTTAAATCTAAGTTCGATTGATTTAATGCACGTGTACGTTCTTCAACCTTCACTTCCAACATTACATTTTGCTCGCGAATTATTCTTTCATTTTCTTGCGAAACACGTAAAGCCTCTAATTGCGATTCTTCTTTTTCTTTTCGATAGATATTGATTTTATTAGCAAGTGCAAATGAAAGTAATGTAACTTCAAGGGCAGACCCTACTTGTAAAGAATAGTAGGTCATGTTATTATATGGGAGAATATTAAAATTCTTCAACACAAAAATGACTACACTTAATAAAAAGATAGTCCAGGCCACTAGGAAATAATAGGCTGGGCGGTAACCCTGTTTACCAATTCTATACGCAACATAGATGGTAAGTAAAGAACCAGTCAAGGCTGTAAGTTGCACTAAGTTTTGTGCTATATAAAATTGGTTGGTGATGCTAAGGAAAAAGCAAATGGTGTAAAAGAAGAAAATGACATTTAGAATTGTATTTCCTGTTTTATAATTTTCTTTTGTATTTAAAAAATGCTTCACAAAAGCAATGGCTGTCCAACCATTAAACACCGGGACCAAAAATGTACTTTGTAAAACTAACCAAGTTGAGTACGGCCATAAGTATTTAAAGCCATAGCCTTGCAATACGGCTTGTGTTAAGCCAACAAAAACAATGTAGGCTACATAATATAAATAACTTCTATCACGTACAGAGAAGTAAATAAACAGATTATAAATCGCCATTACCAAAATAATACCGATGTATAAACCAAACACTAAATCTTTTTGAATGAGGTCTTCGAAGATTGGTTTTTGAGCACCAATTAATAAGGGCAGTTGAATTTGTTCACCACTTCTTAATTTTAAGAAATACGTATACGTTTCCCCTTCGGGTATATCTAAATAGTATAAGAAGTTCTGATTATTAATTTCACGTTCCTTAAAATGAACCAATTCTCCTGAGATGGTTTTTTTATATTGATGATTTTCTGTTGGAGCATAAAACTCAATCTCATCAATAATAGGATATTGTAGTTGAAGTATTAGTCTTCTGCTTTTTAATTCATTTTTAATAGAGAATCGAACCCAGTGAGTGCTTTTACTAATCCCTAGGTTAGGTACATTTTCTGTGCTTATTTTAAAATCATTTGATTTTAAAACCTCATCAAATGTTAGTGCATTTGTTTCATCACTTAGTATTTGAATATCCTTTCCAATAGATTGAATGATATTCTCATTATTAAAAATGGTAGTGTCGTTGGCAAATATAAATGGAGAGTATGCTACTAAAATAAATAGAAACAGGAGTTTGAGTTTCTTCATAAGTTAATGCTCATTTAAATTAGGTATTTCTAATTGGTACATCACTTCAAATTCGCCTTTAGGCCCTTTTTCGATTTTTAATTGATTAGGGTTATTGCGCAATTCTAAAATGTTTATTCGTTCTTTTTCTTCTGCGTGCACTAAATCGTTCACATCTAAGATAGCCATTGCTGTTGCAACAAAATCATCTTTAGGATAAAAGAAAATTCCATTATCGCCAAGGCTAACTTCAATAACTGCACCTACTCTTTTCCCCATACGAGTTGTTACTGGAGCACATAACATGTATATTTTATCAATTGGTAATTGGTTTACTATGGCAACACTTACTCTGCATAAAATCAAACTTCCAATTCCCATACCAGCCACTTCCATAGAATTCCACATTCCACAGATTTCTGCACAGCCCGGTTTTACTACATCAAAAATTTTCGGATCATAATGTCCTAGAGCATGTTCAATTGGTAAAGGAATTTCTCCATCAACCATTTGTACACGTGCACCACCATATACTTTATCACCATTTTCATTTTCAACAATAATCACAATAGTATGCTCGCTTTTCACCCAGTCTACATTTGTAGATGTTACTTTCGCAACACCGAAATGTATTTCCAATAATCTTCGATGCCCTTCAATAAATTTCATACAGGCCTCTTGATCATCGACGGCTCTAAAGGCTCTAATTTTTATCATTATTCCGGTTCATTATTATTGAATTAATTCGTTGAAATCAACATAATATCTGCCAGAGAGCATAAATTGTTTTAGAAGTATTCTTCTACTTATATCGGTAACCATAGCGCCCCCAAGCACTACAGAGGAAGCTAATTGAGGCCAGGTAGAAATGGTTTTGCCCATTTCTCCGAGCGACATTCGCATGCGCTCGGAGATATGTTCAATGCCAACCATTGCGCCTAATAAAGGCAATTTTTCCTGGTTGCTGAGATTGTGTAAGGCAGTAAGGTCGCCCATGTTTTCAGGTATTAAACCATGCAATAAAGCACGGTTTGGTTCCAAGTCATAACGTTCTATATCGACCATCCCACGATCGTTCGTTTCCATGACTACCGGTATACCATATTCACGAGCTTTTATTCTGCTCAGTATTTTTACATCGAGGCCATCACATTCTTCAATGAGTAAATCGAGTTTACCATTGTCGAGTAAAAAGCTATCGATATTGTTTTCTGTAATTCCTTCTAGAAATATTTTAACGTTGATGTACGGATCGAGCTCTGCAATTTCGCGAGCAGCAACAACAGCTTTTGAAACACCAATATTGGTTACTGAGGTACGGATGCGATTCATGTTGCTTAATTCAATAAGATCAAAATCAGCTAAACGAATTTCATCACAAGTACGCTCCATTGCAATGGTTAAGGCAATCATTTGCCCTACCGATAATCCGATAATACCAATCTTCTTTGTTAATAATTCGGTGCGCTCTGCTGGTGTAATTTTATAGAGGTTTCGACTCGTACGTAATTCCACAAATTCAGCTTTGCCCAATAAATGGACTAGCTTCTTATTCCATGGATAATACACCCAACAGCCATAGTAATCTGATGATTTACCATCGAGCAAAACTTCGATTTGCTCGCTGTACTCGGAATCACTCAAGCTCTTCTGCGGATTTCTAATTTTTATTAGTTCGCGCAGCTGACTTTGAATTTCGTCTAAAACCATTACATCTGTATTTTCATCGATAATCTGTTGAACTTTCAGGTGCTCACTACTGTTGTTGATGTTAAAAATCGTAGGTAAGAAGGCATTGCTCAATGTGCTTTCTCTATATTTTAACATTTTGTTGTTTAATTAAGATTGTATTCCTATTTTAAGTACTAAATATCCAAATAAAATCCGATATTTATGGAAAATAATCGTTTATTTTAATTTTTTACAGACGTTTTCACTATAAACTACTATAATTACGATGGCTGAGTCTAGAATTAAAATCCTATATGTCGACGATGAGGAGAATAACTTAAATTCATTCAAGGCGGCCTTTCGTAGGGAATATGATGTAACTGTTGCTTTATCAGCAATGGAGGCTAAAGAACTCTTAAAAACCAACTCATTCGAGATTATAATCACGGACCAAAGGATGCCTGGCATTACTGGGGTTGATTTCTTAGCAAGTATAATAGATGAATACCCGGAAGCTATCCGAATGCTATTGACCGGCTACGCCGATATTCAAGCGGTAATTGATGCCATTAACAAAGGGCAGATTTTTCAATACATCACAAAGCCTTGGGACGAACAACAAATGCGTGTGGTGATTAACAACGCTTATGAGATTTTCTCATTAAGAAAAGAGAATAAAAAATTACTGCAAAGTTTAACCAGAGCAAACGAGCAGTTAGAATTTTTACTTCGCCAGAAATTACTTTCTTAACTATTTTTTCGATTTTGATGCAGGCTTCGATTTCGTTTTTAATAAATCGATTTCCTTGCTTAGTTTGTTGATGAGGGTTTTCAACTTCTCTACTTCATTTTCTACATTCATTTGCGCTTTATAATCGCGCGACTCTGATTCGGCAATAATTTGCGCACGATCCATTTCTAAGATATCACTCGGACGAACCTGAAGGATTTCAGCAATAAGCAGTAATCTTGTCACGGTAATATCGGTTACATCACGCTCAATGTTAGAATAAGAAGCCACAGAAATATTAAGCTCATTGGCCATATTTTCCTGACTTAAATTCTTAATTAAACGCAACACTCGGATACGATCGCCAATAGTAGATTTCATAACCACTAAAATAAATCTACATTTTCAGAGATATTTTCAGAATATCGAGATTAATTTTAGTTTAATTGTAATTGTTTTAGTTTGATTGACAATGGTTTAAGAAAATATGATGCAATATTAGCCCTCAAAACCAATGAAGAGTTCAATAGACATTGAGTCCAAGCATTCATTTTTTAGTCTTTTGGTGACTTCAGGATTCCTGAAGTGGGGTAGTAAGATTAGAAACGAATAGAAACCAAAAAAGCCTGTGCCGATTTATATGCAAACGGTTATTGAGCGAAGCCGAAATACAAACCCGCGACCTTCCCGACAAGTCGGGACTATCTAACCAGCAAATTTTTGAATTTGATATAAAACCAAAAAAGCCTTAGATTTCTCTAAGGCTTTTGTCTCGTCCTAAGACGAGAGGACTCGAACCCGTCTCGTCCTTTGGACGAGATGACAGGCAGGCGATTTATTAAATTATATACTTAAGAATCAGAATCAATCATCCTTTCTAATGATAATCTATTTAATTTCTTCACCCTTCTTTCTTCTATTAATGCTTCCCTCTTTGTAGCAAACTCCTTCAGGTATACCATTTGCCAGGGCCCTTTACGAGCAGTGGTTTTACACTCATCAGAATTATGTTGGATTAAACGATTTCCAGGATTTTCAGTAAACCCTTTATAATAATCAACAGAGTTTGCTGACTTTAATATATAGACAAAATATCCCATTCTCAATTTTCCTTTCTTCTAATAAAGCTACTAAGATTTCAGAAATATTATACTGAATTGCCTTGCATTTCAACTAAAACAATCAAAAAGCCTCTGTTAATTAACTCATTAGAACAATTTTCATTTTTTTGTTGAATATAAGCTTTGAACCCGTATATTTGCAGTCCAAGAAAACGGAGTGGTAGTTCAGCTGGTTAGAATGCCTGCCTGTCACGCAGGAGGTCGCGGGTTCGAATCCCGTCCATTCCGCAAAAGCCTTAGAGAAATCTAAGGCTTTTTGCATTTAAGAGATTTCCAATATTACATAGCCCTGCCTATAATCTCGTCTGAAAGACGAGACGGGTTCGAGTCCTCTCGTTTAAAAACGAGACAAAAGCCTTAGAGAAATCTAAGGCTTTTTGCATTTAAGAGATTTCCAATATTACATAGCCCTGCCTATAATCTCGTCTGAAAGACGAGACGGGTTCGAATCCCGTCCATTCCGCTAATTAAAAATAAAAATGATGCGAAGCGAATCTTTGTTATTATTTGGGCTTCTAGGGTCCATGAGTTCCGCGCAGCGGAACAAATAATCCTGTCCTAAAATGAAAAAAGCCCCAATATCTTAAATACAGGAGCTTTTATTTATTTCTTTAGCAAATGGCTATTTAAATATCTGCATTATACAGTACCTTCTTTTAGTTTTTCGGCGTTTTCAGCGAACTGTAAGCCGTCAATAATGTCCTGAATGTCGCCATTCATCACCCCATTTAGGTTATAAGACGTCATTCCGATGCGGTGTTCTGTTAATCTACTCTGAGGGTAATTGTAAGTACGAATCTTCGCCGAACGGTCGCCGGTAGCCACCATCGTTTTACGTTTCTTTGATACTTCCTCTAGGTGCTTCGCGTATTCCATCTCGTAAATTCTTGATCTCAATACCCCTAAAGCCTTTTCGTAGTTCTTATGTTGCGATTTCTGATCCTGACATTGCGCTACAATACCCGTTGGTAAGTGGGTTAAACGAACCGCCGAATACGTTGTATTCACCGATTGACCACCTGGGCCCGAAGAACAGAATAGATCCTTACGGATATCATTCGCTTTTACATCAATATCAAACTCATCCGCTTCTGGCAATACTACAATTGATGCAGCTGAGGTATGAACTCTACCTTGTGTTTCTGTAGCAGGTACTCGTTGAACACGGTGAACACCAGATTCATATTTAAGCGTACCGTAAACATCCTCACCAGTAACATTTAATATAATCTCTTTATAACCACCTGCTGTTCCGGGTGTATAATCAACTAATTCGGTTTTCCAGCCTTTAATCTCACAATAACGTTGGTACATACGGAATAAATCGCCTGCAAATAAACTGGCCTCATCTCCACCTGTTCCTGCACGAATCTCCATTACTGCATTTTTAGCATCTTCTGGATCAATTGGAATAAGCATTAAACGAATATCATCTTCCATTTTATCGCGCTCTACTAGTAAAGCATCCATCTCCCCTTTTGCCATTTCACGGAACTCTTCATCCTTTTCATTGGCTAATATCTCTTTATTCGACTCAATATTGCTCATTATATTGCTATAAATATGGTATTGAGCAACAATCTTCGCTAAATCCTTGTATTCCTTATTAAGTTGCGCAAAACGCTTCATATCGCTCATTGCCTCAGGACTAGAGAGTTCTTTTTCTACGTCCTCAAAGCGGTTTTTAATCGCTAAAAGCTTTTCCAACATGTCATTCATATTCCTATTATCTACTTTTAAAGTTTGCGAAATTACGCAATTTTTTTTCTACTTTGTTTTCCAAACTAAAAAACCCCCATGAACTCGAAAAGTTTGTTTTGTTATTTCTTTAAAGCAATACTATTCGTTCTCTTTCTCCAAACGCCTGCAAATGCTCAGCTATTAGAGAAATCGCCTAATTTCCACCACCTCACCGTAGACGAAGGTTTATCGCATAATACTGTATATGCTATTGCTCAAGATCATGATGGGTTTATTTGGATTGGTACACGTAATGGCTTAAATAAATACGATGGGTTTGGTTTCAAAGTCTACTTCTCCGGAATCGCCAATAACGAGATTGCTAGTCCAACGGTATTCTCTTTATTTGTAGACAACGAACATAATATTTGGGTTGGGCATAAAGAAGCTGGCATTACAGTTATTAATAATAAAACTGGATTATTTAAAAAATTTGTTGGCAATGATTCGAAAATAGATTGGGCTTCATTAACTGTTAGAAAAATATATCAAGATAAAACTGGCAACATGTGGCTAGGCACATCTGGCGATGGATTAATTTGTGTTAATAAAAATGGCGATGTTTTAAAACACTTTACTCCACTCGCGAAAGACAATCGCAATAAAATTGCAACCGACTTTGTGTTTGATATTGTTGAAGATAAAAAGGGAGATATTTGGTTTGCTAATTCTGGTGAAGGATTCTACCAATATGAAAAATCAAGCAATAAAATAAATTACTTCGTAGATCCGAACGATGCAAGTAAAATGAATAGCTATGAGAAATCATTGCTAATAGATAAACATGATAATATATGGATAGGCACATCTGGGAATGGGCTATATAAATATCAAGCTACCGAAAATACTTTTACGCATTACTCAATATACAGTACTTCACATTGGATTTCTAATAACCGTATTTCGGCAATCGATATTGATAGTAAAGGGAAACTATGGGTTGGAACGGATGGCGGTGGATTAAATTATTTTGATGAACAGCAAAATAATTTTGTAAATGTTATTAGTTCAAATAAGAATCCACAATCGCTAAATTCAAATGCTGTGTACTCGTTATTTTTCGATAAGTCGGGAACGTTATGGGTAGGCACATTCAATGGTGGATTAAATGTTCAAATGGGAGAGCTTTCTCC
>JBIINK010000094.1:0-4459 GCA_044337515.1 Sphingobacteriales bacterium | reverse complement strand
CCGATATGTATGATATTATTTCGGGTTCCGTAAAAATGAATCACCTTTTTGGTGTTCCTTTAATTCAAATCAAAACCGATTTAATGCCGGCATGGCAAATTTTCGCTAAGCGTTCTTTAGATATCGTTGTGTCGTTTATGTTTATGCTATTGTTTTCGCCTGTGTACCTCATCACTGCAGTGTTAGTGAAGTTTAGTTCCTCCGGACCAGTATTCTTCAAGCAAGCACGAATTGGCTTTCAAGGGAAAGAATTTAAGATCATCAAGTTCCGCTCTATGTTCGTTGGTGCCGAAAATGCAGGTCCACAACTATCTAGTGAAAACGATACTCGTATCACTCCATTCGGACGATTTATGCGTAAAACACGCCTCGACGAAATTCCTCAATTTTATAATGTATTCATCGGAGAAATGTCGCTCGTAGGCCCTCGTCCAGAACGTCAGTTCTTCATTGATCAAATTATAAAAGTAGCACCTCACTATAAACATTTACATAAAGTTCGTCCAGGCATTACCTCTTGGGGCCAAGTAAAATATGGCTACGCCGAGAATGTCGATCAAATGGTAGAACGATTAAAATACGATGTTATCTATATCGAAAACATGAGCCTTGCCGTTGACTTTAAGATTCTTTTCTTTACCGTAGCTACGGTGATACAAGGACGTGGAAAATAATTTTAAATTCTAAATTTTAAATTGTAAATAGTTGGATTCTTAAATTATTCCGCTGAAATAAAAACCTGCATTAATGCAGTTTTTTATTCAATCTCCATACTATATTTTTGTTATATATAAAATTAAATATGACAGAGAATATTATTAAAGCCAAGAGTTTTAAGTTTGCAATTGATATTGTAAATACTTACAAATCAATAATCGAAAACAAAAAGGAATATGAGCTTAGTAAACAATTACTTCGTTCAGGAACTTCAATAGGTGCTAATATTCGTGAGGGATTGAATGCACAAAGCATAAAGGATTTCATACATAAGTTCTCCATAGCACAAAAAGAAACAGATGAGTCTTTATATTGGTTAGAATTGCTAAAAGAAACTAATTATATAACTTCAGATCAATTTGAAAAGTTGAATGAGAAGTGTTTAGAAATAATGAAAATTATTTCTAAGATTATTATTACTTCAAAAAATAAATCTTGATTAATTGTAAATTGTAAATTCTAAATTAAAACATACAACTCTTTATTTTCAAATAATTTAAAATTTACAATTTAAAATTTACAATTTAATTTAAAGAGGGTCTACGTCAATTAGCACCGTACAAGCTGAAAACTCCTTGTTGCTTTTCAACTCCACAATTTTAATTCGAAGTTGTTCTTTGCTGCTTTCTAAGTGTTGAGTTTTTCTGTCGAGCTTCAATAAAATTTTCTGAATGAATTGATTTCTAACTTTACCTACCACAGGGAACTCTGGTCCGAGTACGCTTTTTTGTGAGAATAATTTCTTTAATTCTGTTGCTAACTTTTGAGAAGCTAGCTGTACCTTCTGTGCTTCCTTATGTTTAAGCGTAATTTCTATTAATCTTACAAAAGGTGGGTAGTAAAATTGTTTACGTTCGTTTAATTGTTGACGAAGAAATGTATCATAATCGTGCCTCGAAGCTAATTGCAGAATAGGATGATCGGGCTTAAACGTTTGGATAATGACTTTGCCCAATTGGTCTCTTCTCCCAGCTCTACCACTTACTTGCTCTATTAGCTGAAATGCTCGCTCGTGTGAGCGGAAATCAGGATGATTGACCAAGGTGTCGGCTTGTATGATTCCCACAAGTGTAACCCGTTCAAAATCGAGTCCCTTCGTTACCATTTGCGTTCCAACTAGAATATCAATTTGACCCGATTCGAAATCATTAATAATATCTTGTAAAGTATTTTTTTTGCGAGTAGTATCTAAATCCATTCGCGCAATACGTGCCTCTGGAAAAATGACTTGTAATTCCTCTTCAATTTTCTCCGTACCTAGTCCCTTCATCTCTAAATGCGCAGAACCACACGATGGACAAACTTTGAGAACTGGAGTATGGTAACCACAATAATGGCAACGCAGTTCGTTCTTCCACTTGTGGTAAGTTAAGCTTACATCACATTGGTTACACTGTGGAGTATGCCCGCAAATATTACATTGTAAGAAAGGTGCATAGCCTCTTCGGTTTTGAAATAAGATAACTTGTTCTTTTTTGCTCAAGCGTAATTCAATTTCCTGTATAAGGGTTTTTCCGAATAGGTTTTGGTGACTTTCTTTCTCGATATCATTCTGCAATGCAACGAGAACAACATCGGGCAGTTTCGCAGAACCAAAACGGTTCTTTAAATGCACCAATTTATATTTTTCCTGCAAGCAATTGTAATACGACTCTAATGATGGTGTTGCAGAGCCTAAAATAATATGTGCACCGGTTTGGTGACTTAAATAAATGGCAGTATCTCTTGCGTGGTAGCGTGGGTTGGGCTCATTCTGTTTGTATGATGGATCATGCTCTTCGTCGACGATAATTAATCCGAGCTCATCAAAAGGTAAGAAAATAGAGGAGCGAGTACCTAAAATTATTTTAGTTTTTTGAGCACGAACATTTTGCCATACTTCAGCGCGTTGGTTTTCATTATACCTCGAATGGTAAATGCCTATTTCGGATTCAAAATGCTGACGATAGCGTTCAATGAGTTGAGTAGTTAAACCAATTTCAGGAACGAGAATTAATACTTGTTTACCAAGTGCGATTTGTTCTTTAATAAGCTCAATATACAACATCGTTTTACCTGAAGAGGTAATACCATAAAGCAAAACAGGGAGTTTGTTCGAAAAGGCTTCATGTACTGTTACTAATGCTTCTTCTTGTTCTTCGCTTAGCTTTAAGTTTAATTGATCTACAGAATCTTGCTTTTCTATTCTACTAATTTCCACTTCTTCAATATAAAACACTTCATTTTTTAAAAGTGTTTGTATAACCGATGTGCTTAATCCTAAAGCTACAAGGTCCTTCTGACTTACCTGTTCTTGTTGTTTGCTTAAGCTTAAATATTGCTGTAAAACATCAAGTTGTTTAGGCCTTTTTTCGAGTGTTGTAAACAAGGCTTTGAGCATTTCGGATTCTCGGTATTGCTCACTTAATACAATGTACTTGGTTGTTTTCGCTTTGTATTTCTCTTGTATTTCCTCTTCTAGAAATAGAATGCCTTTTTGTATCATCGCTTTAATGACAGGCATTACTGTTTTTTGATCTAGAATTTTTTGAATATCGGTGATGCTTATCGAACCTTGAACTTCTATCGCTTCGACAATTAGATACTCTTTATCGTTTAAATCGTTTTTATCAAAATCACCCAAAGTGTTTAATATTACTTTGGTTTCACTCGTTAGTTTCATTGCCGATGGGAGAGCAGCATTCATTACCTCTCCAACAGTACAAGCATAGTACTTGGCAATCCAATTCCACAATTCAATTTGTTTAGATGAAAGAACTGCATCATCATCTAATACATTTAAAATATATTTTGATTGATATAGAGTAGGCGCGTCATGGTGAACTTTGCATACAATGCCTGTGTATAAACGATTCCCTTGAAAAGGAACAATTACTCTAGATCCAACTTTTACTTGTTCTATTAAATCAATGCTAACCCTATAGGTATAGGTTTGAGGTAATGCTAAGGGTAAGATTACATCAACGTATAAATCATATTTAGTAGTACCAAAATTACTCATGGCGTGTACTCAAAAATGACCATGCTGTTAAGACCCAACCTGTAATAAAGAATACTCCACCAATAGGAGTAATTGGACCTAGGAATGTCCATGAACTAATACCGAGTACTTCTTTTAAAGCCAATAAATAAAGGGAGAAAGAGAAAAATATAATTCCTAAATACAGAAACATCCCTGCCCTTAAGAGCAGCTTGCTTGGTTGTATGTGATATAAAATTGCTATGAGAATTATTCCAATACTATGTATGAACTGGTAGCGAACACCAGTTTCGTAGGTTTGTAATTCAGTGATGCTTAGTACTGATTTTAAAGCATGCGCACCAAATGCACCTAACATTACCGCTATTGCTGACAGTAAACTTCCAATAATAATTAGTCTTTTCATGGGAACCTCTATTGTACAAATATAACGAATCAAAACTGATAAAATCAGAATCACAATTGTTGAAAACTGAATAACCTGAAAACGAAGTAGAATCGTTATTTCAGAGTACTTTTGTACGAAGTACACACCCAAACCAAACTAAACCATGAAGAAAGCAATCTGGATTATTTCAGGCTTATTGACAATTATCGTTTCATTGGTTTATTTCTATTTTAAAGGTTCTTTGCAAATTAGCTCTCGCAGCGATCTATTCGCTTATGTATCTAATCGCAATGCAATTGTTATTGATTTTAAATACGAAAATGATTTGTCGGAGATTTTAGCAGATGATTCAAATATCCCGAACTTCTTTTACG
>JBIINK010000093.1:0-4524 GCA_044337515.1 Sphingobacteriales bacterium | reverse complement strand
GCCGAAGGGCCGAAGGACGCTTCGACAGTTAGTTGTAGCCTCACCCTAAATCCCTCTCCAAAGGAGAGGGACTTTAATTTCCCGGTTCGTTGAAGCCGGTTCCTGAGCGTATCCCGATTGCTATCGGGAGAAGGACGATTCGACCCTTCGACCCTTCGACCCTTCGACAGTTAGCTACCCTTAGCTCCGCTGAATCGTGATGTTTTCTTCTTATTTCATATTTAATAGTTGTGCATCACGATTTCGACAGTTCGACACTTCGAAAATTCCCTATTCACAGAGACACACTATAGTTTTAAGTTCTAAATTCTAAGTTTTAAGTTGAATTAAAAAATTAAGCAATTACGATTTTCTATTTTCTATTTTCCATTTTATTTCTCTCAATCACAGAGACACACTTTAGTTTTAAGTTCTAAATTCTAAGTTTTAAGTTGAATTAAAAAATTAACCAATTACGATTTTCTATTTTCTATTTTCTATTTTTTCACGAGCACCTCGTCTTACGCCGAGGCAGGCATCTGCACATTTTCGCATTTTCAATCTGCACATCTGCACATCTGCACATTTTCGCATTTTCAATCTACGCATTTGCACATCTACGCATTTTCAATCTGCACCTCGTCTTACGCCGAGGCAGGTATCTTCGCATTTGCACATTTACCAGATAGCTATCGGGATCCGCTTTGCTTCGTTCGGGGACCGGCTTCCGTTCGTTTTTAAAAAAAGGTAAGAGAGGAAGAGTAGTAGGACGACAGTTCTACAGTTCTACATTTCTAAACAGTGTCTCTGTGCCTCTGTGATTAGGGAAATATCACGTACTGACTTGAGTTTTCAAACAACTTAGAATTTAGAACATAGAACTTAGAACAAAAAGTTTCAACATAGAATTTAGAACAATCAGAACAACTTAAAATTTACAAATTAAGTAGCAAATCTGCTATTGCCATTCCCTCCATTTTACACCAACTTGTGTTATTAAAAATAATATAAAAAACTGAAGGGAAACACCGAAAATATTCCGCGAGGAGTAAAAATCGAATTTTTCGCTCTACGTAGTTCAAAAAGTGCAAAACATCGTTTAAAGAGTTTAAATAATGTTTCGTGTTTTTTTCATCGCAAATTTGCACATTTTCTCTACGTAGTTTTACGTATTGACAATGATTTTATTATCGATTACATTTAATACGAATTATAAAGCGAAACCAAACTAACCTAAATATCGAACAATGGAAAAATCAAAAATTGACATGTTCATCGGATTAAATTCGGAGAACTTTAATCCACAAGATTTGCAAATGATCAGAAGCAAATTAGAAAAGATGGATGATGATAAAATTTATGTTCTACAGGGAGCAGAATTCCAGAAACCAGCAACCATATTCTTAATTGCCTTATTGCTGGGTTGGGAGCGTTTCTGGTTAGATGATATAGTATTAGGTCTAGTAAAGATTATAACCTTCTACGGTTTCTTTATATGGTGGATTGTAGACATTACTACTGCAAAGAATAGAGCAAGACAATACAACATGAAGAAGTTCGTGAAGATTACTTCGTTTATGTAAGTATCTTTTTTAAATATATATAAATAAGTTAACCTAAAAATATAATAGTTATGAAAAAAATAAAATTAGTGATCATTCTTATATTATTTGCATTTTCAACTTATGCGGGTGATATTTTAAAATTAAATAATGAATTGGTTTTCCAAGGAAAAGTAATTTCAATAAATGAAAATTCAATATTATTTAAATCTAATAATGTAGAATACAATGTTCCTGTAATAGATATTTTCTCAGTACAATTTGAAAATACAAATGATAATGTATATGTGGAATATCTACAAACTCCGATGTCGGATCCGAATAAGTGCTTAAATGGAAGACTAGATGCAGAGAATTATCATGGTAAAAGTGTAGGTCATTTTTTTCTAGGTTTTCTCTTTGGACCATTTGCTATAATTGGTACTGCTCTTGCTTATCCTACACCTGATAAAGGTAGGAAAACGTACATGATGTCGACAAATAAAGATCAGTTTAATGATCCTGAATATTTAAGTTGTTATAAGAAAAAAGCAAAGGGTCAGTTAATTGGTATGGAGGCATTAGGATGGGGTGTATGGATTTTACTTGTTTTTACCTTGTAATAATTTTCGAAAGGCAAAAGATAAATTAGATCTAGGAATTATAAACAAAGAAGAATACGAAAAAATCAAAGCTGAACTTACTAAGTACATTAAGTAATAATTATTAATATTCTTAATTAAGAAATGAACTCATATATATAAATAGAATTTAACATGAAAAATATTAAATCAATTACTTTAAACTTAGTGGTATTAGTTTCCATATGTGTTACAATAATATCTTGTAAAAAAGGAGATGTAGGTCCTGCTGGTGCTAATGGTGTCGCAAATATCCAAGCTGGTACAATTACTACTAACAATTCAGCTTGGTCATTTGATAATACTGATAATTCATACAATGCTATTTTGAATTATTCTGCAATAACACAATCTGTAGTTGAGAATGGTACCGTTCAAGTATTTATTGGTGATGGTTTAGGTACTGAATGGGCTGCATTGCCATTTTCTTATAGTGATTTGCAATATAATTATTCATACAAGCTAGGTCAAGTTTTAGTGTCTTTAACTTTATCAACCGGTTCTGTACCAAGTAATCCAGGAGGTCAACAATTTAAAGTTGTAGTTATACCACCAGCTGCTAAATCTATAAATCCAAGTAATATTGATAGTAAAAAAAGTGAAGCCGTGTTTGTGATTAAATAATGACAAAATAAATATTGCTTTTGCATGATAAATTAATTAGTACAGCAAATAATTTTTTTAATCGATGGGATTTATAAGTCAAAATATGAGAAAGGTATTAATTATAATTGTTACTTTTTTATTATTAGTTGGTGTTGCAAACGCACAGGATAAAATTAAAACGAAAGAAGGAAGTAATCTAACCGTAAAGATTATCTATGTAGATAAGGATTACATCTACTTTTATCAACCCAGCAATGAACCTAAGAAAACCATTCGACGAATTCCAAAGAACATCGTTGCTGAATACGAATATCTTTCTATAGAAGGAGGAAAGAACCGTGAAGTAGTGAAGTCAGATTCTATGATGTTCGTGGAGTATTTGAATACTCAGGCAGATCAACCGTATCGACAATCAATTAACTATTCAGGAATTGCAATTTCAAATGAAAAAATTAATTCAAATACAAAAGTAGATAATACCATAAAAAATGAAAAAATTGAATTATCACTTCCAGTCGTCAATAGGAAATTTCGAAACGCTGGCAAATGTATGCTTATCTCTAATGGACTAACTATTTCAGCACTTATTTTTGCCTATGCATCCAATAATGTTACACTACCTGATAATCCAACAGCAGATGATTTTAAAAAGGCAATTCACCTTCAAACTACCTATCAAAATATTTCAATGCTCAGTGGTATTGCCTCGTTTGGTTTTATGGTGGGAGCGGGTATAAATATTTATACAGGGGCTGTGTATTTGAAGTAGTAAATAATAATTATTCAAAAACTAACATTAAAAAATATTTAATATGAGAAAAATAATTTTATTAATCGTCCTCCTTTTTAGCTTAATTGGGGTACAAGCACAACATTTGAAAAAAGATGGTACACCTGATATGCGCTTTAAAGAGAATAAGCGGTCAAGTTCATTTTCCACACCAAATACTACTACTAATACTAATACAGATGTTCGTATTCAAAATGGTTACCAAAAAGATAATGGAACAATTGTAGAACCACACTATAAAACCAATAATAATCAGACCAATTTGGATAACTTTTCTACAAAAGATAATTCAAATCCATATACAGGTCAAAGTGGTACTAAAGCTAAAGACTTTAGTCAAGATGCTAGTAATTATGGAAATGGGAAAACGATTCAGGAGGGGCCTAAAGGTGGACAATTCTACATCAATGATAAAGGTAGTAAAACGTATGTGCCTAAACAGCCTAAATAAATATATACCTATATTAAATAGTGCAAATATGTCAAATAAAATCTTAGTAACAACTGGTGATATTAAACGTGATTACGAATTTTTAGGTCCAGTATATTTCTCAGTTTCGAATAAGGGATTATTTGGAAGCCAATTAAGGACTTTAATTAAAAAATACAAAACCGAAATTGAGAATCTTAAGAAAGAAGCTATGTTAACACCTGAAAAATCTGATTGGGGAGCATTATGGGTGAATTTTCTGTTGGCCAGAATGATTTTGACAAAGCATTTTTTTATTGCTCTACAATAATTGAAAACTAGAGCAACTATCATAAAAAGCAGATGCGATAGTTTCTATGAGACAAGATATTGATTTAGATACAACTGGTTTTCAATTCTTCTATCTTCAAATGTATGGCACTGCAGTAAAATTTTTATAATTAAATATATGAAGAATAAAATATTATTGATTTTGGTGGTTTTTATATCAACCAATTGTTTAGCACAAACAGATACGATTTTTTCTAATAATGAAAA
>JBIINK010000018.1:0-42275 GCA_044337515.1 Sphingobacteriales bacterium | reverse complement strand
TTATTTATTAATTTATGGAGATCTTCCGACTATTACTGAATTAGATAATTTCAATCACGAAATTTCTCGTCATACATTAATTCATGAGGACATGAAAAAGTTTTTTGATGGTTACCCATCAAAAGCTCATCCAATGGGACAATTAGTTTCATTAGTATGTTCATTGTCTTCGTTCTACCCAGAATCATTAAACTCTAACCCAACTAAAGAAGAACAAAACTTAACCATTATTAAATTATTGGCTAAGATGAGTACTATCGTTTCTTGGATTCATAAAAAGTCAATTGGTCATCCACTAATTTATCCTCAGAATAAATTAGACTATGTGTCGAACTTCTTAAACATGACGTTTAGTAATCGTACGGAAGATTATACTATCGATCCAGTTGTGGTTGATGCGATGAACAAATTGTTGATCTTACACGCAGATCACGAGCAAAACTGTTCTACTTCTACTGTACGTATCGTAGGTTCTTCAGATGCTAACTTATATGCTTCTGTAGCATCAGGTATTTCTGCATTATGGGGTCCATTACATGGTGGTGCAAACCAAGCTGTAATTGAAATGCTTGAAGCTATTAAAGCGGATGGTGGTGATGCCGAAAAATGGTTAGCAAAAGCAAAAGATAAAAATGATCCATTCCGTTTAATGGGATTTGGTCACCGAGTATATAAAAACTTCGACCCGCGTGCTACAATCATTAAAGAAGCATGTGATAACGTGTTGAATAAATTAGGTGTTCACGATCCAATTTTAGATATCGCTAAGAAATTAGAACAATCAGCATTGAACGATCCTTACTTCGTTGAACGTAAATTATACCCTAACGTAGATTTCTACTCTGGTATCATCTACCGTGCTATCGGTTTCCCTACAGAAATGTTCACCGTGTTATTCGCCTTAGGTCGTTTACCAGGTTGGATTGCGCAGTGGAAAGAAATGCACGAAAACAAAGAACCAATCGGTCGCCCTCGTCAGATTTATGTTGGTAAAACCAATAGAGATTACGAGATCATCGCTAAAAGATAATTCATTACAACACACTAATTTGTTAAGGGACTGATTCAAAAAATCAGTCCTTTTTTTTATCAACTTACTAGCATACTAGCATATTAGCATACTAGCATATCAGCATATTACTTTTTAGCTTTTACTTGCTTCTCACGTTCTTTCTGCATGTCTTCTAGTTTCTGTTGAAACTTAGATTTCTTAGCACCCTCCGGTTTTTTCTTATTGTCTTGAATTTGCTTGTGTAACTTCTTGTCATCAACAAATAAACGAATTGCATATTGTTGACCAAACGTCATCATGTTCGCTAAGAAATAGTAGTAGTTTAATCCAGAAGCAACGTTATTTAACACGCCCATGAAGATGATAGGCATAATGTATCCCATCCATTTCATTTGCCCTGTAGCACCCGAAATTTGGTTATTTAAACGTGTGTAGATTAAGGTTGATACCGTCATCAATAAACACATTAAACTCACGTGATCTCCGTAGATATAATTGATAACAGGAATATTTCCTAAATCCCAAACTGAATCGTATGTAGATAAATCGCTTACCCATAAGAAGGCTTGTTGGCGAAGTTCAATAGAAGCAGGGAAGAAGAAGAAGAACGCAAATAGAATTGGCATTTGCAAAAGCAATGGTACACATCCACCTAATGGATTTACACCTGCTTTTTTGTAAAGCTTCATGTATTCTTGTTGCAACTTCGCTTGGTCATCGTCACCTACTTTTGCCTTTATCTCATCCATTTCTGGCTTCAAGATTCTCATCTTAGCCGTTGATAAATAAGAACGATAGGTTAGAGGTGATAATACTAATTTCAATAGTAGGGTTAATATTAAAATGATAATACCGAAATTCCAATTCAACTTTTGTAAGTTGTTAAATACTGGAATAACCGCATATCTGTTAATGTATTTCAATGGACCCCAACCTAAGTTAATTTGTTTTTCTAATCCGATGTTAAACGCTTCTAAAGTGGTAAAATGGTTCGGACCGAAATAGAACTGCATTGCATAACTCTCATCTGCTTTGTGAGCATATGGAATGGTTAATGCCATCTTCATTTTCTTAACGTCTGCAGCGTTTAAGTCTGTCGACGTTTCTACTTCACCGGCATCAAACTTACTTTTAGAAATTAATACTGATGAGAAGTAATGTTGCTTAAAGGAAATCCAATTAATTCCACTACTTAATTTCTCATTAACATCTTTTGCTGGATTGATGTAATCATAATCCTCATTTGTGAAACGGTAGTAAACGGTCGTATTGTTACGTTCCATTTTCATATCCTTTTCGTTTTTCGGAGCAACGATATTCCAGTTTAAATCGAAGTAAGAATTGTTTGCAGCAATCACATTTTCCATGTTATGCGTTTCGATATCAAAATCGAGCATATAGGAATTACCTTTCAATCGGTAAACGAAATCAAGGTATTGATTTGCAGATGCTGCTAAACGAAAACGAATTTCATTTGAGTCAGTACCTTGAACTTGAAATGCTTTACCAATAGGTTGTAAATAAAACTCAGAGGTGTTTTTCAATTCTCCTTTTGCATAAAAGCGAATGTTGAATTCGTTTTTTGCACCATCAAACAGCATTAATGCTTTTTGATCCCAAGTTTTGTACTCTTTTAATTCTACCGAATATACTCGTCCACCTTTATTGCTAATGGTTGCACGAATTTTTTCGTTTTCAATTACAGTGAATTCTTCTGTACCTGTTTTGTTTGCACCGAATAAACCTGCAGTATCTATAGAAACCGTATTCGTTACACTCGCTTGTTTAGTAGAATCAGTTACCGTTTTAGCACTATCAGTAGTTGCTACGCCATTTTTAGCAGCAGCAATTGAATCTGTAACATTTTTGTATTGATTTAATTCTTGTTCTGATGGTTGTAAGTAAAAACTAAAACCAATCAAAATAACGGCTATAATTAATAGCCCCGTAAAGGTATTTCTGTCCATCTCTTATCTTAAAATAGGGTGCAAACGTATGTAAAAATCAACTGATATGCAATTATTTCCTTTTGCCGTACTTGTGTTCCGAAGCGGCTTCCACGAACTTTACAAAGAGTGGATGTGGATTAGCCACAGTACTCTTTAATTCAGGGTGAAATTGGCCTCCAACAAAGAAGGGGTGATTTTTCAACTCTATGATTTCCACCAAATTTGTATCTGGGTTCATACCAGTAGTTAACATTCCAGCATCATTAAACTGCTTCATGTACTTATTGTTGAACTCGTATCTGTGGCGGTGACGTTCTTTTATACGTGATTTTCCATAAATATGGTAAGCCTTGCTTCCTTTCTGAATCTCGCAAGTGTATGACCCCAAACGCATGGTTCCCCCTTTGTTTTTGATCTTTTTCTGCTCTTCCATCATATCGATTACTGGATATTTAGAAGTTTCATCCATTTCACTAGAATGCGCACCTTTCATCTTTAATACGTTACGAGCAAACTCAATTACCGCACATTGCATTCCTAAACAAATACCAAAGAATGGGATATTGTTTTCTCTCACGTACTTTATAGCATCTAATTTACCTTCAATACCTCGGCTACCAAACCCTGGTGCTACTAATACTCCGTGTAAATGACCTAATTTCTCTTTAACGTTATCAGCATTAATATTTTCAGAGTGAATATATTCTACATGAACCTTACATTCATTAGCGGCTCCTGCGTGAATAAATGATTCTGTAATTGACTTATAAGCATCAGGTAATTCTACATATTTACCTACTAATCCAATTCGAACATCTTTAGTTGGGTTTTTAAGTCTACCTAAAAACGCTTTCCAAGAATCTAAATCTGGCTCACCATTCAATGGTAATTTTAACTTCGTTAATACTGTTTTGTCTAAATTCTCTTTCAACATCAACAATGGTACATCGTAAATGGTCGATGCGTCAATCGATTCAATTACCGAATTGATGTGCACATTACAGAATAAAGCTATTTTCTTACGAATTTCAAGATTAATAGAGTGCTCGGTACGACAAACCAAAATATCTGGTTGAATACCATACTCTAATAACATTTTTACCGAGTGTTGTGTAGGTTTAGTTTTTAACTCACCCGCTGCGGCAAGGAATGGAATTAATGTTAAGTGAATTACAATAGCATTATTACTACCCATTTCCCATTTAAACTGACGAACTGCCTCAATGTATGGCAACGACTCGATGTCGCCTACAGTGCCTCCTAATTCGGTAATAACGATATCGTAATTACCAGAATCTCCAAGGAGTTTCATGTTACGCTTAATTTCGTCGGTAATATGTGGAATTACTTGAACCGTTTTGCCTAAGTATTTACCTTCACGCTCTTGGTTAATTACGTTTTGGTAGATTCTTCCTGTTGTAATATTGTTGGCTTGTGAAGTTGGAACATTTAAAAAACGTTCGTAATGCCCAAGATCCAAATCCGTTTCAGCACCATCGTCGGTTACATAACACTCACCATGTTCATAAGGATTTAACGTTCCTGGGTCAATGTTAATGTAAGGGTCGAACTTTTGAATGGTAACTCGGTAGCCTCTAGATTGTAATAGCTTTGCTAATGAAGCTGAGATGATGCCCTTTCCTAAAGAGGAAGTAACACCGCCCGTAACGAAAATGTATTTGGTCATTGTTTTTGTTAAGAAATACTAGCGAATTTGCAAGTATTGTTACGGGATTCAAAAGTACGAAATTTGTTGACAATTTGGGGTTGTGTGGATAAAATGTTAATAGTTTAGACGCTGGACACTGGACTTGAGACACTGGACACTGGACAAATTTAGTCCCGATTGCTATAGGGATTACAATTTAGAATTTACAATTTAGAATTTAGAATTTACAATTTTCCATTTCTCTATTTAATAAAATTACAAGAAATTTATTTTTGAAAAGTCCAAGCCAACATTCTGCTCGTCTTGTTTCCTTGCTTCATTTCTACCGTACGAACTTCTAAGGCTTTTAATTTTTCGAGATGAAAATAATTCTTCTTTAAATTTTCTTTCTTTGAGACTAGGGTAGTGAACCATTTAATTTGTTTGCCAAATTCCTTGCTCTGGTAAATCATATCGTTCACAAATTTCAATTCTCCTCCTGGGCACCATAATTCAGAGTTTTTTCCTCCAAAATTTAATCGTGGCTTAATAACTAGCTCTCCTCTTAAATTACTCGTCTTTTTAATGTTCCCTTGTGCCGCTTCTGCTGCCGATCCAAAGAAGGGTGGGTTGCATATCACTAAATCGAATTTCTCTTTCGTTTGTATAATTCCTTTAAAAATTTCTAGTGGATTTTTTTGGTGACGAATATCCACTGTCTTTTGCAAAACTGGATTATTTTCTACAATGGCTTTCGCCGATTTTACAGCAATGGATTCGATTTCCGATCCTACAAATTTCCATTGGTATTCTTGAACTCCTATAATAGGGTACACACAATTAGCACCTACGCCAATATCCAAGCATTTTAACTTCGTATTGTTCTCCCCAAACAGATCTGCTGCATAATGTATGTAGTCTGCTCGGCCTGGTATCGGCGGACATAAATATCCTGTTGGGATTTCCCAAAAGTCTATATTATAATAGCATTTCAGCAAGGCCTTGTTCAAAGCGATTACTGCTTCCGGATTGAAAAAATCAATGCTGATTACATCGAATTCATTCTGGAAAACAAACTCACGTAGCGGTTTGTAGCTCGCAATTAATGCCTTAAAATCGTATAAATCTCTGTGTCTATTGCGAGTATGTAATGAGTTTTTTTCCATTTAATATGATACTATTTTATTGAAATAATTTTTTCTTACTGTTAATTCAGATAAACCTAAATCGTGAAGTCCGCCTTCAATAATTTCTATTGTAGCATTTTGACTTAAGTTTTTTCCTATACTTTGTATTTCGCTTACATCTAGCACCGCATCTCCGTGTCGGAAATCTTCTGACCAGACTTCGCCATAAATACTTTTTCCTGAACTTAATACCAAAATACTATCGTTCAAATTTAATCCTTCTTCTACTTGTAAATGCCCTAAATGTATAGCTCTTAGCCATCCTGCATCCATTGGGAAAGCAATGATTGGTTTCCAATCTGCATTGTATTCCCATTCGCCTCTAAAAGATTTACTAATCGTTTCTCCGTATAACCCCGATAAGCCTTTTGGTAAAGTGATGTTTGGGAAAAATCGTCCTAAGAACGACATTACCGGAATTAAAATATGTTCCTTAAACCACGATTGGTTCATGCTTAAAAAGGGACTGTTTAATACAATTTTGTTATACATTTTATTTTGTTGATGTGCCTTCGCATACAACACTGTGGTTAGTCCACCCGTAGAATGTGCATTTATGGTAATATTATTGTGCCCTTCGGCTTTAATGATGGCTAAAGCGGTATCAATATCTGGGAAATATTCTTCTAAACTTCTACACGAATTAATATCCTGATTTTTTAAATATGATCTACCATACTTACGCAAATCAATCGCGTAAAAATCAAAGTCGTTTGTGGTATACGCTTCCGCTAATTCTCTATTGAAAAAATAATCACAAAAACCATGTATGTATAGCACAGCCTTAGCTGTAGGCACTTTAGAACGATGACGAACAATGGTACATACCACTTTCCCTTGCGCATCATCAGGCATTTGTATGGTTTGCGTTTCGAAACCCGCACCTAGTACGTCTGTTGAATATTGACCTCGACTAATCGTCGAAAATAGAAATAAGAAAATTGAAAATAGTAGGGTAGTTCTTTTCATAATTGTAAGCTCTAAATTCTAAGTTAATTGGCACATTAGCACATTAACACATTAGCACATTTAAATAAATTCCTAATTGTTAATTCCTAATTCCTAATTCACGCAGCACGCGTGCGACGTCCTCAGGTGAATCAATCGCAATCGTCTCCTCGTTAGTAATAGCAGTTTTAATTTTATACTGATTAGAAATCCAACGTAATTGTTCTAATGATTCTGTTTTTTCTAATATGCTTTGAGGAAGTTTGGTAATGTCCTGAAGCACCTTTTTTTGGTAAGCATAGATTCCAATGTGTTGATAAAAAGTATGATGTTGTAACCAATTGATTTTATCAATATTTCTTATATGAGGAATAGTTTCTCTAGAAAAGTAAATAGCGAAATCATGCTCATCTAAAATAACTTTTGGTGTATTCGGATTAAATAAAACTTCTGTGTTGGTGATGGGTTTAATAAGTGTAGCAATTTGTGTTTGAGGGTCTGTAAAGCAACTCACTAACAAATCTATTTGCTTCGGATTAATTAAGGGTTCATCTCCTTGAATATTCACTACAACCTCTGTATCGAGGTTCATTAATTCAACAACTTCTGCACAACGATCTGTACCGCTCGGGTGATTGGCATCGGTCATGCATACCTTATCGGTAAAGGTTTTTGCATGATCAAAAATCCGTTGATCGTCGGTAGCAATTATTATTTCAGTAAGTGAAGTACTCAGTAAACAACGTTCGTAAACCCTCAGTAGCATTGACTTTCCTGCCAAATCGATAAGAGGCTTTCCCGGAAATCGGGAAGAAGCGTATCGAGCAGGAATGATGCCAGTTACTTTCATTATTTTTTGCTTTTTCGTTCTTTCGGTGCAGAGAATAAACTGAACAATTGAGCATCTATTTTATTGATAATTTCTCCCAAGTCTTCAGGTTTATCAGCAAAATTAATGCGATCTACATTGATAGTTAATAATTTTCCTTCTTTGTAGCCATCAATCCAATTTTCGTAGCGTTCGTTTAATTTAGAAAGGTAATCCAAACGGATTCCCGATTCGTATTCTCTACCTCGGCGTTGAATTTGATTCACTAAAGTAGGTACCGATGCTTTTAAGTAGATTAATAAATCTGGCGGACGAATAAATTCTTTCACCGATTCAAAAACATCAAGGTAATTATTGTAATCGCGACTAGACATTAAGCCCATATCGTGTAAGTTAGCAGCGAAAATATAAGCATCTTCATAAATGGTACGGTCTTGCACAATGTCAATTGTACCACGTTGTATTTCTACAATTTGTTTGAAACGAGAATTCAAAAAGTAGATTTGAAGATTAAATGCCCAACGTTTCATGTCTTGATAAAAATCCTCTAGATAAGGGTTTTGATCAACCGCTTCATATTGTGCTTCCCAAGTATAATGTTTAGAGAGTAATTCAGTAAGTGTGGTCTTTCCAGCGCCGATGTTTCCTACAATTGCAATGTGCATATTTCTAAATGTCTTAAATGAATTCTACTGTTTTAATTAGAAGCTTCTAAAACCAATGATTTCGCGAACTTCACGAATGGTTTTCGAAGCACTTTCTCTAGCTTTTTCCGTACCCAATTTAACAACTTTTCTCAAGTAAACTTCATCTTTTTCAATTTCTTCGATTCGTTCGCGTATTGGAGCTAAAAATAAGGTGATGTCTTCTGTCAATTGTTTCTTCATATCGCCATAGCGAATTTCGCAATTGTTGTATAAATTATCGAAATGCTCCACAGTGCTAGCTGGGGAAACTGCTTTCATGATGTCGAAAATGTTTTTTATAATCTCAGGTTTCTCTTGATTCATTTCAGTAGGACCTGCATCGGTAACCGCTTTCATCACTTTCTTTTTAATCATTTCTGGAGAATCGCCTAAAAATACGGCGTTGTTTTCTCCTTCGGATTTTCCCATTTTACCTTTGCCGTCTAATCCAGGAATTTTGGTTAATGCTGTTCCGTAATTAAATGCATGAGGCTCAGTAAAGTATTCATTGTTATATAAACGATTGAAACGGTTTCCAAAGGTTCTCGCCATTTCTAGATGTTGCTCCTGATCTTTACCTACAGGTACTTTTGTTGCACGGTGTAATAAAATATCGGCCGCCATTAATACCGGGTAGGTTAGTAAACCAGCGTTCACATTATCGGGGTTATCACGTACTTTATCTTTAAAAGAAGTAGCACGTTCTAATTCGCCAACGTAAGCATTCATGTTCATCAATAAATAAAGCTCTGTTACTTCGGTAACATCAGATTGGATGTATATAGTTGCTACTTCAGGATTAATACCCGCTGCTAGGTATTCAATTAATACTCTGCGAACATTATGATGTAAGTCGGCAGGAGTAGGATGAGTGGTTAAAGAATGATAATCAGCAATAAAAAAATAGCAATTGTATTCATGCTGCATCTTCAAAAAATTCTGAACTGCACCAAAATAATTCCCTAAATGTAAATTTCCGGTGGATCTAATTCCGCTAACTACTGTTTCCATTCGCCGAAAGTACTAAAAATTGATTATTTTTAGCGCATGAAATTTATATTACAAAAAGTACATTTTATCTGGTATATGTTTTGGGTGGCTCTTTCGTTTTACCTGATGTATCCCTTATTTTATTACTATACCCGCAAGGAAAGCAGGTATCCTAAAGTTGCACGCTTACGTAAGGTTTGGTGCGATATTGGCTTTGTATTGGGTTTTTATCGTTATAAAACTGAATTTGAAGTTCCCGTTGATTTCAGCAAAACGATGATTATTGTTCTTAATCATTCATCTTACTTAGATACTCCAGTAATCTGTACTATGATTGGTGGGCATTACCATTTTATGGGCAAAGCCGAGCTTTTGAAACATCCTGTGTTGAAATTATTCTTCCAAACTATTGATGTTCCTGTTGATCGTGCTAGTAAAATAGCTGGCTATAGGGCGTTGAAAAAAGTAGAAGCGAATATCTTGAAAGGAATGAGTTTAATTCTTTATCCAGAAGGCACCATGTCAGTAACCGCCCCAGAAATGGGAGAGTTTAAGTCGGGAGCTTTTAAATTAGCAGTAGATACCCAAGTACCCATTTTACCAGTTACCTTTTTAAACAACTATAAATTGATGCGTGGTAGTGGATTTAAATATGGATCCTTACCCGGAACGATGAGAGCCTATTTCCATGCACCAATAGAAACAAAAGGCTTATCTTCGGCAGAAGACATAGAAAACCTTAGCAAATATGTGTTTGATTTAATAGATAGTAAATTAGAGAAATAATGAAAATAGATAAAGACTTAGTTGATAAAATTGCTCACCTCGCACGTTTAGAATTTCAAGATGAGCAGAAAGTCAAAATCGAAGAAGATTTAAATCGTATTTTAAGTTTCATGGAATCCTTAAACGAAGTAGATACTAGTGCTGTAGCACCGTTGGTTTATTTGTCGGATGAAGTTAATGTGTTCCGTGCAGATGTAGTAAAGCAAGAAATTACACATGAGGAAGGGTTGAAAAATGCTCCTAAAAAAGATTCAGATTACTTCCGAGTGCCAAAGGTAATTGATCAAAAATAATTCTGTATGTGAAATGTTACGAGTTCCAGTTGATATACTTCAAGCTAACTCTTAATTTCAAAAAAAATATTTATGGAAAAGAAAGAACTCATTAACGTTACAGATATAGGCAGACAATACACTATTGGTACAGAAGAAATTCATGCCTTACGTTCCGTAAATCTTATTATTAATAAAGGTGAATTTGTTGCTTTAATGGGACCTTCGGGTTCTGGAAAATCAACCCTTATGAACATTTTAGGGTGTTTGGATACCGCTACAAAAGGAACCTATATTTTAAATGGAACCAATGTTAGTGCCTTAGGCGATAATGAGTTGGCCGAAATCAGAAACAAAGAAATTGGATTTGTTTTTCAAACCTTTAATTTATTACCACGATCAACATCTTTAGATAATGTAGCATTGCCATTGGTATATGCTGGCTTTAGTAAAGAAGCACGTATAAAGAGAGCCACAGAAGCACTAGAAAGTGTTGGATTAGGTAATCGTATCACTCACCGTCCGAATGAGCTTTCAGGAGGTCAACGACAGCGTGTAGCAGTTGCTCGTGCATTGGTAAATAATCCATCTATCATCTTGGCCGATGAGCCCACCGGAAATTTAGACACTAAAACATCTATCGAGATTATGGGTTTACTTGAAACGATACACAAAAAAGGCAATACCATCATCTTAGTCACACACGAGGAAGACATTGCCAAACATGCTCACCGAATAGTGCGTATGCGTGATGGAGAAATTGAAAGTGATACCGTAAATACCAATATCATTAGTGTATTAGATAGGGTATAAGCAATATTTTTTTTTACAACATGAAAATTTACACAAAAACAGGTGACCAAGGTCAAACTTCCCTCATTGGAGGCGTTCGAGTATCGAAACACCACATACGTATTGAAGCCTATGGCACGGTTGATGAACTGAACTGTTACATCGGGTTAATTCGCGATCAAGAAATAAAAAACGAATACAAAGAGTATCTGAAAGAAATCCAAGATCGATTATTCACAATCGGTTCATCTTTAGCTTCTGATCCTGAAAAATCGAAAATGAAAATTCCAGATTTACATGAAGAGGACATTACCTTCTTGGAAAATCAGATGGATGAGATGACGGCTACATTGCCAGAGTTAAGAAACTTTATTTTACCAGGCGGACATACCATTGTTTCCTATTGCCATTTAGCACGTGTGGTATGTCGCAGAGCAGAACGCATTACCGTTCACCTCTCCGAAGTGTCGTATGTGGATGAAATGGGTATTCGATACCTAAATCGCTTATCAGATTATTTATTCACCTTATCTCGCAAAATCGCGTCTGATTTAGGTGTAGAGGAGTATAAATGGATTCCGAGGGTCGACAAGTAACCCCAAATTTTATTAACATTTAAACACTACTTTGATATCTCCCTTTTAATTATACATTTGCAGAAAAATCATAGGAAACTATAGAAACAATTTAAACTATGTATTGGACATTAGAACTTGCATCACATTTAGAAGATGCGCCTTGGCCGGCAACAAAAGATGAGTTAATTGATTATGCAATTCGTTCAGGTGCCCCTGTAGAGGTTATTGAGAATTTACAAGCATTGGAAGATGACGGAGAACCATATGAAAACATTGAAGAAATTTGGCCCGACTATCCAACAAAAGACGACTTCTTCTTTAACGAAGACGAGTATTAATTTTTGTTGAAATGCATTTGAAATAGCATGAAGTTTTAAATAAGCTTCATGCTATTTTTGTTATTATCTTTTGATGATTTTCTTGAAGATTAATTTCCCTTCTACAGCTACTTCCACAATGTAAGCGCCTTTCTGAAGAGTAGAGATATCAATAGTATTAAGGTTTTTCAGTGAACCTGAAGTTGTTTCTAAAACTGTTTGCCCTATTAAATTTCTGATGATAACTTTCGCTGATGAATTAGAATAATCAGCATTTAAAACACTGATGTGTAATTCCTCGTTCGCTGGATTCGGGTAAACAGATATGATATTGTTAATTAAGCTATTTTCTATCCCTGTAGCAGCATCAAATATTAATTTAAAACGATTGCTACCATAACTCGATGCATCTGCTGTAACGTTGTAATTATAGCTGTTTTGTACTTTTAAATTGGTAACCGAATTCAAGTATTTATCTAATAAATAAATATTGAAATTAGAAGCCAATGTAGCCAAACTATCGAAACGTAAATGATGTGTTCCTAATTGAATATTAGAAGAATCATAATTCCATACTGCTAAGCCTACAGTATCAATACTTGTTGGGGTACTCATCGAATTGATAGCTAACGGTACACCATCTTTTGTGATGGTATAAATATTTATTTTATCATTAAAAAATTTAATTGCATCTGAGTTATCTTTACCATTGGCAGTTGAATTTTCGTCAATTTCAATTAAACACATATCTTCTTTATTTCCATAAGAGAAGCTAATGCTAATAACTGGATTAAGACTTTGCTCACCGCGGAAGAAATTAAAAGGGGTATTAGTTACCTTAATGGCTTCACCAAATTGTAATGATGCCCCAGTAGTAGTCGCTCTTACAAAAAATGCTTGTCCTGATGGAATATAACGTGTGACGTTTTGATTACCCGTTTTTACACCAGAAGTACTTATTACACCATAAGTAGCGGTAACAGCATCATACACCCATGCGAAGTTTTGCATATTGGTACGTACCCAACCACTAGCCGCTTGCCAATCAATTACCGATGCGTATGGATTGCCAACTAAATTAAATCCATCGGCTAAGGTTTGTGAATTATTGGTAAAACTCAATGATTTGTTAATTGTACCAGAATTCAATGCACCTATGTAATCAATGGTAGCATCATTAGGAGTCGACCAATTTAAGAAAGGATCTTGTACACTTCTAGACCCACGAACAAATACCTCTACACCTGTTGCAGTAGTAATGGTATTAGAGATGTTGGTTGGATTTGTCCAACCGTTATTTACAGTTCCAGTTGTTGGTTCGTCATATGTTCGAATTGATGGAGTACATCCCGAACAATTATCAAATCCTGCACCCGAGCCGCCTGTACCAGTTACGTGAATATCATCTATAAACTGACTTAATGCGATTGAACCTGTAACGTTTACTGGCGATGATAAAAATCTCCACTTTCGCTTGTTTGCTCCACCAGGGATAAATCTACGTGCAATTACATCACCACTTACACCACCAGAATTTATTGCTGCTACGTTTGCAGTTTGAGTAGAATTCGATTCTAAAATTAATTTACCATTGGTGGTAATTGTTCCATTTGACACGTCTAGTGTTCCATTTATAATTATAGTATCACTTAAACTTATGCCATTCGTTCTACTCATTGTTAAATTATTTAAACTCTTAGAACTCGTTGTTGCAGAGTTCATTTTAATCGTTGCGCTGGCTGCTGAAGCTGAAGTTATGGTTAAGTTAGAAGTAGCGCTTCCAAATAAATTGTTAGCCCCAGAAATAGCACCATCAATGGTTAACGTAAAGCCATTGATAAATAAATCTTGTCCATTTAAATTTAAATCGGTTAAGGATGTATTTACATCAATTCGCTTTGTACCTGTTCCCGCACATTCTACATTTCCAAACGTAGTGGACGCAGACCCATTAATTATTTGAGTTGCTCCAACCAATTTTGTCGATAGGTTTGTTGGGTTAATAAATCCGGTTGTAGAAGAGTTATTGGTAAAATTTCCTTCTAAGGTTACTGTAGAACTCGCATTCCCTTGTATGTAGCTTGTTCCGGCAGAAGTGTAGCCTCCACTCGTACCACCATCAACATAAATATTGGCACTAGAAGTAGTTACGATGTATGCTCCATTATTATAAATACCTTGAGAAAAGGCAGTTGAAAATAATGAGGAAAAGAAGAGAATAAGTAATAATTTTTTCATTTAATATTAATTTATTTGGTGCCATTCCACATAGGATACTAAAGCACCTGTACCTAAAACTGTAATTGTAGTTGTTGACGCTGTTTCTGTTAAAAACCTTGCAATTACAGTACCAGCAGCAGTTGTAGCAACAGTTCCTTCCATAATACACAAGTTTAAAGCAGTAGTATACGAACTACCTAATGCTGTACCAGAATTGTATGCTATTTGTGGTTGAATTGCCCAACCACCAGCAGTAGTCGAATTTGCAGCAGTTGTAAAGTATAACCCATTTGCTCCAAAAGTTGGACCGTTTATTGTAAAGCGAGCTCCAGTACCTGTAGCATTAGCAGTGTAATAAATAACAAATTTAAACTTGTAAGTTTTATTGGCCGCTACAGCGAAGCTCAAGTTAGTAACATCTACTAAAGTTGCAGAAGTTGTAGCTACATTGGCACCTAAAACAGTTTTCTGTGAAATATCATCCAATAACCTTGCCCAACCATTGCCATCCCAATAGTAAAAACCTGGAAATACATTTCTAGGTTTAGTTCCAGCCGTAGCGGTGTTATAAACCAATAATGCTGTAGCTGGGGCGGTAATAGGTCCAGCTGCGTTAGTAGCCGTTAAAGCAACTCTCGGAATTAATACCCCTTTATCAGTAAAATCCACATCTAAACCTGCACTCGCATTTGGTGCTGCTCCTGTTGAATTGATACCCACATTTTGAGCTTGAGCATTTGAGGCTGAGATGATTACTACTGCAATCATAATTACCTTAATAATCGAAACTTTAATTTTCATAACAATAATTATTGATTTTAATGTAATTCGAGAGCGCTATAAAAATACTAAATTATTACTAGAAAAAGGAATAAATAGAGGTGTTTATGTGTTAAATAATCGTATCTGGACTATTTCAACAAAGATTCTGCAAAAAGGAGATCTTCTGGGAAGGTAATCTTTAGATTAGAATAGTCGCCTTCGATGAGGTTAATGCGAATTCCTAAGCGTTCAACCACTGAGGCATCGTCGGTAAATTCGTTTCTAAATTCTTCTTTATATGCCTTTATTAAGAGCTCCGATTGGAACACTTGTGGGGTTTGAATTAAGTAATACTCATCTCTAGGAACTGATGTTGAATGTTCCTCTTGCACTCGTCTGATAGAGTCTTTAGATCGTACCGAAATTACCGCATTGCCGTGAGTTTCAGCATAAGCAAATGCTTCCTTAATACGCTCTTGCTTGATCAGCGGGCGAACTGCATCATGCACCGCTACAATAGAGTGAGACGAAACATGTTTCAATCCGTTCTTCACCGACTCAAATCGGTTTCGTCCGCCTTGCACTAATATATGTGGTATTGTAAAGGAATATTGAGTACATAGCTTTTCCCAGTACTCGTGATAATCGACATTAAGCACGAGAATAATTTCGATGTCGTCCATCGCAAATTTCTCAATGCTATGCATCAGAATAGGTTTATTATGAATGAGCAAAAATTGTTTTGGTAGTTCTGTTTGCATACGCGAACCGCTACCTCCTGCAACAATAATGGCAAATTTCTTACTCATTTTAGATGATTAACATCGCATCTCCATAACTGTAGAAGCGATACTTTTCTTTCACTGCAACTTTATAAGCTTCCTTTACAAATTCATATCCACCAAAGGCAGAAACCATCATTAATAAAGTAGATTCTGGAGTATGGAAGTTTGTTACCATACAATTAGCAATACTGAAATCGAATGGAGGGAAGATGAACTTGCTCGTCCAATCGTTAGCTGGTTTTAACATTCTGCTTGCCGATACCGATGATTCGATTGCACGCATACTTGTTGTACCAACAGCACACACTCTTTTTTTATTCTCATTCGCTTTGTTCACCATTTGCGCAGCCTTCTCCGAAATAATGAATTGCTCTGAATCCATTTTGTGTTTCGTTAAGTCTTCTACTTCAACCGAACGGAAAGTTCCTAAACCTACGTGAAGTGTTACCTCTGCAAATTCAATTCCTTTTAATTCTAAGCGTTTGTATAATTCTCTACTGAAGTGCATACCTGCAGTTGGAGCTGCTACTGCACCTTCTTCTTTAGCGAAAATGGTTTGGTAGCGTTCTTTATCTTCGGCAGTTGCTTTACGTTTAATGTATTTTGGAAGTGGTGTTTCACCTAGTATTTCAATGGCTTTGCGGAACTCTTCGTCCGTACCATCAAACAAGAAACGAATCGTACGTCCACGTGATGTTGTGTTATCAACTACCTCTGCAATTAACAAATCATCTTCACCGAAGTACAATTTATTACCTACACGAATTTTACGAGCTGGATCTACTAAAACGTCCCATAATCTCATTTCGTGGTTTAATTCTCTTAACAAGAACACCTCAATTTGAGCACCTGTTTTTTCTTTGTTACCGTACATACGTGCCGGGAACACCTTAGTGTTGTTCAATATCATCACATCACCATCATCAAAATATCCCAACAAGTCCTTGAAGATCTTATGCTCAATAGTTCCTGTTTTACGATCTAAAACCATTAATCTGGATTCATCGCGTTGTTTAGCTGGATTTGAAGCAATTAGAGATTCGGGTAAATTGAAATTAAATTGTGATAGTTTCATATGTATATTTAGATATCTGCTTTGATTAAGACCGCGAAGTTAACAATAATTTGTAAAATTAATTATGCAATTGAGATTCTTATGGTTTAAATAGTAGATTTGAATTATGCTGTTTTTAAAACTTTTCCGCGAATCCATACTCTTTGCTATCAATGCCTTGGTAGTGAATAAGTTGAGGACGCTTTTATCGCTCTTGGGAATTTCTATCGGTATTTTTACCATCATTACCGTGTTTACCTTTGTGGATTATATTGAATTCAGCGTGCAATCGTCGGTACAAAAACTCGGTAATGACGTGGTGTACGTACAGAAATGGCCTTGGGCATTTGGCAGCGATTATCCTTGGTGGAAGTATTTTAATCGTCCGAACCCTAGCTACCGCGATTATGAAACCCTGAAAAAACGTGTTGATTTTGACAAGGTGAAGGCTATGGCATTCGAAATCGACATTAACGGCAAAACCATAAAATACCGTTCCAACAGTGTTGAGCAAGTAACTATTACCTGTGCTTCACATGATCTTACCGATGTGCGCACTATAGAATATGAAAAAGGAAGATACTTCACCGAAACAGAATCGCGAAGTGGGAAGAACTATGTAATTATTGGCTTCAACATCGCCGATGCCTTGTTCGGTAGTTCCGATCCGATTGGTAAGGATGTGAAAATATTAGGACGAAAATTAAAGGTGATAGGAGTGGTGAAAAAAGAAGGAGAGGACATACTTGGAAATAGTATGGACAATCAAGCACTCATCCCAATAAACTACGCACGTAACTTAGTCGACGTTCGTGCCGATCGATACCAACCCTTCATTATGGTGAAAGCACAAGATGGCGTAAGCTTAGCCGAACTTAATGATGAGTTGAAAAATCACTTACGATCTATTCGACGCATCGCACCACGAGAAGAAGATGACTTCGCTTTAAATCAATCGAGCATCTTATCTGTACAAATGGAATCCTTGTTCGGCATAGTTAACGTAGCGGGCTGGATCATCGGAGGCTTCTCTATTTTAGTAGGAGGCTTTGGTATAGCGAACATTATGTTTGTATCGGTAAAAGAAAGAACCAACGTTATTGGAATTCAAAAATCATTAGGCGCTAAAAACTACTTTATCTTATTGCAATTTTTATTCGAATCGATTGTACTTTGTATCATGGGCGGCAGCATTGGCTTGCTCTTGGTTTGGATAGTTACTATCGTCGCAAATTTCATGGGCTTCGGATTATTTCTCTCGTTCAGCAACATTGTGTTGGGCTTAGGAGTATCGGTTGTGATTGGATTAGTATCTGGATACTTACCTGCACAAAGCGCCGCGAACTTGGATCCTGTGGAAGCCATTAGAGCTAAGTAATGTGCTAATCCCGCACGAGCGGGACAGGTTGTGCCAATTGGTCAATTTGCTAATTTTAATAATTAGCAAATTTGAACAATTTGATCAATTTGATCAATGTTTTTTAATTCATCTGCGCATCTGCACATTTTCGCATTTGCACATTTTTTTTCGACGCTTCGACATCTAATTTTTTAACTGTAAGAATGCTAATTAGTTTAAAAACATCTTAAATACATAATTAGATATTCTCAATATGTAAAACCCTGTTTCTGAATTATGAAGTTTTATAGTGTTTTTGCCAGGATTAATAATTCCTTTGTCAATTTGTTGGCCTTGTAAATTAGAGATTGTATATACCTGATTGTTTTTAAATAAGGAGGTTATTTCTATTTGCTTTTGAAAAATTAAAAGTTTAATAAGATTATTCTGTATTTCGTTAGTTTTTATGCCAAGAAATGATTTGTTTGATTTTGCAATTAATTTAGAAGATTTACCTACATGTAAGTAACAACAATTTGTATCACCTAAGAGTATATTACCAGTTGGTAATACAATACAATCTGAATAATAAATATTATCATTCGAGTTATCAGTTGTTTGGAGCAATTCGCCTCCGAATTGATTTAAGTGAAAAAAGTTAACCTTGTTGACACCTAAAGTATCCAAATGATTAGTCATTACATTTATAGTATTATTTGTTGTTCTAATTATGGAATGTGGTAGGTAAGGTAAGATTGTATTCCAAATTAGATTTTTATTCTGACTTAATTTTAGAACTTCAAATGAAGAAATAATGTAAATATTAGTATCAATAAAAACTTTTAATAAAGATGGGTGCAATGAAGTTACAATTTCATTCGTGCTTAATATTTGAAAATTTGAATCTAAATTAGATATGTATATTTTTTTCTCACTACCTAAAACTCCAAAAGCTAATATTCCTTGAGCTGTATTTATAAAATTTGAGATATGTTGTGGGTATGAAGTATATAAATCTGAATATAAATAGCCATTTGAATTTATTTTCTGTATGCGATTAGTATTATTGATTTCTAAGGTTATAATAACATTTGTTTGGTTTGTAAATGCTGAAATGATGTTTTGTTGACCACAACCAACATAAGTATAGAGGGAGTCGAATAATAACCCTCCTTGATCATTTAAACATAATAAGCCGTTGCGGTCGTACTCTTCAAATAAATTGCCTACACAATTTTTAAACCCCATATTTTTAATATATGGAATGTAAATTTTGTTATTCTTTAGTAGGATTACTTTTGCTGGCAATCTTGATCCATCTGGCATTGAATTTTCTTGTTCGTACTTCCATTGTAGTACACCAAATGAATTTAATTTATGAATAGTAAAACCTAAGGTTGGGTATCCCTCAATTGGAATACCCGAAACTGTAGGGTCAAAACTTCGTTTTACGCTTAGTACATAAATATTATTATTTGAATCAACTATTGAAGAAATATACCTGTTCTCTGTACTATCATTCCCATAGATGTAATGTATTTGATGTTGAGCAAACCCATTAAATGAATAAAATAAAAACAAGAATATCGATAAGATTATTTTCATTGAAATAAATGTAAATATTTGTATGAAATTAATGGATAACTATAAATTTATTGATTTTTTTGTCATTTTGATTAAAAGGGTCAATGTATTTCAAAAAATATATTCCATCATTTAAGTTAGATATGTCCAACCTAAAGTCATTAGATTTTATATTTTCAAAACTAATGGATTGAACTTTCCTACCTAGTTGATCTATTATTTCTACATCACATCTAATATTATTATCAATATTAAGAAATGTGTTGGCTGGATTAGGATATATGGCGTAATTAAAAATTGAGTTATTATCTCTTGATTGTGCATTGATAAGACCATCTAAATTAGGCTTTGCAATAATTTCATAAGAATACACACTTTCACCCGCAGAATTAACTCCTTTAACAGAAATATAATAATTAGTGGCATTGTTTAAACCTGATAATGTATAAGAAGTTTGATTATTAGATATATATGATATTCCTGAATTTCCTTGAGTGGCTTGTGTACCAGAGTATGGATGACCAGGGTCTGTATCATAATATATTTTATAACTTGTTGCACCTTCTGAATAAAAACTAAAAGTCGCTGAATTATTTCCAACTGAAGTTAGTTTCAATATTGGTTGATTTGGAGTTTCTTTTATACCTATTTGATATTCATCTAAATGATATATTCCATCACTATCTTTACATTTTAGTTTTAATTTTCCAAGTACATTTCCATTACAATCCCTCAGCCAATTATATCCATATATTAATGAACCTATGTTTATATTCCAAGTATTAGAATAAACCATTTGATTTACTGTATATGATTTTAAAATCATTTTCCCGCCGGAATGATATAATTCAATTTCCCACGACCACGAAACAGGAACAGTATATGGTGGCTCGTCTATAAAGGTTGCATTAAATTGATAATTTGTACCTTGAGCTAATATCGTACTAGGATTTAAAATATAAATATAATCATTAACTCCTGTATTTAAAATAACATCCCAGCCTAAATCCATTAACAAACCTTTTGTTACATTTCCAGGATTATGTATTGATTCTGCATAATTCAAAACTGGGGTCATTAATGAATTTACATTGCCTTTTGGGAAATAAGATTCATCCCAATGCGCATAACTTGAACCAGATTTCCATATAGATGGGGTATATATTTTTGGATTTACATTATTGTTATTAGAATTGGCATCATACCCATTAAAATATAAATTATTACTGGTTAAATGACTACCTAAACTAGTTGTTGCATTTATGAAATTCGAAGTGATCATTCCAGATGAATTCTGGGTGAATTTATCATAGATTATTGGATTGTTATAATTTGTAAAACCAAAATAGCCAACACCTGTTGCCTCAACTTTGGCTGGTGAAAAGAAACCTAATCCATGAATCAATTCGTGAAGAACTAATGTTACAAAATCATATTTCCCTGCTGGTGTATTCCCATCTGTCCCAAAGTAAAAGTTAGAATAACTACTGTTAAACTTTAGTAAAATATCTTTACCACTAACATCCAAATCATATCCAACTATCTTGTTTGCTAACGCTATTGGATAAAATACATTACTGTAATAGTGAGGTATTGGAGTTGAATTGAAATTCATGATAAAATTTAAAGGTCTTGAATTACCGAGTATTCCTGCCCCTAACACATCAAACCTTGCATCCACTTCAATCATTACTCGCGATTGTATTTGAGTAGATAAAATATCTACCGCATATTGGAAAGCATTTTTTGCTTGAGGATAATCATCAAAATTACTATCATAAGATACATTTATGAATGCACTTTTACGATTTGGATTGTTTATGAATTCTTGAGGTGGTGGTATTTTTGAAAGAGCACCATTTGAACCACCAGCTTTAATAACAGAAACTACATTCCCTGTAATTCCAATTGTTTGCGAATTCGATTTTTGTATTGTCACTATAAATACAAAAAATAAAAAATAAATAAATCTTAATTTCATAACTTTTTTTATCTAATATATTTTAAAATAAAATATTATAAAGAAAATATTTTTAAATATATTATTCGTAATATTTTATGATTAGCAAACTGTTATTAAATAGTAAAAACAACGATATTTTAATATTTTATTCTTTTTGTATGCATTTTTTATTCCTACTCTAATTGTTTTATTTATTGAGCATTGACTTCTATTATTATTTAGCAGATTACTATTTTACTTATCTTTTTACTTTAGAAACTTAAGTCGGAATTATATCAATATCATGAAAAAGTAAAAGAACATTTATCTAGGAGAAGTTTTATTAGAAGAGTTCTTATTGCCTTTAGAAAATGAGCATCCTGATAGCTATCAGGAGCGAAGATGTTCAAATTAAACAATACGATTTCTCTTCGCAAATTCGTTAGTTCGCAAATTCGCCAATTCGAGAATACGATTTTCTATTTTCTTTTTTCTATTTTCGAATAACATGAGCACCTCGTCTTACGCCGAGGCAGGTATTAGCACATTGTTCAAATTGTCCAAATTAACATTAGCACATTAACCAATTAGCACATTAGCACATTAATGAAAACGCAAACAATTATCATCGGTGCTGGCCCTTCCGGACTAGCCGTTGCAGCGCGATTGGCTAATGCAGGTTTGTCTTTTGAGGTTATCGAGCAAAGCAATAAGATTGCTTCTTCTTGGCATCAGCATTATGATCGTTTGCACTTGCATACAGTGAAGCACTTATCGACATTACCTTTTGTCGATTTTCCGGAGCATTTTCCGCAGTATGTTTCGAGACAATTATTAGTAGATTATTACGAAGCTTATGCGAAGCAATTTAATATCAATCCACATTTTAATTGCAAGGTTGTTGCGGTACAAAAAATTGATAATCATTGGCAAGTACGATGCGAAAACGGAGAGGTGTTTGAAGCGGAAAATGTTGTAGTAGCAACAGGATTAAATCGTATTCCGAAAACACCACATTGGAAAGGGCAGGAGGATTTTAAGGGAGAAATTATTCATGCTTCGAAATACAAAAATGCTATACCATTTTTAGGTAAAAAAGTATTGGTAGTGGGCATGGGAAATACAGGTGCAGAAATTGCGCTCGACTTAGCCGAAAGTCAAGTGCAGGTTTACATTTGCGTACGCAGCGAAGTAGTAGTAGTGCCACGAGATTTCTTAGGACGATCGGTGCAAGTGACTGCGATGAAACTCTCAAAATTACCCTTTCACTTAGGCGATCTTATTGGATCATTACCAGCTAAACTTATGTTTGGTAATTTAGAAAAATACAACATCCCACTTTCTAAAATTAAGCCAGCGGTATTGCGCAGAGTACACGGTAAAACACCAACATTCGACCTCGGTACGATAGCACAAATCAAAGCAGGAAATATTAGTGTGCAACGCGATATAGAAGCATTAACATCTAGTGGAGTGCTCTTTAAAAATGGAGATGCTATTCACTACGATGCTATCATTTTAGCTACCGGTTATTATGCACAAATCAACGACTTTCTAACGAACAAAAATAACCTCCTCGATCCCAACGGCGAACCCATTATTAAATCAGGTCAAGATGAGCAGAAAGGCTTGTTTTTTATAGGGTTTGAGAAGTTTTCGCTGGGTGGAGTGTTGGGGACGTTGCCTGGAGAATCGCTTCGCGTTCTTCAGGCAATTATGAATTATGAATTATGAATTTTGAGTTGAATTAAAAATCAACGATTCAAAATTTTTCTTTACCACAGAGACACAAAGTCACTGTTTAACATTTCCATCAATTGTCCAAATTGTCCAAATTTACTTATTGTTCAAATTAACCATTTTCTAATTTCCATTTTCTATTTTTTTTTCACGAGCACACGAACAACGAGCTCAGCGCTAGAAATATTGATGGATGCCCGCTACTATCCCACCTTGCCTGAAGTCCCTAGTATTCATTCCATAATCGCATCGGAGCACCACGCCGTGTATAGGTTCTAGGTATGCGCGGAGTCCACCGCCGATGTAGTTTTGCTTGTCGCTGTAATCGTTGAACAGTACGGCTTGTAGAATGCCTTGTCGGTGACGATAAATGATTTGTCGGGTTTCGATGTTCACTACGAATTCCCGGTCGCTACGGAAGCGCTTAAAGCCGATACCGCGTAGGTTGGTATTATCGTCCAATACAAACTGATCAAAGAAAGCAGATTTCCCAACTCCCATGCGAATACGCATTGCTAGGTTCGTGAAATTATTGAGGTTGATATAATAACGTAAGTCGGCGAGAAGTTTATGGGAGCTACCATACAAGTCATTCTTCTTCGCGTTCGATTCGATAGCATTAAATGATAAATCAATTAAGTACCCATTCTGATTAATGCGATCTAAATTCACTTTCGTATATCGGTAATTGATGCGGTAAATAAATCGCTTTGCATTACCTCGTAAGGGGTAGTTGTTTGGTAGTTCCGTATAGGTGTGCGGACGAAAAGTTTCGTACTGATAACCGATACCTATTTTTGTGTAGGAGTGAAGGTTGATGTCGTATCGGTGCATCACCAATACATTGTACACATCATAACTATACTCGCTTTTGTTGTTTTTATAGTAGATGGGTTCGAATGTTCCTACTTTATTAATATCTACTGCTAATCCGTTTTTCCCTTTTAATAAATACGGGTAATCGCCTGCAAATAAATAAGTATTTCTACCCATTCGTCGGATATACAAACTGGTATTACCCGATCGTCCGAAGCTATTAAAATCAACCGCTCCAGCCTGTATCTTAAAAAAATCTTGAGTAAGTCCTGCATCTAAAACCGGGAACATGGAGAAAGTTTCTTCAACGATGAAATGCACTTCCACATCATGCGTATCTACACTCGGAACTACAGTGAAATTTACGGTCGTAAAATGTCGGAGGTTATAAATTTCCTGCACATCTTTTTTAATCTGCACCGAATCTACTTTATCACCCTCTTTCGTTTTTACAATATGATCGCGGAGGTACGAATACTTGGTGCGTGTTAGTCCGATGAAGCGAACTTCGGAAACCACCTGTGCAGAACTGAATTCGCTGAGTAGGCAAAATAAAAGCCAAATAAATGCAGCAGTTCTAGTGTAGGAGAGCTTCATGTGTATTGGGCTTTTGTGTTGTGTTTATTAATTGAGTTTTGCTAGGGAAACTTTAATACGCTTCATGCCTTCTCTCAAAATATCTTCGGAGCTCGCATACGAGAAACGAATGTTGTTCGGACTACCAAAGGCAGCACCGGTTACTACCGATACGTGTGCATCGTGTAATAAGTACATGCATAAATCTTCTGCGGTGTTAATGGTTCCTAAATCGTATTTCTTTCCGAAGAACGAACTAACGTCGGGGAAGAAGTAGAAAGCACCATCGGGAAGATTACATTTTAATCCAGGTATTTCTTGCAATAATGAATAAACTAAATCTCTACGTTTTTTGTATTCCTCACGCATTGCAATAGTTGGTTTTAATCCACCATCCAATGCCTCAATAGCAGCGCGCTGAGAGATTGAACTCGTTGCCGAGGTAAACTGTCCTTGAATCTTATCGCAAGCTTTAGCAAGAGCTAGGGAAGAGGCCATATAGCCTAAACGCCAGCCGGTCATTGCAAATGCTTTTGATAAACCGTTAATTACCACTGTACGTTCTTTTATCGCTTCAAACTGCGCAATACTTTCATGCGTGCCGATATAATTGATGTGTTCATAGATTTCATCGGAGATGATCCAAATATCTGGGTACTTCGCTAATACGTTTGCAAATGCTGCTAACTCATCCTTGGTGTACACCGTTCCTGTTGGGTTACAAGGTGACGAGAAGATCAGCATTTTTGTTTTCGGCGTAATAGCTGCTTCCAATTGTTCGGAAGATATTTTGAAATGTGTATCCACATGTGCATCAATATAAACCGGAATACCTTCGGCTAGCTTAATCATTTCCGAGTACGACACCCAATACGGAGTTGGTACTAATACCTCATCGCCCACATTTATGGTTGATAAAATAGCATTCGCAATGGATTGTTTAGCACCCGTAGAAACTACGATCTGCTCTGGAGTATAGTCGAGGTTATTTTCACGCTTCAATTTACGGCAAACCGCCTCACGTAAGTCTAAATAACCTACCACTGGAGTGTAGTAAGAGAAATTATGATCAATTGCGTCTTTTGCTGCTTTTTTAATGTGATCGGGAGTCGTAAAATCGGGTTCTCCAAGGGTAAGGTTGATGATATCAACGCCCTTACTCTTCAGTTCCCTACTCAGCTTCGCCATCATAAGCGTCTGAGATTCAGAAAATAACTTTAATCTGTTTGATAAAGTTGCCATGCTTAATGTTGTTTGTAAAGCGCAAAATAGCGATTCTAAATTCTAAATTCTAAATTTTAAATTCTAAGTTGATTTTACCCGTTTGTCGAAGCGTCCTCGCTTCGACAAACAATTTAATTAAAAAGTCGGAGCGAGGACGCTCCGACGAATACTTTGTCGAAGTGTCGAATTGTCGAATTACGAACTACGAGATACAAATAATTCAAAATTCATAATTCATAATTTTAAATTAGTTGATTAATCACCACCGTCCGCCCATTAAACTCAACCCTCTCCCCAGGCCCCTTCCTAAGTAACGCTGCTCCCATAGGTGATGCTGCTGAAATGGCATAATACGTGATGCCTTCATGTATGATTTTTCCGTAGGGGATGGAGATGAAATAATTCTCTTGGTTGCTCATTACGAGTGCTCCGAATTCTACACGTTTATATTCGGTAACGAGATTAATTTTTTCGAGTTCTTGGAGTAATTCTTTGGTTTTGGCGAGTTGGATTTCGAGTTTGTTCAATTCAATTTGCGCCATTTCTCTGCCAGTTTCATACTTATCACCAGCGCTACTTTTGGTGTCGTTGTTGCGCGAATCTCGTAAAGAGACTATATCAGTGTTCAACTGCTTGAGCTTGCTGTTCAAGTCATTACCCATTATCGTTTGGAGCGCTTCTTTAATCATATTAAACTTTTGTTAACCATCCAATTTAGGTACATTTTTATTAATTTTTGGATATCTTTGAAAAAAAGATAAAGTATTGGAAAATCAAAAGAAACGCTTACGAATAATCTCTTTGGTATTAGTATTTGGGGTAATCATTACGGGAATAAAATTCGTTGCGTATTTCATCACCAATTCGAATGCTATTTACACCGATGCTTTAGAAAACATCATCAACGTAATAGCTGGTTTATTCGCCTTTTACAGCATTTACTTAGCCGCACAACCGAAGGATAGTAATCACCCTTACGGTCACGGTAAAGTAGAATTTTTTGCGGTTGGATTTGAAGGAGCATTAATCATTTTCGCAGCCATTAACATCATCTATAAATCCATAGAAGCCTTTATTAATCCAGAGCTCATCAGTAAACTCGATTCTGGTATTTGGTTAACCGTCATTGCTGGTTTCATGAATTATGCAGTAGGTTATATTGTCATTAAACAAGGAAAGAAACTCCATTCCATGACATTGGAGGCCGATGGTAAACACCTCATGACAGATGCTTACACCAGTGCGGGATTAGTGCTCGGTTTATTCGTGATTAAGTTCACTGGTTTATATGTATTAGATAGTGTGATATCTTTAATCTTAGGTTTAATGATTTTATATAACGGTTACCATTTACTTCGCAAATCGGTTTCTGGTTTAATGGATGAAGTGGATACCGAATTAGTGGATGATATTGTAAAGATATTTGAGAAAGAACGCAAACCCGAATGGATTGATATCCACAATTTACGTACCCAAAAATACGGACACGATTTACACATCGATTGCCACGTAACCATTCCCTATTACTTCGATTTAATTCGTGTTCACGATGAAATTGAATTGATTGAACAAACCATAGAACGTAATGTTTCCAACAATGTAGAGACCTTCATTCACGTGGATCCCTGCTTACCGAACTGCTGTAATTATTGTTCAATGGAATGCGAATATCGCAAGCATCCACAAGAACGTACCATCTCATGGAGTACAAACTTGGTAATGAACAACGCTAAACATTTTAAAAATGTTCAAATTTAACATACGAGTTTACGGAGTACTGATTAACGAAGCAGGAGAGTTGTTGCTATCGGATGAGTTTGAGTATAATTTCAATCACACTAAATTACCCGGCGGCGGACTAGAACTCGGTGAAGGAACGAGGGAATGTTTAGCTCGTGAATTCATGGAAGAGTGCAACTTGAAAATCGAAGTACTTGAACACATTTACACCACCGACTTCTACCAAAAATCAGCATTCAACGATTCTCAAATCATCAGTATTTACTACCGAGTAAAAGCATTAGAAGAATATACGTTCCCAACTACCAACAAAGTATTCGACTTCGAAAACGACCCCAGCTTAATCTTCCAACAACGCTTCCGTTGGATTCCCCTCAAAGACCTCACCGCAGACTGCATGACATTGCCTATTGACAAGGTTGTTGCAGACATTGTGTTTGAGAAGTATTTTAGTTATAACTCTTAGTTAATATGCTAGTATGCTAATATGCTAATGCTGCGAAGCAGCTTCAAGTTAGTATGCTAGTATGCTAATATGCTGATATGCTAATGCTGCGAAGCAGCTTCGTCTTTGCTCGGCGACGTAGTCGTCGGAAGGCCCTTGCACTTAGTACAAAAGGTACCTTGAAAAAACACGCTGCATGTAGGCCTTTCCAACCTTTAACCGCTGCTGCTCTAGCGTAGAATCTCCCCCTTTAGAAGTAATACTCTTCGTGAAATTATCCATCGTCAGCCATTGCTTATCATCTACCCAACCGATTCCATTATCGTAGGTGTAGAACGCAAAGCCTGGTTTGCTGTTTAGCAAATCCGATGACCACACAAAGGCTGTATCGCTCACTTGCATTTGTGTTAATAATGTTTTGTTGATATCGGTTTGTGAACCCACTTTCGTAATGTTGCGGTGTAAGTAATTTTTATTGATCACATCACCATACATAATAAGCGGAATGCGGAACTTACGTATATCATAAGCTTTCTCGTATTCTTTTGGTAAACGGTGACCATGATCGGCAACGATGATGAACAATGTATTTTTATACCAAACTTGTTTCTTCGCACCTTCCATAAAATCGGCGATGCATTGATCGGTATAATGTGCCGCTTTACGGAATTTCGATGGTAAATCATCTCCCTTATAAGGTGATGGAACTGGTATTTCAAAAGGCTCGTGTGAGCTTAAAGTCAATAAAATAGATATAAAGGGCTCTTTTTGTTTTGATAAATCGGTAAGTGCTTTATCGAATAAAAATCCATCATGTGCACCCCATTTGGAGTTCATTTGCGATGATTCGAAATCGCGTTTATCGACAATCTTCTCAATACCTGAGGATACTAAGTACGATTTGAAATTCGCAAATTCAGATTCTCCACCATAAAAGAAGGATGTGGTATAACCTAAATTGCTTAATGTTTTCGTTAGTGATGGAAGCTTCTCGAACTTATCGGGTTGTTGTATGATAGTACGAACTGCTTGAGTAGGAAATGAACTCAACACGGCAATCATTCCCTTATCGGTACGATCGCCTGAAGCATATATATTCGTAAATGAAAGTCCCTCTTGCGCCATACGGTTTAGGTTCGGACAAACATCTTTTTCTCCACCGAAATGTTCTACAACATCGGAGGTAAAGCTTTCTAAAATGATGTACACCACGTTCGGACGAGTGGTATTTAGAATTTGTACACTATCTTCCGGAGTATTGGAATATAGGGAATCTACGAGCTGATCTGCTTTTGTCGATTCCATAAACACGTATGGATTCTCATTGCTAAAATGATTTTCGATCACCGAGTGCATTAAGTTCCATTCGGTATTTAAACTCGCATGGTTAATGATGGAGTATTTAGAAAAATAAACAGCACTCTGGTTAATAGGTGCTAATTGTAATCCACCACGCATCATGAGTACGGCGATGAACGCGTACAAAGGAATGCTAATTAGTTTTAATATGAAATGCAATTTAAGATCGCACTCAAAACGAAAGTATTTGCGGTAGCCGTAAATAAAGATAATGAGTTGTGAGATTAATATAAAAGCGGATAAATAAATGGGAGAGGACGTACTTGAAGCTAAAGCTTCGCCTGGAGAGAAGAGTAAAAATTCAATAGCACGGCTATTTAGTTTAGCACCCCATTCCTTGTAAATGCTTAAATCTATAATTCCGAAAAGCAATACAATCACCAATAAAATATAGGTGTATACAGCAATGAAAGTATCGAATCCTGCTGATTTTTTTGGAGCAAAAAGTTGGAGAATGAGTAAGACGATGGGGATTAGTAAGAAATATCCAGTCATCGAAATATCCAAACGAAGTCCTTTCACGAAGATCCAAATCTGTTCGGTAAATGGTGCTTCTTGGATTTGCTGAAAATGAAAAACAAAAAACAGCAATCGTTGAATGGTAAAAATGATCATCCAAAAAAGGATGTATTTTAAAATCGAGATTGCTGTTTTCATTAATGATTATAAGGAATTATTATTCGCCTTGCCCACCACTCATTTCTTTCATCAATTCCTCTTGAGTAGTTAATTTATACTCTGCTGGAATTGTGAATGAAGTATCAGCAACTTTCTCTTTTTTTACTTCGCGAACAGTAACTGTCATTTTAAACTGACTTAATTTTGCGGTGTATTCCATTGGCATACCCGGTACTACTTTAAACTCGGCATTGAAAGAGTTTTCTGCGAATGGAATCTCTGGAGTGTAGTAAATGCTTACTTCTTCCTTTGTTTTCTTATTAATTAAAATCACACGGTTACAAACATAACCAGCAATGGTTTTAGTTTCTTTAGAAATCACAGGCTCATAATCGGGCATCTGTGCTTTTTGTTCAGCGATTTTAGCTTCATCTACTTTCATCGCATATTTACTACCCATGATGTCTAATAAAACTACAGTGCTTTTAGCATCTTTAGAATCTGTAATGGCAATGGTTTCAGACATGCCTGTAGCAAATTCTGATCTTGATTTACTGCCTTTAAATTTCACCGTTAATTCAGTTGGCATCATCGCTGCCATCATCCCTGCATCTTCAGCACCTTCCAACTTTAGGTCGTATATCATTACACCTTCTGTTAATTTCTTTTGTGCAAATGCATCCTGCTGTGTAGAAAGGAGAAGTGCTAAACCTAAAAATAGAAATGTTCTTTTCATATAAATTATTTTGATAGCCGAATTTAAGTATAAATTGCTTATTTACCTTAAGAAACATAAATATTACAAGCAAATCCGTTGGAAATGTAGGCCAAATGTTAGGGGTTTCTTCGCTTTACTAGTGTACTGCAAACCCTTTATTAATATAGAGAATCGCTTAGTAGGTAGCAATACAATTCGTTGTTTTTTAGGTAACTGCGTATGCCATAATTTACTTTGTTTACGTATACTATTAATAGGGGTTCGATTAGAATAAAATAACACAAGTTCCTCTTTTCGTTCCATTACGTACTGTGTTTGGTAAGGTGATTGTATTTCCCAAAGGTGTTCGTGATTTGCGGGGTGATGAATACTGAGTTGATAAATGCTCATCGAAATTAATACCATCAATAAAAAGGGCAAGCCCGATTTTAGTCGCTCTCTACTGAGTAAAAGAATGCCCATCAATAGTAAACTGATGAGTACACACATCACAAAATCGATGCGCGGTAAAGCGAGTACCGCCATAGGCCATTTAGATAACCATAATAAATAGGCATTTAATCCGGCGATAGAATATTGCAATGCCCATTGAAATACTAATACTACATAGGGAATCTTAGCAAATACCAAAACACCAATACTGGCATACAAAGCTACACTAGATAAAGGAATGGCAATAAGATTGGCGATGATAAAGTAGTTCGGGAATTGATGGAAATAATACCAACACAAGGGCAAGGTAAACAACTGTGCCGATAAGGAAACCGAGGTGGTTGACCATATGTAAGTCATCACTTTATTTCTCGGAATATACCAATTGTTCATCCACTTTTGTAAATAGAGAATCCCTAAAACCGCCAAGTAAGAAAGCTGAAAACCCACATCAAATAAATACAAGGTATCGATACTCAACAAAAACAAAGCCGATGCAGCCACATGGTTTATGGTATTAGATTGATGGTTAATGGCCTTACCAATGCAGTAAAAACTAATCATACAGGCCGAACGAATAACCGATGCTGGTAAGCCCGTCAGCATAGCGTAGAACCAAATGCAGAGTATCATCAATACACATTTCAAGAATTCACTTTTTAATACTCTTATGAGCTTAAATAAATGCTGTAGTACTAGAAAAATAATTCCCACATGTAATCCCGAAACCGATATGATATGAATGGTTCCAGTATCACTGTAACTCTTCAGCACAGCCTTATCTACATCAGCTCGTTCACCAAGAAGGAGAGCGGCACCCATCTCGTATGTTCCGCTATTGGCACTATTTTCCTTAAGGATACTTAGGAGCTCTTGGCGGATTCTATTGCTAATTTGATGGATTGAAAATGGAAAATTGAAATTAGAAAATGGTGAAGAAGAGAATAGAAAATAGAAAATAGAAAAATGTGAGTTACTTTTTTCTTCTGATAGTCGAATTACGAACGACGAGTTACTAGCTACGATAACATGGAAAATGTGTTTTCGTGCTAAGTATCCTCTATAATCAAACTGAGCTGGATGCGAAACATAATCAACCGGAGTAAGGCTTGTGCTAACAAGCAACCGCTCCCCAAAAACATAACGAATGCTATCATCTTTAATTTTCAATATGCTTTTGGCTACTGTTTTTTGATGAAGTAAAATTTCTACTTCATACGAGCAATACCCATTGTTTAATCGTCCGTTATCGTTAATAATTACATCGTGTTGTTTGAGTTGAAGGATTTGGAAATATGCAGCATGGTTCCGTTCGTCTTGCATGTAGGAGAGTAGATATGCCATGGAAATACAAACACTATAAACGATGATGCCGGTGTAATAATTAAAGGTGATGTTGTATCTATTGAGGTAGAACTTAAAAAAGATTATCTGTGCGAAAGTCAATAAAATCAATAGACTTGGAATATAGTCACTTGGGTAGAGTGCATAACCCAAAATACCCAAACAGTACGCTAATAATACGCGCATCAGTATTGTTTCTCTGAGTGTATGTCGAAGTAAATTCATTTGCGTTTAAAGTAAATGCCAATTTTATTTATCGATGTCACTTCATTAATGAAGTAGCTTAGTCCGAACTGATAATGCCGAAACACTGTACATTGAAATCCGATACTCTGTATAAATCCATTCGCAAATACCCCGATATGCTGTGTGCCTTGGTTTAGTAAATCGACACCATAATACAGTGGGAGTTTATTCGTAACATCGAAATAACCTATGCTGTAAATTGCTTTTATTCTTTTCAATTTACTTGATAATTCAACCCCAATACCTTTAGAAAACTGATCTGTATTGTTGTTCAAATACACTTGAAACTCGCGAGTAAACTGTTCGTTGTTTTTAATACGGAGAATGGATTTAGTACGAATCATTTTGCTTGTGTTTTCGGCATCACCTTGGTATTGGATGATGGAAGAAATGCTCACCTTATTCCGAAACGAACGATCTAATCGCATGGAGTAATACTGTATATAAGATGTGTTAACTATCTCTATTATAGGATGTTTGATACTAATTCGGTATGTGCAATTTACTAACCAGTTATACCTTAGTTTGAAATTGATGTTAGCCACAAAACCATGTTGCACCTGCTCATTAAAGCCCTGAATACTGTAACTGTTCCATGAACTTTGATAGGCAGAATCCGAATGGAAATAACTCACATTCATCATGGAGTTAGGACTAATCAACAAACTAAAACCTACGGTAAATGCTTTGCTTTTTTGATACAATGCCATCTCTGTAAAATAAAGCATTGACCTTAAGGAATACTGCAAAGCAATAGATCCATAATGCTGTTTGTTATATACGTCAAACAAATACAAGAATACTTCTCGATGTGTACGGTTTGATTTTTCTAAGGAGAGCAAAAGTAGCCCTTCCTTGTTCGTGTTTTTCTTTGCTATTTCGGTAGCAGTTCGGTGGTATCCCGAAATCCCATCATCATTCTTCTGTTTTGAATACCCAATAGCATACGTGAAGTTTCTCAAGCTTACTCGATAATAGAGTCCATGAAAAAAATTGTACTCCGCTCCACTCGCTTTTCCAATCCATTTATGCTGAACAAAATTGCTAATCCCTCCAGCACCTAATACACCCGAAAAACCCTGTCCTACAAGTATCCCGAACCCATGGAACAATTGGAAATCACCAATATTGAGTTCCATATTTTTCCACTTCCGAGCTACATAAAACGATTGCTGATCGAAGCCGAAAAGATGATGAAAAACATAAGGTTCCCCAATATCTTGTTCCAAGGCTAAACCTGCAACAAAACCATGCTTTCCTTTTAGTTTCAGTACTTGGTACTGTGCCCAAGCATTGCCTAAGTAATTTGTATCAACAGAAGATTGATGAATCGACCGACTTGTAAATTTGATATAACGTTGATTGCTTTCCATCGGTTCAATGCTAATGGATATCATCCTCTGTAGAGCACGGTACTCTTTTTCCGAAAACTCTCGTATGGTCTGCAGCTCAGTTAAATCAAGCAGTTTGCCTGTTTCGCTGATGTAGCGTAGAAGAGCTATATGTTGTTGTGCATTGATAAAATGTAGATAAATGTCGGGGTCGGATAAGAATTCGTCTACACTCATTTTTGCGCGTATTCTAAATTGAAATTCCTCTTGTTCTTCTGTGCTTTCTATACCAATGTTTTCTTCTTCCACTTGCGCATAAATCGATTGGGAACAGGAAAGTAAAAGAATGAATATCAAACTTATTTTCGCATCACGTAGCATAATCCCATCCCATAACTAATCCCTAACTGCTGATGATAGGATGTGCTCAGATTCACATCGATTGAATACAAGCTGAGGCTTATTCCTGTTGAGATTGGAGCATCTACCGAAGAGAATCCTAAATGCAATTGTGTTGATTTTTTCCAATCAAAAGTAAAAGCAGTACGCATAGCAATTTTGCTATTATTATTAGCCTCAACACAAGTAAAATTCTTTACAAAGGAATTGAATTGGTACTGTATTCCGATAGCTAATTTAGTTTGATTTAAATCCACATCTTCTTGCTTATTCTTATAACTAAAATGCAATGCAGTACTCAAATTCTTACTGTGTTTTTCTACTACTCCTAACTCGACATGCCATATCGATCGGTTGTTTTCTTCAGCACGAATGATTTTATCAATTAGCTTAATCCCCACATTCCAATGTTCCGCAATTTTTAATCCAGTGGCAAAAGCAATTAGGTGTTCGCTGTATTGCTCGAAATTACTTATGGAATATTCCAAACCTAAAGGTTTCTGCCATACCTTGCCGGTATAGCCAATACTGCTGGAACGTAAGCTGGATAAGCCATAGGGGAGAATGCTGTTAACAGAAATACCATGATGTTGTAAGTCAACAATACTAGCTGGATTTCTATTCAATACACTTCTTTTTGGGGAGTAAATATCGGCAGAGGAAGTAGCCAAACTATAGGCATCAATTTGTGATTGCGATAAGCAATTCATCCAAATCCCTAGAAATAAACACACACACAAAATCCTTTTCACACTACAAAGGTGCGGACAAGTTTTGAATAAAAAAACTGCATTTATGCAGGTTTTTTATAAGTGATCTTTCATATCGATAAGGAAGCTTTTCAGCTTTTCGAGTGCTTGCACAACTTTTTGTTGGTCTTTCAGCTCGTTAGGATTTTTTTTCATCTCATCTTTAGCACCACTGAGGGTAAAGCCTTTTTCTTTAACGAGATGATAAATGATTTTCAGATTCTCAATGTCCTCTTGTGTAAACAAGCGGTTGCCTTTTCTATTTTTCTTAGGTTGTAGTACATCAAACTCACTTTCCCAGAAACGTATTAACGAGGGATTCACATCGAAGATTTTAGCCACTTCTCCAATGCTAAAATATCGTTTTTGTGTTTCTTCTTCTTTGTAAGGCATATCCAAATGTACTAAATTGGTAATAAATATTAGTCGAATGATTGGTTAGCAGTTGCAGATATTTTCAACATCTTCTCGTATTCTAGAGGTGTTAAATCATTGTAATAGAAATTCACCGGGTTAATTGGTCGTCCGCCCTTACGTACTTCGTAGTGCAAGTGAGGTGCTGTAGAAGTACCTGTATTTCCAACAAATCCAATAACCTCCCCACGCTTTACCGATTGTCCGCGACGTATCTTAATTCTACTCATGTGCCCGTACAAGGTTTGGTAACCGTAACCATGGTTAATTACCACATGGTTTCCATATCCTCGTCCACTGCCATCTGCTGTAATTACATAACCATCTCCAGTTGCATAAATTGGTGTACCAATTTTAGCGGTAAAGTCCATGCCTGTATGCATCTTAGACGTTTTATATACTGGGTGAATTCGGAATCCATAACCAGATGCCATTGCCTTTAATTTACGATTCGCTACCGGTTGTATTGCTGGTATAGAAGCCAACAGTTTGTTCTTGTTTTTCACTTCCTTCAATAAATCATCATACGACTTCGATTGTACATACATCTGTTTCGCCACCTGATCCAGTTTTTTAGTCGACTCAATCATGATTTCAGAATAGTCGTACCCTTCCAAAGCCTTGTATTTATTAATACCTCCATAACCACCTTTACGAACGTCGTTTCCAATGGGTTCTGCTTCAAAAATTACACGGTAAATATTATCGTCGCGGTCCTCTAAATCGTTAAGCACCACTTCCATAATTTTCATTCGGTCTTTTATTAAATCGTATTGTAGAGTTAGATTGTCGATTTCACGCTTTAAACGCTTTTCTTTTGGGGAGTCGATGTAAGTATAAGCCAATATCATTACAATGCTTGCAAACACTGCAACAGACGCTAAGTACCCCGCTACTCGGAGTAATCTACGACCAATGCTAAGTTCCACTTTTTCGTACTTAAGCGTATGGGTATTATAAAAGTATTTTACTTTTTTAGCCATATTGCAAAGGTACGAAAAAATGGGTATTTTCGCCACTTATGAATTCAAGAGAGATACGTCAAGCATTTTTAGATTTTTTCGAATCAAAACAACATAAAATCGTGCCCTCAGCACCTATGGTCGTTCAAAACGACCCTACGTTGATGTTTATCAACTCGGGTATGGCACCATTTAAAGACATCTTTTTGGGCAATAGCCCAGTTAAATATCCTCGTATTGCCGATACCCAAAAATGTTTACGCGTTTCTGGTAAACACAATGACCTAGAAGAAGTTGGAATTGATACTTACCACCATACCATGTTCGAAATGCTTGGTAACTGGTCGTTCGGCGATTATTTTAAACCCGAAGCCATTGCTTGGAGTTGGGAGCTTTTAACCGAAGTGTACAAGCTTGATAAAGATCGTTTATACGTTACTGTTTTTGAAGGTGATGAGAAAGAAGGTATTCCAGCTTCGACAATCGCTTATAACGAATGGAAAAAATTAATCCCAACAGATCGTATTTTGATGGGAAACAAAAAAGATAATTTTTGGGAAATGGGAGATACTGGTCCATGTGGCCCTTGCTCCGAAATTCACATGGATTGCCGTACCGATGAGGAACGTAAACTAGTAGATGGAGCAACGTTAGTAAACAACGACCACCCTCAAGTAATCGAAATTTGGAACAACGTATTCATGCAATACAGTCGCATGAAAGACGGTTCCCTACAACCCTTACCGAACCGCCACGTGGATACTGGTATGGGATTCGAACGTTTAGTGCGTGTTGTTCAACAAAAACAATCGAACTACGATACCGATATTTTTCAACCATTAATTCAATTCATCTCTAAATCGTGTGGTATTGCATACGGTAATGATGAGAAAACTGATATCGCGATGCGTGTAATGTCTGATCACATCAGAGCCATAGCGTTTTGTATAGGCGACGGACAATTACCATCGAATGTAAAAGCAGGTTATGTGATTCGTAGAATTCTTCGTAGAGCAGTTCGTTATGCTTATACCTTCCTCGATATTAAAGAACCATTCTTATATAAATTAGTGGATATTCTTGCAGAGCAATTTGATGGTGTTTTCCATGAAATTGTAGAGCAAAAAGATTTCGTGAAGAAAGTGATTTCTGAAGAAGAAGCATCGTTCTTAAGAACATTAGCATCAGGAATACAACGTTTCGAAAAGTACCAAGTGAACAACAATACCATTGAAGGAGGCTTTGCCTTCGAATTGTTCGACACCTTTGGATTCCCAATTGATTTAACTCAATTGATGGCTTCTGAAAAAGGATGGAAAGTAGATATCGATGGATTTAATAAAGCATTAGAAGAACAAAAGAAACGCTCTAGAGCAGCAACGGTAGTTGATACCGATGATTGGGTGATTATTCAAGCATCAGAAGATATTACATTCGTTGGCTATGATGATTTAACTGCGGAAGCAGAAATATTAAAGTACCGTAAAGTAACAGCTAAGGGTAAGGAATACTACCAACTGGTATTAAACTGCACTCCGTTTTATGCAGAGAGCGGCGGACAAGTTGGCGATCGTGGGGTATTGGTTTCTCAAGAGAATCCAAACGACAAGGTGTACATCATCGATACGAAAAAAGAAAATAACCAAATCATACACATCTGCGAGAAATTGCCGATGAATATTAATCCGAAGTTTACGGCCTCTGTAGATGTATTAAAACGTGGCTTAACCACTAAGAACCATTCGGCAACACACTTAATGCATGCAGCATTAAAAGAAGTATTAGGAGTACACGTAAACCAAAAAGGATCATTAGTAAACGAAGAGCATTTACGTTTCGACTTTTCTCATTTCGCTAAAATGAGTGATGAGGAAATTGTGAAAGTAGAAGCTATTGTAAACGATAAAATTGCAGCACAAATTGCTTTGAAAGAGCAACGTAATGTACCGTATGCGGAAGCTATTAAATCGGGAGTTACCGCATTGTTTGGTGAGAAGTATGGCGACTTTGTTCGAGTAATTACTTTTGATGATGCCTTCTCGAAAGAACTTTGTGGAGGTACGCACGTAACGAATACTTCGGAAATCGGATTGTTCAAGATTACTGCAGAATCAGCAGTTTCGGCTGGTGTTCGCCGTATTGAAGCGATTACTTCAAGCAAAGCTTTAGCCTTCTTAAATGAGCAAGCAGAAGTATTAGCTAGCTTAAAAGAATTACTTAAAAACCCAATTGATATACAGAAATCGGTTGAGCAATTAATCGACGATCATAACAAAACGAAAAAACTTGTAGAGAAATTTATGCAAGAAAAAGCAGATGCATTGAAAAATGAACTGCGTGCAAAAATTACTGAAGTTAATGGCGTAAGCTATTTAGCAGAGCAAGTTGATTTGAATAATGTGGATTTAATTAAGAACGTTTTGTTTGAGTTAAAGCAAGAGTTTGCAAAATCTTACTTCTTATTAGCTGCTGAGATTGATCAGAAGCCTCATTTGGCTTTAATGATTTCGGAAGAGTTAGTTGCGGAGAAATCATTAAATGCATCAAACATTATTAGAGAGTTAGGTAAAGAGATACAAGGTGGTGGTGGCGGACAAGCATTTTTTGCAACCGCAGGTGGGAAGAATGTGGCGGGGATTCCAGCAGCAATACAAAAAGCTAAACAATACCTATAAGATGTTACATTACATTGGAAGATTTATTTTAAGAATTGGTGCGGAGTTTTTCTTTGGGAAACATCATATCAAAAACTTAGAGCGACTAAACAACGGGCGTCCGATGGTAGTATGTTCGAACCATACTGCAGCACATTTAGATGCTGTGCTTATTATGATTTTCTCGAAAAGAGAATTCCACGTATTGGTACGAGCCGATGTATTTAATCGCAAGTGGATAGCTAGTCTTTTAGCGAAGATTCATCTGATACCTATTTATCGAATGCGCGATGGTTTTAGTAACCTCGAAAAGAATAATGCAACCTTTGAACGTTGCAATGAAATCTTGAAAAATAATGGCGCAATCATCATTTTCCCAGAAGCTAATTGTGAAACGGAACGTAAGCTGAGGAAATTAAATAAAGGTGCTGCTAAGATTGCCATGATGGCCGAAGAGCAAAATGATTTCAAGCTAGGTGTACAGATGGCTACAGTTGGTATTACACAAGAACACTTTATTGCCTCTGGCGGACGAATTTTCCTAGAAGCCTCGGAACCATTCGATGTAAAGCCTTATATTCCTTCATACCATACCAATCCGAATAAAGCGTTAATGGATATACTCAATGATGTAGAAACTGATTTGCGTTCGGTTTTACCCGTTGTAGAACGTACCGAAGATGAGTTTTTATTCGAGCAGATTGTGAAGCGAAAAGATAATATTGATAACCTAGATGTTTGGAAAAATACTGCTACTTTAATCAACAAATCAGATGCAGATTTAAAGTCGGCACTAACATCTGCGATAAAAGATTTCAATAAATACTTAAAGAAAAGCGGTATTAATCAACATACCATTGAAGAGTTACAAGTAAAATCGAGATTAAAAAGATGGGCCAATTTATTGGTATATTTAATTGATATGATAGCGATGTTTCCTTTCTTCCTTATTGGATTTGTTTTCAATTATTTCCAGTATTTTATTCCGAAGAAAGTTAGTCACTCGATCTTTAAAGACGACTGTTTTATTAACGGAACACACTTCGCAATAACTACATTTTTGTTCATTATTACCTATGTTATTTTCGCAATTATTTTATCAATGTATGTGAATTTAATCTCGGTAGTGATTGCCATTTTTGTAATGATTATTTGCGGATTTGTGAGTTACTATTACAGAAAGCGAGCCTTAAATTTTTTAAGAGCCTTACGCTATGAAATGGCAGGCGATCAGAAACGAAAAGAGTGGAGAGCACAATCCAGAATTATATCCTCAGAAATTGCCGAATGGGTACGCAATTAAGTCCCGTTTTTATACCTTTGTACTATGTCTAATACAATTTACGATCAATATGAAGCTGTGATAGGCTTAGAAGTCCACGCACAATTGTCGACGATGAGCAAAGCTTATGCAGCTGATTCTGCTGGTTTTGGAGATGATCCCAATACCAACATCAGTGTAATTACCCTTGGTCACCCAGGCACCTTGCCAATGGTGAATAATGTGGTAATAAACTTTGCAGTAAAAATGGGCCTAGCTACGAATTGCGAAATTCGCTTAATTAACGAATACGCACGTAAGAATTATTTCTACGCCGATCTACCAAAAGGATATCAAATTACACAAGATACTACACCTATTTGTACCAAAGGATTTCTAGATGTGAAGTTGAAAGACGGAAGCATCAAACACATTGGTATTACTAGGATTCACATGGAAGAAGATGCCGGAAAGAGTATTCACGACCAGGATATGTACGATTCTTTAATCGACTTAAACCGTGCAGGAGTACCCTTAATAGAGATTGTTTCTGAACCCGATATTCGCAGTTCTGAAGAAGCAGGAGCGTACCTTACAGAGATTCGTAAGTTAGTGCGTTACCTTGATATTTGTGATGGTAATATGGAAGAAGGAAGTATGCGTTGCGATGCGAATATTTCGGTACGTAAGAAAGGCGATACCATTTTAGGGAACCGTTGCGAAGTAAAAAACTTAAACTCTATACGTAACGTTCAACGTGCCATAGAATTTGAAGTAATTCGCCAAATTGATGTTATTGAAGCTGGCGGACATATCGATCAAAATACATTGAACTATGATGCTGTATCGGGTACTACCTCGGTATTGCGTTCTAAAGAAATGGCTAACGATTACCGCTATTTCCCTGAGCCCGATTTACCACCGGTTATTTTAACCGATGCATATATCGACGAGGTGAAGCATAACATGCCAGCATTACCGGATGAGTTGTTCAAAAAGTTCATCAATGAATTTAAACTCTCTGAATACGATGCCCATAATATTTTAGAGCAAAAAGAAATCGCTTTATACTACATCGAAATTACGAACCACACCACTAACTATAAAGGCGCAGCCAATTGGTTAATGGGAGCCGTAAAATCGTACTTAAACGAAGCAACCGTAGATATTGCAGATTTCCCATTAAAGCCCGCACAAATAGCGGAACTAGTAAGCATTGTTGACGAAGGGAAGATTAACATCACCACCGCGAACCAACAATTGTTTCCAGCTTTATTAAAAGACAATACGAAAACAGCATTAAGCTTAGCAACAGAATTAAACTTAATCATCAGCACCTCAAACGACGATGTGTTGGCGTTTATACACGAAGCGATGGCTAAATACCCAGATAAAGTAGCGGAATACAAAGCAGGCAAGAAAAGCCTTACAGGACTGTTTATGGGAGAAGTAATGAAACTAGCCAAAGGCAAACTCGACCCCAAGGAAGCAAACAAATTGCTTGCACAGGAGTTGGAAAGATAGTACCGTTCGTCGTTGGTCGGGTCGAGGGGGCTCCCACGAACCC
>JBIINK010000076.1:0-7088 GCA_044337515.1 Sphingobacteriales bacterium | reverse complement strand
TTTGAAATTTCCGCACGTGTGGTGTGGGGGGGGCCGGGGCCCCCACCCCCCCACGACGCTCCAACGAAAAAAAGAAAACAAACAAAATGAAAAAAATACTCTTATTTCTTGCCGTTGCGGCATTAGCTTCATGTAATACGAACAACGGATTCGTTATTGAAGGAACGATTACAGGAACGGAAGCGAAGACGGTGTTCTTAGAAAGAATTACTGGGCAAAGCACAACAATCGATTCATTTCAAATTGGAGAGAATGGAAAGTTCAAATTTGTAGGTAGTGCAGAAACCGAAGGCATTTATCGTTTAAACTTCTCGAATATTCGTGCTGTTGATTTAGTGTTAGATAATTCATCGAAAATAGAATTGAATATTGATGCGAAGAAAAGCATGGATCAGTATGAGGTAAAAGGATCGGAAGCATCTTTAATGATACAAACGGTTAACAAAATTTTATATGATACGTACAAGGAAGTAGAAGGCTTGCAGAATGAATATGCAGCGTCGCAAAACTTACCGAATGCTGAAGAAGAGGGTAAAAAAATTGAAGCGAAGTATGATGCTGCCATGTCTAATCAGGTAACATTAATTAAATCATTTATTGACAAATCGAGCAATACCTTAATTGACTTTTATGCGGTATCTTATTTAAATATTGATGAGAATTATGAGTTCATTAATAAAGTTATTGAAGAGCATAAAGCGGAAACAGATGAGAGAGAGTACACAAAAGTGTACACAGCGAAATTTGCGGAGTATGCTAAACTAGCGGTTGGAAGCATAGCACCAGATATTAACTTACCCGATCCGAGTGGAGCGGTAGTAACATTAAGTTCACTTCGAGGTAAAGTTGTTTTAGTAGATTTTTGGGCATCATGGTGCGGACCTTGTCGCCAGGAAAACCCTAATAACGTTAAGCTTTACAATGATTTTAAGTCGAAAGGATTTGAGATTTACGGCGTTTCATTAGATAAAACTAAAGAAGCATGGACAGAAGCTATAATGCAGGATAAATTAACATGGATACACGTCTCAGACCTTAAATATTGGAGTTCTGAAGGTGCTGCCTTATACAAGGTAGAGTCCATTCCAGCTACCTTTTTGCTAGATAAAGATGGTAAAATTGTTGCAAAAAACCTACGTGGAGAAGAATTATATACCTTTGTTAAGAAATTATTGAATTAGTATTATTAACAATTAATTAACATAACTTTAACCCATTGATTTTATTTCAGGTGTACCTTAGTTGCAAATAATTGACATGAGCAATAACAAGCAAAAAATTCTGATTGTAGACGATGAACCAGATATCTTGGAGTTAATTGAATACAACTTAAAGAAAGAAGGTTATCAAGTTTATACAGCGACCAATGGTTTAGAAGCCATTCAATCTGCTAAGAAAAATCAACCAGAGCTCATCATCCTCGACATTATGATGCCGAAATTAGATGGTATCGAAACTTGTCGTCAATTACGCGCTTTACCTGAATTTAAAACTACCTTCATGGTGTTTTTAACAGCTAGAAGTGAAGAATACTCTGAAATATCAGGATTTAACGTAGGTGCCGATGATTACATCGCGAAGCCAATTAAACCAAGAGCATTAATATCTCGTATTAACGCAATATTACGTCGAAATGCGATGACCGATACCGAAGTTGAAAACAAAATCGAAATTGGCGATTTAGTTATTGATCGTGAAGCGTATTTAGTTTTCCAACGCGGACAAAAAGTAGTATTAGCAAAGAAAGAATTCGAACTATTATATTTACTTGCCTCTAAACCAGGTAAGGTATTTACAAGAGAAGTTATATTAAATAACATTTGGGAGGATTCTGTAGTCGTAACTAACCGTACCATTGATGTACATATTCGCAAAGTAAGAGAGAAATTAGGAGATGATTATGTAGCTACAGTGAAAGGAGTTGGCTACAAATTTGAGATTTAAGAATGAATAAAAACCCTACACCGAGAAGCATAGTATTTTTCACTTCTTTACTTTTAACTACATTAGTAGGTGTAGCCTCATTTTTTCTCTTTCATAAAATACTTTTATCATTAGTTTTTCTAGTACTCGTTTTTCTTATTTCTTATTTCTTATTTCTTTATGCTATAGAAGTATTTATTTATCGTAAGATAAAATTAGTGTACAAGAATATTCATAGCTTAAAGGTTCGTAAGCTGGATCCTAAAATTAGCGACATTAATATGCTCGACCCCATTAATGAGATGGAGCGAGAGGTAAGAGATTGGGCAGCCGATAAGACATCGGAGATTGAACAACTTCGAACCATGGAACGTTACCGTAAAGAATTTTTAGGGAATGTTTCTCACGAATTAAAAACACCAATTTTCAATATTCAAGGATACGTAAACACCTTAATCGACGGGGCTTGGGAAGATCCGGAAGTATTAATTCACTTCTTAAAAAAAGCCGCAAAAAGTACCGATCGTATTGCTTCCTTAGTAGATGATTTAGAAGCCATCTCACAATTAGAATCTGGTTTCTTAACCATGGAGATGGAGGTTTTCGATATCAATGATTTAATTCACGACATCTTCGATAGTTTAGATTTTAGAGCGAAAGAAAAAAATATTATTCTATCTATTAAAGATGGTTGTGATGTTCCTTTCATTGTAGAAGCTGATAAAGATCGTATTCGCCAAGTTATTATTAATCTAATCGTAAACTCTATTAAATACGGAAGGGTAGATGGACATACATTTGTTGGTTTGTATGATATGGATGAAAACATCTTAATTGAAATTACCGACGATGGTATTGGTATTGATGAAGAACATCTTCCGCGTTTATTCGAACGATTCTATCGAGTTGATAAAAGTAGATCACGTGATGGAGGTGGAACAGGACTAGGATTATCTATCGTTAAACACATCATAGAGGCTCATGATCAGACGATCAACGTGCGTAGCACCAAAGAAGTGGGAACAACCTTTGCGTTTACCTTAAAGAAAGTTTAAGTGCTTAAACGTAACGTTCGCCTTTTTTCATTTTAATATCCGCCACAATCTGCTTAATCTCTTGCTCTTCGTTCTTCGGACAAATAAGCAATACATCACCAGAGTCGACCACGATAAAGTCTTCTAGGCCTTTAATTACGACCAGTTTTTCGGCATTGGTATTAACAATGCAATTACTAGAATCGTACATAATTACATTCTTAGGGAAAACTACTGCATTACCTACATAATCTTTATCGAGTACCGTATAAAGCGAACCCCAAGTTCCTAAATCAGACCAACCGAAATCAGCTGCAAATACTTGAACGTTATTTGCTTTTTCCATAATACCGTAATCGATAGAAATGTTACTGCATTGTGAATAAGAACGCTCTATGAAATTATGTTCTTGTGAAGTGTTATAATATAATTTACCTTCTGTAAATATGTCGTTAATGTCTGGTAAATATTTAGTGAATGCTTTTAAAATACTTTTGGTGCTCCATACGAAGATACCAGCATTCCATAGGAAATCGCCACTTTGAATAAAAGTTTTTGCTAATTCTAAATTGGGTTTTTCTGTGAATGTTTTCACTTTATAATGCCCACCTTCATTCATCTGTTCATGGTACTGAATGTAACCGTAACCAGTATCCGGGCGAGTAGGTTTAATACCTAACGTGATTAAATAATCATTGGCTTCGGCAGTTTCTAAAGCCATATTAATTTGCTTGCAGAATTCTGCTTCGTTTAATATTAAATGGTCTGATGGTGCTACAGTAACAACAGCATTCGGATTAATTTTATGAATTTTATGGCAAGAGTAAGCGATACATGGAGCTGTGTTTTTAGCTAATGGTTCGCCTAAAATCTGACTATTTGCAATATCTGGTAATTGCTCGTTAACTAATGTGCGGTATGATTCGTTGGTAACGATGTAAATATTTTCGGCAGGACAAATCTTTAGAAAGCGTTTATAAGTTTGTTGGATAAGCGTTTCACCAGTACCTAATATATCTAAAAATTGTTTTGGATGATTGGTTTTACTAATTGGCCAGAATCGACTACCGATTCCACCAGCCATAATGATGGCATACTTGTTAATATCTTGCATTATAAAATACCTTCTCTGATTAAATCGTGTAAATGTATCACTCCTTCGTAAGAATTTCCATCCATCACGATTAATTGTGTAATATTATTATTCTTCATCATTTCCAAAGCCAGAACTGCAAGTTCATCTTTTTGGATTGTTTTTGGGTTACTGCCCATGATATCTTTCGCAAGTAAGTCATTTCTGAAACCCTTTGCAATTAATCTTCTTAAGTCACCATCCGTAATTACACCAACTAACTCATTACCATTAAGAACACTAGTCATGCCCAAACGTTTACTCGTAATTTCAAGTATAACATTCGAAAGATTTTCATTCATATCAACCGAAGGTTTCTCGTTTTGCATACTTAAATCGCCCACCTTCAAATATAATTTTTTACCTAATGCACCACCTGGATGGTACTTCGCAAAATCTTCTGCTTTAAATTCTCTAGTCTCCAATAAACAAACGGCTAAGGCATCGCCCATGGCCAATTGTGCTGTTGTACTCGTTGTAGGAGCAAGGTTATTAGGGCAGGCTTCAGATTCTACGGTTGTATCTAATATATAATTGGCTTGCTTTGCTAAGTAAGAATCGATATTGCCTACCATTGCAATTAAGGTATTACCCGATTGCTTCAATAAGGGGGCTAATACTTTTATCTCTGGCGTGTTTCCGCTTTTCGAGATGCAAATAATCACATCATGTTGTTGAATCATTCCTAAATCACCATGTATTGCATCTGCTGCATGCATGAATAAAGAGGGCGTTCCAGTGGAATTAAAGGTCGCAACCATCTTGTTAGCGATGATGGCACTCTTACCAATTCCAGTCACCACTACTCTGCCTTTCGATTCGTATAAGAGTTGAACAATCTTATAGAAATCTGTATTGAGCTGATTTTGAAGCTGTAATAAAGCATCCGCTTCATTTTGCAAGGCTCTTTTTGCAATGTCAAGTATTTCTTTTTCTGTCTTCAATTTTCTTTTAAATAGTAGGATATTATTCGCAAAAATATGTTATTTTAGGTTTCAAATTGAGCAATTATATAAATATTTCATTTTCGGGGTGTTAGGATGATAGAGACTAAGAAATTACTGTTTGATAACCTACATAACTTCTTTGGCTTCGACCAATTCAAGGGGCAACAAGAGGCCATTATAACCAATATTCTTTCTGGTAATGATACTTTTGTGATTATGCCGACCGGTGCTGGTAAGTCGATGTGCTATCAGCTGCCCGCTATGATGAGTGATGGAGTTGCCCTAGTGATCTCTCCACTTATTGCTTTAATGAAGAACCAAGTGGATCAAATCCGAGCATTTGGTAGTAATGATAGTATCGCTCACTTCTTAAATTCTTCCCTTACCAAAGCCGATATACTCAAAGTTAAAAGTGATGTTCTATCTGGCGATACCAAATTACTATACATTGCCCCAGAATCTTTAGCAAAACAAGAGAACCTGGATTTCTTGAAATCTGCTCAAGTTTCCTTTGTTGCAATTGATGAGGCCCATTGTATTTCAGAATGGGGTCATGACTTCAGACCAGAATATCGTAAGATAAGATCAGTGATTAATCAATTAGGAGTACATGTGCCAATTATCGCTTTAACGGCAACAGCTACACCTAAAGTACAACAAGACATAATGAAGAACCTGCAAATGCAGGATGCTACCTTATACAAATCATCATTTAACAGACCAAATCTTTATTACGATATACGTCCTAAAAAGCAAGTAGTTAAAGAGATTATTAAATACATAAAAGCCAACCACGGGAAATCGGGAATCATTTACTGCTTGAGTAGAAAGAAAGTTGAGGAGATTGCAGAAAACCTGAACCTCAATGGAATTAAGGCTTTGCCATACCATGCAGGATTAGAAGCGAAAGAACGTGCCATGCATCAAGATATGTTCTTGATGGAAGATGTGGATGTTATTGTAGCAACCATTGCTTTCGGTATGGGTATAGATAAACCTGATGTTCGTTTCGTAATTCACCATGATATGCCTAAAAGCTTAGAAGGGTATTACCAAGAAACCGGACGAGTAGGACGTGATGGAGGCGAAGGAAATTGTATTGCTTTCTATGCAGAAAGTGATATTATGAAATTGGCGAAGTTTATGAAAGACAAACCGGTTGCTGAAAAAGAAATCGGATTGCAAATCTTAAACGAAATAGTAGATTATGCAGAATCATCTGCTTGTCGTAGAAAGCAAATTCTATATTACTTCGGCGAAACGTTCAACGAAGAAGCTTGTAATAGCATGTGCGATAATTGTCGCCACCCTCGTGAACGCTTTGAAGCACAAGAATTCTTACTCATCGCCCTTAAAGCGGTGAAAGAACTAAATGAGAAATTTAACGTCGAACATACCATCAGCGTAATCTTAGGCGAAGACAATAAATCTATTCAAGATTTTGGTCATACAAAAACAGAATGTTACGGGGCCGGTAAAGAAGAAAGCAGAAAACTTTGGGAGTCGGTTATTCGTCAGGCACTCTTATCTGGATTCCTACAAAAAGATATTGAGAATTATGGCTTACTAAAAATTACGAAGAACGGTTTAACCTATATCAATAATCCTACATCCATTAAGTTCAGTATGAATAAGGATTATGAAAGTGATGAAACTGCTGATGATGATGCACATTCTGGTGTAGCAGCTAGTGATACAGTATTGTTCAATATGCTAAAAGATTTGTGCAAACAAATTGGCAAGAAAAATAATGTACCTCCATTTGTTGTTTTTCAGGAACCATCATTACAAGAAATGTCGACTCATTATCCACTCGACATTGAAGAACTAAAACAAATATCAGGAGTAGGTACAGGTAAAGCAGCGAAGTTTGGTGTACCGTTCGTAGACTTGATTAAAAAATACGTTGAAGAAAACGATATTGATCGTCCGATGGACATGGTAGTGAAAACTACTGCGAATAAATCAGCAATCAAAGTAGCTATTATTCAAAACATCGATCGTAAAATTTCATTAGAAGATATTGCCAATTCAAAAGGAATGAGCTTTGAG
>JBIINK010000092.1:0-4574 GCA_044337515.1 Sphingobacteriales bacterium | reverse complement strand
AAATATTCTCTGTTGATCAAGCAGGAAGTATTTCATTTGATACTACTACTGTTGTACCATCAAACTTAGATAGCGTACTTGCTGGCGAAGGTGCTACACGTGAAGATATCGGTGGTATGTTATTAGACTCTATCAAATTAACTATTTGCGATGCGAATGGTGTTGCGGTACCGGGAGCTACATTTACTTCTATTAAAGAATTACAAATGAAAGTTGGTAAAGTTGGTGCTAATGAGCCATTAGTATTAGCAGCAGGTGCTGATAGTACTGTAATGTCTACTATTAACACTGCTAACTCTATTAAATTACCATTACCAGTGGGTGGTTTCGACTTTTTACCTTATGTTGCTCAACCACAATTCAGAGTAAACATGATTGGTCGTTTAAACAGTCAAATAACAACTGCATTCTTCATCAAAGCTGATATCAGTTTGTTAGTACAAGTGAGCTTATAATTTATTTACACTCATAAAAAAAAGCCCCCCGAATTTCGAGGGGCTTTTTTATTGCCTAAAATTTTTATTGTAGTTATAGTCGGTTAGTATCCATATTTAACAGCATCTTCTTTAACATAAACTCTACATAAGTTCTATCTTTTTGGATAGCCTTCATTAAACGAGTTACCAACTCTTCTTCTTGCCCTGGAGTATATGCTAGATCGGCATCTGTAAGGTCTCTGTATTTACGCTTCACTTTCACTTTAATCATCTCCCACTCTGCATTAATTTTTATGTTAGTCATAATTGTACTTTTTGATTAGGCGAAATTACAAATTATTTGATTAGTCGCACCTTAAACACGGCCTATTTGACTCGAATTATACATTTCTAAAAAGAATTTGGCGAAAAAGAGAAAATTATTGAAATTACAAAAATATAAAATCAAATTATCTGTACACTATAACACTAGCAATAATTATGACTATGAAAATATTCATCCGCAGAATTACATTTATAATATTCTTTTTAGCATTACTTGGTCAAAACATATTTGCACAAAATGCATCTATCAAATTTGATGGAATAGATGATTACATACAAACCGATGTGCCGCCTATTGCTGGTGGGGCAGCACGTACTGTTGAAGCTTGGATAAAGCTAACATCAAATGCCGACCCAAATGCTGGAGGTGTACAAAATGTGATTGTTGACATGGGGACGATGTCTACAGGAAGTCGATTTACCTTTAACGTATTATTTAATAATGCCATCCGCTTAGAAGTTCAAGGGAATGGATTAAGTGGAACCATTCCTGTAAACGATGGACTTTGGCATCACGTTGCTGGGGTGTATAATCCATTAGCAACCAATAAAGTGAGTTTATATGTAGATGGTGTTTTAGATGTTACTGGTAATTTTACAGTAACAGCGAATACCTCTGCTACTGGAGATGTAGTGATAGGTCGAAGAATGGATGGTATTAATCGTTTCAATGGCAATATTGATGAAGTAAGGATTTGGAATGTTGCTAAAACGCTACCTGAACTTATCGCCTCGAAAAATGCTGAGCTCTGCAATTCAACTGCAAATCTATATGCTTACTTCCCGATGAATGATGGTGTGCCTTCTGGCAATAATACTAACGCCATGATTTATGATCAATCAAACTCCTTTAAAGCCGGGACCTTTTTAAACTTCGACCTAACCGGAACAAATTCTAATTTTTCTGCAGGTAAAGTATTAAATCCAGGTATGACTGTAACTAAATTTAATCGAACTGTATGCAGCTCATACACGTGGCCTGCTAATGGAATTACGTATACTACACCGGGTACATACTTAACTCGAAAAACAAAAACAAATGGTTGCGACTCTATTTTAAAATTGAACTTATCTGTTGCCACTAGTATTTTAACTTCTGATACGGTAAGTGCATGCGATACTTTTGTGTGGTCGTTAAATGGAAATTCTTATGGAAATTCTGGTGTATATGTTGATACCACTATTGCCTCTGGAGGTTGCGATTCGATTGTAACCCTAGTGCTTACTGTAGGAACAATTGCTCCAACAACTCAACACATCACTGCTTGCGATTCGTACACTTGGAGCGTAAATGGAACACAATATCTAAACTCTATATATACAAGTTATACTTATACAAATGCTAAGGGATGTGATTCGGTTGTCTTTTTAGATTTAACTATAAATAAATCTAGTAATAATGTGCAAAGTATTAATGCATGTGATTCATACTCCTGGCCGGCGAATAATCAAACCTACACCAACAGTGGGCAATATTTTGCGTTGATAAAAAATGCAAAAGGTTGTGATTCGAGCCTAACACTTAATTTAACTATAAACCCAATTTATAAAGTAATAGATAATGTTAATGCTTGTGTAGAATATACGTGGCAATTAAACGGGAAAAAATATACTGAAAATACTCGCGACTCTATAGTATATCAATCTGCTAAAGGTTGCGACTCTATTGTAGTATTAAACTTAAAAGTCAAGAAGGTTGATGTAGGAGTAACGGCAACTATAAATTCATTATTCGCACAATATACTGGAGCTGCCTATCAATGGATAAATTGCAGTAATTTGAATAATGTTGTGGGCGCTACAAGTCAAAATTTTTTTCCTGTATTAAGTGGTGAATATGCGGTTATTGTAAGTTATAACGGGTGCTCTGATACTTCTAAGTGTTTTAATTTTGTAAGTCATGTCGGTATAGAAAATCAATCTAAAACAACATTTAAAATATCTCCAAACCCAAGCAATGATCAACTTTTTGTTGAAGGTGTTTCAAATGAAGAGCCAGTTGAAGTTAAAATATATTCTATACATGGAGAATTATTGAAAATAGAATTATTAAATAAAAATAATTCTATCGATATTAAATTGTTGGATCAAGGAATTTATTTTATTAAGATTGATAATAGCATTCAACGTTTTATTAAATTATAGATGAGACACATTAAATTATTATTCATAGTTATACTTTTTTCCATTTGCCGAAATGATGTATACGCTCAGGATAGTATGTCCCAAAAAACGTATCAACCCTTTAGTATTTACTTTAATAACCCTATTAGTATGACTAATAAAATTAGAGTGAAATTTGAGGCTAGAATAGATCAGCATAGTGCATTCTTAGTTGGCATGTCTAATTATTACGGCATTTGGCGTGGATATAATACTTCTATTGAATTCAAGCATTACAGTGATAAGAAGAATGATAATTATGAAAAGATAAGGTACTTAAAAGGGGGCTGGGGTGTTACTTTGGCAGATGAATTTAGCTCGAATCCAAACGTTACTAGAGGGACTTACATGTACATGGGTGGAGGCTTTGGGCAGCATTACACCTTAGGAAAAAAGAAATCTTTCTTTATAGAATTTACAGAAGGTGCAAAATTTACCAAAGCAAGATCAGGTGATATTGATGTAGAACCTAGCACTGGTTTAAGCGGCTTATTCTATATCCTTGGACCTGGAGCCATATTCGATTTTAATATCAATATGGGTTGGCATTTTGGATCATCAATATTATAAAAATGGGGCTTTAAAGCCCCATTCGTTTTTTAAACTCTTTTGTAGTCTGCTCGCCAATTTACGATGGCTAGCTTAATGTCTTTTGGTGATAAATTTTCGGCAATAGCTCTTTCCATTAGTGGCAACCACTCTTCATCTGAAGCAAATCGTAAAGCAATTATTTGTGATAAACGAAGTTTAGCTTCATTTTCTGAAAACGATTTCCCAGTTTTTACGAAGTAACGTAAGCTTTCTTCTATACGAATGTTGCGATCTTGGTTTTTAATAGCATATCCCCTAGATATCCACGAAACAATTAAAATAGCCACAGCAATTAACATACTTAGTACTTTTTCTCCAATTGTATTTTCGTTTTGGAATACATTCATACACGTCCAAATAAAAATCACTGTAGTAATTGGAACTAAAAGGAAATGATGAAGTGGGTAAAGTCGAAGGTGGTTCTTGTAGTTTTGCATAATAAATTTAATTTGGTTTTATAACTAGTAGCAATATAGGAATGTTTTAACCTTTTCTCATTTTATTTAGCTCCATAAAACGAATACACTTATTTGCTATTGAAAAAGTTTCTCTAGTTATTTTGATTTCGTTAATCGAACTGAAGTCGTTTCTCCTTTTTTAAGAATGGTTACGATAGCAGTAGTATTGTTGCCATCTCTAAGTAATACATTGGCTGTACAAGGGTATGAAGCACCTTCATCAAGTCCAACAATTTTTAATACACTGACTTGCGAAGTAAAAGGAACTACGATGGTTTTCTTTTGTTGCTTTAACACAAACTGATCTAGAATTTTTTGATCATCTAAAAATATTCCGATTTCATCTTGGTCTTCTTGGTCTCCATCCCACACTTCCATAATGATTTCATTGGATGTCCAATTTACAGTTAATAATTCTTGTGCTTGTAATGTATTTTTTTCTGATTTATCGCGGTACGATTTTACTTTTTGTTTAATATTGTTCAGTGAGTCTGCATTTTTAATTTGCTTCGGACTAACATACTGTTTAGTAATTTTATCTAAGTAACTGGAATTAATTAAATACAAGGTTCCGCTTGCACATTTTCTCCCGTTGGCATAT
>JBIINK010000050.1:0-16075 GCA_044337515.1 Sphingobacteriales bacterium | reverse complement strand
ATGTTAATTCAATATGTTAATTTGTTAATGCCTGCCTCGGCCATAGACGAGGGGATAATATGTTAATTCAATATGTTAATTTGTTAATGCCTGCCTCGGCCATAGACGAGGGGATAATATGTTAATTTAATATGTTAATTTGTTAATGCCTGCCTCGGCCATAGACGAGGGGATAATATGTTAATTTAATATGTTAATGGGATAATATGTTAATTCAATATGTTAATTTGTTATTGGGTTATTAGGTTAATGGGTTATTGGTTTGTTAAAACTATCAGCATATTAGCATACTAGCATATCAGCATATTACTTCCTTCCAAACACTTTCTTCAATATATCACTCACTCTCGCAGCTGGATCTTGTCTAATTTTAAGTTCTTCTGCAGCTACTAAAATGAATAAACCGTCGATAGCTTTTTGAGTGGTATATCCTGCTAAATCTGGATTCATCTTCGTTACCAAAGGTACTTTATTGTAAGTGGTGATAATGGTTTCCCAGTATTTAGTTGCATTAACTTTACTTAATGATTTTTCGATAATGGGTTTGAATTTCTTAAGTAATTCGGCTTGAGTATTTGCTTTTAAATAATTGGTAGCAGCGTTGTTCGTACCATTCAAAATGTTTAAGCCATCATTGATAGTCATTGCTTTTACAGCGTTGATAAATATAGGTGCGGCTTCTTTTGCTGCATCTTCGGCTGCTCTATTTACAGTTAATGTAAAGTCGTTTACCAATTTCGTTTGCCCTAAACTAACTAAGGTTTCTTGAACCTTTATAGCTTCCGGTGGGAAAGGTATATACAAGGCAGGATTTTTATAATACGCATCAACTTTAGAAGCTAATCCACCAGCATTTTTACTTCCTACAGTTAAGGCTTCTTTTAATCCAGCAATAATATCAGCATTACTCAAAGGTGCAGTTCCTGAAGCATCCTTTATGATCTGCGTACCTTGTTTTTTTAGTTTATTGAAATCAATTTGTGAAGAGCACGAGCTCGTGATCATCAACAATAGAATAATAAGGGAGAACGATATTTTTTTCATAATATATTTTTAAAATGTGCCACATTGCTAATGTGCCAATGCTCAATGTGCTAATGTGCCAATATTTAATGTGCTAATTTTCAATGAGTCAATGTGCTAATCTTTATTGGCAAATTGGCACATTAGCACATTGGCTAATTAGTTACGTTCATAAAACTCTCTCCTCCTACTTAACTTTAAGTCTTGCAGAATAGAGGCTCTTACTTTTAAATCCACACTATAACGTTGATATGTACCAAACGGTATCCAGTTAATTGCTAAATCCCAACAATGTAAATCGCGATAAATATTTAAAGCTGTAGGCGTAATTTTACTATTGGTAAAATCATAACCACTGGTAAATCCAATTTTCCATTTTTGTGTGATGCTTACATCGCCATTAAAGTTAATCGATTGTTGTGTGGTTGATGTTTTCAACGGACGAGAATACGACAACACATAATTGATGGCAATGTTCCAAGGAATAGTCCAATCCACATAATATTGAGGGTAACGATTTAGCATTTCTAGTTCTGCATAATCGTATTTGTTTTTAGGAGCAGTTTTTACTGCTGATGCGCTTTTTTCTTTAAAGGCATCGGGATTTAAACTGGTACCAATAGAAACACTAGCTTGTTTTAATCGCGCTAAACGATTATTGGTTTTATATTCGAATTGATTTACTTTGTGATATGTTCCAAACGTATCAGCTTGAAGAGAATACAAATCGAACACCGCACTTACATCGATATTAACTTTCTCAAATAATACTGTACGCGCAGAAGCAAATATGTCGGATAATCTTAAGGAATCGGCAGCCATGTTATAACTCCCAGAAAAACGGAAACTATCAAATAATCTAATCTTTTTAATAACAGAACCCGTATCGGTTTCTTTCTTGATTTTCATCTCTAAATTATTATCCAAGGTATAGGATAACATACTCGATTTACCACCACCTGGTGATCCAAATAATCCATTATTGTTTTCGAAAATAGAATACAAAGAAGTTTTACCAGTGGTATCAGATTGAACTGTTTTATAATATCCGAAACTACTTTCCGAAAAATCTGGACGATATGAGTAGCTTATTGAGGGTGTCATCACGTGACGAACAGCCATGATTCCAGCTTTGTTAACTGGATACATACCATATATACGTGTCGACATACTAATACCACCATTGTATTCACCAGAACGAGCAAATCCTTGTACTGTATCGGTTACTAGACTTTCACCATTCCAATTTTTTTCTACCGAATTAAAGTACCAACGTTCGGTATAGTTTACGAACGGACTTAATGTTAAATATTTAAAGGCGTTGAATGATGTAGAGATTGGAATACTGTGACGAATTCCATTTTGGAAATCTTTTAGTGTTTCTTTTTTGAACAACAAACTATCATAAGTGCTAATTCTATTTAATGCATCTGCAGAATAACTCACACCAATTCGGTGAAACCATTTCTGATCTCCTACTCTATTTTTAGGTTCGAATGGGAATATTCTCGACATGTTGAAACTAACGTTCGGCAAACCTAAGGAAACCGTACCATTGGTTAAGTTTTGAGCATGTGTCATCGAACCACTTAAAGAGAATGGTGAGCCATCCCACATTTTCGAAAAACTGATAGAAGAGTTTAAGTTATTCTGAGTAATGCTCTGAATATTGGTAGTAATGTTATTACGATAATTGTTACGAGTAGCAATATTTACTGAGGCACTGAAACGTGTGCCTGGTATGGCTTTGGGGTCTTGGTTATGGTTCCAACGAATAGAAAAATCTTTATTACGAATGAAAGATGCAGTATTCGGTTCACCGAATCGTCTGTCGGTAAATGAGGTATTGAAATTACCGTTGTATTTGTATTTTACATTATATCGCGAAGCGGCATTAAAACCATAACTCCCTTTCGAATAAATATCACCACGAAGCGCTAAATCGAAAAACTCATTAATACCCAAATAGTAACCGCCGTTACGTAAGAAAAATCCAAGCTCACGGTCTTCACCAATTTCTGGCATTAATATACCAGATGATCTTCCGCTCTTACGAGGAAAAAATCCGAATGGAATAGCTAATGGCAATGGAACATCTTCTACCACTAAATATGCAGGTCCTGAAACTGTTTTATCGGTTATGTTCTTTGCTTTTGTAAGGTTGATGTAAAAATGTGGATGAGGTAAATTACAGGTAGTGAACTTTCCATTGCGTATAAATACTTCATCGTATTCATTTTTCTTTACATCATCGGCTAATAGATATCCTTGACCTTCATTGGTTGTTACTTCTTTGATTTTACCTTTACGGGTTTCAAAGTTGTACATCATCTCCTCGGAATTGTAAACTTGTCCGTTATCAGAGAATACAGGTTTACCTACAACCTTACCTGTACTGTCTTTTACGCCTTGTGCGTACACCAGTTTTTTACGTTGATCAATAATGATGTAATCTGCTTTAAGGTTAATAGTTCCATAAAACACTTCGGCACCATTGTATAAATAGACCATTGAGTTTACAATGTCATAGACGATAGAATCTTTTGCATTGTACTTTATGGGTTCGTCGATGGCATTTTTACTATTGGCACTGATGGATATAGAATCCAATTTTTTCGTTAAGCCGGATAATGTATCAGTAGAAGTATTCGTTATGAGGGTGTCAACAGAAATAGCTGTCCATTTTCGGTTAATAGCCTTCAAATCGCTATTAAAAACGAAAATAATTACAAACAAAAGTGAAAAAAGGAATATTAATCGTTTCAATTCGGTTATGAATACTATTTTTGCAAGCGAATTAACGAAAAAATAAGGAATATTAGTACCGTGAAGAAAATACAATTATCCATTCTACTCATTATCATCGTGTTGTTTAACAAAACTAGTTCAGCATTTGTTGGTGCACCCTATAGAATTAAAACCGTTGTTATCGATGCAGGTCATGGTGGACACGACGTGGGTTGTATTGGCGGACATTCGCATGAAAAGGATGTTACACTTGCATTAGCCTTAAAATTAGGGAAGCAATTAGAAGACAATTATCCTGACATCAGAGTTATATATACTCGTAAAACCGATGAATTTATTGATTTGATAGAACGTGCTAATATCGCAAACCGAGCTAAAGCAGACCTTTTCATCTCCTTACACTGCAATGCCAATGCGAATAAAGCTGCCTATGGCTCTGAAACCTATGCAATGGGATTACACGTGTCGGAAGCAAATTTAAACGTAGCAAAGCGAGAAAACTCGGTAATCTTATTAGAGGATAACTATGAAAAGAATTATGATGGATTCGACCCTAAATCAACTGAAGCCTATATTATCTTCTCCTTATACCAAAATGTAAACATCGATAAGAGTTTATACTTAGCTCAAAAAGTTCAGGAGCAATTCACTACGAAACTAAAACGTTACAATAGAGGTGTAAAACAAGCTGGATTCATTGTATTGTACAAAACCAATATGCCTTCAATCCTTATAGAGAGTGGGTTCTTAACGAATAAAGATGATGAGGAATTTTTAAGTTCAGAAGATGGTCAGAATAACATCGCCAAATCCATATATTTGGCTTTTAAAACCTATAAAGAGGACCTCGAGAAGGAAAAATAGTTACCTTTGTCTAAAATTTTCTATACTGTGAAAATAAATAACGAAACTAAAGTTGGGATTATAACCGTATTTGCGGTAACTATATTAATATTAGGGTACAATTATCTTAAAGGGAAAGATATATTTACGGATACAGTAGATATTTATGCTGAATACGCACAAATCAACGGAATTAAAGAATCAAATTCAATTTTATACAACGGATTTGTTATTGGTAAAATCACTAAACTCTCTTTATCAAGTAGAGGAACCATTATTGCTCGTTTAACCATTAAACCAGAATTACAAATACCAGATAATACTATTGCAAAAATTGTTAGTCAGGATTTGCTTGGTGCAAAAGCCATAGAGCTCTTTTTAGGCGATTCTAGGACATTTATAGAAGAAGGTGACACCATTAGGACCGATATGGAGATGAGTCTCGCAGAGTCGGTGAATTCACAAGTATTACCTATCAAGCAAAAAGCAGAACAATTATTAGGAACGGTAGATTCTATTTTAGTTTCTGTTCAATACATTTTGAATCCAAATTTCAGAATGAATATTGACGAGAGTTTTGCTAGTATAAAACGTAGCATAGAAACTTTAGAAATTACTTCTACACGCGTAGATTCAATGGTTAAATTCCAAGCAGCACGTTTTAAAGTTATTACAAATAATATTGAGAGTATAAGTACGAACCTTAAAAATAACAACGAGAAGATTACTAATATCCTTCAAAACATTGATCAAATCAGCGATTCACTAACCAAGGTTAACTTCGTTGAAACCATTGATCGTGCAAATAAAGCATTATCTGATATTGCCATCATCACCGAAAAAATCAATACTGGACAAGGAACCTTAGGTATGTTGGTGAATGATGAAATGCTCTACAAAAATCTTAATCAATCTTCTAAAGACTTAGATAAACTCCTTGTTGATCTTCGCTTAAATCCTAAACGTTACGTAAGCCTATCGTTATTTGGTGGCGGTGGTAAGAAGTATAAGGACCCGGACAGCACTTCGACTTCGTCAAAATAATATGTTAATATGTTAATGGGATAATATGTTAATTCAATATGTTAATGTGTTAATGGGATAATATGTTAATTTAATATGTTAATGTGTTAATTGGATAATATGTTAATTTAATTTGTTAATATGTTAATGGGATAATATGTTAATCTAATTTATTAATATGTTAATGCCTGCCTCGGCCATAGACGAGGGGATAATATGTTAATCTAATTTGTTAATATGTTAATGGGATAATATGTTAATCTAATTTTTCAATTTGGATTTCATGGTAGTAATTATTGCATTTGTGATTTTTGCCACTTCATTCAATAATTTAGAAATGTCTTCAATGTTATATTTCTCGTAACATACTTCAATTATATCTAGCCAATATTCAGTTTCTTTTATTTCTTTTGAAGCTATTTTAAATTTATGAATAAAGTCTGCATTGCTTTCTGGATTCTGTGCTTCACGTATATTTGCACCTATTGATGTGCCTGAACGCAATAGCTGTTTTGCAATATCTCTTTTATTATCAGTATTCAATTGATCACAAAACTTCACTATCATAACTGATAATGCTAAAGTCTTATCTAATATTGGATTCCCAGTCTCTTTTCTACCTCTCATATCCAAATTAAAGAAAATATAATCATTAAAAAAACTGCATTTATGCAACTTTTTTTTCATTAACATATTATCCTATTAACACATTAACACATTAAATTGCCATTAACATATTATCCCATTAACATATTAACATATTAAATATCTTTCGCCTTCAATAGCCAACACCGTATTCGAAAATTCTGTTTTGGCTTCTTCGAGGAGTGGTTCAATGTCTTTGTAACGTGCAGAGAAATGCCCAATCATGAGTTGTTTTGCGTTTGCCTTTTTAGCGATGATTGCTGCTTGTAATGCAGTGGTATGGTAGGTTTCAGCGGCTCTATCAATAAGGTCGTGAAGGAAAGTAGCTTCGTGATAAAGGAAATTTACGCCATCAATTTGTTCCAGGAAATTTTCATTATAAAGTGTATCCGAGCAATACGCAAAACTGCGAATTGGGTTGGGATCAAATGTTAACTCTTGGTTTGGAATTGTATTTCCGTGCTTATCTGAAAAGTCTATACCATTTTTTAATAATGGAATATATTCCAATGGAATATCATACTCTTCGATTTTAGCGGTATTGATTTTTCTTTTACGAAGTTTTTCTTTGAAAAAATATCCTGTTGTTGGTATGCGATGGTTTAAAACAATAGTTTCTACGATAACATCATTGTTTTCAAAAACTTGTTCGGAGTATTCGGTATGCGTAAAATGATAAATAACTTCATAGCGAAGTTTGGTTTCGGAAACCATCAGTTGCAAATCAATAATCTCTTTAAGTTGTGGTGGACCGAAGACATGAATTTCTTTAATACGACCATTTAGATGCATGGTAGAAAGTAATCCAATTAAGCCAAGGTAATGATCACCGTGTAAATGTGAGATGAAAATATAATCGATTTTAGAAGATTTGATTTTGAATTTATTTAATTGATTTTGAGTGGCTTCACCGCAATCAATTAAATAATATTTATCATTAATGGTTAATAATTGAGCACTAGGATTTCTGTTATATGCAGGAGTTGCAGAACTACTACCTAATACAAAAACTTCGAAATTACTCATACTTAACAAATATTACTCTTCTCCACCCATCTCTTTACGTAAATCTCTTTCAATTTCTTCCATAAAGATAAAATCTATTGCCTCTGTAAGGGTTGGGACAATATTGAAATAATTATCGGTAGAGGATAAGCTAAGTAGTTTTTGGATTTCAGAATGAACACCTGTTAACACAAAAGTGCCTTCATAATTTCTACATAAACGGTTCGCAGAAAGTAATGCACTTGCACCGGATTCATCAACGGTATGTACATGACTTAAATCTAAAATGATGTTGTATATACCTTCGGTATGTATTAATAATAACTCAGACTTTAGCTTTGGAGCTGTTTCAGAGTTTAACTCTTCCACGTCTAACGGCTTTATTAATACGTATTTCTCGTGTTTATCTAATTCGAATCTCATACTACTAAATTACAATAAATTTATTTTAATAATTCAGATAATGCTGAATTCACGTTCTTTTCAATTCGTTCGTTAACATTTGATAAGGTTGCTTTCTCAAATGTGTTACCAGTAATTTGTTCGAAAAGTTCAATGTATCGATCAGAAATCTCTGTGATTTTAGCATCAGTCATTTCTGGAACTTGTTGACCATCTTTTCCTTGAAATCCATTTTCAATTAACCATTGGCGAACAAATTCTTTCGATAATTGCTTCTGTTCTTCGTTATTTTGTTGACGTTCAGCATATCCATTGGCATAAAAATATCGAGAAGAATCCGGTGTATGAATTTCATCAATCAGATAAATTTTATCGCCAATTTTACCGAATTCATATTTAGTATCTACAAGTATTAATCCTTTATCAGCGGCCATCTCCTGCCCTTTTTTATACAAAGCCAAGGTGTAAGCTTCTAATTGTGCATACTCAACTTCAGTTACTAAACCTTTAGCAATTATATCTTCTCTACTGATGTCCTCATCATGCCCCTCATGAGCTTTAGTTGTTGGTGTGATAATAGGATGTGGCAATTGATCATTCTCTTTTAATCCTTCTGGTAAAGTAACTCCACAAACACTTCTTCGTCCTGCTTTATACTCACGAGCCGCATGTCCGGCTAAATAACCACGTATAACCATTTCCACTGGATAGGTTTCGCAACGTAAGCCAATAGTAACTGATGGATCAGGTACAGAAACTACCCAGTTCGGCACGATATCTTTTGTAGCCATTAAAAAGTGTGCTGCAATCTGATTAAGTACTTGTCCTTTGTAAGGAATTGGTCGAGGTAAAATAACATCAAAAGCAGAGATACGATCGCTCGCATGCATTACTAAGTATTGATTGTTGATGTTATAGACATCACGTACTTTTCCGCTATAAAATCCTACTTGATTAGGGAAATGAAACGTTGGTTGTTTTTGAGTTGACATGGAATAAATGGTATTAAAATTTTTCCTGCGATTTACTGAATATCTCCGTAAGCTTCAAGAATTTTCTTCACTAATTTATGACGAACAACATCTTCACCAGTAAGGTAAATAATGTCGATACCTTGAATATCTTTTAGAATATTGATGGCTGGTTGTAAACCCGACATTGATTTCTTAGGTAAATCAATTTGGGTAACATCACCAGTTAAGATAAACTTTGCCGTTGGACCCATACGTGTTAAAAACATTTTCAACTGCATGTCTGTAGCATTTTGAGCCTCATCTAAGATAACAAAAGCATTATCGAGTGTTCGTCCACGCATAAAAGCCAATGGAGCAATTTCGATGGTGCGATTCTCTAGGTATTGCTTGAGTTTATCAGCAGGAATCATATCATCCAAAGCATCGTAAAGCGGACGTAAATATGGATCTATTTTCTCTTTTAGATCACCAGGTAAGAAACCTAAGTTTTCACCAGCTTCTACTGCTGGGCGGGTTAATATGATGCGTTTTATTTCTTTATTTTTAAGTGCCTTCACTGCTAAGGCAACAGCAGTATAGGTTTTACCTGTACCAGCAGGGCCGATAGCAAAAAGGATATCGTTTTTCTCGCAAGAGGTAACCATTTTTTTCTGGTTCTGTGTGCGAGCTTTCACCACATTACCGTTCGGACCGAAAACCAAGGGTTCAGAATCGTTGCCAGTAATGGACACATGAACATGTTTCGGTTCATGATCTGTGGTTACACTTCCCAATATTGATTTCAACTCATCTTCCTTTAAGTGATTGTACTTCTCGAAATGTTGCATGGCTGCATCCATCTTCTTTTGAAGTAAGTCGAGCATCTCATCATCACCAATGGCCTTTAACTCATTACCACGAGCAACAAGGCGTAATTTTGGAAAAGCTTTCTTAAGAACATTAAGCTGTTCATTTTCAAATCCCCAAAACTCTGGCGGATTAACATTTTCGAGAGTAATAATGAGTTCGTTCAAGGCAGTTTACGATTGTTTAAAATAAATAAAATGGTTAAGGCTAAAATAATTATTTTTGGAGGAATCTTATAAAGCAGTTACCAACATATGCCAATAATCACCCTTACAACAGACTTAGGTATCAAGGACTTTTACCTTGCTGCTGTTAAGGGATTCATATTAAGCAATTTGCCCGAAACAAAGATTGTAGATATTACCCATCAAATCCCATCATTTCACATTACCCAAGCAGCATTTATTTTAGGAAACGCTTATCACTACTTCCCAGAAGGCACAGTGCATTTAGTCAGCGTTGATAATTCTTATCAAGCCGATGCGAAATTTATTGCATTAAAAGCCAATGGACATTATTTTATCGGTCCAGATAATGGTATTTTTTCTTTGTTCTTACCGAATGAAAGTATTGAGAAAATTGTGAAAATAAATTTGAGGATTCTAGATGATTACAAGCATTTCCCGATTAAAGATATTTTAGTAAAATCTGCGGTGCATCTAGCAAAAGGTGGATCTATGGAATTTTTAGGCAGAAAAATTAACCACTTAAATGTTCGTACCATTATACAACCAGTAATTAATAAAGATCAGATTAGAGGAAGTATAATTTATGTTGATTCATTTAAGAATGCGATTACCAATATTACACGTGAGCTATTTGAAAAGGAAACTGCCGGACGAGCTTTTACTATTTTATTTAAGAGAAGTGAAACCTTAGAAGTAATACATACTCAATATTCCGATGTACCTGAAGGAGAAAAATTGTGTTTGTTTGGAATTACGGGATACTTAGAGATTGCTATAAATAAAGGCGAAGCCGCCACCTTACTAGGCTTACATACAGGCGAAGCCATCATCATTAATTTCAAATGATAACACGAATTGTAAAAATGACATTCGACCCAATGAAAGTCGAAGATTTCTTAGTGGTATTTCACGAATCATCAGAATACATTAGAACATTTCCGGGTTGCATACAAATGCAATTACTCAATGATATCAATCAACCCAACATATATTACACCTATAGCCAATGGGAATCTGAGGAAGATTTAAACCACTACCGGAACTCTGCACGCTTTAGGGAAATCTGGGGAAAAACGAAAGCTAATTTCATAGAAAAAGCTGAAGCTACCTCACTTAAATGTGCTAATTAGTCAATGTGCTAATGTGCCAATAATTAAAAATATTTTTTTCATTAGCACATTAGCACATTGACTAATTAGCACATTATTCAGAGGCGCGCTTCTGAAAAATAATATACCCCATGTTAAACAAAAAGAACCAATTTTCTTTAGTGTTATCATAATAGGATGTATTAACGCTGATTGGACCTACGGGGCTTTTGTAAACCAATGATGCTATACCGGTGAGATATCGATGAGCAAAGGGTTTGCCGAATTCTGCTTTTTGGGTAGTAGTATTCAATATTTTCTGATACGGTTGGAAATAATATCCTTCTATTCGGGCTTGTAGATTTTTATTAATTAAATACACGTTCTTTATTCCAACACCAACGTAAGAAAATGCTCTATAGTTTTCTAGTAAAAATGTTCGAGAATCGATTAGTGGATAAAAAGCAGTAGCGTTTAAAATACTTGAACGATATGATGCAAATAATGGTTGATTTGATACCACTAAATTATATTCCGCTCCAATTTTATATTTCGGATTTACAGAATAATAATTTTCAAAATCTGTACTTAAACGTATCCACTGTTGGTGCTTACGTTTCATGTTTAAGATGGATTCAGTTCCAGGAATATACTTCTCAACGCCATCAATATATTGTAAACTAAAGCGAGCATTATGTCCAGTAAATGCGAATTGTTTCTGATTTAAGGTATTATTTTCATATTCAAAAGCATACTTCAATGCGTTGAAAACACTACGGTCTAGCTGATCACCTTCCGAGTAAATATTGGTCTGGCTAAATAAATCTCTATTATTAAATCCACCAACCTTTAACATCCATTTACCATTGTATTTTGCTGGTGTGGATAAAGTAAACATTAAACGTTTATCCGATTGATCCACATAATTAATAACTGGTTCTTGAATAAACAAATCGGAACTTTTGAAGTAATTCCAATGGTTATAAACGAAGTTTGCACTTAATGAAATTGGACGTTTCCAAGTAAAATCAATTCTAGATGACAATGCTGCAGACTCATAAAATCGACCTAAATAAAAATCTGAACTCATAGACAAGAAATAGGAATTCAAATAACTATAATCTAATCCGAAATACACTGTATTTATTGGTCTTGAGCTAATGTTACCACCAACTTGAGCTCTTACATTTCGCTCTGGTTTTACATCCAATTCGAAATCGTACATACCTTTAGTAGTTGGTACAATACGTGGAAATACTGTTCTAAAATTCTGATCTGAAACCAGTAAATAATAACCACGTTTTGCATTGTATAAACTTATTCGATTATAATCTTGTTTGATAACATTTCTGATGTACACTTTCTGACGATTGTTTACCCCTGTAAAACGTAATGCGTTAAATATTATCGGCGACTGACGATCATTAAATCGATTTCGCATTACTTTTTTCTGTTCTAAGGTTTGTTGACGAGCAATTTGAGCTTTAATTTGAGGTATCTTCGCCATGGTGGCTTCATAACCTAATTGAATTAAGCGTTCAGGGTTTTTAAAATCAACTACACTATTTTCATATACATCTGGTTGAATATAGATATCGTTTGTATGTAAAAGTGAACTGTCTGATTTAGATAATAATAAATAATTGAACAATTTGCTTATAGCTTCTTCATCGTTTTTAAATGGATATTCCTTAAAAGTTTTAGAAGATACATTTACACCAATAATTACATCTGGATTAAAATCAGTACGCATTACATCAACAGGGAAATTATTATACAAACCACCATCAAAAACATAACGACCATTTATTTTAATTGGACGAAATACATATGGGACAGTCATGGTAGCACGCATGGCTTCACCTAAGCTTCCATTTTTTACAGCAATTTGTTGTTGAGAAAACACATCGGCAATCATACAACGGTAAGGAATCATTAAGCTATCGAAGTTCCAATTGGAATTAATGGAAGCTTGAGCGGTGAGTTCTAATAAAGCAAAATTAAGAGGAATATCATTGATTAAATTAGAACGTAAACGAGCTTGAAAAACTGAATCTAATCCTAATCCTAATGAAATAATGGCAGCAGAAACTGCTTTACGTTCGTAGTAATAAGTATAATCTGCTTCGAAATTACCACTTACCCATTCCTGAAAATCTTTACTCGTTGCGATGTATTCCATTTCAGAAGCAGAATACCCAGCAGCATACATCCCTCCTACGAGTCCACCCATGGAAGTACCGGTAATGTAGTCGATTGGGATATTGTTTTCTTCTAGGGCCTTTAAAACACCTACATGAGCCAATCCTTTTGCTGCACCACCACTCAATACCAAACCAACACGTTGTGCTTGAGTATTGACAGTAAGAATAGAGAGTAGAATGGATAAGTAAAGGAGCCTTTTCATTGGTATAAATGTAATAAATATCGTTTATAAAACTACTTAAGTTTCAGATTGATGTTATATTTGCAACGATGAAAACGAAAACACCCAAAGAATCAGAAACAATAATGACCGAGTTGGTTTTACCCAACGATACCAATACCCTTAATAATTTAATGGGAGGTCGATTATTACATTTAATGGACATTGCAGCAGCAATTACTGCTCAAAAACATAGCAATCGTATTGTGGTTACCGCATCGGTTGATAATGTTTCGTTTAAAGAACCTATTAAATTAGGTGATGTAGTAACGATAAAAGCAAATGTTACACGATCATTCAACTCATCGATGGAAATTCGTTTAGATGTTTGGGCGGAGAACATCCCATCGGCAACTAAATACAAGAGCAATGAAGCCTTCTATACCTTTGTTGCAGTAGATCAAACTGGGAGACCAATTCCTGTACCTATTATTGTTCCAGAAAACGAAGAAGAACAAAAATTATTTGATGGAGCATTACGAAGACGCCAATTACGATTGGTTTTAGGAGGTAAAATGTTACCGAATGATGCCACCGAGTTGAAGGCCTTGTTTTCTTAAAACTATTCCACAATACTTCTTATTATTATTTTTTTAAGTCCTCTAAATGAATAATTTAGCCCTTTAGATTAGATTTATATTTGTTTATTATTGTGATAATATATTTGGAAAATCAGATTGTATGTAATAACTTTGTAATTACATACACAGCATTATGGAAATTCCTATTATAGCAATTGGCAATTCGAAAGGAATTCGAATTCCTAAAACATATTTAGATAAATACAATATGATGAGCGTGGTTGATATTACATTTGAGGAGGATAAAATCGTATTGAGAGCGGTTAAAAGTCCTAGAGACGGTTGGGAAAAATCATTTAAACGCATGAACGAAAATGCGGATGATCGATTATTAATCAATGATGTTTTTGAAGACGAAAATCTAGAAGAATGGTAGTGGAACAATACGAAGTGGTATTGGTAAACCTCGACCCTACCATGGGCTCTGAAATAAAAAAGACTCGACCTTGTGTAGTAATTTCTCCAGATGAAATGAATAGGCATTTGGATATCGTTATAGTTGCACCCATGACGAGTACATCAAAGCATTACCCTACAAGAGTTTCAACGAAGTTGGACAATAAGCAAGGTTGGATTGTTATTGATCAAATACGAACGGTTGACAAAAAAAGACTGATTAAAATTATTGGTCGTTTAAAAGAATCGGAGATTAAAAAAGTGAAAGAGGTAATCAAGGAAACCTTTGTTGACTAATCCACTTAACCTCTTGCCTTAATCATGTCGCTGACACGTTTCATCATGAATAAGCAGGCGATCATGGTAACAATAACCACCATTCCTAACCAATTGAAATGAACAAGTGAATTATCACTTGCTTTCTTCACAATTAATCCTGCACACAAACTCGCTATACCACCAGATAATTGTTGGATTGACGAATTGATTCCCATAAAAGCACCACGATCCTGAGGTAAGGGCACAGCAGTCATTAAAGCTGATCCAGAAATCATACGAGAAGTTATACCGATAAATAAGATTGAATTGATAACGATGACCCATACTACCGACATGGGCGTCATGTTGGTATACATAGCACACATAATAATGGATACAACGGTGCCGAAAGTAAACATAGTTAGTTTTCCTAAACGATCGGCTAGTTTACCAATAAACGGACCGGTAATCATGGTTGAAATACCTGTAAACATAAAGATTAGTGGTAATTCAGATTCTGTTATTTTAATGTTGTTGACTAAAAATGCGCTGGAGAAAGGCATCAACATAAAGCCACCTAAAGATAACAAGGCAGTAGTAGAGAATCCTTTTAAATAGTTTTTATTAGATAGTGTATGCCATAAATGAACAAAGGCATTTTTATCGTGGTATAATCCGATGTGTTTATTAATGGGTTTTAAGAATTTCAATATGGCAAAGAAAACGATTGTGGCTAGGATTACAATTGCAATAAATGGAGCATGCCAATCGTACACATGAGCGAGGTATAAACCGATAGGAATACCTGCAACTTGACTAACTGAAAAAGAGAGTTGAACATAGCTCATTACACGACCACGTTTTTGCATAGGGAACATATCGGTAATGATGGCAAATGATATGGCCGAGATTACACCACCAAACAAGCCCGTTATAACACGAGCGAAGAGCAATGTAGTATATGAGGTCGAAAGACCACAAAATAGCGTACCAATGATAAAACCAGCATAGAAAAACAGAAGCATTTTCTTACGATCAAATTTATCGGCAAAACCTGCGACTAATAATCCGGAAGCACCAGCACTGAAGGCATAAACGGAAACGACTAAACCAAACTCACTGGTTTCGATATTTAGTAATCTTAACAGTTGAGCACCGAGAGGTGATAAAACCATAAAATCGAGCACAACTGTAAAAACAGAAACGGCTAAAATGGCAATAACGAAAATTTGGTAACGAGAAAAACCATCAGGAATGGTTTCCTTATTTTGTTCAGAAGGTGTAGTCATGGGTGTGATTAAGACAACAAATGTAGGTTAATTTACATCAAAGCACATTCTACCTTGTTTTAAAAGACTGATTTCCTAGTCATTAAAAATTTTATAAACTTTTATTTGCTAAAATAGCGGCTTTTTGTACTTTTGCGGCGGAGAGTTGGCAGAGTGGTCGATTGCGGCAGTCTTGAAAACTGTTGACTGTTACAGGTCCGCGGGTTCGAATCCCCCACTCTCCGCAGACAGATTGTCCAAAGCAGTCTAAAAGCGTGTAAAATCAAGGTTTTGCACGCTTTTTTTATGTTCTTCAAATTCTAAAAAAGTCTAGGTTTGTCTATACTTTTGGTTTCTTAGCG
>JBIINK010000049.1:0-16095 GCA_044337515.1 Sphingobacteriales bacterium | reverse complement strand
AATTAGGATCTGGTCTCGTCTTCAGACGAGATGGTGGTTCGAGTCCCTTCTTCCGCACATAAAAAGCCTTGCACAACGCAGGGCTTTTTTATTTTCATTTAATCAGATTTAGGATCTGGTCTCGTCTTCAGACGAGATGGGGTTTCGAGTCCCTTCTTCCGCACATAAAAAGCCTTGCACATCGCAGGGCTTTTTTATTTTCATTTAATCAGATTTAGGATCTGGTCTCGTCTTTAGACGAGATGGGGGTTCGAGTCCCTTCTTCCGCACATAAAAAGCCTTGCAAAACGCAGGGCTTTTTCATTTTTCATTTAATCAGAATTAGGATCTGGTCTCGTCTCTAGACGAGATGGGGGGCGAGTCTCTACGCACTTACTTTTGAACTCATCTCAATATTCTACTTATCATAGACACAAAGTACTTTTTATCTATTTTATTCATCTATATACAATTTCATTCAAAATCACTACCTTTGCAGCCCAAATGGGCTATATTATATAGCGTTTTAGTTTAAAAAATAGGTTAATATGAATATCACAAAAGAAAACGTTGATCAATTAAATGCAGTTGTTAAAATCAAATTAGCACCAGCTGACTATCTAGATCAAGTAGAAAAAGCCATTAAAGAGCAAAGTAAAAAAGTTCGTATGCCAGGCTTCCGCCCAGGAATGGTACCTGCTTCGCACATTAAAAAATTATACGGTAAAAGTATCCTTGTTGATGAAATCAATAAATTATTGTCGGATTCTTTAAACCAATACATTACCGAGCAAAATCTTAATGTATTAGGCCAACCTTTACCAAAAACCGACGATAGTTACGAGCCGAAATGGGATTTCGCTGATGAGTTCGAGTTTTCATTCGAAATGGGACTTGCACCAGAAGTGAAAGAATCATTTTCTGCAAAAGATAAAGTAACCTATTACAAGGTTAAAATTGATGAGGAAACTTTACAAAGTCGCCTTAAAAACATTCGCCGTAGTTACGGAAAAATGACTAACCCAGAAGTCGCAGAAATTGAAGATGTGCTTTATGCTGAATTGACTCAGTTATCACCAGATGGTTCTATATTCGAAGGTGGTATTACTAATACAGCTTCTGTTCGTTTAGACTTAGTTGAAGACGAAAAAATTAAAAAGTCTTTAGTGGGTTTAAAGAAAGATAGTACTATCGATCTTGACTTACAGAAAGCATATAAAAAAGATGCTCATCGTATCGCTCATTTGTTGAATATCGACGAAGATTTAGCGAAAGACTTACAATCGAATTTCCGTTTAACGGTTAAGAATGTAAATCGTATCGAAGAAGCAGATATGAATCAAGAATTTTTCGATAAAATTTATGGTGAAGGTTCAGTAAGTACTGAAGCAGAATTCATCGAAAAAATGAAAGAAGAATTAATTGGCATCATGCAAGACAATGCTGATCGTAAGCTTCAACAAGATATCTACGAATATGGAGTTAAGAAATTCGATTTAGAATTGCCAAACGAATTCTTGAAAAGATGGTTGAAAGCAAGCAACGAAAACAACATGGACGATGTTCAAATTGCTGAGCAATATGATGATTTCGCAAAGAACCTTAAGTGGACATTAATCGCCAATAAAATCATCACCGATAATAAAATGGAAATCAACCCTGAAGAAGTTGTTGAATTAGCCAAAAAACGTATCGATGCACAGTTCAAAATGTATAGCCCTCAACCATTATCGGAAGAGCAATTAGCACAATACGCAATGAACTTTTTACAAAATAGAGAACAAGCAAATCGCTTATACGAAGAAGTTAGAAGCCAAAAAGTATTCGATCTTTTAAAAACCATCATCACTTTAGATGAGAAGCAGATTGATTACAATAAGTTTTTAGAAATCAAGTAAACGTAGTTCGTACCTAGTAATTGGTACCTCGATAAAATATGATTTAAATTAATTATGGAGCCTCCTAAAAGGCTCCTTTTTTTAGTCCTATGTCTTTAGTCCAGTATCCAGTGTCTATTTTCTATATCGAGATACGAAATACGAGTTACGAACTACGAGTATTGTAAAATCCAAAACAATACCTTAATTTGCTACGTTATAAAATGAAAAAGTACCATTATGAAAATAGATAAAAAAGAATTTCGCAATTATGCGGTTAAGCATCACAGAATCAATAGTATTCAAGTTGATAATTTCATCTCTCGTGTAGAAAATAGAATGGTTCCGGGTAATGTTACCCCTTATATTATCGAAGAAAGACAGTTAAATGTGGCTCAAATGGACGTGTTTTCACGTTTAATGATGGATCGTATCATTTTTATGGGCGATGCTATTTACGATAGTGTAGCTAATATTATTCAAGCACAATTGTTGTTTTTACAATCAACAGATGCTAAAAAGGATATTCAAATTTACATCAACTCTCCAGGAGGTTCAGTGTATGCAGGTTTAGGTATTTATGATACTATGCAATTCATTACGCCAGATGTAGCAACAATTTGTACTGGTATGGCTGCTTCTATGGCTGCAGTATTGTTATGTGCTGGTCAGGAAGGTAAACGTGCGGCATTAACGCATTCACGTGTAATGATTCACCAACCATTAGGTGGAGCAGAAGGCCAGGCATCAGATATCGAAATCACAGCTCGCGAAATCGGTAAATTGAAAAAAGAGTTATACGATATCATTGCTAAACATTCTGGTCAGACTTATGAAAAAGTTTGGGAATGTTCAGATCGTGATTATTGGATGATTGCTCATGAAGCTAAAGAGTTTGGTATGATAGATGAGATTTTAGCTGCAGCACCTAAAACTGATAAATAATAAAATGGCAAAACAAAATCGTGAAATCCGTTGCTCTTTTTGTGGCTCAAGTAAGCAAGATACTCTTGTATTAATTGCTGGAATTGATGCGCATATTTGTGACAAATGTATTCAACAAGCGAATACTATTTTAACAGAAGAAGCAACAGCACGCAATGCAAACACGTTAAGCTCTAGCTTAAATCTTGCAAAACCAATTGATATAAAAATTCATCTTGATCAATATGTAATTGGTCAAGATGATGCAAAACGAATACTCTCTGTTGCCGTATACAATCACTACAAACGCCTTGCACAACAAAAAGGCGATGATGAAGTAGAGATTGAAAAATCTAATATCATTGTTGTTGGAGAAACAGGTACAGGAAAAACATTATTAGCAAGAACAATTGCTAAGATTTTACACGTACCTTTTTGTATTGTTGATGCCACCGTTTTAACCGAAGCTGGTTACGTAGGAGAGGATGTGGAAAGTATTTTAACTCGCTTACTACAATCGGCCGACTATGATGTAGCTGCTGCTGAACGTGGCATTGTATACATCGATGAGATTGATAAAATTGCTCGTAAAAGCGATAACCCTTCCATCACTCGTGATGTTTCTGGTGAAGGCGTTCAACAAGCATTGCTTAAGATTTTAGAAGGTACAATTGTTAATGTTCCCCCTCAAGGTGGAAGAAAACATCCTGACCAAAAAATGATTCCGATTAACACCCAAAATATCTTATTTATCAGTGGTGGAGCATTTGATGGTATCGATAAAAAAATAGCCCGAAGAATTCAAACGCAATCGATAGGTTATCATTTCGAAAACAAAACAGAACGCGTAGATCAAGAAAACTTATTGAAATATGTAAGTCCACAAGATTTAAAAAGCTTTGGATTGATTCCTGAGCTTATTGGACGTATGCCAGTGCTTACTCATTTGAATCCATTAGATCGCGAGACATTAATCAGCATTTTAACTGAGCCTAAAAACTCAATTGTTAAGCAATACCAAAAACTATTCGAATACGAAGAAATAGAATTGACTATTGAAAAAGATGTATTAGAATTTATTGTTGATCGTGCAATGGAATACAAATTAGGTGCAAGAGGATTGCGTTCTATTATGGAAGCCATCATGATTGATGCGATGTTCGAAATGCCTTCTGATAAATCGATTAAAAAATTAAATGTCGACTTAGCTTACGCAAAAAAGAAATTCGAAAAATCTGAAGTACGTAAACTAAAAGTAGCCTAATTCGAATTATCGAACTAACGAATTATCGAACTAGCGAATTAGCATACCAGCATATTAACCCATGAAGACGAAAGAAGAAATTGTAGAGAACTGGTTACCTAGGTATACTGGAAGGGAATTGAAAGACTTCACAGAGTATATTCTATTAACTAATTTTTCAGGATACTTAACTTTATTTTCGGAGAAATATAATGCGCCCATCATTGGGCAAGACAAACCCATGCAATCGGTTTCGGCTAATGGTATTACCATTTTGAATTTCGGAATGGGAAGCGCAATGGCTGCAACAGTGATGGATTTATTAAGTGCTATAACACCCAAAGCTGTATTGTTTTTAGGTAAGTGTGGTGGATTGAAAAAGAAAAATGAAATTGGCGATTTGATCTTACCAATTGCTGCGATACGTGGTGAAGGGACATCAAACGATTATTTCCCTTCAGAAGTTCCAGCCCTGCCATCTTTTGCTCTTCAAAAAGCAATTTCTACAACGATACGTGATAATGGAGAAGATTATTGGACAGGCACTGTTTATACCACCAATCGTAGAATTTGGGAGCACGATGAAGAATTTAAAGAATATCTACAAAAAGTAAGAGCCATGGCGATCGACATGGAAACGGCTACAATATTTGTAACGGGTTTTAAGAACGAAATTCCTACAGGGGCCTTATTACTTGTTTCCGATCAACCAATGATCCCAGAAGGCGTTAAAACAACCGAGAGCGATAAAAAAGTGAGCTCAATGTTCGTAGAGAAACATTTGAACATCGGTATTCAATCACTTGAACAACTCATAAACGGCGGCCAAACCGTAAAACACCTTAAATTTTAATATGTTATCCCATTAACATATTAACATATTAATGTGTATTTTTGCAGAAATTTAAAAATCAATGATTTCTGTATCTAATTTATCGCTGAAATACGGCAAAAGAGTACTTTTCGAAGAAGTGAATGTGAAGTTTACACCAGGTAACTGCTATGGCGTTATTGGTGCAAATGGTGCTGGAAAATCGACTTTCTTGAAAATTCTTTCTGGAGAAATAGACTCTACAACAGGTAATGTTTCCATTACTCCTGGCGACCGTTTAGCGGTTTTAAAACAAAATCACTTTGAATTCGACCAATCGCAAGTATTGCAAACGGTTATTATGGGACATAAGAAATTATGGGACATCATGATCGAAAAAGAGGCATTGTATGCAAAACCTGATTTTAATGATGCCGATGGTGAACGAGTGTCGGAATTAGAAGGACATTTTGGGGAGATGAATGGTTGGAACGTAGAGAGTGATGCAGCAACATTGTTAAGTGGTTTAGGAATTAAAGAAGATCTTCATTATAAATTAATGAACGAACTTTCAGGTAGTGAAAAAATTCGTGTTTTGCTTGCCCAAGCATTATTTGGCAACCCCGATATTTTATTACTGGATGAGCCTACTAACGATTTGGATATTGAAACCATTTCGTGGTTAGAAAACTTCTTAGCTGATTTTCCGAATACCGTTATTGTAGTATCCCATGATCGTCACTTCTTAGATACAGTGTGTACGCACATTGCCGATATTGATTTTGGTAAAATGAATGTGTACTCAGGGAACTATACTTATTGGTATGAGAGTTCTCAATTAGCATTGAAACAACGTTCAGATCAGAATAAGAAAACCGAAGAGAAAAGAAAAGAATTACAAGAATTCATCGAGCGTTTTTCTGCGAATGCTTCGAAATCGAAACAAGCTACTTCTCGTAAGAAATTATTAGAGAAATTAAATGTTGATGAGATTAGAGCATCTAGTCGTAAATACCCAGCTATTTTCTTTAAACCAGAACGCGAAGCAGGTGACCAAATTCTTACGGTAGAAAACTTAGCTAAGTATGATGATGAAGGAAATTGCTTGTTTAAGGACATTACCTTTACCTTTAATAAAGGTGATAAAATCGCATTGATTTCTCGTGATAGTATAAGTACTGCAACATTTTATGAAATGTTGATGGGGAATTTAGAAACAAAGATTGGTGAGATTAAATGGGGTGTAACCATCACAAAATCCTACCTGCCTTCTAATAATTATCCATTCTTCCATGATGATATTAATCTAATCGATTGGCTTCGTCAGTACTCAGTAGAAAAAGACGAAACCTTTATTCGTGGGTTCTTAGGTAGAATGTTGTTCTCTGGTGAAGAAACCTTGAAGAGCTGTAAAGTATTGTCAGGAGGAGAGAAGGTACGTTGTATGGTTTCCCGAATGATGATGATGAACGGAAATGTATTATTATTAGACGAACCAACGAATCACCTCGACTTAGAATCAATTACGGCATTTAACAATTCATTAAAAGATTATAAAGGTACAGCAATGTTTAGTTCGCATGACCATGAGTTTATTCAAACAGTTGCCAACAGAATTATCGAAATTACTCCTAACGGTATTATTGATAAAGTAATGACGTATGATGAGTACATTAACGATGAAGCCATGAAAGCGAAGAGAGATGAAATGTATCAATTTGCAAATGCGTAAATATGCAAATGTGCAAATGAATTTGTTTCCTAAGGTATTAAGTATTATGTACTAAGATCAAAAAAACAATCTTAATACACTTTACTTAATACATAATACAATTACTAACGAAGAATTAAGTATTATGTACTAAGATCAAAAAAGCAATCTTAATACACTTTACTTAATACAATTACTAAAACTTAAAACGTTACTACAAACTCGATACCCGATACTCGATACCCGATACTCACTACCCGATACCCCAAAAAGCTGTAGGAGAAGGATTCGAACCTCCACAGGGCGGTTAGCTAATTAAAGTTTATTCCTTGTTCCCCACCCCCGCGACAGGAGGGCACGTCTGCCTGTTTCATCACCCCACAGTAACATGCTTTCGCATAAACAAATATACTAAAGGCTTGTTTTATTGCAAATTTTCTAACAAAGTATTTTTATTTATAGAAATTGTATATTATATTTGATTATTGTTAAATATTTTATAAAATAATTCGATTTATGAACCAAGAATTAAATATTGACGAATTGGATTTGAAGCTTTTGCAGTGTATGATAGCAAATGCCGATCGTTCTTATGCTGAAATAGGTGAGGAATTGCATGTATCACAAGGAACCATACACGTTAGGCTGAAAAAGTTAACTGAGCTTGGAGTCGTTAATCATAAGATGATTAATGTGAACCTAAAAAAAATAGGATTTGATGTTGTCGCATTTATTGGTGTATATTTGGAAAAAAGTTCCTTATACGATACGGTCGCCTCTCAATTGAAAAATATACCCCAGATTGTTCGATTGAATTATACTACTGGTAGCTACAGTATGTTTATTGAAATTGTTTGTAAAGATATTGATCAACTTAGAAAAGTGTTGCATGATGATTTACAGAAAGTAAAAGGAATTGAAAGAACAGAAACTTTAATATCATTAGAAGAAAATTTTAAAAGAGCACCTTTGTTGCTTTGATTTAGTTTTTTATATCGACATTAGATTAGTTTAATGATTTATGAATTAACAACATGGGTAAGTTTAATTCAATTATTGATCCTTATTTTCTATCGCTCTTCGATAATCAAACGCAGAGCATTGTAATTGTTAGCCCAGATTTCAAAATAATTCAATTCAATGCTGCATTTTCTGAAAATGCTAGAATCCACTTTAGTAAAAAAGTAAAAGTCGGTGTAGATATTTTTGAATATTTGATTTGCGATTCAAATGAACTTACTCGAAAAGATTTTTTGAAATCATTTTCAGGTGAAAAAGTTATTGCTGAACGTTGGGTAAATTGTCAGCACGAAAAAAAATTATGTTATACCTATGAATTTAGTCCACTTACTGTAAACTCAGAAATCATTGGTGTAATACTATCCATGATTGAGATTACTGGTTTAAAAGCATCATCAAGTTTATTAGAATTAAGCTCTAATCGTTTTCTGAAATTATTAGATGGTCACCAAACAGCATACTTTTTAAGTAGGGCTGGAGTTATTATTAAAGCGAACGATTCTGCATTAACCATGTTTGGTTATCCATTAGATGAAATCTATCAATTAAATAAAGAAGATTTATTTGACTCAAATGACCCTAAACTAGCATTGCATTTAAAACAGAGAGAAAAGAATAATTTTGCTACAACTGAGCTTGTCGGGATAAAGAAAAATGGAGATCGTTTTCCAATAGAATTGTCATCGGTATTATATTTTGATGAATTGACTGGTGAGCAATGTGCTAGTAATGTGATAATAGATCTGTCGAAATCTAAACGCGATGAAAAAATATTACTAGAAACAAATATTGCTACACATATTGGTGGTTGGGAATTAAATCTAAGAGATAACAGATTGTATTGGTCGGATGAAACAAAATTAATCCACGAAGTTGAGCCTGATTATATTCCCAATTTAGATGATGATATCAACTTTTATAAAGAGGGGAATGATCGAAAAAAAATCGCACAATTAGTTCAACAGGCTATCGAAGCTGGAGAGCCTTTTGAATCGGAATTCCAAATTATTACTCATAAAGGAAACAAACGTTGGGTTAATACCAAAGGATTTGTGGAATTCTTTAATGGCAAACCCTTACGTTTATATGGAACATTTCAAGATATTAATGAACAAAAAAGTAAAGATATTGAATTTGAAAAAGTTAAAAATCAAATCTATACCTACTTTCAGAGTACAAATGAATCAATTTGTTTATTAGATTTTGATTGTAATATTACCGGGTTCAATAAAGTATTTAAGGACTTGGTTTTTAGAATTTATAATAAACAAGTAAAAATTGGAGATTCAATATTTGAGTACACACCCAAACATACTATAGAAGATTTTAAAGCTAATTTTCAGAAAGCAATTAAAGGGAATACCGTTAATATTGAACGTGAAATACATTTCGAGATATTTTCAGCCTGGTGGGCAGTAAAATACATACCAATTAAAAATCCTGAAAACGAAACTATAGGTATTGCGTTTGTTAGTTCAGATATTTCCGAAGAAAAGAAAAAAGAATTCGAAATTCTAGAATCTAGAAATATTATCGAGGCTAATTTAAGTGAATTGAATCACCAAAAATATGCACTCGACCAACATGCAATAGTAGATGTTACAGATTCTTCTGGAGTAATTATTTACGTGAACGATAAGTTATGTGATTTAACGGGTTATTCACGGGAGGAGTTAATAGGTTCTAATCATCGATTAATAAAATCCGGCATTCACCCCAATTCTTTTTATGATGAACTCTACAATACCATCTACCAAGGAAATGTATGGATGGGAGATATGTGCAATAAATCTAAAACTGGTGAATATATTTGGTTAAGCACAACTATTGTCCCGTATCTCGAACCTAATGAAAATTTCATTAAACAATTTATTTGCATACGTACAGACATTACGAAAAAGAAAAGTGAGGAACAACAGCTTAAATTATTAGAGTCTGTTATTACCAATGCGAATGATGCTGTAATTATTACCGAGGCTGAACCAATAGATAATGATGGTCCGAAAATTGTTTATGTAAACGAAGCATTTACACGTAATACCGGATACACCAAAGACGATGTGATTGGTAAAACACCACGAATATTACAAGGTCCATATACTAGTCGAAATGAATTAGATCGATTAAAGGAATGTTTAAAAAATAAGCAACCTTGTGAAGTTGAAATTGTTAATTACAAAAAAAATGGTGAGCCTTTTTGGGTGAACTTTAGTATTGTACCTATAGCCGACGAACGTGGATGGTTTACCCATTGGATATCGATACAACGAGATATTACTAAACGTAAAGAGGATGAAGAAGAACGACAATTACTCATCGAAGAACTAAGTATTAGTCTTAAAGAATTAAAACAGTTTACCTACATTACCTCGCATAATATGCGAGCCCCAATCACTAATTTACTTGGTATTTTTAGTGTATTAGATACTTCTCAGATTACTGATGAGTTTACCTTGAAACTAATAGAAGGCATCCGTACATCAACAAATAATTTAAATGAGACCTTAAATGATTTGATTAAAATCTTAATCATAAAGGAGAATATCAATTTAACTGTTCAAGAATTAAAATTCGAAGAAGTACTAGAAAAAGTAAAATTATCAATAAATGACATTATAGAAAGCTCAGATGCCAAAATAAATTATAACTTCAAAGAGGCTGAATATGTGAATTTTAATAAGAGTTACCTTGATAGTATATTTTTAAATCTAATCACCAATTCTATCCGCTATGCTGATCCTGAACGTAAGATCATTATAGATATTAAGTCAAGAATCACTCGAAAAGGTAATTTTCAATTACTTTTCAGCGATAATGGTTTAGGTATGGATATGCAAAAAGTAGGGGATGAGATTTTTGGATTATATAAAGTGTTTCATAAACATCCAGATAGTAAAGGAATGGGATTATATTTAGTGCATTCGCAAGTAACTGCACTTGGAGGTACAATAACAGTAGACAGTAAAGTTGGTGTTGGCACCACATTTACCATAACATTTTAAATAGATGAGTATAAAAGTAGTTTGTATTGATGATGATCCTATAGCATTGCTTATTATCGAAACCATTTTGAGAAGAACTCACTTCTCGAGTGATATTACAGCATTTAATGAAGCTAAACAAGCGATTAGTTATTTGCATCATTATAAAAATTTACCCTTCGAAAAAATCCCCCAAATAATATTTCTGGATCTTAATATGCCAGTAATGAATGGATGGGATTTTTTAGATGCTTTTCAAGAAGATTTTCCGGAGTGGATAGGTGTGATCAAAATACTGATACTATCATCGAGTATTAATCCAGAAGACGAACGAAAAGCTCTTGAACATACTTGTGTAACTGAATACATTACCAAGCCTGCAAGCCATGAACTCATGGAAAACTTGAAAGCTAAATACCTTTAATAATTGTAAATTGTAAATTTTAAATTGTAAATTTTTTCTAGAATTTAGAATTTACAATTTAAAATTTACAATTTAAAAAGAATGTTTCTCCGCTAAGTAACGTTCAGCATCTAATGCTGCCATACAGCCCGATCCTGCCGATGTTACTGCTTGTCTGTATACTTTATCCTGAACATCACCTGCTGCAAATACACCTTTGATATTAGTTTTTGTCGTACCGGGAATCGTTTTAATGTAACCTGCATCGTCTAAGTTTAACCAATCTGCAAAAATATCAGTATTTGGTTTATGCCCAATCGCCACAAAGAATCCAGTAACTTCTAATGTATGCTCTGCTTTAGTTTCATTGTTTAGTACACGAACAGCATTTACAGTTTGCCCGTTTCCCATAATTTCTAACGTTTCTGAATGGAATAGTATTTCAATGTTCGGTGTATTTTGTACTCGGTGAATCATCGCTTTAGAAGCTCTAAATTCTCCTTTACGAACAATCATATAAACTTTCTTACAAAGCTTAGCTAAGTAAGTTGCTTCTTCTGCAGCAGTATCACCTGCACCTACAATTGCAACATCTTGTCCTTTGAAAAAGAATCCGTCACATACCGCACACGCCGAAACCCCGAATCCATTATATTTTTGTTCTGATTCTAATCCTAACCACTTCGCTGATGCACCCGTTGCTATAACTACAGTATCTGCTGTTATCGTTTTTGTTTCGTCAACAGTAATAATATGTTTATCGCCCGAAAAATCTACTTTATTTACGTACCCAAATCTGATATCGGTTCCAAAGCGTTCTGCTTGTTTACGGAAATCTTCCATCATTTCTGGACCTTGAGTACCTTCTGGGTATCCTGGGTAATTTTCTACTTCGGTTGTTGTGGTTAATTGTCCACCCAACTGTATACCTGTTATCATAACAGGCTTTAGATCTGCTCTAGCTGCATAAATAGCTGCTGTATATCCAGCAGGGCCAGATCCTATAATTAAGCATTCTACGTGCTCTGTATTCGTTGTTTCCATAATCAAACTTATTATTCCGCTAAATTATCGTTTTAGGTGGATATTCCTTAAAATGTTTAAAACTCGAAAAAATGTTAGTTTTTTATTCCGGAATAATGACGGTATCAATAGTAGCCCCATAGCTGGCCCAAATACCCATTCCACCAGTTCCTACTATATTGCTTTTAATTAGCACCGTTGGAGCGAAAGGGTTTCCAAAACTTCCACTTTGCGATTCAAATGTATTCCAGAATTGATATTGAGCTTTGTCAATACTTGCCCATTTCACATAAACAGTATCACCTCTTTTATAAAACCCATAGTTACTGAAATCTGCAGTATCATTATTTTGCAAGGTTTGTTTACCTCCAAATACGGTGAATGAAACCTGATTACCATTTATGATAAAATCATTATAGACCGAATTAAATGGAACATCATATAATAGTTCTGAATTTTTCTTAGTTAAAATTCTAGAGAAATTATCTTTCTCAATTGGATCAGAATACCATGCGGTTAATTCTACTAAAGAATCTATTACACCCTGATTTCCGATGGCTTCATCAATTACAATACTATCCAAAGGTCGAGGGGGTAAAATTACTGTACTTGATGTAAACACTTTTCCGTCAACTTCCACACGTAAATCATATTTCTTACCGACTTCACCAATAATAGCTAAATTCGTATATACTGTTGCACTTCCGAAACGTACTGCATATAATGGTATCGTCGTTCCTCCATCAATAGAAATACTAACAATAGCATTCGAAACAAATAGTCCACTAAAATCTGTATTACTGATCGTACTCAAAAAGGATACCCCTCTAGAAATTGTTAAGTAAGGGAACGTGCCATTTTCAATATAGCCCTCAATTACATAAGGAGTCTCACCCGGCGGAAAATCAACATCAATGTTTTTTTCACACGCTGTAAATCCTATGGTTATTATCGCAAGTACAGTTATATAAATTCTGTTAATCATAAAATTCTAAATTCTAAATTCTAAATCATAAAATTCTAAATTCTAAATTCTAAATTCTAATTCCTAATTCCTAATTCCTAATTTGTCCTTTGTCCATTGTCCTTTGTCTTTGTCCTTTGTCCAGTGTCCTTTGTCCAGCGTCTAAAATTTGAAATTCCAAGTAAACGAAGGTATAAATGGGAACACCGTAATTTGTTTTGGTTGAATTTTTAATCCTCCATTCGGATCTAATACATTTCCTTGAATATCTAAATAAATGATGTACTGATTTTGTCGGTTGTACACGTTATAAATACTAAAGTTCCAAACCGATTCATACTTCTCCGTTTTCTTTCTAGTATATGTTGCCGATATATCTAATCGGTGATAAGGAATCAATCGATATTTATTTCGATAATCATCTTCATAATACAATCCTTGTGTACCACCAAAGAATACTAAATGGGTAGGCAAATTAAATGCAGCTCCCGATCCATAAACAAACACTGCTCCGAAAGTCCATTTTTTTGAATGGGTATAAGACATTACAATCGATCCATCATGTCGTCGGTCATAACGTGCATAAAAAGTTTTTCCACCTTGTAGTTCCGGGAAAGTACGTTCTGCATACGATAAGGTATAGCCAATCCATCCGTTCAATTTACCTTGTGCTTTCTTGATGAAAAATTCACTTCCGTAAGATTTACCTGTTCCAAAGGTTAAGTCGTTTTCGATATTCGGACTCAATTGCCCAGTGCTATTTTCTTTGAACTCAACTTGATTGCTTAAGTTTTTATAATATACTTCAACTGATGTTTCAAACATGTCGTCTTTGAAATTTCGGAAGTATCCAACAGCTACTTGACTGCAACGTTGAGGCCTTACTAAAGATGAACTTGGTATCCACAAATCGGTTGGTAATGTACTTCCCGATAAGGAAGCTAAATGAATGTATTGATTTGTAATGGTATAAGAAGCCTTTAAACTTGATGTTCGATCTAAGGTATATCGTAATGAAAGTCGAGGTTCTAAGCCTTGGTAAAATTTAATATTTTCTAACGTAGAGTAGGAGATAGTATCTACAATAGTTCCGTTACTATTTCCAACATAACGATCATAAGGTCCGATTTGTTGAAACATAGAATAGCGTAATCCAGTATTCAAACGTAATTCATCAGTTAAATCAAAGTCATTCGAGAAATATAAAGCTGCTTCGTTTGCGTATTGTCGGTTAATTTTCTCCGGATTAATTACGGTTTCCCCAATTGTACCTGTTGCGGTAGTTGGTGTAAAACGATGTAATGTATATAGCGCACCAAACTTCATCTGATTACGAATATTTGGAAAGAAATCAAAATCTACTTTTGTTGTAAAATCACGAACTCCAGAGAATAATTCAAAATCGAAATTGCTTTGTGATGCACCAAGTTTAAATAAGTAATCACTATAAATCGCTGTAGTATTCACGAACAGCTTATCGTTAAATAAATGGTTCCATCGTAAAGTTGTAGTTGTATTTCCCCATGGGAATCGAATACCAAATCGATCTCCTTGAAATTGAAAAACATCTTTACCGAAATAACCACTCAAAAATACTCGATCCTTATCTGAAAATTGATAATTCAATTTCATGTTTAAATCGTAAAAATAATAGCCCGAGTTTTTTAATCGTTCATTACTACCTGCAAGAGCTTTTGTTAAAACATCGATGTAGGTTCTGCGACCTGCAATCATAAATGAACTTTTATTTTTCTGAATAGGTCCTTCTAATGTTAATCGTGACGAAATTAATCCGATACCGCCTGTTGCATGGAAGGTTTTATTATTTCCTTCTTTCATGTTTACGTTTACTACAGATGATAATCGTCCGCCATACTCTGCTGGAATTCCACCTTTTATAATACTCGTATTGTTTATGGCATCAGAATTAAACACAGAGAAAAATCCAAATAAATGTCCGGTATTATACACTACAGCTTCATCTAATAAAACTAGGTTTTGATCTGGCCCGCCACCTCGAACGTAAAATCCACTATTCCCTTCTCCTGCCGATTGTACTCCTGGTAATAATTGCAATGTTTTTAAAATATCAACTTCACCTAAAATTACTGGAAGTGTTTTTACTTTTTCCATCTCCAAAGTTTGTGTACTCATCTGAGTGCTCTTTACATTCTGATCAGTACGCTTAGAAGTAACGGTTACTTCTGCACTTTGAATGGCTTTGCTTACAAGGTTAATGTTGAGTCGAACATTCTTGTTGAGTCGGATGGTATCTACTTTGCTATTGAAGCCTAAATAAGAACTAATAGCTGTGTATTTTCCCGCGGGTAGTGTAATAGAGTAAAAGCCGTATTCGTTGCTTTGTACGCCTTTGTTTATTTCCTTAATGAGAATACTGGCTCCTAACAAGTTTTCACCTGAGAATGCATCTTTAACATAACCACTAATTGTGTATTTGTTTTGGGCAAAAGAGGAACCTATGAACAAGAGCGTTGCCCATAGTACTAGAATTAATTTCTTCACTATTCTTTAATAAATATCTGTCTGTACGAATCGTTTTCTGTTTGTAGTGAAATAACGTAAAAACCTTTTGTAATGTTTTGGGGTAGTTCAATTCCCTTCATTAATTCGAGCGTATTAAAACTATTTGAATAAAGTTTTTTACCCATGGGATCAGCAATGATTAATTCCCAAGTTCTGTTATTGCCATTGTTTACATCAATATATAATTTATTGCTAGTAGGGTTAGGGTAGAGCTTATATGTATTTACAGGATTAGTATCAACGGAAGCATTTAGTAATAATCTACTTCCATCGGGTATTCCATATCCGTATTGATTGTCTGGTTGTGTAGCTCTGTCTGAATATTGTTTTATCCATGCTTTTACTGCAGCAGGAGTAGATTCAGGGTGATTGGTTTTATAGAGTTCCCAAGCACATGCACTGAAGCCGGCCATAATCGGACTAGCAAATGAAGTTCCGCTTCCAGTGCCATAAGAACCATTACTCGGACGAACTAAATATGCCGGTGCTCCTTGTGCAGATACATCTGGTTTAATTCGATTGTCGGATGTTGGTCCGTTTGACGAAAAGCCTGCAATATTTTCTTGTGGTGTAAGTGCTCCAATACTAAATACTTCTTCAGCATCTGCAGGTGCT
>JBIINK010000091.1:0-4657 GCA_044337515.1 Sphingobacteriales bacterium | reverse complement strand
GTGTTGAATGTTTATTGGTACGCACTTCTTTCATCTGCCAGTAATTCCAATCATTCGTATTTGATTTTACATATACTTTAGCTTGTATGCCGTTGATGTTAGAGCGATCTGCTCGCAGGTAAAATTTCACCCAGTTGCCTTGTGTGTTCTTGTTTATAAATAAGCGTTTCTCTTTGCTAAATGACTTATGGACCATAATGTCCATCTGCCCATCTTTATTCCAATCTAGGGCTTCTATGCCCGCAATAACGTAATTATTCAAGCCGAACACATTCTCCGTTTTCGTAAAAGTTAAATGTCCTTCGTTAATGAATAAATCCACACCCGATTTTACAGTGGCTACCAGCACGTCTAAATCGCCATCATTATCAATATCAACACTCAAGGCATCCATGTAATCTGCTTTCTCTAGCGATAACTTTGTTTCTGCTTTGTTGAATACGTTCGCGTTGTTCTTTAAATACAATTCCATTTCGGAACCGAAGTTTATCAAGAGTAAATCTTCTCGTGCATCTTGATTTAAATCGGCAAACAATGCTGCACGAGTATCAGACTTTGGGACCATAAATTGTTCCGATTCATCAAGCGAGAATTTACCAGTACCATCATTATAATAAATGCGAGTTACTTTTCTAATGCTTTTCGGATTCCATAACTCAGTATCGGTTATGAGCAAGTCGGGATCGTTATCTAAATCAACATCAGTGAAGCAAGCATAAAATGCATTGTTTTCTTTATTAATAATGTCTAAGGTGTTTTCTTTTCTGAATAATCCTTTTGCTTCTTGAATATATAAACAGTTTTTTTGTCCGAAGATGGAGTACACAAATACATCCAAATCACCATCCCTATCAATGTCGGCATAGCAAGCGCCATTGGCGTTTCCGCCATCTTTTTGAAACACACTATTGGTTTTATTGCGCGTATTATTTTCCGATAAGTATAGTTGATTGGGTTTGTTGAGTATTGATAATTGCAATACATCCAAATCATAATCCTGATCTACATCGAGCCATAGGCTGGAGTAATTGGTGAGGGTGTCTGAATTGAAACTGTGGAGCTCGGTGAAGGCTTGCGCCCTCGCTACGCTCGAAAAATTGAAAATAGAAAATAGAAAAACGAAAATAGAAAGTACTAATTGATGTCTAATTTTCATTCTCATTATTTACATTCTTTCGGGAACTTCGATGCCTAGTAGTGCCATACCTGTTGCAATAATTCTAGAAGTGGTTTGGCAAATCATCAATCTAAATTGTAAGCGTTGCTCGTCTTCTACTTTTAAAATCGGATCGTCGTGGTAAAACTTGTTAAAGGTTTTAGCGAGTTCGTATAAGTAGTTTGATAATAATGCTGGACTATACGCTTTGGCCGATTCCTCAATGATTATTGGGTATTTCAGCATTAACATAATGCACTCTTTTTCATTCGCATTTAAATCATCTACCAATATTTTAGCATCAATACTAACATTCGCTTTGCGAAGTATAGATTGAATACGTGCATATGAGTATTGAATAAACGGACCAGTATGTCCCTGTAAATCGATAGATTCGTTAGGGTCGAATAACAAACGTTTTTTAGGATCTACTTTCAATAAATAATATTTCAAGGCACCCATACCAATCATACGGTATAAGTTTTCTTTTTCTGCTTCTTCAAATTCAGAAACTTTCCCAAGTGCTTCCGATTGTTCTTTTGCAGACTGTATCATCTCTGCAATTAAATCGTCAGCATCCACAACAGTTCCTTCTCTCGATTTCATTTTACCACTTGGCAAATCCACCATTCCGTATGATAAGTGGAACAAGCCTTTCGCCCAGGTTTTACCTAGTTTTTCGAGTATTAAAAACAATACTTTAAAGTGATATTCTTGCTCGTTACCTACTACGTATAAAGAGGCATCCATTTGGTATTGCTCGTACTTCATTTGAGCAGTACCAATATCTTGTGTGATGTACACAGATGTTCCATCGCCACGCAATACTAATTTCTGATCGAGCCCATCCTCTGTTAAATCAATCCACACCGAGCCATCTTCTTTTTTGAAGAACACGCCTTTTGCAAGTCCTTCTTCAATAATATCTTTTCCTAAATTATAGGTATTGGATTCGTAATAATATTGATCGAAATCTACGCCCATGGATTTGTAGGTTACTGCAAAACCTGCGTACACCCAATCGTTCATCATCTTCCAAAGCTTCAATACATGCTCATCTTTCTGCTCCCACTTCAGCAACATTTCTTGTGCTTCTTTAATCATGGGTGCTTCTTTCTTCGCTTGCTCTTCGGTTAATCCTTGTGTAATTAAATGTTCTATTTCTTTCTTGTAGGCTTTGTCAAATTCCACATAGTATTTTCCTACTAAGTGATCGCCTTTCATACCTGTACTTTCAGGAGTTTCTCCGTTTCCGAATTTCTCCCAGGCAAGCATGGATTTACAGATGTGTATACCACGATCGTTTACAAGATTTGCTTTGATAACTTCGTAACCTGCATACTTCAATAATTCGGCAACCGAGTAACCTAATAAATTGTTACGTACGTGTCCGAGGTGCAAAGGTTTATTGGTATTTGGCGAAGAATACTCCACCATTACTTTTGAATTTTTAGTTGGACCTTTACCGAAGTGTAAAGTTGTATTTATCTCTGCTAAACAGCTTAACCAATATGATGATGCAATAGATAAATTCAGGAAACCTTTTACGGTTGAATATCCTGTAACGAGTTCGGTATTTGTAGTTAAGTATTCACCAATCATTGCTCCTGTTTCTTCAGGAGATTTTTTAGAGAATTTGATAAAGGGAAAAGTAACGATGGTTACTTCACCAACAAACTCTTTGCGGGTATCTTGTAAAGCAATGCTTGATTCAGGAACTTCAGTATTAAATAAGGCAACAATGGCTTGTTGGGTAAGTGATATAATGGTTTCGGATAAATTCATTCTGGGTATTAGTCGTTTATTAATTGATTGGTTGCTTTCAATAAAATTTCAAAAGCATTTTCGGCCATTAAATTTTCTTTGTCGAGTGTAGGGTTAACCTCCACCATTTCGAATGCACATATTTTCGGACTCTGCATTAAGCGAGCCACTAAGTTACCGGCTTCTTTCTCGGAGATACCATTCGGCACTGGTGTTCCGGTACCTTTAGAAATTGAGGCATCCATACAATCCACATCAAAAGAAACGTAGATAATATCGCAATGGTCTAATAAACCTAAAGCTTCAATCGCTACCTTCTCTACTCCTTTTCGTCGGATTTCGGCAGTGGTGAAATTCTTCATGCTGTATTTTTTCATCAAGTACTCCTCTTGCTTTTCAGTATCGCGAACGTTAATGAAAATAACATCACTTGGGGTAACCTTCGGACTAATACCACCAACATTTTTAAGTTGGTACCAGTAGTTGATGGTTTCTTGATCGGGTTTATTGACTTTACTTTCAATATTATCTTCAGCTAAGGAAATAGCTAAAGGCATGCCGTGCATATTTCCTGATGGTGTTGTGTATGGCGAATGTAAATCGGCATGAGCATCAATCCAGATGGCACCAATACGAAGTTTAGGGTTTGCTAATTTAATACCTGCTAATGATCCTGCTGAGGTTGAATGGTCGCCGGCAAGGATGATTGGGAACTCTTTGTTCTTTAATGTACGCGATACTTCATCGCATACACGCTCTAACATGGTTAATATTCCAGAGATGCGTTTCGCATGCTGGCTACCTGCAGATTCGAGCAATAAGTGGTTTTCGTTATGTACTTCTACTGATTTGTGTTTCTTAAAAAAACGGCTACCAAAGTCGAGGGCTGCAATTTTAATGGCATCAACGCCCATACTTGCCCCACGTGTTCCTGCACCTAGCTCCGATTTTACCTCTATAATCTTTAAATTTCTCATAAACGGGTTATTGCCTGCAAATTAAATATTTCATTTCTGTTATGCAGTATATGTATTCTAAAAAATAAATAATAATATATCTTTGCAAAAAACTAATTGGATGCAAAGTTACAAGGAATTTCTTGATTTGAGTGTTGGCTTTCCACAAGAAGGCTTCGAAGTGATCGATGATGAGCTCTATTTTCATGACCTCAATTTGATGGAAATGATTGAAACCTACGGCACTCCGCTGCGTTTCACTTATCTTCCTATCGTTTCGAAGAAGATACAACAAGCTAAAATTTGGTTCCAAAGAGCCATCGTGAATAATAACTACCGTGGTAGTTACACGTATTGCTATTGCACCAAAAGCTCCCACTTCCGCCATATTTTAGAGGAAGCCTTAAAAAATGATATCCATTTAGAGACTTCTTCGGCCTTCGATATGCCGATAATCGACCATTTGGAGAAAAAAGGAGTATTGAGCAAGGACATTACCGTAATCTGTAATGGCTATAAGAAAGATACATACAAGCAATACATTGTGGATATGTTGCATGATGGGTTTACGAACATCATCCCTATCCTGGATAATAAAGAAGAATTTTATTTCTACGATGATGAGATGGATGTGAACTGTAATTTGGGTATTCGTATTGCTTCAGAGGAGCAACCGGATTCGCAATTTTACACCAGCCGTTTAGGTATTCGTATGGAAGATGTCATTGACTTCTACCATTCGCGTATCGAGTCGCATCCAAATTTCAAGGTGAAGTTATTG
>JBIINK010000090.1:0-4727 GCA_044337515.1 Sphingobacteriales bacterium | reverse complement strand
CAGTATAAGTACCTGAAGTAGTGGCTGTGTAATTAATAGTAGTGTCATTTGTTAAAACAACGCCATTTTTATACCATTGATAAGTAAAATTAGCACCAACATTTGCTGATAATACTAATGAACCATTATCACAAAAAGTGGTACTAGTTGGTGGTGTTATATTTGCCACCATTGCAGAACTTGTTAATTTGAATATACCACCAGTGGTGGTGCTTGTATTAAATCCACCAGACCATCCCGTACTCTCATTATAAAATTCTATCGCGGTATGTTGTATCGCATCGATGCCTGTCCAAGTTGCTCCATTATCAGTAGAGTATGCAGTACCTGAACCATTGGTTGTTGCACCCGAAATGTAGTATGTTCCATTTGTACCAGGAACAAAACATATCCCCGACTTCGCAGTAATACCTGCAGTATTAGATGTTAGAAGTATCCAAGTAGTACCACCGTCTGATGTTTTATATAATCCAACATCAGCTAATGTTGTAGGATCCACTCCTGTTACAATTCCATTTAATTGATCTTTAAATGCAATGTTAGTTAAGGTAATATTAGTACCGAGTGGAGTGCTTGCTGCAGTCCAAGTAGCTCCTTTATTTGTGCTCTTTATAATTCTACCTTTAGTTGTTAAAAACCAAATGGTATTGCCAACGGCTGTAAAGTAACCTACAGTACCATACTCATCGGTTGCTACTGGAGTAGGAATATTTCCTGTGATTACTCTAGTCCATGTAGATCCTCCATTTGACGTAGTGTATATTTCAAAGTAACTATTTGCAGGATCGCCCATTGCAACTCCTTCATTTTTATTAAAGAAGTGAACAAAGTTTATAAATGAAGTTGAAGTACTAAATGGCGCAGAAGTTTGACGTGCCCAAGTTGCACCACCATTCGAAGTATAATAAACACCCTGTGCTGCTACTGCAGCTGTTGTAGGATAAACTGCAGCCCATGCAGTATCTTGATGTACTGCGGTGATATTTCCAGCGCTATACGCTGTAGAAACACCTGCAATGGTTCCAGCTGTCCATGAATTACCACCGTTAATTGTTTTTGTATAATCACGAACAGTGCTACCCGACCCACTTCCATCATAAGCTAATGCCCATACCACATTTTGATTAACCACATCAAAACTTTCAATCCCTCTGGAAACTGCACTAAAGCCAGATGCTACAACATCCCATGATTTACAACTTGCTGCACCAGCCGGTGTAACCGTTATAAAAGAAGATTTGGTTGTAGAGTCTGAACCATTAGCATTAGTTGATTTTAATTTTACAGCATAAGTACCCGCTGTAGAATACACAACTGTTGGGTTTTGCAATGTAGAACTCGCAGGAGTTCCACCTGTAAATGTCCAAGTCCAGGTTGTTGGTGTGTTTGCAGAAAGATCTGTAAAGGCAATTGATTGACCTGCAACTATAGTAGTTTGATTTGCACTAAAATCAGCTATCGGAGCAAGAGCTGCTGGTGCTGAATATAAATCAGATTCCCATAACCCTCTACCAAAAGTTGCTGCTCTTAATTTGTTAGTTCCATAATGTATTTCTAAATCACGAACACTCACATTTGGCAAGTTAGTCATGAAAGCTGTCCAAGCTACCGAAGTGCTTTTATAATATACTCCAACATCAGTTCCTACATATATTCCATTGTCTGAACCATTTTGATAAACGACACAATTTACTGGCAAATTAGGTAAGCCAGTAGAAATGTTTGTCCAAGTAGTTCCTCCATTCACACTTGTATAAACTTTAGCTGTAGCACTGTAACCAGAGAAGGTTACAAATATTTTATTGGGATCGTCTGTTGCTACTGCAATATTAGTTATCGAAGCAGTAGAAACTGGCAAACCTGTTGTAATGTTTGTCCAAGCTGTACCTCCATTAATTGTTTTAAATAATTTAGTTGATGTTGCAGCATAAACATAATTACCATTACTAGGCGCAATAACTAAACTAGAATATAGTTCTCCTGAACTCAATGCACTGGTAACAGCTGTCCAAGCAGTGCCGCTGTTAGTAGATTTATAAATCTCATTATATCCTGCATATAAAGTTGTTGTTGTTGTTGGATGTATTGCATATGGCGTAATCCAATCACCATTAGGAGCTGCAGCAGGTTTGATAGACCCAAAACTAGTACCGCCATTGCTAGAACGAACAATCCCACCATATTGCGTAGAAGCATATACAATATTAGAATTCGTAGGGTCTACTATACATTTCATACCATCACCACCGTAAGCAGAATTCCATGCAGTTCCAATTTTTCTGTTCGTACCATTATCTTGTGCGCCACCATATACAATATTTGCATTGGTTGCCGCTCCACTAATTCTATAAAATTGCATGATTTGCAAACCACTACTTAAGTCAGTCCACGATGCACCATTATTAGTTGACTTGCGAATTCCACCATCATTACACGAAAATAATGTAGATGAGTTTGGCATGAATTCTAATACATGCTGATCAGCATGTACGAAAGGTAAATTACCACTCCCACCCGAATACCAATGTCCAGTAATCGCGAAACTCGTTCCTCCATTGATCGACTTCCATACATTAACTCCACCGATATAAATTATGTTCGCATCAAGTGGAGATACACCTAAAGCTAAGTCGTACCAACCTTGTCCACCTGCACTTGCACCAGTTTCATCTCCTGATAAAATATTTGGTGTGCTATGTACTAAGGTATAACTCACTCCTGAATTAACAGATTTGTATAACCCTTTATACCCGTAATCTGTTGAATTTGCAATTAATGCGTAAACAGTCGTTGGACTTGCAGCAGATACTGCTATAGAAGTTCTTAGAACTCCAGAACCTGGTATACCTGTAGCCAAAGTAAAGCTTGTACCTGCATTGGTTGAATAATAAACTTTACCTGTTCCACTACCACTATAACTGGAAGCATATACCGTATTCGGATCGCCTGGCTTAAATTCCATATCATAAAAAACACCACTAGAAATTACAGCTGTAAATGATGTTCCTGAATTTGCACTTCTATAAACGCCTAAATTTGTTGCTGCTAAAAGAATAGTTGGATCTGTCGGATTAATTAATAATCGAGCTACTTTGCGATAATTAGAAGTAACATAAGTTAATCCAGTTGTATTCCATGTTACACCAGCATCAATAGATTTCAAAATACCAATACTGTATGTATCACCACCATCAGCATCGCCAGTTGCAACATACATGATATTTGAGTTTGTTGGATCAATTGCAATATCTGCAATTCCTAATGTAGACAAAGCGTCGGTATTGCTTGTCCAACTAGTACCACCATTAATCGATTTCCAAAGTCCACCACCTGGAGTACCAACCCATAAAATATTCGAATTTGCTGGATCTACACGTACACAATTAACACGGCCAATACCCGATGAAGCATAACTTAATCCGTTAGTAGGAACATTGGTAGGACCAAGTGGAACCCAACTTGCAACTACATTGCTTCTCGTCTTTGCATTATTAGTTGTAATAATATTTATTAATTCAGTATTAATAATATCGTGTGGCAAACGACCTGTTGGATAAACACGTGGAGCCATAAAATTCTCCCAACGTTTAAATTGCTTATAGCCCTTCCCTTTTTCAATATTCTGATCTTTCCAATACGTGTTGAACGCATTTTGAATATCATAAAAATTTGCATCAGGGTCCTGCATCATTGTTACCCAAGTTTGGTCTTGTGCAAACAGATTTATGCTTGCAAATAAAAATAAAATAAAGAATAGTATTCTTTTCATATTATTGATTGATTGGAGTTTCTATTTTTTGAAAATCGCTAATAAACATTGTGCTTAAGCGACCTTTGTATTTATAAAATACAGCTAATGTATCTTTTGATGGATTTGAATTTTCTCGAATAATACTAGATCGAAGTAAAATGGTATCACTTTTACCAAACTCTGATACAATCATGCTTTTAGAATCTAACAAAAATAATTTTGCATCCTCTCTATTGCATTTCACACTAATAATTTTAAACTTTTTCGAACTAGCATTTGCAACAAAAACACACGAATAATCATGTACATTTAGGTTTGGTTCTCGAGTAGGTGATAAATATTTATTAACGGTATAATTCTTTTCTAATACCCTAATTGGTAAAGATTGACATGATATGCTATTTAATCCGACAAATAGCAATAACCCAAAATTGAGAAAGCGTGGTAATTTATTTAACATATATAAATATAAACGAAAAAACGCCTTTTTCCAATACCAATAAAGCGGTATTTTAAAAAAGACGTTATGCGAAATTTATATTTTTTATTCCTTTACTCTTGATAATGAAAGTGCGTTAATCATCCAATTCGGGAGATTTTTTTCAGGATTTCGTTTCTTAAGATTTAAATACAAGCCAAATTTTTTCATAATCGGCACTTTGTGTGTTTCCACAAACTCAATCAAAGTACCATCTGGGTCTTCAGTATAGGTAAAATGACCTGCAGCTTCACCCATATCAAAACTTTCAGCACTATTTACAGTAAAGGGATAATTCAAATCAGCACATTTTTGTTCTAGGGCTTTCATTCCATTTACATCAAAACATAAATGAATAAATCCTAAATCACCCCAATATCTATTCTCGAATATTTTTTTAGGAGTTCTATTTAATACTTGAACTAATTCAATTTGAGAGGGACCAAAAAGTTTACTAAAGCCACCAGTTCGTTCGGCAGTATGCCTTAGAAGAACTAT
>JBIINK010000048.1:0-16494 GCA_044337515.1 Sphingobacteriales bacterium | reverse complement strand
ATAAATACCAGCCATCATATCTAGTATAATATGAGCTTCTTCGTTTTTCGAAAATGTATATTGATGCATGCCTACTCGAGTAGAGGTAGTGAGCTCCGCAAGAATTTGATCGTCGTCTAATTTTACTTTGTAATAATTTGGTTCTGCAACTTCATTGCTATGGTTGAAAGCCGAACGGTATCCATATTCTGGATGATCAGCAGTACCAGGATTGAGTTGTAATTTACCTTGAGTAGGCATTATTAAAATATCGCCTAGGTCGGAATGACCAGTTCCACTAAAATGGGTATGACTAAAACCCACAATAGTTTTATCCCCATATTGGTAGCCTGCACAATACTTATAGATGTCGGGATTGTATTTTCCATCCAGTTCATATTGCAGTGTATCGGTATCTGGACTCAATTGCACCATCCCAAAAGGAACGGTAGCGCCTGGATAGGTATGGCCCATTCGAGCAGTGCCGATTAATGGGTTTACGTAGGGGAGGAGGTTATGTTGAGCATTAATTGAAATGGAGTAAATTGTACTTAAGCAGGTGATTAATAGCAGTTTAATTTTCATTTGCGAGATTTCAAATAATATTTCTAACTTGTATACTTATGCAATTATTAAAATCGAATATAACCAAAAGCTATTTACTTATAGCGTTCCTTATCGTTTTTCTGCCAGCATGTTGTGCTAAAAAACATACAGCAGTCCACAAAAATGTTTTATTACAAGTTTGTCCTGAAGAATGGATACAAAACAAAATGCCTAGCACCGATGCTCAATCGGCAAATGAATACTTCATCTATGAAGGTAAGCGTAGGGAAATAAAGGAGTTCGACATGGAATGGGTAAAAAAGTATTGCACCATTAAACCTCAAATCGTTCAATAGTTACTATTGGGCATAATAATTGTTAAGAAAACGTAAATAAAAATGCACCCTATAAATTTATATATGAAACACTCAATCACTAAGATTAGTATGGCCCTTTTTATGGGTTTTGCAATCTTCTCATCTTCACTATTTGCTAGTAATCCAAACCAGCAAAATAAAAAAGCTTTTGCTTTACCTAAGAATGTTACTTCGGCAGATTATCAATCGAAAACAATCGTTGTCAAAATCGATCCTGCTAAAAAATCTTCTTTAGGTAAATCGAGCATTGGAATCCCTGCTTTGCAGTCGGTATTTCAAAAAGCTGGAGTAACATCAATAAATACGATGTTCCCAAATTCAAGAACTGCAGTAAATAAAATGCCTGATGGTTCTGAAAGTCCTGATTTATCTACTATCTACAAGATTCAGTATACATCAGATGCGTCGATTGTTGATGTGATCAATGAAATACTAAAATCTGCTGATGTAGTTTATGCGGAGCCTTCATATATCTATCATACTTCTTATCGTCCGAATGATCCTGATACAGGTGGTACTACAAATTACTACCAACGTATTATCAAAGCTTACGAAGCTTGGAATGTTTCAAAAGGCGACACTAACGTAGTTATTGGTATTGTTGATACTGGAGGAGATTTAGATCACCCGGATTTAGCAGCAAACATTAAATACAATTATGCAGATCCAATTGATGGAATTGATAATGATGCTGATGGTTACATCGATAATTTTAAAGGATGGGATTTTGTAGGTCCAGTTTCTTCAGCATTTGTTGGAGATGGTGATCCAAACGTTCAATCGGGTGGTAACGATCATGGTGTACACGTAGGAGGTGATGCTTCTGCTGTAGCAGATAATGGCGTTGGTATTGCTGGTGTTGGATTTAAATGTAAATTATTATACATCAAATGTACTCCAGATGCGAATGAAAATGCAATTTATACAGGATATGAAGGTATTGCTTATGCAGCAGATCATGGTGCTTCAGTAATTAACTGTTCATGGGGCGGACAAGGTGGTGGTGCATTAGGACAAGATGTTGTAAACTATGCTTTATCTCATAATGCATTAGTAGTTGCTGCTGCTGGTAATGACAATCTTGATAGTTATAATTTTTTCCCTACTTCCTATAAAGGAGTATTATCAGTTGGGTCTACAGCTTCAACCGATCGTCGTTCTAGTTTCTCTAACTTCGGATTTAATGTAGACGTTTCTGCTCCTGGCTCAAACATTTACAGCACTGTGTTTAATAATTCGTATGCTTCATATGATGGAACATCAATGGCTTCGCCAATTGCAGCTGGTGCATGTGCTTTAGTTAAATCACAATTTCCAACTTATAATGCTTTGCAAGTTGGTGAGCAATTACGTGTTTCTTGTGATGATATTTCATCAAAAAACAGTAGCTCTTATAAAGATAAAATGGGTAAAGGTCGTATCAATGTTTACAAAGCATTAACACTGGTTTCTCCTTCTATTCGTTCTACAAATTATTCATTAACCGATAATAACAATGGTTCTTATTTACCTGGTGATACGATTACAGTTTCTTTAGAAGTTATTAATTACTTAGCTGCAACTACTAATTTACAAATCGCATTGTCTTCACCTTCTACAAGTATAGTAGCGATAGGTGCAGCACAAACGGTAGGGGTATTAGGTACATTACAAAAAACAAATGCAAATGGATTTAAATTCTATATTAAACCTACTGCTCCAGAAAATGAAACCATAACGTTGAAATTTTCTTATACTGATGGTACATATGTAGATGCTGAATATGTTTCAGTTGATATCAATATTTCTTCGTTAAATATTACTGTTAACCAAATCGGAAGTACAGCTACTGGTATTGGTCGTGTTGGTTTCCGTAATGGAGATGCAACTGGTGGTTTAGGTGTTACCTATAAAGGTTCAAGCTTATTATACGAAGCTGCATTTATGGTTGGTGCATCAAGCACACAAGTATCAAATAATGCGCGTTCAGATGCAGCTACTCCCGATGAACATTTTGTCTCAACGCAAAGAGTTCATATGAATTCTGCTGCTGGTGTTGCTCATTATTCTGCAGGTGAATTTACTGACGGTGCTGCTACAAGTCCAATAGGAATTACTGTTAAACACAGAGAACTAGCTTGGGCTACAACTCCAGATGATAAATATTTTATAGTAGAATACAAAGTGAAAGCTGGTTCTACAACTCCTGCATACATTGGTATGTTCTACGATTGGGATATTGCTTCTGCTGCAAATAATCAAATTTTCTGGGACAGTACTTTACGCATGGGTTATGCGATGAGTTTAGTTTCAACAGATCCATTAGCAGCTGTTAAAATATTATCGACAAATGCAGTTCCTTATTATTACGGTCAATCGCATTCAGTTGCTGGTGATCCTCAAGAAGGTGGATACACTACTGCAGAAAAATACATGACGATGACAAGCGGTGTAGTAAACAAAGAATATGGTAACAACGGTGTTGGTATCGATGTGATGTATTCAATTGGTGCTGGTCCGTATAGTTTAAATTCAACTACAGAATCAATACTTGCCGTAGCAGTAATTGCAGGCGATAACTTAGCTGATTTGCAAGCTAGCGCAGCAGCTGCACAAGCGAAATACGATAATTTTGTAACTACATTAGGTGTGAACGAAACCATTGCTAATCAAAGAGCATTCGTTTATCCTAACCCTGCACAAGATAATGTGAGTATTGTTATTCCGACTGAAGCAACTAATGCAACAGTTAATATCATGGATGCATTAGGAAGAGTAGTATTCTCTGAACAATTCTCTGGATTGAACGATACTTTCCAATTAAATAACTTGAAATTAGTAAATGGCGTTTACTCTGTTGTAGTGAAAACTACTGCTGGTGAATACGTGAATAAATTGATTATCGAATAATCGAAACGACGAAACTGCGAACTGACGAAATAACTGTTAGTTCGCAAATTCGTTAGTTCGCAAGTTCGATTAACCAAGATTAAAACAAGCCCTACATCTTGGCTCGTAACTCTCTTTCTCTCCAAGTAAAACTTGGCTATCATTAGAAACTTTTCTGTACGAATGACTGGCTGAATTGCCACATTGAACACATACGGCTTGTACTTTAGTTACATACTCTGCAACCGCCATTAAACTAGGCATTGGCCCAAAGGGTTGCCCAAGGTAATCCATATCTAATCCGGCAACAATAACACGTATGCCTTTCGCAGCTAATTTTACACATACCGATGGCAACTCATCATCAAAAAACTGAGCTTCATCAATTCCCACAACTTGAACATTATTCGATAAAAGCAAAATGGATTCCGAACTCGTAACTGGAGTGGATTGAATTGAATTTAAATCGTGAGAAACAATTGCTTTGTCATCATAACGCGTATCCATCGCTGGCTTGAATATTTCGCAAGTTAGCTTCGCATATTCTGCACGCCTTAATCTACGAATCAACTCTTCGGTTTTACCCGAAAACATCGAACCACAAATTACTTCTATGCTTCCTCTCGTTAATTGTTTACGCTGAAATGGTTCGTTAAATAATGTCATGTTGCCAATTGTTGCCGTGAAAATACAAAATTTATCCAACTGAAAATGTATATTTACAGCATTGAAATTCAAAATGGACAAACAAATTTATATTGACAAAATCGCCCTAATTAGCGAGGAATTGCAATTATTATCAAGTAATTGGATTAGAAACGATTATAAAATTGATGGGGTAGAGGTAGAAACCTATTTGTCTAACCTGCGTTATTTGGCTGAACAAGCTGCATTCTTGCGTCAAGTTTTAGAAGATCAAAAATCATCTGAAACAGGAAGTGCCCATGTTCACATGTCGAGTATTCCAGTTCGCAAAACAGCTGTCCAATTCCCAATTGAAGAACCTGCTCAAGAAATCATTGATGAGCCAACTCAACAAGTACATACAGAAGAAACTGCTGCAGAAGAATTTGCAAACGAATTAAGCCTACACGAAAAATTATCGAGTCAAATAAAAGAAAGTTCTTTAGCCGATTCGTTAAAAAATTCTTTTTTCCATAAGGATTTAAATTTCTCTTTAAACGAGCGTTTCTTTTTTATCAATGAGCTTTTCAATACCGATCAAAAAGATTTCGATAAAGTGGTTACCCATTTGGCAACCTTAGATTCTTGGGAAGAGGTAGAGTTTTATTTAAATTCTACTTGCTATATGCCTTATGCATGGGAAGAAAAAGAAACAGCTAAAAATCAATTCTACGAATTCTTGCAAAAGAGATTCTAGTTCACCACTTTTTTCGCATGTTTTAAATCCAAAATATTTAAAGGATTTCCTGGAATGCCTGAAATGTTTTTAGGGATGAGTCGAACCGATTGGTCATAAAATAAAATAACCATCGGTGCTTCCTCTAAAACTATTCGTTCCATCTCTTGGTACATCTGGAAACGTATGGAATCATTAGCTTCATAGAACGATGCTTCGAATAATTTATCAAATTCTGGTTTGTAGAAATGAGTGTAATTTGGTCCGTTCGGAACAAAATTCTTCGAGTAAAATACAGCTAAATAATTTTCACCATCAGGGTAATCTGCAATCCACGAACCTCTGAAAAAATTAACATTATTTTTAGAAATGAGTTCTCGTAAACTAGAACCTTGGTGTACTTCTACTTTTGCTCGTATTCCAACATTCTGCAATTCGTTTTGCACAAACTCTATTAAATCTCTGTAAGTTGAAGTGGTATTCAATGTGATCTCTGGCATATTTTTTCCTTCCGGAAAACCAGCTTCTGCTAATAGTTTTTTTGCTTTCTCGGGTTGATAAGAATATCCAACCACTTTGTTCTTATCGTATCCTGGCATCCCTTCAGGTAAAAAACCTGCATGCCCCGGTATCCCAATATTGTTTTGCAAGTACCGAATCATCTTTCTTCGATCAATCGCGTAGTTTATCGCTTGACGAACGCGTTTATCTTTTAAAGGAGAATTCTTAACGATTGGGAGTGTTGAATCTACAAGCATTCCAAGGTATTCTGTGTTTAAATACGGTGCTTTTTTTAAGGTAAATCTGTTTTTATATTTCTCTTTCAGTTCACCATTTTTATACAATACATCATTTCGATAACTACCATCTATTCCAGAAAAGAAATCCAAATCATTTTTCAGAAAAGCTAGAAACGCAGTTTGCTTATCACTTATAAAACTAATCTTAATGGCATCTAAATAAGGAAGTTTTTGGTCGCCTTCCTTTTCAAAATAATGTTCGTTTTTTAGGAAGGCCATCACTTCTCCTTCTTTCCAATATTTAAATTGAAAAGGACCAGTACCTACTGGGTGATTGCGAAATTCTTTTCCATAAAATTCGCAAACTTCTTTTGGCACTACCGAACAATATTGAATACTCATTAACGACGGGAAGGCAGGGAATGGTTTTTGTAAGTTCACTACTAACGTAGTGTCGTTGAGTGCTAAAAACGGTTGAGTGGTATCAATCTTATCATTAAAAATCCATGCTCCAGCAGAGGCCACTTTAGGGTCAACTATTCTATAGAATGAATATACAAAGTCTGAGGCTGTAACTTTTCTTCCTTTGCCACCTTTGAATAATTCGTGGTCATGGAAAAATACATCACTTCTTAAGTGAAAAGTGTAGGTTAACCCATTGTTCGATTGTTCCCAGGTTTTAGCTATTGAAGGTCTAACCTGCAAGTTTGTATCAAGTTGTGTTAGTCCGTTGAATAGTGCATTTACACACCAAATGTTCATCTGATTACGAGCAAATGCTGGGTCGAGGGAAGTAACGCCCACATCCATGTTTAAACGAAATACTACGCGTTGATCTTCCTTTGATTTTGTGCAGGAAATAACACTTGCGATAAAAATGGTGATTAAGATTTTCGGTACGCTTCTCATAATTTGTTACTTTCGCAATGTAAAAGTTTATCATGAGTTATAAAAGTGTAAATTCTCTAGCAGAATTAATTTCAGTAGCAGAACAACAAGACGCAAGCCTTGCAGAGTCGTGGCTTGAGCGTGTAGAACTTATCAAGCATAAAGTTAAATTCGTTAAAAATCGCCCACGTATACTTTGTTTAGAATCTATCGATCCTATTGTTGTTGCTGGGAAATGGATTCCAGAGCTCGTTGATAATGCAGGAGGAGAACATCTTTTAGTAAATGCCACAGAACCAACTACTACCATTACATTTAATGAACTTTTAGCTTCTGAGCCAGATGGAATTATAATCGCGATTAATGGAAATACGAAAGACTCTACTCGCATCCAATTGGAAGAGTCTATTCAAACCGACGATTGGAAAAAATTGAAAGCAGTTCAAAAAGGGCATGTGTTTGTAGCCGATGGAATTACCTATTTCCATAACCCTGGTGAGGGATTAATCGACACTGCTGAGATGATTGCCGAAATACTACAGGTGAATCAATTTTTTTATGGCATGGAAGGTCTGTATTGGGAACAAATGCCTGCAATAGTATAAATCATTAGTTTTCAAGGATTAAGCTTTTTGACTTTTGCCTACATTATGCGAAAAAGATTCGTATTTTAGCAAATCTATGAAAATGTGAAAAAATGCCTTTTTATGAGCATTTAAAAACATTTTCATGTTTTTTTTGAGATTTAGACCATGGGAAAAATTATTGCATTAGCAAATCAAAAAGGTGGAGTTGGTAAAACAACCTCTTCAATTAACTTGGCTGCTAGTTTGGCTGTATTAGAATTCAAGACCTTGCTAGTGGATGCAGATCCACAAGCAAATGCGACTTCGGGGATTGGGTACGACCCACGTGAAATCAAATCGAGTATATACGAGTGTATCATCAATGGGATTGATCCTAAGGAAGCGATACTTCAAACGAATACTCCTAATTTGGATTTAATTCCTGCACATATTGACTTAGTAGGTGCTGAAATCGAGATGATCAATTTAACTGATCGTGAACATAAAATGAAAGAAGTGTTTGCGAAAATTAAAGACCAATATGATTTTATCATTATCGATTGTTCACCATCTTTAGGTTTAATTACCATCAACTCCTTAACTGCAGCTGATTCTGTTATTATCCCAGTACAATGCGAATACTTCGCGTTAGAAGGATTAGGAAAATTATTAAATACCATAAAAATTGTACAAGCAAGATTAAATCCAGATTTACAAATTGAAGGGATTTTATTAACCATGTACGATGTTCGTTTACGTTTATCAAACCAAGTAGTGGAAGAAGTGAAAACACATTTCCAAGATTTAGTTTTTGATACCATCATACAACGAAATACAAGATTGAGTGAGGCTCCAAGTTTCGGAGTATCGGTTATTATGCATGATGCAACCAGTAAAGGAGCTATCAATTATTTAAATTTAGCCAAAGAGATTTTGGTGAAGAACGGATTAGCGAAAGAAGAAATTAAATTAGATTCAAACAATGAGTAGTGCTGTAAAAAGAAATGCCTTAGGGAAAGGATTAGGAGCTTTATTAAGTGATAAAGACCAAGTAGCAAATGCAGATTCCGCAATTGGAACCACAGCTAATGCTCAGCCCGCAGTAAATTCAATTGCAGCTATTCCATTAAATCAAATAGAAGCCAACCCTTTTCAACCTAGAGATCAGTTTGAAGAAGAAGCATTAAACGAATTAGCAGAGTCGATAAAATTGCAAGGGATTATTCAACCTCTTACTGTTCGTCGATTATCAGCAAAATCATATCAATTAATTTCAGGTGAACGTAGACTTCGTGCTAGTAAAATAGCAGGATTGACAGAAGTTCCTGCATACATCAGAACGGCCAACGATCAAGAAATGATCGAGATGGCTTTAATTGAAAACATTCAACGTGAAAATTTAAATGCAATGGAAGTTGCCTTTAGTTTCCAACGCATGATTGATGAGTGTAATTTAAAGCAAGATGAATTAGGTGAACGTGTAGGGAAAAATAGAACGACTGTTACCAACTACTTACGTTTATTGAAATTACCTCCAATGATTCAAGCAGCCATTCGCGATCAACAGATTTCAATGGGTCATGCTAGAGCCATGGTAAGCATGGAGAATATCGACCAACAACTGTATGTGTTTAAAGAGATTTTAACTAAAGACTTATCAGTTCGTAAAGTTGAAGACTTAGTTCGTTCAATGCTTACTCCTAAAAAAGAAGGCAAAGAAAAAGTAAGTAACAATGGTAAATTCCTAACGAATAATTTCGAGTATCAAAAAATACAAGACGATTTAAGTTCTAAATTCGGCAATAAAGTATTGATTAAAGCAGACGATAAAGGCAAGGGGAATATTAATATTCCATTCCTTTCGACAGATGATTTAAATCGAATTTTAGAAATGTTGGATTGGTAAATTTTCGTAATGAAAACAGTTATCCTAGCTTGTTTGATGTTTTTGCAAATCACAACATTTGCACAAAACTCTTCATCAAGTGTAATAAAAGCACCTGTTCATTCAGCTTCAAAAGCTTCTAATATGTCGGCTATGTTGCCAGGCCTAGGTCAGGTATACAATAAACAGGCATGGAAAGTTCCTATTATTTATGCGGGTGCAGGGGCATTAATTTATTCGATGTCTTGGAACAATCAATACTATCAAAAATATTTAACGGCTTATAAATTAGATTCGGATACTTCCTCTGCCACCAATAGTGAGTTCAATGGTTTGTATTCCGTAGAAAATTTAATCGTGCTAAAAGATTACTATCGTAGAAATAGAGATTTCTCTGCCATCGGTTTAGTATTGCTATACACAGCAAATGTTATTGATGCCTATGTGTATGGTCAATTCTTTAATTTTGATGTGAGTGATGATCTTAGTATGCAATTAAAACCATACGTGGTTCCTAATATTACGAATTATCATACTGGAGCATGGACAACCACAGCAGGTCTTAGTATTCAAGTAAAATTTAAATAAGATGAACATCGCGCTAATTGGTTACGGAAAGATGGGCAAGGAGATTGAAAAAATCGCCATCGAAAAAGGACATCAAATCGTTTTGAAAATTTCTCGTGAAAATACGGATGAACTTACGGTTGAAAATCTTAAAAAAGCTGATGTAGCTATTGAGTTTTCTACACCTCATACGGTTGTAAATAATATTAAGTTATGTGCCTTGGCTGGTACTCCAGTGGTTGTTGGTACAACAGCATGGTACAATGAATTTGAAGAAGTAAGCAACTTAATTGCTGAACATAATGCTGCATTATTTTATGCAACAAATTTCAGTATCGGTGTGAATTTATTTTTCAAAATCAATGAGATGGCCGCTAGCTTAATGAAAGATTTCGATTTTGAAGTGAGCATGGATGAAATTCATCATACACATAAACTAGATGCTCCAAGTGGAACAGCCATTACTACTGCAGAACGTATTATGGCAAACTATCCCGCAAAAAATACTTGGGAGAACAAAATTGTTACAGATACAACAGGAGATAGAAATACTAAAAAAAATGCCGTAGAGTTAATGATACGTTCGGTTCGAAAGGACGAAGTGCCTGGAACACATACGGTGTATTATGATTCGGATGTAGATACAATAGAAATTTCGCATATTGCACATAACAGAAAAGGATTTGCAAAAGGAGCGGTGAGTGCAGCCGAATGGATTATTGCTAAAAAAGGAATATTTAACATGAACGATTTATTAGCGTTCAATAAATAATAAAAAAATGAACTTGAAGTTTTGGAAGAAAAGTACTGCGCCTAAAAAGAAAAAATCACCTACTCGTGAATGGGTAGATGCTTTGGTATTTGCAGTAATTGCAGCGACTATTATTCGTGGATTATTTATCGAAGCATTCACGATTCCTACTCCATCAATGGAACGTTCACTACTCGTGGGCGATTTTCTTTTTGTGAGTAAAGTAAACTATGGTGCTCGTACTCCTGTTACGCCTATAGCATTCCCATTTGCACACCATACTATGCCGGTAATCGGAACCAAATCATATTTAGAATGGATTAAATTACCATACTACCGTTTACCAGGTTTAGGAAACGTAGAACGTAATGATGTGGTGGTGTTTAATTATCCGATGGAGGATTTTCGTCCAATTGATAAGCAAGAAAATTACATTAAGCGTTGCGTTGGTATTTCTGGCGATACATTAGAAGTTCGCGATGCAAGAGTATTTATTAATGGAGTAGGAGAAGAGATGCCGAAAGAATCTCAAGGATCTTACATGGTTCGTACCGATGGTAATGCGTTTAATGGTAAAACATTAGAGTCAATGAACATCACTGAATACGGACAATATGCGGAAGAAGGAAATTTCATGTTCACGCTAACAAAAGAGCAAAAAGAAAAATTAGCGAAATTCTCTAATGTACAAACTGTACAAGAAGCTATTCGCCCAAGAGGTCAATATGTAGATTATGTATTTCCACATGATGCTAAGTTAGGATGGAACGAAGATAACTTTGGTCCACTTATTATTCCAGCTAAAGGAATGAAGTTAAATCTTAGCATGGCGAATATCGAAATGTATAAAAGAGCAATTGAAGTATACGAAGGAAATAAAGTAGAAATAAAGGATGATGGTATTTACATCGCCGGACAAAAAACAGATAGCTATACTTTCCAAATGAATTATTATTTCATGATGGGAGATAACCGACATAATTCTTTAGACTCAAGATTTTGGGGTTTTGTTCCTGAAAACAGAATCGTTGGAAAAGCCTTATTTATATGGATGTCTTGGGATTCTAATGCTGGCTTCTTTAGTAAAATTCGTTGGAATAGACTGTTCAGAGGCATTCATTAAAATTAGGAATTAGGAATTAGGAATTAAATAGTACTTCTCTGATTCCTAATTTTGTTTCAGTTTAATTTTGTTTTCTATTTACAGCAAAATAAATTCCTAATTCCTAATTCCTAATTCAATTCCCATTTTCTTTCCTAGCTCCATTAAATCCTCTACTACCATTTCATTTACTGGTATTCCATTTACAATTCTATCATTATAGCATTCTACTTCGGGTTCGCCGGGGATTATTACTGCTTGGTTTTCGTCGATACGTTCTGCATTTTTAAAACGCTCAATCCAAGTATCGATTGAATTAAAATACTCTTCTTTTTCTCGGAAAGCATCTACGCGCATAGCTCCAAAGAAATGACCAATACCTTCACCAACTGGATTAGGGTCGGGTTCTAAGAAGGCTACAAAAGGAGGCACCCATGGTCCGAAGTTTGCACCAGAAAGCACAGCCGATAAAATATCTACAGTAGCACTTAATCCGAAACCCTTATGACTACCATGTTCTCTATCGCTACCAAGAGGTAATAAAGAGCCGCCTTGTTTCAAAGCATTGGCATCAGTGGATTCAGAACCATCATTCATTTGCACCCAACCGCTAGGCAAATCTTTTCCTAAACGTTGCGCAATTTCTAGCTTACCATTGGCAGCTGTTGATGTTGCCATATCGACAATTACGGGATTATATTTTTTTGCAGGGAAAACAAAACACATAGGGTTTGTACCTAGCATACGTTCTTTAGAAAAAGTTGGTGCTACGAGCGGACTAGCATTTGTCATGGCAATACCAATCATATCTTCTTCAAGAGCCATCATAGCGTGATAGGCTGCAATTCCGAAGTGATTAGAGTTCTTTACAGACACCCAACCGCTTCCGGTTGCCTTTGCCTTGTCTATTGCAATTTGCATGGCGTAGGGGGCAGCAATTAAGCCTAATCCAGCATCTCCATCAACTGTAGCAGTACTTAAAGTTTCTCTTACAATTTTAGGTTGTGCGGTAGCATTAATTCTATTCTTTTCCCATAAGCGAACATACCCACTTAATCGAGCTAAACCATGAGAATCGATTCCACGTAAATCTGCTAGAAGCAATACATTCGTTGCTAATTGAGCATCCTTTTCGGGTACTCCCATTTTTATGAATATTGAATAGCAAAACTGTTCGAGTTGTTGTTTTGAAAAAATCATAGTGCAAAGATAAATTAAAATTTGAGGCACAAAAAAAGCCCCCCGAAATCGGAGGGCTTTTTAATATTGTTAATCTGCTATTTTCTAAGCAAAATTATTTAACCATAATTTTCTCAGTAGCTGATTGACCATTGCTAGTTAATACAACTGAGTATAAACCTGCTGATAAGTCAGCAACATTCATAGCCACTTTGTTAGAACCAGCAGTTAATTCAACTGACATAGTACGAACTGTTTGACCTAACATGTTTACTAATTTAACTTCAGCTTTAGAAGCGTTGTTCATAGTAATGTTTAAGTTAGCAACATCTGAAGTAGGGTTTGGATAAGCTACGATAGAAGCGTCTAAATTTTTAGTGTTGTTTACACCAACTCCAGACCAATTCCAACCAGAAATATCAACAGCATCGTAGATGATGTCAGCAACAGTAGATATATGAGCACCTTGTACTGCGTTTCCTGGATCGAAATCTTGTTGCCATTGCATGTGAACTTTACCATCAGCACCAATTTGAGCTGGAACAGTAACGAACATATTTTCTTGGTTAGAAGTTTGTGAAACGTTCACAATGTCAAACCAATTAGCACCTTTGTCACGTGTACCTGTGATGTAAATATTTCTAAAGTCAACACCAACATCGTTAGTATCTTCTTCAGCAACTGCACAATAAGTTAATGTAATACCATTAGCCCAAGCTGTACCAGTAGCACCTACAGATAACATTGGGTTCAAAGTGAAACCAGAGTTACCGTAACGTACTAATGTAGCACCAGTGAAGTCAGAACCTGAATCAAATGTACCATTAGCATTTAAGTCTAATAAAGTTGGCACTTGAATCATTGTAGTGTCAGCATCATTCCAGTAGTTAATATAGTCAGAAGTTGCAGTTAAGAATACACTTAAACCAGCACCATCAGGATCTAATACTAATAAGTCACAGAATGCAACGTGAACAGCACCGTTGTTATCAACAACAACTGAACCGTTTGAAGTAACACCTAATAATGTATCAGCAACAGTGTCACCGTTAGCATCAGTAATACCACCTACGTATTTAGCGATAGGGAATTCACGGATGATTTTTTTAGTCCAAGTTGCACCAGCGTCAGTAGATTTTAATAAAACTACGTCTTCAGTTGTTCCTAAGATTAAAATAGCAACTGTACTTCCGTTAGCGTCGATTGCATAAGAATCACCACCAACATCACCAGCGTGATGTAATGAATCGTAACCAGCAGCTACTGCGAATGCAGCAGATACAGTATCGAAGTTAGCACCACCATCAGTAGATTTACCATAGTAAACAGGAGCTAAGAAACCAGTTTCAGTATCACCAGCAGAAGTACCAATGATAGCGTGAATAGTGTTTCCTACTGAAGCAGTTCTAGGCCAAGTTAAACCACCGAACTCACCTGCAGTACGAGTAGCACCAAATGCAGTACCAACACCAGTGTTAGTAGTTACCGAGTTAACGTGTGCAACAACAACTTCACCACCTGTAGTAGCAACTAAGTTACCCCATCCTACACGCTTGCTTTCTGATTTTGCTGTTGGAGCAGCACCCCAAGTAGTACCATTGAAACTGTTGTAACGAGTTCCACGATCTGTCCAAGAAGAAGTTTCGCTTGATCCTGTCCATACTGTAGAGATCTTACCATCAGGGTAAGCAATAATACGACGTGGCATAGCAGCATTTGATTGTAAATCGTAAGTAGTGTTACCAACGATCGTAGCTGTAGCCGATCTTTTAACTGTTTTTGAAGTGTTTCTTACAGTAGCAGGAGCTTGAGCAAGATTTACAACTGGAACTTCTTGTCCAGCCTCAATCTTTAAAAATTTGCTCGCCTGCGCGCTGTTACGGATTTCCAGTCGTGAAGCCGACTGACCGTTCACTAAAAACGGTACCGTGCACAATAGTGCCATTAATTTTAATGTAGATACTTTTTTCATAATTGAACTATTAATAGTTTGTTAAAAATTTGTTTAAATCAAACTTAATAATAAAAAACATTAATAAAAAGCTTTTTTTATTATAAAAATGCATTTAATCATTGTTTTTAACGATTTTTTTGAGTTTAAACGTTAATTGGTTGATGTTAAATCTTTAAGTAAGTGAAATTTAGAAGCCCCCTTTCTGTTTCTAATCTTTAAAAGCGATAGTTTTTATGTGTTTTGCAAAAGCCTCAGTATTATTTAAGAGCACCTTCATACCATCTGTACCGCAATTTGCATACCATAAACTGAAGTTTTCTGCTCGCTCTTGTAATTTTCCTCCTGGGAAGTATTTTAATTTCAGATCTGAAATTTGATTTAATGAACTTTTGTATTTTCTTTTTTCCGCTTTCCACATTTTATGCTCAATGCGTTCCATCATTCTTAAAATTCTTTTTTCGGTTCCTTGCAAACTGTATTTTAAATTATCATCAACACGAATTGCTTTTTTCTTTAGTTGTTCGATGTAATTTTTTAATAATGTTTCTTCTTCTAATAAATTTATTTTTTCAGATTGATGTTTCTCAACAAATTCATTTTCTAATTGAGAAATGCTTTTGAAAAAATCATCAATAGAAAACCCAAGCGTATCCCATTTCTCCATATCATGTTGCTCCGTGATCATGAAATTATTTCTCCATACTAAAATAGGATAGGGAACATTATAATTTTCGAATACTAATTTTAATTGCAACCAATATGCTATTTCTCCTGGGCCGCCTATGTAGCATAGGTTTGGTAAGATTGATTCTTGGTATACAGGGCGCAGTACTACGTTCGGACTAAATCGTTCTGGGTAATTTTCGATTTCTGATTTTAATTCTTGAGATGTAAATGAATAAGTTCCTTCAGCCGTTTTGAATGTATCACCTTCTGAAATGATACGTTCTCTAAATCCATCTAAGATGTAAAACAAATTTATTTCACGTGGAAATAATTGTGATGGATAATTTAATTTTTCTAATGCTGTAGTTTGTGTAGTACAAGCTTCAAAACTTTTTTGTTGAAATAGTTCTTTCTCAATTATTGGTGCCCATGATTTTTTTAATTCAATATCATCCGCATCTACAATTACTAGTCCTTCGTTTTTGAAAAGTATATCTACTAAAATACGTGTTGCTTCAGCTAAACTATTTCCTTTTTTGTATGCAATTTTAAATGTAGAAATTAGCTCACTAGCATATGTTCTTTCTTTTAAAAAATGCTCAAGTGAAGTAATAAGAGATTCGATGCTGTCTACTTTTAATCGTCCTGTTGGCCCTGTTGCATCGAGCTTCCATTCGAATTGATGTGAGCCTAGTTGAATGTGGTTAATTTCAGCAAAATCATGATCTTCTGAAGCCATCCAAAATACGGGCACAAAATTATACTCAGGATTCTTCAGCTTCGCTTCTTTCGCCATCGAAATGGCCGTCATAATTTTGAATATAAAATACCACTCTCCAGTAAAAATAGATAACTGATGTCCGGTAGTAATGGTAAATGTATTTTCTTGTTTTAGTAATGCTATATTTTGAAGTACTGCTGTACTTGTATCGATATGTTTGTACTGTACTGTTAGACGATCTACTAATAATGTACGCTTTGCAGCACTAAATGTATTTTTCTGCTGAATTGCATTTGTTATTGATTGTATAGAGGGCGAGTGAGCATAAAATGGACGTAATGTTTC
>JBIINK010000012.1:0-51196 GCA_044337515.1 Sphingobacteriales bacterium | reverse complement strand
TTCAGTATCGCTTTTTCTACCTCGCCTCATTCCTACTCCACCAAATAACTGATCCATAATTCCTCTAATTTCCCAGAGCCAATTCGCATAAAACCATCCTCTTTTCCCACCAATAGACCATATTTTATGTAATGCCGAATTTAAATCTTCTACTTTAATCGTACGAACATCTTTAAAACAACCATTTACTGGCACTTCAATAAATTTCGAGAATCCTTCATTAAATATTGTACTCGTTTGAGCATCTTTCCAACTCGACAACACTTGGTTTTGCTCAATTTTGTCGAATGCTAGTTTTATCGAACTATCATAATCAATTAGTTTTATTCCAAGTAATGCAGTTAAATTATTTGGTTTACAAGTCACGTCAACTTTCATGCTATTCACTAAATTCTTTGCAAGCGCATAAGAAGTAGCGGTAACGAAATACAACCAATAAGACGATATTCTTGGAGTCATGACAGGTACAATTACAATCCTTCTCTTTAATCCTCTGATTTTTGCAAATCTTAATAGCATTTCCTTATAACTTAATATTTCTGGGCCACCAATATCATAACTATTATTATAGGTTTCTGATCTTCCAATAACACCAACAGCAAATTCAACAACATTGCGAATAGCAATGGGCTGGCATTTTGTTTTTAGCCAACGAGGGGTAATCATGAAAGGTAATTTTTCTACGATATCCCGAATAATTTCAAACGAGGCACTTCCAGAACCTAGTATTATTCCAGCTTTTAATGTAGTTAATGCAAATGTAGAATCAGACAAAATTGTTTCTACATTTTTGCGAGAAGATAAATGTTTCGATAGTTCATCAGCATTACTAATGCCGCTCAAGTAAATCACTTGTTTAGCATTTGTTTGCTCAATACAATTTTTGAAATTAGTCGCACAAATTTCTTCCATACTTTCAAAGTCACCTGTTTGAGTCGACATCGAATGTATGAGGTAATAAGCAACGTCAATATCCTTTGGAATTACATGTAGACTTTTCTCATTAAGGAAATCAGCTTCTATGACAGTAAGGTTTGAGTTCAAATAATTTTTTCGATTAAATCTATTCGAATCCCTTACACAACAAACCACTTCATGACCATTGTCTAGCAATACAGGTAATATTCGTTGGGCTATGTAACCCGTTACACCGGTAAGTAGTATTTTCATTTATGATTTATCGTTTACTGATTTTATTTAAGGAGATGCTACGTTGTAATGTACATTTAAATCTATCAATATCTGAATTGCGCTTGTGGGCATGCTTTTGACTAACTCCACTATTTACACGTTTTCTCCAAAGATTGAAGCTAGAGCGTTTAAGTTCCTTTCGCATTAGCGAGATGACATTTGCTTCAGTAAAACCAAATTGAAATTCAATGGCCTCGAATGGGGTTCTATCCTCCCAAGCCATTTCAATGATTCTGTCGATATCCTTATCTTCCATGAATTCGGTTTACGTTACTATAACCGATATTCATGGAAAATGTTTGAAATTGAGAGAGTATTTTATAATTGTAATAATACTAATTTTTCTCTTTTAGACTCTTTTGATAACTAAAATAATACTCAATATTTTAAAAACAATACTTGTTCTCTTCTATTAATTTCTTAGCAATACGTTGGCGAGCCTCTTTTAAATTCATAGGTTCCATTTTAGTGAATCTACGAAGTCCCATCAGCATCATGCGTTGTTCATCTCCTTCTGCAAAAGAGTTGATGGCTTCTTTGCCTTGTATGTATGCTTTATCGAGCGACTCGTGTAGATATACTCTAGCCATATCAATCTGCAATGCCATTTCTGCTTCAGAATGTTTTGATACTAATTTTTCAGCACGTAACAATGCGCTTTCGGCGATGTAAACTAAGCTTGCCATATCAGCAATGTTCATGAGTATCTCTTGCTCTTTTGCTAAAGTCATCATGAATTTTTGAACCGCTGATCCTGCAACCATAAGAGTCGCTTTCTTTAAATTCTGTAAAGCCTTTTTCTCTTTCGCGAAAAATCCTTCATCCTCTGCTCCGAAATCTGGAATCTCCATTAACTCTTTCGCAACGTTCATTGCTGGTGTCATTAAATCCAATTCGCCTTTCATCGCACGCTTCAACATCATGTCTACGGTAAGCAATCTGTTGATTTCATTTGTACCTTCGAATATTCTATTGATACGTGCGTCACGGTAAGCTCTATCCATTGGGGCCTCCGCTGAGTAGCCCATACCTCCATAAATTTGAACACCTTCATCGACTACATAATCCAAAGTTTCGGATCCGTATACTTTTAGTACCGCACATTCTACTGCGTACTGTTCAGTACTTTTTAATTTCGCTTTCCCAGAATCCATTCCATCTGCAACTAATGCATCATAGGCATCGTCGATATTCTGACCTGCACGATAAGCCGCTGCTTCTGTACACCAAATTTTAGTGGCCATCTCTGCTAACTTATATCGTATTGCTCCGTATTTAGATATTGGAATATTAAATTGAATTCTTTCGTTCGAATAATTAATGGCTTTGGTAGTTACTTCTTTACAAGCACCGATAGCTGATGCACATAATTTTATTCTACCAATATTTAAAATATTTACAGCAATCTTAAATCCATTTTGTCTTTCTGATAATAAATTTTCTACAGGAACTTTGCAATCGTTAAAAAATACTTGACGTGTTGATGATCCCTTAATTCCCATTTTGTGTTCTTCGGGATTCATCGTAATTCCTCCGAAAGATTTTTCAATAATGAATGCTGATAAATTTTCATCATCATCAATTTTTGCAAATACTGTAAACACGTCTGCAAACCCTGCATTGGTAATCCACATTTTTTGTCCGTTGATGATGTAATGTTTTCCATCTTCCGACAATTTCGCTTTTGTTTTTCCAGAGTTCGCATCCGAACCTGCATTTGGTTCAGTTAAACAATACGCTGCTTTCCATTCACCACTCGCTAACTTAGGAATGTACTTCGCTTTTTGTTCTTCATTACCATAATACAAAATTGGCAAAGTACCAATACCTGTATGAGCCGATAAAGCTACTGCGAACGAATGTCCCGCGCCTACTTTTTCAGTAACGAGCATCGATGAATTAAAATCTTTACCGAAACCACCATATACCTCTGGTACCGAAACCCCTAATAAACCAAGCTCTCCTGCTTTATTCATTAAGCTTTCCATTAGTCCTTCTTCCTGACTATCGATTCTGTCGAGATTCGGATTCACTTCTGCTTCTAAAAAATCCACACAAGTTTGAGCAATCATTTTTTGCTCTTCAGTCCATTCCTCAGCAATAAAAATATCTTGAGCAAGTGTTTCTTTGATTAGAAACTCTCCTCCTTTTGTTAGTGTCTTATCTGTAGTTGCCATATTATGTAAGATGTATTAAGTAAAATGTAAATTGTATTAAGTAAAATGTATAATGTAAGATGTATAATGTATTGAGTAAAATGAAAATTGTATTAAGTAAAATGTATAATGTATTAAGTAATATGTATTTATTTATTTTTATTTCTGATGCTTTTTTGAAGTTTGAAATTCATGTTTTTTATTTCGTCAATTTTATCATTTAATTCATTTGTTATTTATTTGTTAATAAAACCTAGTCTATTAGCTAGTATAATTTGTGAATGTAGCTCACAAGCTGAACCGTTCGCAATTGTTAAAAAATGTATTAACTCATTATCTCCATTTCTACCACAACCTTCTGCAATATTCGATGAGATTGAAACCGAACATCTTCTCATTTGACTTATTAACCCATATCTCTCGTTTTCAGGGAAGATTGTAGTGATTTTATAAATCATTTCAGCTAAATCAATCGCCTTAACCCACAAATTTAAATTTCTGAAATCGTGCATATTCTAATTTTTGGTTTAATATAAACGTCAAACTAAAAAATGATATACACAACTGCATAAATGCAACTTTTTTAAAAAAAATAATTGTACTTAATACAATTTACATTGTACTTAATACAAAAGCTCGAATATTCCTGCCGCACCTTGACCCGCACCAACGCACATCGTCACCATTCCATAGTTATTATTTCTTCTGCGCATTTCACCAAAAAGTTGCACACTTAATTTCGCGCCTGAACAACCCAATGGATGTCCTAATGCTATAGCTCCACCGTTCACATTAACGATTTCTTGATTCAATCCTAATGTTCTTATCACCGCCAATGATTGTGATGCAAAAGCTTCGTTCAATTCAATTAATTCGATGTCGGCTAATTTCATGTTAGCCGCCTTTAATGCCATTGGTATTGCTTCCACCGGACCAATTCCCATAATTCTTGGAGGTACACCTGCAACAGAATAGGAAACTAACTTCGCAATGGGTTTTACATTTAATCTTTTCAGCATTTCTTCTGATACGACTAAAACAAATGCAGCACCATCTGAAGTCTGTGATGAGTTACCTGCAGTAACAGATCCACCTACATCAAACACCGGTTTTAATTTTGCTAATTTTTGGATATCAGTGTCGGCACGTGGACCTTCATCGGTATCAAAAATAGTAGTACGTGTTTTCTTTTTACCATTCGCATCAAGATATATTTCATTGATGTTTATTGGAACAATTCCATCTTTAAATCGACCTTCATTTATGGCAGCAACTGCTTTTTGATGTGATGCAAATGAGAACGCATCTTGATCTTCTCTTGATACATTATATTCTCTTGCAACAGCTTCTGCTGTTAATCCCATTCCCCAATAATAATCAGGATTGTTTTTTGCAACTTCATAATTGGGTACAACTTTCCATCCACCAAAAGGAATTGGCGACATGGTTTCAACACCACCTGCAATAATACAATGCGACATGCCTGCACGAATTTTCGCTGTTGCAATGGCAATAGTTTCTAATCCCGATGCGCAATAACGATTAACCGTCATGCCCGGTACCTTATCTGTTTTTAATCCTATCAAGGAAATCATCCTCCCTATGTTTAATCCTTGCTCTGCTTCAGGTGTAGCGTTACCAACAATCACATCATCAATCCACTCTTTTTCTAATTGAGGGAATTCTAACATCATATGTGAAATCACATCCGAGGCTAAATCATCCGGACGATAAAAACGCAGTTTACCACGAGGGGCTTTCCCTACTGCTGAACGATAACCTGCAATTATATAAGCTTCTTTCATAATTTTTTCTATTATTAGCATATCAGCACACTAGCATATTAGCATACTAATTACGAAGTGGTTTACCACCTTTTAAAATGGCTTGTAATCTTTCTAATGTTTTTCTTTCTGTACAAAGTGATAAAAAAGCTTCACGCTCTAGGTCCAATAAATATTGTTCAGAAACAAGCGTTGGTTCACTCAAATCTCCACCACATAATACATAGCCTAATTTTTCAGAAATCTTTTTATCGTGTTCAGAAATATAATGACCAGAATACATGGTGTTAGCTCCAGCATATACCATACCTAAACCTTGTCTTCCTAATACTCTAATATCTGTTCGCTCTGTAGGCCTGATGTAACCTGCTTCTGCAAGCTCAATCGCTTTTTGTTTAGCATCAGTAAGTAATCTATTTTGATTCATACTAATGCTGTATTGACCTTGTTTCAAATATCCTAATTCAAAAGCTTCTTCCGCTGAAGTAGAAACTTTTGCCATACCTATGGTTAAGAATTTTTCACGTAAAGTATTCAATTGATAATCTCCATCGCGATAAGCGTCAGCGAATCGTAATGCAAATTCTTTAGAACCACCACCACCTGGGATAACCCCTACACCAAACTCAACTAAACCCATATAGGTTTCTGCATTGGCTTGTACATGGTCGGCATGTAAACATAATTCACAACCACCACCGAGTGTTAAATGATGTGGTGCAGCAACAACTGGTATTGATGAATATCGAACACGCATCATCGTTTTTTGAAACTGACGAATAGCAAAATCAATTTCATCGTATTCTTGCTCAACTGCCATCATGAATATCATAGCAATGTTTGCACCTGCCGAAAAATTCGCACCTTGATTTCCTACTACTAAGCCTCTGAAATCTTGCTCCGCTAAATCAATAGCTTTGTTAATACCCATTAACACTTCGCCACCGATAGAATTCATTTTAGTGTGGAATTCACAATTCAAAATACCATCTCCTAAATCGGTTATGGTTACTCCAGAATTGCCCCATACTTTTTTGGTATTTCTAATATTATCTAAAATGATAAATGATTCTGCACCTGTAATTGATTTGTATGCTGCAGAAAATTGATCAAAATATTTTACTTGAGTATTCTCTGTTGAGTAAAAAGATTTTTTACCTGATGCTAACATTTCTGTAATCCAAGGAGCTACAGTAAGGCCCTCTTTTAACATGGCATCTACTGTACCTTGTACTCCTAGAACATCCCAAATTTGAAATGGCCCAAGTTCCCAACCAAATCCTGCACGCATGGCATCATCTAATCGGAATAAATCATCAGTGATTTCAGGAATTCTATTGCTACAATAAGCGAATAGCATGTGCATGGTTTTGCGGAAGAAAATTCCAGCAGTATCTGTAGCAGTATTCAAAAATTGTAATCTATCTTTTAAATTATCCATGGTTTTCATGACTTCTAAAGAAGAAGATTTAAATTTCTGTTTAGGTTCGTATGCTAATGTTTTTAAGTTGAGTGATAAAATTTCTTTCTCCCCATTCTCATTTTTCGTTTTCTTATAGAAGCCTTGCTTAGTCTTATCACCTAACCAATTATTGGCTTCCATTTTAGCAATGAATTCAGGGACTATGAATGCATCTTTGGATTCGTCATTCGGCAAATTATCTTGTAATCCACGTGCTACTTTTATCAAGGTATCTAAACCAACAACATCAGTAGTTCTGAACGTAGCTGACTTAGGTCGACCTACAATGGTGCCAGTATAACGATCAACTTCATCTATACTTAAACCCATTTCTTCTACCATATGGAATAAAGAAAGTATAGAGAACACTCCAATTCGATTCGCTATAAATGCTGGAGTATCTTTACACAATACGGTTGTTTTGCCTAAATACAAATCGCCGTAATGCAAAAGAAAATCGACTACAGATTGGTCTGTATCTTTAGTAGGAATAATTTCTAATAATGGTAAGTAACGCGGTGGGTTAAAGAAATGTGTTCCGCAAAAATTCTTTTTGAAATCTTCGGACCTATTCACTGTCATTAAGTGAATTGGAATTCCAGAAGTATTTGAAGTAATAAGAGAACCTGGTTTTCTAAATTGTTCAACCTTCTCAAAAAGACTTTGCTTGATGCCTAAATTTTCTACAACAACTTCTATCACCCAATCGCAATCTTTGATCCACGACAAATCATTATCAAAATTTCCGGTCTTGATTAATTTTGCGGTTGACTTTGTAAATACTGCCGATGGGTTTGATGAAAGCGTTTGCTTCAAAGCTTCATTTACAATTCTATTTTTTACTATTGGATTATCTAAAGTTAATCCCGATGCAGTTTCTAAATCAGTTAATGTTTTCGGTGCTATATCGAGTAAACAAACCGAAACTCCAGCATTGGCAAAGTGACATGCAATTCTAGAGCCCATTACTCCGGAACCCAATACGGCTACCTTATTTATTTTTCTCATTGTAATTTCTTTATGCATATAGTTTTTCAATACCCTCAGCATATTTAGCGAGTATTGCTTTTCTCTTCATACTTAATTTTGGTGTCAACTCACCTTCGTCTATACTAAATTCACGAGGCAACAGAATAAACTTTTTCATTTGCTCCCAACTTCCAAGTGTTTGATTTAAGTGGTCAACTTCTTTTTGTATACGAGCTATAATTACAGGTTCATTTACCATTAGCTCATTAGTTGTATATGCGATTCCTTTAATTGCACACCAATCTTTTAAATGCTTAAAGTCTGGGATGATTAATGCTGCAGGGAATCTTCTATTTTCCCCAATCACCATAATCTGTTCTATGAATTTAGATTCTTTAAATTTATTCTCAATCATTTGCGGTGCGATGTATTTACCACCTGCAGTTTTAAAAATTTCTTTTTTACGATCCGTAATTTTTAAATAACGATTTTGCACCCACTCTCCAATATCACCTGTATGAAACCAACCATCAGCATCTAATACTTCATTAGTTGCTTCTTCATTTTTATAATACCCTTTCATGATGTTCGGACCACGCGCTAATATCTCACCATCACTTGCAATCTTTACTTCAACACCTGGTATCACCGGACCAACAGTTCCGAACCAACGCATACCTTTCTCTATACCATTTACAGCTACTACAGGAGATGTTTCTGTTAATCCATAACCTTGTAGCACTGGAATTTTAGCTGCCCAAAAAACTCTCGCCAAACGTTCTTGCAATGCAGCACCGCCAGCACAAATAGCTAAGATCTCACCACCTAATGCCGCACGCCATTTATTGAAAATTAATTTGTTCGCAATAGATAATTGGAATTCATACCACCATCCATTAGCTCTATCGTATTCGTATTTTAAACCTAAATCTAAAGCCCAGAAAAATATTGCTTTTTTAATACCCTTTTGCTCAGATCCTTTAGCTACTATTTTATCGAAAACCTTTTCCAACAATCGAGGGACTGTTGTAAACATATGCGGATTAACCTCTTTTAAATTATCCGAAATCTTTTCTAAACTTTCTGCATAATAAATACTAACTCCCTTGCTCAAATACATATAGACTACCATGCGTTCGAAGATATGCGACAATGGAAGGAAACTTAATGCTTTATGCGAGCCTTCAGGAATTAAAGGGTTTGATGATTTATAATTACTTACTAAATTATCATGAGTAAGCATTACTCCTTTGGGGTTACCTGTTGTTCCTGATGTGTAAATTAATGTTAGTATATCATCTGGCTTGACTTGCTCTCTATAGGCAATTATTTTATCCATTTCTGCTGGATCGCCCATCTCTTTTAATTCATCCCAATGTTTAACGTCCGTATGATTAATCTCTTCGTAACTGAAAATATATTGAAGGCTTGGACATTCACTTTTTACATTGATGACTTTTTGATATAAATCTTCAGTCGCTACAAATACTACTTTGGTTTCTGAATTAATCAAAATATATTTCAAATCTGCTTCAGAAAGTGTTGGATATAAAGGCAAGTGAATGGCCCCCATTTGCATCACGGCAAAATCTACCACATTCCACTCGGGCCTATTCGGCGACATGTTTGCAATTTTATCGTCTTTCTTAATTCCAAGTTTCAGTAATCCTAAGCTTAATTCATCAACTTGACTTATAAAAGACTCCGTAGTAAGTCCGACCCATTCACCATCTTTCTTTGCAGAAAAAATAGTTTTACCAGGGTAATACATCTTAAGAAACGGCAGCAAATCAAATACTCTAGTCATATTCATAGTAACAGGTGTTTTTTGAATAAGTTACAAATTATTTTCTATTCAAGTGTCTATAAATAACAATATATTAGTGATATTAGCGTAGAAAGTAAAACTATATACCATTTCAGTATATAGTACAAATATATTACTATATTTAAATAAAACAAGATTATGAGTACAAAATATAACTTTTCTGCTGAACTGAGTCTAAAAATGCCCATTATAATGGCTCCAATGTTTTTAGTGACGAATATGCCGATGTTAAAAGCCTCAATTGATACTGGGATACTTGGCGTGTTCCCTACTTTGAACTTCAGGAAAGAAGGGGAATTAGATTCGGTATTGTCTAAGATATTAGCATACAGAGAAGGTAAAACGTACGGAAATATTGGAGTAAATTTAATTGTTCAGAAATCGAACATGTTATTTGAAAAGCATTTAGCAGTATGCGTAAAACACAAAGTACCCTTTTATATTACTTCGTTAGGATCGCCAGCTCGAGTGATTGAAGCTGCACACCAATACGGCGCAAAAGTTTACTGCGATGTTACCAATTTAGTTCATGCGAAAAAATGTTTTGATTTAGGATGTGATGGCTTTATAGCGGTTGGACAAGGTGCTGGTGGGCATGCAGGAAATAACCCATTACAAGTTTTAATCCCCGCTCTACATAAGGAATTTCCGAACATGCCTATTGTTGCAGCAGGAGGAATTGCAACTGGAGAAGGCTTATTATCAGTAATGGCATTAGGGGCATGTGCTGCATCTATTGGTACACGTTTTATAGCAAGTACTGAGGCTAGTGTAAGTGCCGAATATAAAAATGGAATTGTAAATTCTGAAATGGATGATATTGTACTAACCGAAAAAATTTCGGGAACACCATGTACAATTATTAATACTCCGTACGCACAAAAAATCGGATACACTCAAAATTGGTTCGAGAAATTTATGTCAAAAAATAAACGTACAAGAAAATATTTTAAAATGTTCACCCAATTGAAAGGCATGAAACTATTAGGAAAATCAACCCTTTCGGGATCTTATGAAACTTTATGGTGCGCAGGGAAATCGGTTTCGCTAATTAATGATGTGCAACCAATTCATACTATTGTTGAACAGATTTCGAATGAATATACTAGTGCATTAAAAGACTTGGGACAATAGAAAAGGACATTGGATACTGGACAATGGATATTGGACACTGGACACTAGACAATGGACACTGGATATTGGACACTGGACACGAGACACTGGACAAAAAAATAATCAAATAACTTAATAACCAATAACCTATTAACCCAATAACCTAATTATGAATTTAGAAAATATAGTTAAACGTGCTTACAAAAGTAGTTTCTGGTTAGAAATATTGAACTATGGTTTATGGTTTAAGATTCCATTTAACAAGCCCCATCGTTTGCGTGTTATTGCTTTGAGTGAAAATTCTATTACTGTAAAAATTCCATACATCAGAAAAAACTTAAATCATTTAAATGGAATACATGCTTGTGCACTAGCAACGGCAAGTGAATACGCATGTGGGTTTTTATTGATTAGTAGATTAAGTGCCGATAAATACAGATTGATTATGCGCAGTATGCATGTAGATTATACTAAACAAGGAAAATCTGACTTGTTTGTTCAGTTTAATATTGCAGAAGAAAGAATAGAGATAATAAAGAATAAACTTCAGAGTGAACCTCAGTGTTTAGAAATTTTAGAGGTTGAAGTAAGAGATACTCAGCAGAATTTAATATCTGTGGCAAAGTTGGAGTGGCAGTTGAAGGAATGGACTAAAATAAATTCTAAATTGTAAATTGTAAATTGTAAATTATTTGTTTTACTTACAATTTAGAATTTAGAATTTAGAATTTTATTTATTTTTTTTCGGTGCTACAGGAGCAGCCATCTCTGCAATTAATTTATCATTAAGAGCAACATAATCAGCATTACCCTCTTTACTAGCAATTTCTTTTGATAACATTGCTGCTTCAGTAGCTGCAACTTTATTATTTAATTTCTTGTAGATTTTTGCTTTTAAATGTACCATCCAAAATGCATCTGGACGAGCAGCAATTGCTAGGTTTACCCAGTCTAATGCTTTATTTAAATCTTTATCATTTTCGAAATAATAACTCGCTGCTGAGAAATATGAATTTGCATCTGGTTTAGGGTTTAACGTTTTTTCAATGCTCGCTGAAATCTTAGCATCAATATCAGTTGACACATTAAAAGTCACTCTTGTCTTCTCCCATTCTAAATTCATTTTACAAGTATTCGCAGTAACGTCTGAAACCGAAATTGTAAGATTCTCAACCAGTGAACTCATTTGAGGTTTTACTTTAATTCTTAATGCATCATTCTCTTCTTTGTATTCACCTGGATCGCCTAAGCCCCATAGTTTAATATTTTTATGGAAGATTAATGTCCATTCCATTTTTCCAGGGATAGTGTATAAAGCGTACTCGCCTGCAGGTAATTTATTGCCTTCAATAGTTACATCATCGGTAAATGAAACTTTTGTTGATGCATTTGCACCCGTTCTCCATAATTTATCAAAGGGAACTAGGTCGCCAAAAATTACACGCCCTTTTGCTTGTGGACGAGAATAGTTAACTGAAATTTCTCCTAAACCAAAAGTTTGTTTAAAACTTGCGTTTGGACTAGGTTGTGGTGTTTTAATCTGGGCGAATGATAATGTGCCCATTAAACACATGATTAGCGTAAGTCTGATTTTTTTCATAAGGATGGTTTTTTAATAAATATAGATAACTAATTTCAAGAAATCTTGTTTTAGTCTTTAAAAATAAATTGTAGGATTTTGGATAAAGGCTTCATCAATAAAGTATAAAACTTTGGCTGAACACCATTTACAGTCCATGCTCTCCTATCATCTCGATTTGCATTTAAACGATGCTGAAAGCTACGATTACTCAATCCGCCTTCTCTCATCAATACAAATACCTTAGGGATATAAGCCAACTTGATGCCTTTCACATGGATTACTCGTAACATAAACTCATAGTCGGATGCAGATGGCATATCTGTACGAAAAACACCAAAATCATCATAAACTTTTTTACGTACATAAAAAGTCGGGTGTGGTGGCATCCATCCTTCTAAGAATTTACCAGGTCTATAGGTTCCAGATTTCCAGAATCGAATAACCTTACTTAGATCATTTTGCTGCACATATTTTAAGTCGCCATAAACACCTGAGATTGTCTCATCATTAAAGGCCTTCATAACTTCAGCTAGCACATCGTTATCAGCATAAACATCGTCTGCATTTAAAATGCCTATAACATCTCCTGTAGCCATCGCAATGCCTTTATTCATTGCATCGTATATGCCATTATCTTTTTCGGAAATCCATTTCGTAATAACACCTTCATTTTTTTGAATAATTTCGACAGTATTATCTTTCGACAATCCATCTATTACAATGTATTCAATGTTCGGGTACGATTGCTTTGAAATAGAATGAATAGTATCTTCTATTGTAGCTGATGAATTATAACAAACTGTAATGATGCTAATTTTCATTCTATGCTCTAGCGATATAAAAGTTGTCCATCACTAATACATCCATCTTCGTTCTTAAATAACAATCTAAGGCTTCTTGAGGTGTATTCACAATAGGTTCGTTTTCATTAAACGAAGTGTTCAGCAAAATTGGGACACCTGTCTTTTCATTAAAACGCTCTATTAAACGATGGTATATTGGTTCGTTCAATTTATCCACTGATTGTAATCTCCCTGTACCGTCAACATGTGTTACAGCTGGAATTTTATCTCTCATTTCGGGTTTAATAATGAACACCTTTTCCATGAATGGTACTTCATCAGTTTGTTCAAAATAATCTGGAACTTTTTCAATTAAGATAGAAGGAGCAAATGGTCTAAAAGATTCTCTTCTTTTAATCTTAAGATTTAAAATTTCTTTCGCATCATTTCTACGAGGGTCGGCAATAATAGATCGGTGACCTAATGCACGCGGACCAAACTCTGCTCTCCCCTGATACCAACCAATTACTTGTCCGTCGATAATACGATCAGTAACAATATCTAATAAAGCTTCTCTATCATCAAAATATTGGAATGCTACATTATTACGTGTTAAGGTTTCTTCAATCTCTTCTTTAGTTGCTTTGTATCCGTAATAACCAGTTTTACTAACTAGTGTTCTTTTATTTTTTTCTGTTTGATGGTAGTAATACAATGCAGATCCAATACTAGTACCAGCATCATGAGCTGCTGGAGGTATATACAAATTTTTGAAACCTGTATTTAAAATTATTTTTCCGTTCGCCACAGAATTCTGACCAACACCACCAGCTAAGCACAGATTTTCCGATTTAGTTTTCAAACGCAAATGTTCAGCCATATGGAAAATCACTTCTTCAGTTACTGCTTGAACACTTGCTGCTAAATCTTTATGGTATTGACTTAACTCTTCCTCTTTACCTCGAGCTGGCCCAAATGATTTTACGAACTGATTCGAATACATCGAATCAATAAACGGAATTCCATCAGTCCAAGTCATGTTTACACCATTACGAGTATGGTTGAAATAATTTAAATTTAATTTGAACAAACCATCCGATGTTAATTCAACAACCTGACGAACTTGCTCTTTATATAAGGCTTTACCATAAGGTGCTAAACCCATTACTTTATACTCATCACCATAATGTGGGAAACCTAAGTATTGTGTAAATGCTGTATAAAACACTCCTAAGGAATGCGGATAATTTACTTTATCAAGTACTGTAAGTTGATTTCCTTTTCCATACGATGTCATCACAGAAGAGAAATCCCCAAAACCATCAATTGATAAAACGGCAGATTCTTCAAATGGTGAAACAAAAAAAGCACTCGCTAAATGCGAACGATGGTGCTCAACATTGACAAACTTCGCATTCATTTTCGAAAACTGATCTGGGAAATGCAAACGAAATTCATCTTCTAAATTACTTGCTTTACGAATATTAGAAACTCTGTCTTTTATATTTCCAATACTTAATCTGTTTTTCAGAGCAGTAATAACCTTCAACCCGAAATTAGCATACGGATCTCTTGAAATCGTAACAACATCAATATCCTGAAGAGTTAAACCCGCGTCTTCTAAACAGAATTTTATAGCTTCGCTAGGAAAACCAGCCCAATGCTTAATTCTCCTAATTCGTTCTTCTTCTGTAGCAGATACTACTTGTCCGTCTACTAACAAACATGCAGAAGCATCTCCATGATAGGCATTAAGTCCTAGTATTTTCATATTTCTCGTTGAATCTAATGGCAATAACCATCATTGCAAAAATAACAAAATAAGAGATGATATTGAAGATGAAATGATGGTCGATATTAATATTACTCAATTCAGTATAGGCGATGCCTACAGCAGATATTCTCAATATATTTAATATATAGATGATTAATAATCCTACAAATAAATACGTTCTACGTGCTAGATACTTAAATGGATATGATAAAGCTAAAGCAATTTGGAAACTCATTATACCATACCCTAAACAACTATAACCCACTCCTACACGCACTCCATCAATTATTTTCAAATGATAGGGTAATCGTATTGTATCATAATTAAATATTGATAAAACTAAGGAAGAAAAATAAATAATCGACTCGCGTAGCCAACGAATATAATTCAAATGTTGATCTAAAAACGATGAGTAAAACCTTCCTCCTTCACCGGTAATCCCAATAAAGAATTCGTTAAAATAGTATAGTGCTAAAAAAATAATGATGAATCGGGAAACAAAAAATATTTCACGATAATTCTTTTTGGCCTTTGCTTTTAATTCAAAAATATTTTGATCTACCGTTCGTCTGTACCAATAGGCTTGTAAGTAATGAAATTTAGAGCCAACATAACCATCTAGAAAACCACCTAATAGGATGTATCTGTATAAGAAATAAATAATCGGACGAACAAATAGTGGCATTCTATTCCACATATTTTTAAAAAACAACCTACGTTGATCCTGATTACCAAATAATCGTCCAGGGTTAGTTAGCAATTTCTCGTATTCTTCTTGAGATTGTAGTTTAGCATATTTAACATGTTTACTCTTCCAGAATATTAAGTCCTCTTTAAGATTGTTTTCAATCATGTCCGATTGTAAACGTGCTGTCTTGCCTTTAACATAGAAATGATGATCCATTAATTCAGATTCATCCAAAAACACATCATCTTTTTTAAAGAGTTTTAGCAGAAATCGATTTTGGTACCCACCGAATCGAATCCATTTCTCTAAAAAATAATTTCTTCTTCTAATATAAAATCCACTAGCTGTGATTTCTTCTTTCGAATTAAACAACTTAATCAATTCTACACTTAACTCGGGCGTAATGGTTTGATCTGCATCTAAACCAAGACCCCAATCAATATCTTCAGGTAATTGAGTTAATGCGAACTTCCATTGTTTAGTGTGAGTTTCGAACTTATTAGCAATAAATGTAGCACCAAATGCTTTTGCAATTTCTTCAGTTCCATCTGTAGAAAATGAATCTACAATAAATACATTAGCATTTAAACCCTTAATACTTTCTAGGCATTTAGGAAGATTTAATTCTTCATTAAATGTCAATATTACTACAGCTAAGTTATTGCTCATAGAGTTAATGTGAGTTCAATGATGTGTTGTACATCGAAATGTACATGTTAGAAATATTCTCTTCTGAGAAATTATTCTGTATAATTAAGGTTGAAGTCTCTCTAATAATTTTCAGTTTTTGTGGACTTGATTTGCTATCATTCATTACATCTACCAGATTATTTATCGAGCCATCATATACCCATCCTAAATCATTTTTAGAAACAAAATCCGACAAGCCTACATTTTTAGAAACAATTACAGCAGTGCCTTGCGACAAAGATTCTAGTACCGTGTTTGCAAAATTCTCATCTTTCGATGGTAGAATAAATACATCTGCATTTGCATAAGATTGAATTTTATCTTCATTATACAATGCCCCTTTCCAAGAAATAAAACTATCTATCTGTAGTTTCTTTGATAATGACTTCAATCCTTGTATATATTCTGAATCACCATCTCCTACAACAGAAAGGTGATATTTAAAATTAACATTACACAATGCAGAAAATAAATCTTCAATGCCTTTTTTAGGATGTATTCTAGATAAAAATAATAAATTGAGAATATCAGAATTTCTATTTACATTTTGAGGCTTAGTTTTTACATCAACATAATTAGGCACATCGATTAATCTATAACTTGGATTTAGCTTATTAAGTTTCTGTTTCTCATCATTACTGGTTACATGAATTATTGCATTTTTCAATAAATAATTTCCAATAAGCTTATGAATAATTTTTTTTACAATGGAGTGGTCAATCGTATAAGGGCTAAGCATACCCCTTGGACTAACAATATACTTCCATGATTTTAATTTACAAATGAGTGCTGTTAAAACTGCGACAGTATTCCACCACGACTGTATATGTATTGCTTGATATTCGCTTCCATGGTTCCACAAATAACGCAACATTCCTATCGAAAAATGTGAATGATCTTTAGTTTGGCGCTTGAAAAATCTAATATTTACGCCCTCTATTTGTATCGCATCCTGAGTATCTATAACTAAATTCTCCTTACCATTGGCATTAGTTGATAGTACAAGCACTTCATTGTTTTTCGACAAATTTTCGGCCAAATAGGCTACCGAAAATATTGGTCCGCCGTAAACAAATGCAGGCTTATAGGAAGGAGTAATAATTAAAATTTTCAATTCTAATGTCTATTTACTGAATGAAAATACTTTGGATTGGGGATGATGTAGTTTAACCTTTTCATTATGAATAATACAATGAACATGGATACAATCCCCCAGAAAATTGAGTTCACTAAAAACTCCATACAATTTCCTCGATTCATAATCTGGAATAAACCTAAGTATATCCAAATGGTCCCTAAGTTATAACCACAGAATAAATATTCTGCAGCAGTATTGATTAAAGAAGTTATTGCACCAAAGGCAAACAAAACCATAAACACATAAAACAAGCCACCAGACAAAAAAGCATCCACAACTATCGGAGGTTTAGCAGAAACAAGCATTTGTTGATTTACTACACCTACTTCATAAACTCTTTTCATTACATGTTCTTCAATGTCGGGTTTGTCAGGCCAAAATAATCGCGGCAATATAAATCGAAATGAATCCCATATAATTGTTATTCCATAATAATTAATTTCTGAAGGAACTTTACGTTTGTATTCATTTAACATGGAGATTTCAGAAGCTCGAGTAACTAAAAACTCCCAGTTATCATCGTACACATTAATCTCTCCAGATTGTATTGCATCAATTGCTGATTGCGCTGCTTCAGAAGATTCTGCACCCTCAGCCCATGCTTGACTCCTATACGTAGCATTAAAACTAGGCAAGAAAAAAACTACAATAAAAAATATAGGTAATGCAGAAAAGATAACTGTTCTTTTATATCGTGGATATAAATAAGCTGCAAAAATGATTATGGTAAAAATAATCGGTTCCTTCCATCCAGACAAAAGTACTTGAGCAAAATTTATAGCGAATAGTAAATATGCCAAAATATAAAACTGTGCTTTTTTGTTGTCAGACTTATATAGTATTGATATGATTGAAGAAATATAGGCGAAATCTGCTGCCTTCACTGAAAACTGACTTAGTCCTGGAATAAACAGAAATACAAATTTTAATATTGTTAAAATAACAGCCGCCCTCAAGAAAAAATTAGCATCTATCTTTTCTTCATTTACAATCCATTTTATATTTTTCTTGTATTGAAGAAAAAATAATAATCCAAATGAATAAGCCGCATGAGCTAAAGCATAAATTCTTTGACTAGCTGCTGTCTCATCAAGTGTTGAGTAATCAATATAAAACACTGGTGATTTAACAAAATTCTTATAGCCTAACACATCTAAGTAAAAAAACACTGAAGTTAAGCTCATGTACCCAACAAATATTAATTGACCTAAAAACATTGGTCGCATAAACTGATGACTTAAATCGTAATCTTTAGGGATAGGACGAATTACTCCGTAATACACTAATATTAAATTAAGAATGGAACCACCCCAAGCAATGCTATAAGATACAGCGGGGTTACTTGCTAAAAGTGTCGCAAAAAACCAGGGTATAAATAAAATGAGATATCGTAAGTTAAACATTCTTTAATAAGGCATTTTCAAAATTAACAACTAATTTATTTATTGACCAATCTTTAATATTGTTGACTGAATTCTCCTTCATCTCCATTAATATGTTATTGTTCTGTATAAGATACTTCATCTTTGCGGATAACATATCACTATTGCCAGCTTCAAATATATATCCATTATTTGTAATTAAATCAACTGCCGAGCCAACTTTATCACTTGCAATAATAGCTAACCCGCAATTCATAGATTCATTTATACCTAATCCCCATGTTTCTGAAACAGATGGCAACACAAAAACATCGGCTAATCGATAAACCATCGGCATTTGAGATTGGTTCATAAACCCTACAAAACGAATATTATGATCAGATGAAGACATTTTTTTAAGCATTTCTTCATCAGGACCATTCCCTACCATTAGCAAAGTACAGGGTTGATCTTTCAAATTCAATTTCGCTTGGATAAGTGTTTGTAAATTTTTTCGATATTCAAATTTTCCAGTATAAAGAAAAACAACGTGATTTTCTGGGATATTTAATTCCGACTTGAAATCTACAACCTTTTGTTTCAATTCATCAGGATATAAAACAAACCTAGATTCGTTAATTGCATGAGGTGCAAAAAAAATATTTTTCTCATTAATACCAACCCACTTATAATACTCTTTATTATTAGTCCCAACAGCAATTGGATGATCTACATTTCTATAAATCCACGATAAATAAATTCTTCGAATTAGATTTTTAAATGTTGACTGTTTGGTAAGTAGATGTGAATCTCCTCTGAAATAAATTGGAACCTTTCCTTTAAAATATTTCAAAACAGCTAAATGACTTTTAAAGCTCCATCCAAAAACAACAATTTTATCGGGGTTATAGTCTTCAATTCTTTTTATGATGTCGGGATTCACAATACCATTAAAATGATGTGTCCCTGGATCTTGTGCTGTATTATTTAAAAACTCGTATGAATAACCTTCTAATAAAGGAACATCCCATTCTACTACTCGATTGAATCCTGGATCAAATTTGTTTATGGATTGCTCTCCCCAAGTATAAAACACTTTTAAATCTATATTTCCACGCTCTACTAGTCCAGTTAATATTGGCACATAGTATTGAATAGGATGAGATATAATAAATGCTACTTTGACTCTGCCCATTTATATTTAATTGTTTTCTCTAAAAAATAATAAGATAGATACGCTATCGGTATTGTTATAATTACACTTATAATAAATTGCAATAACCATCCTGAAATTAAATTGATTTGTAACATTTGGTTATATTGAGTGTAATAATACCATACATAATAAACAACAATCCCATGCCATAAATAGAAACTATATGAAATTCGGCCAATAAATACTAATGGCTTCCACTCTAAAAACTTAAAAATATTAGATCCATAATCTATAGTTAAATATAATAGCAAGGCGAACCCGGCAGTCATAATAGCATAGCCTGATACCTTAATAATTGAATATAGTATTGCAGAATTAGAGAAGTTTAATATTGAATCAACATTCAGCATTCTACCCATAAATAATAATACAAAAGCGATAATTAATTGAAAATATTTATTGACGCTTTGGATATTTTTAGATTTATAATAATATGCCATTAGAATCCCCATGGCAAATTCTACAAATCGTACAGGCAGTTGCAAGTCGTTAATCTTGTCTAATGATAATATGTAAATTCCTAATAGCGTAATGATACTGGTAAGTACAATAAAATATTTTACAAAAACATTCTTATTGAAGTTGAGATATAAAATTATAGGGAATATTAAATAAAAATGCCATTCTACAGCAATAGACCAAAAATGCGACCAAATTTCTAAGGAAGGAGAAAAGTTTTGAATAAAGATCATATTCGCTAAAACTAATCCTATCATTTTAAAATAGCTCCATTCGGATTTTAAAATCAATGTATATGCAACCAAAGAAAATAAATATGCTGGCAATATTCGATATACTCTAGATAAAATAAAATCTTTATACACTTGTAAAGATGGTTTGTTAATTTTATTAATATAAAAGTAGTACATGCAAAACCCACTAATTACAAAGAAAAAATCTACACCATTGCCTAGAATTGAAAATGGCTTAACTATATTTAATCCAAGAATAACAATTGGTAATGATGCATTCAAATGCCAACAATGAATCCAAAGAACCCCTAAGCAACAAATTGCTCTCCAAGAGTCTAATCTATCTAATCTATTAGCTGACATGACTTACAACATCGTTAAATAATTCAACTTGTGATTTTACTTGAAATTCAGAAGTGTACTTCTCGAATGCACTCCAATTAGTTTCAGCACCAGGTTCGCCTGATTTATGCTGTATGATATAATTCACCAACTTATCTATTATATCATCTTCGTTCATGTTATCAAACTGTAGTGATATTCCTGCATTACATTCTTTCATAAATGTGTTTACACTACTACTTGAATGAAATAAGGTTATCATTGGTTTATTGAACCATACATAAGGGTAAATTTTTGAAGCAGTATATCCAATGTTGTCAGAACCCGGTACAAATAAAATTGAAGCTTCACTTAGCACTTTCAAACTCTCGAAATAAGGTATTCTACTTGTATGTTCCAATAAAATGTTATCTAGTCCAAGTTTTTGAGCAATGGGGAGAATCGTTTTTGCTCCGTTTCCACTCGCATCATAACTTGTACCTATATAATACAATCTTATGTTGCTTAATTCTGGATACAAATCAATCCCTTTTCGAATGGCTTTTAGAAAAATAGTATTCGCCAACTCCATATCTGTTCCACCACGTCCGACGTATACAATGTTTGCAAAATCAGCATTAATATCAAAGAAATTATTTTTTGAACTACTATTTTTTGAAATCTCTATATCCTTAGGAAATGCTGCAAAAGGAATAACTTTACTCGGTATATTATTTAAATTTTTATACCTAGATTTTAAAACATCAATGTAATTCTGACTAACAGACATTAGTCCGTCAACTTTACTCATTGCTAACTTTTCAAAAAATGAATCTAGTCGATAAGACAACCAAAACTTAGGTGGGCGTTGATTACTTGGTAAACTTAAATAATGATCAGATCTCCAAGGATCTTGCATATCTATTATATAGGGAATATTGAATTTCCATTTCCAAAACCTTCCCAAAATTGTTATTGGGTATGCAGTAGTAGAAAAGAAAACTAAATCGTATTTCGTTTTTGATAATAGTTGATTGGCAAACTTCCAATAATAGTACATTGATCTGTAGGCAATACTACCAAGTCCAAATTTTCGTGTAACCTTCTCATCAAAAGCCTTCACCTTGTGAATTTTAATGTCAGCTGGAATTGAATCAAGAAGAAGATCGTCCTTAACCATATTTACATAAGCAGCATCTACAACAACAACTTCAGCATCCCATCCATTCTCCTTATAATAAGATACACTTTGCCTTACGCGATGCATATCGGCAGCATTTACTGGAGGGAAAAATGGAGATATGATTAATACTTTTTTCACTTTAATACTTCATTAACCTTATGAATCCACCTTTCGGATTGGATTTTAAGGTTATATTTTTCAACTGCTAGTTCCAGACTTTTTGTCTTTGCTAATTCTATTCTATCTCTGTCTTGTATATATGATAAAAGGGCATTTGACAATTCATCAGCATTGCCTGAGGTATAAGAAATAGCATCGTTTCCCAAATCATCAGTTATAAGCTTATGTCCCTTGCTATTGGTAGCCACTATCATTAATCCTGATCTCAAATAGTCTAGTATTTTATTTGAGATGCAAAGTTCGCGGTTTAAACTAGAGCTAGGTTCCAAGGCAAATCCAAGATCATGTTCTTTATTCCGTAATTCTAATTCATCCATTGACACTGAATCGTGGAAATGAATATTATTTAAATGCGCTTGTACTGATACTAGATTTAAAAGTTTATTTTTCACTTCTAATTCACAAGTCCCTCTAATGTGTAATTCAAATGAATTTTCTGGTAATGTATTGATGGCTATAAACAAATCCTGCAATCCTCTATTCAACCCAACTGTTTGAGAATACCAGTAAAAAGATATTTTCTTTAAATCTATCCGGTCTTTGTATTCGATTGGCTTGTAATTAATATCAAATACATTCATTAAATCAATAGGCCTATCTAAAAGTTTATAATTTTGAATATATATATCCGAATACAATGGGCTTGCAGTAGTAGTAAATGTTGTAGCATTAATATATTTTCCTTCAACTTTAAGTATTTGTTGATTAGGATTATCGATGTAACTATTCGGTTCAACATAAGGGAAAGCATCTTCAATATCATAAGCGTATTTAGCATTATACTTTGATGCTGCTAAAGCAGCAGCTATCAATACACTTGGATGATGTGCAATGTATAAATCGGCTTTTATAGAAAGTGTTTTATCAATTAACACTTTCGATGTAGATTGAATGTAATTATTAGTTAAATTCAAGAAAGGAAAAACACGGTAGTAAATTTTAGAAATTAAGCTATCGAAATCATCCCCCCACTGAATTGGATAAAAATTCCAATTCGGATTTTCGGATATGATGTGTTTATCTAACAATGAAATGCGAGGTATGGATTCTAAATAAACTATTGAAATCTCATATCCGTTTAGCGACAATAATTCAGCTTCCTTAATTAAACGAGGGCAAGAAGATAAATGACCAGCGGTAAGTAATGCTATTTTTTTACCCATTTGTTTTATATGTATTATACTTATCCTGAATTCGGATTGGTAAAATATTTCTATAATTTTCCCATGAATGATTTTTCGCATAATCCATAGCGGCCATACGCATTCGTACAAGTTCGTTAGGATGATCAATCATCCATTTCATTGATTGTAATAAGGACGCTTCATTTGCAATTGGGATAATTTTACCATTTATAGAATCTTGTATGACATCAGGCGCTGCGCTATTTGTTGTACCAATTACAGCTAAACCTTTAGCCATTGCCTCAGACATTACCATGCCAAATCCATCTGAATAAGTATTTAAAATATAAACGTCTGCTTTCTCAACTTCTTTCAAATACTCATCATTTGCCAATCGATTTAGTTTCTTTACATTATTAGGTAAGCCGTCCCACTCAGAAGGTGATAGTGTATCGTTGCCAATACAAACTAATTGATGTGAATTAAATAATTCGGGATTGTTTTTCCAAACACGTAATACATGATGTGACCCTTTTAAATAGGATATATTACCAGACATCATAAAAGTCAAGCTTGTTTTTTCTTTTATTGTTACTGGCTTTACTTCTGGAAAACCTAAAGGATGAACTAATATTTTCCTTTCATCTACACCAGCATTTAATAATGATGTTTTAACATAAGTAGAATTACAAAGAATAAGATTTGCAATCTTCAATTCCTCATCTCTACGTTCATTTCTTCTCTTAGATAAATCCGAATCATATAACGACTGAAAGTTATCTTGGAAATACTTTTCCTTTTCCAACAGTAAACTCACAACCTTTTCATTGAAATATGAATGATGTACACTTGGTTGCTCATAAACTGAAAATATTTTCTCTTGTTTGCATTTTTGTAAGGAAAATAAACTAGCATGTTCATAGCCATGAAATATATCGATATCAGAGTTCAACTGCTTAGCAACCCATTGATCAAAGTACAGTTCCGACCATTCCCATATTTTATCTGTAGTGTCTGCAGATAAAAATTTTGATGACATTAGTCTCAAAAGCTCAGGTAACATTAATTTCTTTATTTGTTTAGAAGAAATTTCATTGAATTGCTTAGATTTTAATCCTTTATATCTATTTGAAAGTTTAGCATGTAATGCTGTATTATTCAATAAAAATGTGGTGTAGAAATTATCCAAAAACGAAACCTCTTCATATGCTCTAACTGTTTGTCGAACATGCGAGCCTAGTCCTGGATTTGAAATAGAAACCTTTAACTTATTCAATGTAATTACTAATAAATTTAGATTTCCTTAACCCAATAATCGTGAAGTAACTAAGCGTTATCACCCCAATTGAAAATAATAATAAGTATAACACTAATGGAAGCGCATTAACAACTAACAGTTTGTTCAATAACATAATATAAAACAAATGCACAAAATAGATCCCGAAACTATGCTTCGCAATACTTTTAAATAGGTTAAATTCAAAATTAACATATTTTAAAAAAAGGAAAATTCCAGTAGATAATATTACAATATTTATATTCAGATAATAAAACCATTGATCTAGTACAATATCATTAATATTGTAATTTTTGAAAACCGGGAAGAAAGTACTTCCCCATCCTAATAAAATTAATGCAACAGACAATAGCACTCCTGTTTCACGCTTAAGAGTTATGTTTAATAATACGTGTCCTAAAATCAAGTAGCCAACATACCCAATCGCTAATCGAATATAATTTAACAGAACATTGCTTTCGAAGTATTGAGCAAAAGTTAAAATCATAAACCAACCTATTATTATTGTTGCCAATTGTGATTGCGACAACTTTTGAATAACAGATGATAAGAATGGTAATATCAAATACAAACTTAATATCAAATATAAATACCATAAATGATAAGCTGCCCCGTAGAAAATTGAGTTTAATATAAATTTACTTACGAAGAGGAAAGATATTGGTTTGCCTGTATACCAATCAAACAATAGATAAATACTGATATAGAATACTGACCAAAACAATAACGGACGAATTATTCTGCTAAATTTAGTTTTATAGAATTCCGCAAAACTATACTTACGACTTAATAGCAAGGCGCCAGTAATCATAACAAACACTGGTACGCAGAATCTTGTAAACGAATGCAACAAAGCAACCGTATTCCAAACTAAATGGCTCACCCCTCGAAGCTTATGCAACCAAGGGCCAGTAATATGTAAAACAATTACCATAATGCAAGCAATTGCTCGCAAGTTTTCAATCCAATTTATTTTAGTTTTATTGCTCAATGCTATTGATATTTTTTAGAGGCAACTAATGATGATGATTTATTTACAAAAATCAAATCCGTTTGCCACAATGCTTTATCTAATGGTCTTCTTACAATACTACATATATCATAACAAATGAACCCCCTCGAAACCATAAATTGCATAACCTCATTAATTAAAGGAGCACCTTTATTAATTTCTATTAATGAAACTTCCATTAAAACTACTTCGGCCGATTCAAGAGTTTTAGAGGCCCCTTTTAAAACTTCCAATTCAAAACCTTGTACATCAAGCTTTATAAAATCTGCTTTTATAATGTCTTTTCTTTTCAACACTTCATCAACAGTATACATTGGAATTTCAATATATTCTTGATGGTCTTTTTCAGTTTCAGGCAAAGCCGAGCTTACCGTTTCATTTACGTAAAACTTAGCTTTCTCATTGAGCTCCGGGCCTAACAATCCAATATGATAATCTATTGTATTCGATTTTAATAGTTCTAGCTTTTCTTTTTTAGACTCTTGCGCTTCGAACATCATAAATTTAGCATCAGAAAAAATACTACCACACATTAAAGTCCATTCGCCTTCAAATGCACCAATGTCTAAAATGTTTTTGGGTCTGAAACCATTGTTATACAAATTCCTTATACTCCATTCCATATCTGGAACATTGTACTTTATTTTCAGTTTTTTAATAAAAGACTGAGGGATAAGCGCACGAAAAAACTTAAATACTAAATTCATAAGATTCTTTTTTTGTATAAATCGATATAATTTTGACTGATTACTTTTTCACTAAATCGTACCACTGCAGCATTTCGAACATCCTCTCGGTTGATATTACTAATGTTTTCTACTGCATTACACATATCTTCTATAGATTCGCAAACGTAACCAGTTTTATTATTGGATACCACTTCAGGTACTGAGCCTCGTTTAAATCCAATAACAGGCGTGCCACATGCCATTGCTTCAGCCATTACAATACCAAAGGGCTCATTCCATAAAATAGGCATTAAAAATGCTGATGCATTTTGCAATAAGGCATTTTTTTGTTGATCATCAACAGGACCAATGTATTGAATACGATCAGTAAGGAATGGCTTTACTTTTAGATCAAAATAGCCTTGATGTTCAGCAGGTATGTTTCCTGCAATAATTAGATTTTTATTAGTTCTATTCGCCACCTCAATGGCAATATGAGTTCCTTTAATTTCTTCTATTCTACCTAAAAATACTAGAGGAGCATCTTCTTCAATATTAGCATTGAATGTAAATTGATTTATCGGAACTCCATTATATACTGTATATGCATCACCTACTGTTGCTATTTGATTGCTGATATAATCACTACAACCTGTAAAAGCGATTGAACCTTTTTTCGATAATTTAACAGCTTTACTAATTTGATTTAAACTTGGTTCACGTTGGTATGACATAATTTTAGGGACACTTAATGGCATAAGTGGCAATAAATACATTAATCTGCTAAAACTGTGAATAATATCAAAACGGTATTTGAAATAAGCTTTCGTGATTAATACACTATTCGCTAAAATCGAATCCTTATCTGATGCATACGATATAAATCGGCAACCTTCTGCAGGTTGAGAATCGGGATGAGCAATTAAAGTGACATCATGCCCAAGTTTAATATATTCTCGAATAATCATATCCAAAATACGCTCAATGCCTCCATAGTGAATCGGAGGAACGGGGATAAATGGATCGGCTGTGATAAGAATTTTCAAAATTAAATCTATATATACTAAATTATTTTAGTTGCGCAAATACACAAACTTCTTCTATTGGCCTATTATGAGTAAAAGGTATGTTTGCTAATTTATCACCTATCGCAATTTCGGTAATATTATAAAAATATCCTGACCTGGTTAATTGATACATTAATCCCTCAGCATCATAACACCATTTATGTTGTTCATTTAATACGCTATGCGTGAATATTGAAAAATAAAAACTACTTGGACTTTCTTTATCTATTCTAGTTAGTGCCCAGTCATAATATTCCTTGATTTTATTATTTGAATAAAGAGCTATGAATTTATTGAGATCTGGAGTAGTCATTAAAATGTATCCATCTTTATTTAGAATTTTAGCGCAATTTGAAAGCACTTTCAATCCATCCTCTGGAGTAAAATGTTCAAAAACATGTTGCATTCTTATGAAATCAAATTTGCCTAGTTTTTCAACGTCAGCATCTGTAAGATTTATTATATCTGCTTGAACATAATTCTTATTGAATCCAACCTTGTCATGTGTAAAAGTATCTATATACATGAAGTTGTCTTCAAAATTACCACCACAACCTACATCTAACCATCTAGATTTATTTTCTTTTATCAACTTATCTTTAAATCCACCACTAAGTTTACCGTTAATATATGCCAGATCATAATCGTCAATTTTATATTCCTTTTTTAAATAATCATAACTATATGTTTTTAATATAGTTTTAGAATATATTGCATATCCTAAAATTGACATAAATTTGTTTATGAATTTAATCATGATGAAATTTTATTATACAAATTAATAGATTCTAAATACAAATCTTTTGTATTCCTAACATATTTAATACTATCTGATTTGATTTGCAATTTTGATTTATCATTAATAATTTCATTCAAAACACATTTCATCTCCTCTAAACTATTAACTAAAAAACTTTCAGAATTGTTAGTCAATTCTTTGACACCGCCATAGTTAAATGCTAATAAAGGCAGTTTTCTTGCAAGTGCTTCAAATGCAACTATAGGACCTGTTTCCAGCCATATTGAGGGAATTGCAAGGATATCGATATTATCCAAGAACTTAAATATATCTGAACTCTCTAAATCTTCAATCCAATTAGCATTAATAGCATTTGCAGCAATTTTTGTGGTGTTATAGTATTCGATTTCATTTGCTGATTTAACTGCAACCACAGTCAATTCGAATTTTTCTTTATCTAAATCATTTAAGGCATTTAATAAAACATGAAGCCCTTTTACTTTTACAATTCTACCTATAAAGCCAATCCTTATTTTAGCTGATGGTTGACTTGTCTTTTGATGTAAAATATTTTCTTCATTAATAGCTTGCCTACATACATCAATATTATTTGAATTAAACCCATTCAATTCAAATACCTTTTTTTGCCAATGGCTAACAACTACAATATTTCTTATTTTATCCTTAAAAGTGGTTAAGAGATTATTTTTTACGTCAAATTGGTTTAATCTAGGAATTAGCTTTCTGAATAGATTGAAAAATGAAGCCTTTATTAATATTTTTCTATTGCTATCACTTTTAATACCAGTTGCCTGAAGATAACAATTCATGCACCTCTCCTTAATTACTACTCCATCACATACTTCGCTACCTAACAACATTAAATCTCCTCTTAAACAAGTAAAATTGGGCAGATGAGATGTAAAAATAATTTTAATGCCAAGTTCTTCCACTCTCAATAAATGACTAATTCCCATTGAAGAAGTATAAGTATGTAAGTGAAAAATATCTGGCTTAAATTCATTTACAATTTCAATTAATTGATAAATGTTTTTGGGGTTTTCTATATCATTGTATGCATTTACTTCAAAAGAGATGTATTTAATTTGAATACCTTCGTAAGTAAACGGCTGTGGATTCTCAGATAGGCTTACAATCAGACACTCGTGCCCATTTTTAATTAATTCCTTCGCCAATTGGTAGACATACATTTCAGTACCTCCTTTTGAAGTAGGATAAAAATATTCTGTAGCGAGTAAAATTCTCAACTTAATTTTCTTTTGAATTGTGCAATTTTTTCAGCTGTACGATAACCCAGTATCGAGCTTATTACTTTCATCCCTAAAGAACCTTCGGGTTTGTAATCTTTATCTATCGATAAAATCAAATCAATCGCTTGATTGAATTTCACCTTATCTAATTTCGAAAACTCACTAATGCAAAATCTCAACACTCCAATTACTGCTTTCTTTTTTTTAATATCCGTATCGTAATCCTTTCTCCAAATGGCATCAATCTGTTTTGCATTCAAATAGCAATCCGATATAAACGACATCCTACTTAAAGTAGATAATGACCCAGAGTCATTTACTCTATACAATCCCATAATTCCAGGAGTATAAACAAACTTGGCGCCGTGTATTGCAGCATCTAATGCATACCTGGCATCTTGTATAATGGGTAAGTCTAAATTCCACCCTCCAATCTTAATCGCTATGGTGCGCGTATAAAGCAAAGCTGCTAATGGAATCCAAAAATCGGTAATGAGTTCAATTTCCGGACGACCTTTCATTTCTTTTTTTACAGTTTCAAATTCTTGATAACCATTTAGCTCGTTAAACTTTTTCCAATCGCCATAAGCAACATCAGCACGAGAGTCTAAAATTGCTTTTACTTGTTGCGATATTTTATCTTCAGCCAATAAATCATCTGCATCTAGATATTGAATGAACTCTCCTGATGAATGCTCGAAGCCTTTATTACGAGCTACACTAACACCTGCATTTTTTTGAGCGATGTATATTATTTTATCAGAGTATGATTTAACTACCTGCTCCGTGTTATCTGTAGATCCATCATTAACTACAATCACTTCTAAAGAAGCATAGTTTTGACTAAACACCGAATCAAGTGTTCGAACTATTGTTTTCTCAGAATTATATACAGGAATAATAACCGATACTAACATTATTCTGCTGCTTTCAATTCCCATGTAGCAGGGAGATTCAACGGACCAATAATTTGATGACTGTAAGGATTTATAATTCCTGAGTTTGAAATAAAATCAAAAGTAAGAGCATCAAATTTTATATCAAGGTTATGATACCCATCGCCTAAATATACAGTTAAATTATATGAACCAGAATGCAATGGAATATTCTCTACAAAGAAAGTAGCAATACCATGTTTAGTATGAATATCTAAACTATCATTGTGATGTAAACTAAAATTTGTACCATATATTATAGCACCAAACATTGTAGAAAAAGTAATACCTACATTAGGATTTACATCTAATGGCCAATTATATTCAACAATAACTTTAATATTTCCTTTTAATAATTCTGTAGAGTCTAATTCAATATTTAAAATTTTTGCTACTTTAGGATCGAAAGTGTCAACTTTTGCCTCAATTGTTTTATTGTCTTTCAAATAAGCATCAATTACAGTACGAGTATCACTATACATTACCATTTCACCTTTTTTCAAATAGATACATTTGTTGCAAAGGTTTGTAACAGCATCCATATTGTGACTTACGAAAATAACTGTTCGCCCATCTTTCTTACTCACATCATCCATCTTCCCAAGACTTTTTTTCTGAAATTGAGCATCACCTACTGCGAGCACTTCATCTATAATTAATATTTCAGGCTCTAAATGGGCTGCTACTGCAAATGCCAATCTTACATACATTCCTGAAGAGTACCTTTTTACAGGTGTATCTAAGAACTTTTCGATTTCAGCAAATGCAACAATCTCATCAAATTTTGATTTGATTTCTTGTCGAGTCATCCCTAATATAGCCCCATTTAAATAGATGTTTTCTCTACCTGTTAGTTCTGGATGAAAACCTGTGCCAACCTCCAACAAACTAGCAATTCTGCCATTAATTTTGATTTTTCCTGTACTTGGCTCTGTAATTCTACTTAAAACTTTTAGTAATGTTGATTTTCCTGCACCATTTCTACCAATCACTCCGATTCTATCACCTTTGTTAATTTTAAATGAAATATCCTTCAATGCCCAAAAATCTTCACTCTCACCAGAAATGATTTTTGACTTAAAAATATTTTTAAACTTGTTGGCTAGCACATCTCTTAGTGCTGTATATCTCTGATTCCCTTCGTGAGATAAATGGAATAATTTTGAAATGTTTTCTGCAATAATAATTGGATCTTCCATATTATATAAATAAAAGATTTCCATCGAGGGCTTCTCTAATGGAAGTTAATTGTTTTAATTCGTATCTATTGATTTGATAAATTTGATAACCAAACTTATCTATAAATTGTTGCCATTCGTCGGCACTTTTACCTGAGTATAACAAATAATTCAAATCCCATTCTATTAAAATTCTTGGGTGATCTCTGCCTATGGTTTCTTTTAATCCAGAAATAACATTCCATTCAAAACCTTCAACATCAATTTTCATGAAATCTATTTTCTCTATATTATTTTCATTTATCCAATCATCACCATTTCGTACTTGAACTAAAATTCCTTCTGCATTCTGATTGCGAAGTGAAATTGCTCCCATATTTTCCTCTTGTTCATTAAACATTACTCTTACCTCTTCATTGTTCAGCCCTAATGCAATAGGAGTTACTGATACATTCTGAACTGAATTAAGTAGTAAGTTTTTTTCTAATCGTTTTTGATTAAAAGGTATAGGTTCAAAAGAATATACTTTACCTTCAAAAGTAACACATTTAGAAAGTCGAATCGAATTAATACCTATGTTAGCACCAATATCTAATACTGTACCTTTAACAGGAACAAAAGCGTTAAACACACTATTTACTTCTGGCTCATAATCTCCAAGCATCCACACCCTTCTTTCAATGTATTCTTTAGAAGTATAATGGATAGCTATGTCCTCATTATTAAACCAAGTAATCCCTGAATAATCACCGCGTTTAATATATCGCTTATATAACCAAGTTGAGATCCTTTCATCGAACAAACCACGATATGACCTTGAAAATTTTAATATCTTATTTAAATCCATTTTTATATAGAGTCAGCGAATCCTTTTTCCATTTTTCTGAAATATTGGACTCCAATAATTGTAATTAAAACTGTTGCTATTAACGCTGCAAAAAGCGAATAGCTATTAATTGCAGTATCTGTGTTTAATATACACCACCTGAATCCATCTATTACACCAACCATTGGGTTTAATGAATAGGCCCATTGGTATTTTTCAGGAACAATAGAACTACTAAATCCAACTGGAGAAATATACAATCCAAATTGAATGATAAATGGTATGATATATCTAAAATCTCTAAATTTTACATTTAATGCAGTAAGTAATAAACCTAATCCGAATGCTACAAAGAATACTAGTAGAATAAATAAGGGCAGAAATACGATATGCCAACTTGGTATGTATTGATACCATAAACATAACCCTACTAGTATGATAAACGAGATAGCAAAGTCGATTAAACTTACAATAACCGAACTTGCTGGTATAATTAGTCGTGGAAAATAAACCTTTGTAATTAGGTTTGCATTACCAACTAAACTACCACTACTCTCCGACAATGCATTTGCAAAAAATTGCCAAGGCAACATTGCAGCATATACCAGAATCGCATAAGGAACATTTCCCTCAGAAGGAAGTTTAGCTACTTTGCTAAATACCACAGTGAAAATTATCATAGTTAGCAGTGGACGAATAATTCCCCAAGCGGCACCAATAATTGTTTGCTTATATCGAACTTTTATATCTCGCCAAGCTAGAATGTAAAACAACTCGCGGAATCGCCACAAGTCCTTCCAGTAATTTTTTTCTGCTCTACCGGCTTCAATTATTATTTCCATAGTATAATAGTGTCTTTTCTATATTGTGTTCAAAATTCTCGCTAGAAAATTTTTCTTTGCACTTAGTTGATAAATTTATTTTTTGCTCTGCCGTCCAATTTTCCGATAGCAACTTTTGAATTGCATTTTTTATTTCTTCAATATCATCTGGATTTATTAATGCTGATTCACTAGAAAATGAAATCGCGTCAACACTTCCATCAGCATTACCACCAATCACTCTTAATCCATTTGCCATGGCATCTATAAAAACCAATCCGAAGCCTTCGCCCTTACTTGGCATTACGAATAAATCTGCAGCATGGTAGTACTTAGCTAAGTCTTCATCATTAACATAACCTACAAGCTTTACTTGGCCAACCATATCATACTTTAACAACATATCGAATATTCGTTGTTGTTCAATGGTATCGTATTTGCCTATAATATGAAATTCAATAGATTCGTCGTTTAGTAGATGAATAGCTTCAATTGTTTTGTCATATCCTTTATAAGCCTCTTCATTATGAAGTCTACCAACTGTAATTAATAATTTTTTAGACTCAGCAATTCCTTTGCTACTTCTAAAGTTTATTCCAGCATCTATATCCGAGTTGTAATCCTTCAATGGATCTAATGAATTAGATAAAACACTTGATTTCGATTTCAAATGTGGATAGCGTTTTAACACATTATTCATGGTAAAATGACTCACAGATAAAATCCCATCCGCTTGATTTAGCATTCTTTCTTGTACGCCACTTAAATTAGTCCAGGCTTCTATTCCATGCAATTGCACAAACACTTTAATTTTGGGATTAATCAACTTTGCAATTAATACAAACAACGATAAATTGAGATGAGGAATAATAACTACATCAGAAGTAATCGCTTTCCATATTGCATGTATTCCAAATTTATATTTATTCCCAGAGCAAACTTTTATGCTTGTTGAATTTACATATCGATTATCGATTTCTGTATCATATAAAGATATAGCGTGGAAAGAAGAATTATTTTTAGTTGAAAGTGAAGACAACGCATACAACCAATTCTTGCATACTTGTTCAATACCGCCAGTTGAAAATATTTTTAACCCTAAGAATAATACCTTCATTAAATTTGTGTTAGCGCCCAAATTTTAGACCAATGAATTTTGTCAGATGTAAATGCATTGTATTCTATTTCCTTTTCTGAAGTATTCATTTGCGATTTAATATATTCTGATTCTTTCAACCACATTTTAAATGGGAATTGAAATCCTTTCTTCGGACGATTGTATATTTCTTTAGGCAGAATATCGGTGAATGCATTTATAAGCACTTCCTTTTTTCCTGGATGAGGGAATACATCTGCTTCATTCATACTATCAACAAGCGACAAAAAATCGTTGTCTAAGAATGGCACTCTAATCTCAATACCGTGCCTCATGCTCATGTAATCTGAGTCTTTCAACAACTGATTTTGCATATACATTTCTTTCTCCATTAGAGAAATATCAGTCACTGTATTTAGTTTCCTCGCAGTTGATGGAACATAGGTATTCAATTGCTCGAGCACTTCAGTTACCTGTAAGTTTAATATAGCAGCGATTTTATTCGGAGCGTAAAAGCCTCTTAATAATAAATAATCGGAAACGGCAGAATCTAATTTCAAAAACGATAACCGCTCTAGATTTCCCGGCAGCAATCCTGAAAATTTATTTATTATAGATTTAAACTGATGCGCATATTTCAATTGTGCTAATCTGGTAAATGATGGATAGCCTCCAAATATTTCATCGGCACCTAAACCCGATAGTACGGCCTTTAATCCATTCTCTCTTGCATACTTCGAAATGAACCAAGTATTTACTCCATCATTACTTGGCATATCATATGCATCTTGTATTGTACTTACATTGGTTAAAAAATCTTCTTTGGTTAGAAGCAATGCATGGTGATCAGACTTTGTTAATTGTACAATTATATCTTGATAGTGTTTTTCAGAATATTCACCCTCATTGAAATAAATAGACAAGGTGTGTAATTGCGCAGTTTGTTTTGAAGCTAATAAAGTAAGAATTGAAGAATCAATACCACCGCTTAAAAACAATCCAATTGGTGCATCCGAAATTAGATGTCGGCGTACAGAGTTTGATAACTCAAATGCAATATCATAAATACTTGCATTTTCAAATGCTCTATCAGACTTATACTTAAACTTACTAATTGAGTATGTTTTATTTATAATATTGTATTCTAAGTAAGATGACTTAGCAAGTGAGAATACATCTTTTAATTTAGTAAAGGGTTCCGGTAAATGTCCGTAAGCTAAAAACAATGTTCTCCAAGCTGGATTTTCTTCTCCTACAAAACTTTGAAACGCTTTTAACTCTGACGCAAAAATAAGCTGGTTGTTAATGGTAGAAAAATACAAAGGTTTGATACCATTCGGATCACGTACAAGAAATATTTTTTGCAGTGTAGTATCATACAAAGCAAAAGCAAACATGCCATTAAATCTAGAAAAAGAGGATACACCCCATTCGCGATATGCATGGAGGATTACTTCAGTATCAGAAACGGTTTTAAATTGATGACCGAGAGAGATTAATTCTTTCTTAATATCATGAAAATTATAAATTTCACCATTATAAGAAATATGTAATTTTTCATCATCTGAACGCATAGGTTGAGCACCTGCAGATGATAGGTCTAATAATGAAAGGCGGCAATGGCCTAGTGAAATAGTTTTTTCGATAAAAAGACCACGTCCATCTGGACCACCATGAATCATTTTGGTGATCATTAAATCAACATCTTCTTTTAGTTGATCCTGATAACGAAGTGAGTCTACAATTCCAGCAATTCTACACATGAGAAAATGATACAGCTTCGCCTCCTCGGTTACATTTTCATGTTCCGAAAAGACTCCTAAATATAACTAAAAAACTGGTTCGAGATAGACGGTTGGGATATTAATAATTATTGATTTCCCGAGCTGCTCAAAACGTACTAAAAAACGCTTAGTATTTTGAGTATCGATTAGCTCTCCCTTTAGGCCAAGAAATGGCCCTGCTTTGATGATGACACTTTCTCCTTTTTCGAAATGATGATCAGAAATATCGAGTTCTGATTCGCTACTCAAGAGTAGCTTAATTGTATCTATTTGTGTATCTGGGATAATGGCTGCTTTGCCAGAAAATGATATGTATTTAACAACCCCATGAACTTGCAAAACATCGAGGTATTCTCGTTCAGAAACGTTGACAAATACATAAGACCTGAACAATGGTTCTTCAACCCATTTCTTACGATCTGACCATTGTTTAAGTGATTTTAAAAGTGGTAGATAGGCCGTAATCCCTCGTTGAAGAAGCAGTGCTACTGTTTTCTTTTCAGCTCTAGGATTAGTATAAATAGCATACCAATGGTAAAGTCCGCTAGCCATGAAGATTACTTTTTGAAAATATTTCGGACTTTAACAAGCGCCTTGGTAAATATATTTCTATTTACACTTTCAGTATAATAACCATAGCTCTTATTCCCATAAGTTGAGTAGTCGGTATAATAATATTGCCCACTTCCGTAACTGCCTTTTTTATGATTTGAGTAAATTCTTGAGTGTAATGCATCGTTTGTAAATCCGTTCAATACAATTACAGAATTATTCAGTGCAAATTCTTTAGAAACGCGTTCTGGGATGGATGCTGCATTGAAACTTGACACTCCTGAACGAAGTACAAATATATTCACATCACTGGTACGTACTAAAGGTATAGCATCAGACACTAAGCCTATTGGAGCCGTATCTACTAATACATAATCGAAACGCTCTTTTAACTCTGCCATCAATTGACGCATGCGTTCAGAATACAATAATTCTGAAGGATTAGGTGGCATTGGACCAGCAGGTATGAAGAATAAATTTTCAACGTGAGTAGCATGAACAATTTTATCTACTTCACATTGGTTTGTTAAATAAGAAGTTAAACCCCAATCATTTTTCAAACGGAAAGTGTGATGTAATTTCGATTTGCGTAAGTCACCATCTATTACTACTACTCTCTTATTAATTAAAGATAAAGTACTAGCAAGGTTAATAACCATAAATGATTTTCCTTCTCCAGAAACTTCTGAAGTAATACAAATCATTTTGCTTTTTATATCACTTGCAATAAAACTCAGGTTTGTACGCACGGAACGAACAGATTCCGAAAACATTGATTTCGGATTACTCAAACTTAAAATCTGGCTTGAGTTTTTATCAATAGTACCAGGGAAAGTTCTAATTACTCCTAGAATCGGAACACTAGTAATCATTTCGACTGTTTCCTTGTCGAATATTCGTTGGTTCAATAAACGAGCTAATAGAATTAAAGCAATTGATATTATAACACTAATAGAAATAGCAGTAGTATAAACACTCTTTACATTAGGTGCTACAACACCATAACTCGGTATTGCATCATCAATTACATTAGATGAAGGCATAATGGCCGACTTTGCAATAGAGGCTTCTAAACGTTTCTCTTGTAAATAAGAATAAACTTTTTGATTGATTTCGAAATCACGATTTAAATTTATTAATTCTCGTTCTGCAGATGGAATTGTTTTTAATTCATTAACAGCTGTTGCTAATTGCTTCTCTAGAAACTTAACTGTTCTATTGTTACGATTACGTGCTGCTTTAATGTTTAATGTAATAGCACGCTTGGCCTCTTCAATTTGTCTGTCGATTTCTTGGATCGGAGCAGCATTGTCAGAATAGAGTGATTGTTTTTTAATACGTTCATTAAGCAAAGTATTCATCTGATTAACTAACTCTCCTAAGAGTTTGTCATCCGAGCCCTCCATACTAAAGTTCAAAGTGATTGATTCTTTATTGGCTATAACTTGTTCCTCTAATAAATCAATTGCAATACTTTGTATGTTGATGATATTCTTTTGAACATCTAAATCTCTTAATTTTTGATAAGCAAGTTTTTTACTGTCTTCAATATTCAAAATACTATTCCCAACTTTATATTGTTCTAAAAGTTGTTCAGCGTCTCTCACTTTCATTAAAAGTTTTTCGAGCTGAGCGTCAATAAATTCGATAGTTTGAGCAGCAGCTACCCCTTTTTGATCTCTATCAAATACTCGATACTGACTTATTATTGCATTTAATGCATCAGAAGCAAATATAGCATTAGTGCTTTTGAATGATAAGGACATTATGTTTATCCCCTTGCCAACTTCTCTAACATTTAACCCTCCCATTAATCTACCCATCACATTAGTTGGGTGATTGAAATGGAAACTAAACTCATCCAAATCACTATCTGGAATCATTGGACGAATAACTCGAAATCTATTTGCTCCAACGACTAACTCTTGACCATAAAAATATTCTGAGTTAGATATTAATGCACCATTATTAGTAATAGTAAGCTTATACTTTAATTTTGTGAGTTGAGAAATATTAAAGTTGTATGTGAAAATACTTGAACTATCAATGTTGTCTAATAATAGTTCGAATGGGAAATTTGGGTAACTTTCTGTTTCTAATACTCTCCCTTTTCTAAAAAAAGAATACTGATAATTTAACTTAATGGCTGCTTTATACAATAAGGTTCTAGACTGAATAACATAAGTCTCTGATTGTATCTTGTCTTTACGATCGTAATAACTATTAATATTTATAAGTTCAGAAATCTCTGTTTTCTTATCGTCGTATTTTAATAGTGCAGAAGTTTCGTATACTGATGGGGTAAATCTTAAATAAACAAACGCCCAAACGATTCCGATGAAAACGCAACCAACTATCCAATACCATCTACTTAGTAAAATTCTAAGTATTCGGTTATAGTCAATTTCCTGTATGTGAGATTTGAAATTTTCTGGATTGTTCGATTGAGCCATTTATTTTATTTTGTTAAAGCTGCCACAATTGCAACAGAATTAACAATTAAAAGTAATGGTTGTAACATTGAAGCAATTGCCGTAGTAGGCTCCGATATTTCATAAACCTTCATGGCATCTACTATTACGATATCATTATCTTGAATCATCAATTCTGAATAACGTAATATACCAACTTTTCTTAAATCCACGATAATAATTTGAGGATTAGAAGGGTCGCCACGAATGATACGTATAGCTTTCTTTTTAGAGTGTGAGGTTAGTCCACCAGCTTCAGAAATTAAGTCAATTAATGAAATATTATCTCTGTCAATCAAGAATTTACCTTGACGACCAACTTCACCAAATACGTTCACTTTAATACTTACTATAGAAACCTCAATAATAGGGTTGTTTAATATTGTAGAATACAATTTCTCTAATTTCTTAGATGCATCTTCACGTGTAAGTCCTGAAATCTGAACCTTGCCAACTAATGGCATATTAGCAAAACCATTTACATCTACAACATATCCAGCTTCAACAGCAGGATTTGCTTCTAAGTTAAATGTGCTCTTTGTTAAGTCGTAGTTATTCAAAAACTTAACCGCAATACGGTCGCCAGATTTGATTTTGTGGCTATAGGTAGATTCAGCGCTATCTTTCTTGTTAATTACGAAAACCTCTGGCATGCTTCTAGGCACATCATATGTAATTAACATTTTATTCGAATTTTGCGTCGAACAAGAACTTACAACAAGTGTAATTGCGAATAGGAAAACTGATAGTTTGACTAATTTCATTAATGGAAGATAAATGTTTAACAGATACGATTAATTTTTTTGTACTAGTTTGTTGTAATTAATTTAATTCGCTCCATTAATCAATTGTCATTTTTATAATTGATTCGGATACAAAGGTAAGTAATTTTTATTAAAAAAGTACTTAAACTAACAATATTTTATTCTATGTGGCATTACAGACCCATTTTCAATTTCGTTCTACTTTAGGGCAAATACTCAATTTAAACACAAAAAAGATAAAAATGTTCAACTTATTTCAATTTTGCCTCCAAAGAAATCTCCTCATCGCCAGGCTTGTAGTCCAAGTAAGTAATGATGAATTGTAACATCTCATCTTTTGTACTCATACTACCTGTGCGTTCACCAACCCATTGGGGTGGACTAAATGGATTAAAGGGGTTATTTTGAGTATTATCAAAGGTTGCTTTTAAGTAAATGGTGCTGCCTTTGGGCACTTTAACCATTTTCTTAAAAGTGTAAAAATACTGCCATCTAAAGTCCCAGTGATTAATTTTAATTAAAGGTGTAGTTTTCCCCTCTGGATCAACCACATAGGCAATAAAAGATTTGCCCAATAAATGCATGTGTGGATTAATGGTTACTATGGAAATATCACTCTGAACAGTGTATTTTGAAGTAAACGTTTTAATAGAATCTGGAGGAATCATTAAAGCAGGTTCTATTTTAGATACACCATAAGTACCCAATTGAAACTCACCAAATTTGCGCTCTGGCTGAATTTTAGAAAAGAATACATTGAAATATGATTCGTCTATTTCATCTTTAGGACTTGGTCCGTAATGAATATCGTTTAATAAGATAGCTCCTTTCTTTTTCATCAAAAAACCACCAATTCCTTGAGGGTAGACAGGAGCAACTACTCCGGGCAAATAATTTGTAACCGAAGGTATTCTCAATGGAAAAGTACCATCATCATTAGTGATTTTGAGCTTCTCCCACACCGTACGCTCATCCATTTCATAATTATTGACAAAAAACTCACCTTCTCTTACATTCTTTTTCTTTCCTTCATCATATACGACCATGTATCCATTAACATGATGAACTCTCTTCCTATTACCTGGCACATATTCTATTGTACGAACATATTGGTCTTTAGGAATCTCGTACGGAATTTTCATAATCACGTAATGATCATGGTTATTGCCTTTGATTTGATAAGGCTTAGGCAGCTTTATAACTAAATCGGGCTTGCCCAATTGAGACCCTTTAGGAAATACAGGCTCAGGAAGCTTATCTTTTTGATCACCTTCACTAGCACCTTGAACCACCCAAGCTTTCAAAACTTGTTTTTCATAATCGGTTAAATACAATTCTCCAACAAAACTAGAATATGTTCTATCCGCAGGCCATGGGGGCATGTAACCGCTATGTGTAACTTTTACAATTGTTTTTTTTCTGCGATAAACGTCTTTGTAGCTTAACAATGAAAATGGACCAGATTCTCCGGGGCGATGGCAAGTGGCACATTTTTGATAGATGATTTTAGATACATCTTTATTGAAAGTAATTTCTTTGGGGAGTGTTTGCAGTTCTTCCTTATCAATTATCTTAACGCTTTCATTTGCGCAAGAGAATAGAAAGACAGTACTAAGTACTAGTATGATTTTATTGATTACAATTCGATAAAACATCCTACAGCATTCGTTTTAATTACTTTTATTTTTTTAAAATTAGAATATTGGGAAATAGCACTATCTAAATAATTGTGCTGCGCGTCTTGCCTAATAAATTCATTATCAAATGCTCTATCATCTATGGCTCCTTGATAAACTACCTTCATGCTATCTGTCACTAAAAAAACTTCCGGGGTCGTCTTCGCTTTTAACATTGATGTAATTACAGCCCCTGTATCTAATACTACTGGAAATTCAATTTGGAATTGTTCAATAAACTTTTTCACCTCTTCATTAGTATATAAATTACCAGGAATGACTACATAGGTTGAATAGTCGTACTTGAAATATTTTTTCTGCAATTTGTTTAGTTCTTGTATTGCAGCCTCACTTAAAGGACATTCGGGAGCTAAAAAAACTACCGCATTTAATTTATGGTTTTTAAAAGTCTTGTCAGAAAAGTCATCACCGTTATACGTTTTTATAGACCAGTCGGGTTTATTACATGAGCTGAAAAAAAATATGCTCAATAGAAACACTATAATAAAATTTGTTTTTTTCATTTCAGCTTGTCATTATTAATATGTCTAACCGAATCACGTTTAGATTTTTTCGCTAGATTTTTAGTCAATGCATCGTTCAGATTTATTCCGGTTTGATTAGCCAAACAAATTAACACGAATAATACATCAGCTAGTTCATCGGCTAATTCTTTCTTTTGATCTGATTCCTTGAATGATTGCTCTCCATATTTTCTAGCAATAATCCTAGCCACTTCACCTACTTCTTCAGTAAGCATCGCCATGTTGGTAAGCTCGTTGAAATATCTTACCCCTGTAGTTTGAATCCAGTCATCTACAATTTTTTGAGCTTCGTCTATTGTCATATTTTAAAAATACTATTTTGATTGAATAAACAAAATGACTTAATGCCTCGCTTTATCATTTGTGTCCATAATAATGGTAACCGGACCATCATTTAGCAAACTCACTTTCATATCTGCACCAAAAACTCCATATTCAATTACTTTGCCCATAAGTTGATTCAACTCGCGAATCATTTCTTCGTATAATTCGTTAGCCAACTCGGGTTTTGCAGCATTAATAAAGGATGGTCTATTGCCTTTTTGAGTTAATGCAAATAAAGTAAACTGGCTTACCAATAAAACATTGCCCCTGCAATCTAATACTGATTTATTCATTAATCCATTCTCATCAGAGAATATTCTCATGTTGACAATCTTCTGTGCTAGCCACTTTACATCAGCAACAGTGTCACTTAGCTCTACCCCTAAAAAAACTAAAAGGCCGGCATCAATCCGACCTTTTATGGTATTTTCTACTTCAACAGAAGCGTTTGCAACACGTTGAATAACTACTCTCATCTATTATGGCAATAAAGCTTTAAAATTTGCATATTCTGCATCAAATGTACCAGTACCTGTACAACCTTCCGTTGTTTTGTTAGTTGCTATGTTTGCAATTCTATTGTCAGGACAAGGGTGAGTACTAAAAAATTGTTGAATCCCTCCACATTGAATTCCTGATGCTTCTAGCTTAGTAAAGAAGCCAGCCGCACCTGCAGCATTGTATGGAGTTGGACATAAATATTTAACAGAATATTCATCTGCTTCTTTCTCGTGTTCGCGAGAGTTTTTCAATTGTAACATTCCACTAGCAATTTGGCTAACTTGTGCAAGGTCTTTACCAAGTACTACATTTAACAATAATTCAACACCATATTGTGTTTGCATAGAACGACTAGTATGTCTTCGGTCTGCGTGTGCCATTTCGTGTCCTAATACACCCGCCAATTGATCTTTAGAATCGAGATATTTCAAGATACCCGTATAAACATAAATATAACCACCTGGTGTGCAGAATGCATTCAAAGTTGTGTCACCTCTAACAACACGCAATCTCCAACTAAAATCGTCTTTATAAACTACTTTCCCTGAGTTCAATATTTCATTGCGAATAGCATACAAATAAGCATAAACACTTCTGTTTGTTGCCGAATCTAAAATAGGATATTCACTAGGTTTGTTTGCTATTTCAGCAGAAACCTGAGCACCTAATTTGCGATCGTCGGAAATACTAAAAAATGGTACAAAGGGAGAGTCTTTTTTACATGAGTTAAAAGAGATTACTCCAATTAATAAGATTAGGGTGAGTTTAATTCGCATAAGTATAATATGTTAAAATGTTAATGCTTGCCTCGGCGTAAGACGAGGGGATAATATGTTAATGCAATTGAATGTTAATGTCTATTGTCTTCGTCGGCAAATATACTTAAATAACTATCATACCTAATTAATGAGATCTTACTATCATCAACTGCTTTTTTGATAGCACATAATGGCTCGTTCGTATGTGTACAATTATTGAATTTGCATTCATTTAATATGGAGCGCATTTCTGGAAAATAGTGCGATATTTCCTCTTTTTTGAGTTCTACTAAACCAAGTTCTCGAATTCCTGGACTGTCAATAATAAAACCGCCTCCTGGTATCTCGTACCTTTCGGCAAAGGTTGTGGTATGAACACCTTTAGCGGAAGCTTCCGAAATTTCAGATGTTTTTAAATCGATACCCGGAATAAGTTGATTTACTAATGTAGATTTTCCAACTCCAGAATGCCCAGAGAATAACGATGTTTTGTTTTTACATTGATTTTTCAATTCTTCTATCCCATCACCTTTTAAAGCTGACATGAATAAAACAGGATAACCAATACTTTGATACATGTCTTTTATTTCATTGACAAACGACAAATCTTCTTCATCATAAATATCAATTTTATTAAAAACTAAGATTGTTGGGATATGATACGCTTCAGAAGTAACTAAAAAACGATCAATAAAACCAAAAGATGTACGAGGTTTTGCAAATGTTACCACTAAAAATGCTTGATCAATATTTGCTGCTATAACCTGTGTTTGCTTGGAAAGATTGATAGACTTTCGGACAATGTAATTCTTTCGATCATACAACTTAACTAGAAGAGCTTGCTTCTTTTCTTCGTCTTCTGTTTCAATTTCAACATAATCGCCTACTGCAACAGGATTGGTTGATTTAATACCTTGCATCCTAAACTTGCCTATAATCCTACACTCCCATTGTTGATTATTTTCATCAACAACAGTATACCAACTTCCTGTAGATTTAGTTACAATTCCTCTCATTAAAACACTGCTTTCGCAATTTGATATGTTGGGTTCGCATTACCCATGGTATAATAATGTAAAACCGGTGCGCCTAATTTTATTAATTCTTTTGATTGTTGAATTAACCACTCTACTCCCACTTGTTTCACATCTTGCTCATTTTTACATTTGTTTACCGCTTCACTTAAATCTTCAGGTAAATCAATATGAAAAACTTTTGGCAAGGTAATTATTTGTTTTGAATTCGTAATTGGTTTTAATCCTGGAATAATTGGGATATTGATACCATTCTCTCTACATAATGCTACAAAATCAATGTATTTCTGATTATCAAAAAACATTTGAGTAACTATAAACTCAGCACCTAAATCTACTTTATGCTTCAAATATTTAATGTCTGATTTCATATTTGGCGCTTCGAAATGCTTCTCTGGATATCCTGCAACACCGATGCAGAAATCAGTCCCCATGTTTACATCAATATCTTCATGCAAGAAAATCCCTTTGTTCATGTTCGATACATGCCCTAATAAATCTGAAGCATAAGAATGCCCACCTGGGGTTGGGATGAATTGAGATTCTGCTTTTCTAGAATCACCTCTTATTACAAGTACATTGTCTATACCTAAGAAATTCAATTCTATTAAGGCGTTCTCCGTTTCTTCTTTTGTAAAACCGCCACATATTAAATGTGGAACAGCGTCTACTTTATAACGATGCATAATGGCTGCGCAAATTGCAACGGTACCTGGTCGCTTTCTATAAGAAACTTTTTCCAATAAACCATTCTCACGTTCTTTATAAATAAAGTCTTCACGATGATAGGTTACATCAATAAATGGTGGATTAAATTCCATCAAAGGGTCAATTGTATCGAAAATAGATTGAATTCCTTTCCCTTTTAATGGTGGCAAAAGTTCGAAAGAGAACTTGGTCTCTTTTGCATTTTTTATATGATCTATTACTTTCATTTCTAAAACTATTAATATGATAAGTTTGGCGAAAGCCAACGTTCTGTTTCTTCTACACTCATGCCTTTACGTTTTGCATAATCAACTACTTGATCTTTCCCGATTTTACCCAATCCGAAATATTTAGATTCTGCATTTGCAAAATAATAACCACTTACAGCAGCAGTTGGATACATAGCAAAATTTTCAGTCAAGTGAATTCCTGCTTCTTCTTCTGCGTTTAATAAATGGAATATAGTTTTCTTCTCGGTATGGTCTGGACAAGCTGGATAACCAGGTGCTGGTCTTATGCCTGCATAAGATTCTTTAATTAAGTCTTCATTACTTAATTGCTCTTCTTTAGCATATGCCCAATATTGTTTTCTCACTAATTCATGTAGTTTTTCAGCAAATGCCTCCGCTAAACGATCAGCTATCGCTTTTGCCATTATAGAATTATAATCATCGTGGTTAGCTTCGTATTCGTTAACCATTTTGTCTAAGCCTGTTCCAGTTGTTACGGCAAACATACCTACATAATCCTTTATTTTACTGTCTTTTGGCGCAACAAAATCTGACATAGCGAAATAAGGTAACCCATCAGCTTTTTCTGCTTGTTGTCTTAGTGAATATAAATTTTCTAAAATATGATTTCGTTCTTCCGTAGTGTACAACTCTATATCATCTCCATGACTATTCGCTGGGTAAAAACCGAATACTGCAGATGCTGTTAACTTTTTATTAGTTACAATATCTTTTAACATTATTTGAGCATCCTTAAATAATTTTGTTGCTTCTACTCCAACAACTTCATCACTTAAAATTTTCGGGTAGCTGCCTCTCAACTCCCATGTATGGAAGAACGGTGACCAATCAATATAATCCACTAACTCTTCTAAAGGATATGATGCAATAGTTTTATTACCAACAAAAGTAGGTGCAACTATCTTAGAGTTATTCCAATCTATTTTAAATTTCTTCCTTCGCACTTCTTCAATACTAACCGTTTTCTTTTCTGCACTTCGCTTTAAATATTGTTCACGAGTATTTTCGTAATCTAATGCAACTTCTTTTATATATGCTTCTGAAGAATCCTCATTTAATAAATTACTAGCAACACCCACACTTCGCGATGCATCTAAAACGTGTACCACGGCACCATCATAATGTGCATCAATTTTCACAACGGTATGTATACGTGATGTTGTAGCACCACCAATAAGCAATGGGATGCTCATCCCTTCGCGTTGCATTTCCTTTGCAACGTGCACCATCTCATCAAGTGATGGAGTAATTAAACCACTTAAACCAATAATATCAACCTTTTGTTTTTTGGCTTCCTCAATAATTTTTGATGCTGGCACCATCACACCTAAATCAATTACTTCGTAATTATTACATGCCAATACTACACCAACAATATTTTTACCGATATCATGAACGTCACCTTTTACGGTAGCCATAAGTATTTTCCCCTGACTAGAATTCTGTGATAATTCGGGATTATTTCTTTTTTCTTCTTCAATAAATGGTAATAAATAAGCAACTGCTTTTTTCATTACCCTTGCACTCTTCACCACTTGAGGTAAAAACATTTTTCCAGCACCAAATAAATCTCCAACGATGTTCATCCCGCTCATCAATGGCCCTTCTATTACTTGCAATGGACGATCATATTTTTGACGAGCTTCTTCAACATCATCATCTAAGAAATCAATAATACCTTTAATTAGTGAATGAGATAAACGTTCTTCAACAGAAGTTTTTCTCCATTCTAATTCTTCTTTTACCTGACCTTCTTTCCCCTTACCTTTTACTTGCTCTGCAAATATGATTAGTCGTTCCGTAGCATCGGCTCTTCTGTTTAAAAGAACATCTTCTACTAATACCAATAAATCTTTTGGGATTTCTTCATACACTTCTAACATCCCCGCATTTACAATACCCATATCCAAACCAGCACGAATAGCGTGGTATAAGAATACGGAGTGCATTGCTTCACGCACAACGTTGTTTCCTCGGAACGAGAAGGAAATATTACTAACTCCACCACTTACTTTTGCGTATGGTAAATTTTCCTTAATCCATTTCGTTGCATTAATAAAATCAACTGCATAATTATTATGCTCTTCTAACCCTGTTGCTACCGTTAAAATATTGGGATCGAAAATTATATCTTGAGGCGGGAAATTTACTTTATGAACTAGTATATCATAAGAACGTTTACATATTTCGATTCGGCGCTCATACGAATCGGCTTGACCATTTTCATCAAAAGCCATAACAACCGTAGCGGCTCCATAGTTTTTAATTTTTTCGGCATACTCGATGAATTTTTCTTCCCCTTCTTTTAGTGAAATAGAATTTACAATTGCTTTCCCTTGAATACATTGCAGTCCAGCTTCAATAACCGACCACTTTGAAGAGTCGACCATAATTGGCAAACGAGCAATATCAGGTTCTGCAGCAACAAGGTTTAAAAATTTAACCATGGCAGCTTCAGAATCAAGCATTCCTTCATCCATATTAATGTCGATGATTTGAGCACCACCTTCTACTTGTTGACGAGCAACAGAAAGTGCTCCATCAAAATCACCAGATAAAATTAATTTTGAAAACTTTGGAGAGCCTGTAATATTAGTACGCTCACCAATATTAATGAAATTCATTTCAGGCGTTATTACCAAAGGCTCTAATCCGCTTAAGCGAGTAAATGGTTTAGGTTGATTAGTTACTCTAGGTTTTACACCATTTGCTAATTCAACAATTTTGCGAATATGATCTGGTGTTGTTCCACAACAGCCACCAACAATATTTAAAAAACCATGTTCAATGAAATCATGAATATGCACACCCATGTCTTCAGGACTTTCATCATATTGACCAAATTCATTTGGTAAGCCAGCGTTTGGATAAGCACTTACGAAGCTGCCTGATTTATCAGACATCTCTTCGATATAAGGTCTCATATCTTTAGCACCTAATGCACAATTCAGTCCGACGCTTAATAATTCTGCATGTGTTAGTGAATTTAAGAAGGCTTCCGTTGTTTGTCCAGAGAGTGTTCTACCACTAGCATCGGTAATAGTACCGGATACCATTACTGGTATTTTACGATTTAATTTTTTCGCTAATTGATTTAAGGCAAATAGTCCTGCCTTAGCATTTAATGTATCAGTAATAGTTTCAATTAAAATTAAATCTACACCACCATCTATTAATCCTTTTAACTGTTCTGTGTAGGCAATCACCAACTCTTTAAAGTTCATTGATCTATAGCCAGGGTCATTTACATCTGGCGAAAGTGATAATAAACGAGTAGTAGGGCCAACAGAACCTGCAACAAAACGAGGCTTTGTAGGATCTTTCGCATTAAATTCATCTGCGGCTCTTCTGGCAATTTTGGCTCCTTCGAGATTTAATTCATACACCAATTCTTGCATGTCATAATCTGCCATCGAAATGGAGTTAGAGCTAAACGTATTGGTCTCAATAATATCAGAGCCAACACTTAAATACTCCTTATGTATCGCCTCTATAATATCTGGGCGAGTAATATTCAATAAATCGTTATTCCCTTTTAAATCTTTATTGTGATTAGCAAAACGGGTACCTCTAAAATCCTCTTCCTCCAAATGATAGCGCTGTATCATAGTGCCCATCGCCCCATCAAGAACCAAAATCCTTTGCTGTAAAATTTCTTTAATATTCATCAAAACAAGCTTTAAATCAATAAATTATGTGCGCTTATCCGGAAATCCAGAGATTTAGTTCCTTCTTATCATTCCCCTTTCAGGTAGATTTTAGCACCTTGTTAGCACAGGTTGCTAAGACATCGCAGGGTCTAGTCCCTCCGTCTTTCTTGATAAGCAATGCAAATAAAGCAAATTTCTTACCCAAAAACAAATTAATAAAGTTCTCAGTCTTAATACTAACTTAACATTTGTTTAACATATTTGTCGTAAGCTAGTCATTGAATATGAGAGTGCCTTTTGAAAAAATATTACTTTGCATAATAATAGTATCACAGATATCCTGCTTCGGAAGTTACGACGACCGAATTAAGATTGATGGATCTAGTACATTATATCCTTTAACGGAAGCTGTCGCCGAAGAGTTTAGATCAGTTTACCCAGAAATAAAAATCACGGTTGGCGTGTCAGGCACTGGTGGAGGATTAAAGAAATTTGTTCGAAACGAGATTGATATTGCAGATGCATCTAGAGTATTAACTACTTCTGAAATTGAGCAGTGTAAAAAGAATAATGTTCCGTTTATCGAAATTCCAGTTTCAAATGATGCATTAGTTATTGCTGTAAATAAATCTAATAATTTCGTAGATTACCTTACCGTAAACGAATTGAAGATGATTTGGGAACCCGGCGCTCAATTGAAGATTAAGTATTGGGATCAAATCCGATCAGAGTGGCCACATTTGCCAATACAACTTTTTGGAGCAGGAACTTCTTCAGGCAGTTTCGATTTTTTCACTAAAAGTATAATGGGTGAAAAAAATGCATCGAGAGGAGATTATACAGCGAGTGAAGATGACAATATGTTGGTTCAAGGAGTAGAAGGGGCTAAAGGGGCATTGGGGTATTTTGGACTAATCTATTATTTGGAAAATAAAGACAATTTAAAGGCCATTCCTATTGATGATGAAAGGGATGATAATGGGAAAGGGGCGATCTACCCTGATGAGAATAGTATAAAAAATGGGTACTACCAACCTTTATCTCGAACTGAATTTTTATATGTAAATAAGAATTCAGCAAACAGAGAAATTGTAAAAAAATTTGTTGACTACTACATAGTATCTGCGAGTAAATTAGTAGATGAGATAGGTGGAGTGCCATTGCAGAAAGACACTTACATTGAGGCTTTGAAGCGATTCGACAATGGAATTGAGGGCAGTATTTTTAAAGAGGGAGAATTGCTAAATGGGAAGCAATTACACGAAAGATTGAAGAAGAAAAATGCAAAGAATATTTAACATATTTAATAATATCACAAAAAGGAATACCCGATTTCAAGAAGCATTGATTATCGGATTTTTAGGCTTTTGTAGCTTATTAACTATTGTAATCACGATTAGCATACTTAGTGTGTTATCAATAGACACGTTGAAGTTTTTCAGTAAGGTATCCCCAATCGAATTCTTAACTAGTACACAATGGACTCCATTGTTTTATGAAAAGCATTATGGAATTTTACCATTGCTAACCGGCACATTACTCATTAGTTTTATTGCCATGATAGTGGCAATCCCAATTGGGTTAACTATCGCAATATATTTAAGTGAATATGCTCCTAGAAAAATAAGCTTAATTTTAAAACCAATTCTTGAAATTCTAGCAGCGATTCCAACAGTAATCTATGGCTTCTTTGCATTAGTATTTGTTACTCCCGTATTACAAAATATTTTTCCATCTATAGGAACGTTTAATGCCTTATCTGCAGGAATTGTAATGGGTATTATGATCATCCCTTATGTAACTTCACTAAGTGAAGACTCCTTAAGATCACTACCTAGTTCGCTAAGAGAATCTGCCTATGCACTAGGCTCTACTAGATTACAAGCTGCATTTAAAGTGATGCTGCCAGCTGCTTCTTCTGGCATAATGTTTTCTGTAATATTAGCTATTTCTAGAGCAATAGGAGAAACCATGATTGTAGCAATTGCAGCAGGACAACAACCAAGAATATCCATTAATCCATTGAACTCCATG
>JBIINK010000047.1:0-16881 GCA_044337515.1 Sphingobacteriales bacterium | reverse complement strand
ATCATTATTAGAAGTTGATGAGCATGTTATTCCATTCATTCTAAAAAAATCGAATGCGAATGTAAACCGAATCAAGGAAGTGAATGAATCGATTATTCAATCCTTCCCTAAAGTGAGTGGTAGTGGTCCATTTTTATCCAATGCTACAAACAATGTATTCAACAAATCTCTTCAGCTGATGAAAGAATTTGGAGATGATTTTGTATCCATAGAGCATTTATTTTTATCGCTTGTTCAAACCTCAGATAAAGTATCGAGTATGCTTAAAGATGCTGGATTGAATGAGAAAGATGTGAAGTTAGCCATTAAGGAACTGCGAGGAAATTCAACTGTTACCGATGCTAATGCAGAGAACTCTTATCAAGCATTAAACAAGTATGCGAAAAATTTAAATCAACTTGCAGAGCAAGGTAAACTTGATCCGGTGATTGGACGTGATGATGAAATTCGTCGTGTTATTCAAATCCTTTCCCGTAGAACGAAAAACAATCCAATTTTAATTGGTGAACCGGGTGTTGGTAAAACTGCCATCGCCGAAGGTATAGCACACCGTATTGTGAAAGGTGATGTACCTGAAAATCTAAAAACAAAAACGGTGTTTTCTTTAGACATGGGTTCATTAATTGCAGGAGCAAAATATAAGGGTGAATTTGAAGAACGATTAAAAGCGGTTGTTAAAGAAGTTACCCAAAGTGATGGTGATATAATTCTGTTTATTGATGAGATTCATACCCTAGTGGGTGCTGGAGCTTCTGAAGGAGCAATGGATGCTGCCAATATTTTAAAACCCGCGTTAGCTCGTGGAGAGTTAAGAGCAATAGGAGCAACCACCTTAAATGAATATCAAAAATATTTCGAAAAGGATAAAGCTTTAGAGCGTCGTTTTCAAAAAGTAAATGTAGAAGAACCAGATACTGAAGATGCGATTTCTATTTTACGTGGATTGAAAGAACGTTATGAAACACATCATAAAGTACGTATTAGAGATGAAGCGATTATTGCTTCTGTTGAATTATCTCAACGTTATATTTCTGATCGTTTTTTACCCGATAAAGCTATTGATTTAATGGATGAAGCGGCTTCTAAATTACGTTTAGAAATGGATTCGGTACCAGAGGCATTAGATGAAATTGAACGTAAAATTATGCAATTGGAAATTGAGCGTGAAGCTATAAAACGTGAGGGTGATGATAAGAAATTATCTATATTGAATGAAGAGATTGCCAACATGAGCGAAGACCGCAATGAGTTTCGTGCAAAATGGTCGTCGGAAAAACAATTGGTAAATGCCATACAAGAACAATTAAATGCCATTGAACAATTTAAACTAGAAGCTGACCAAGCGGAACGTAGTGGTGATTATGGGAAAGTTGCAGAAATTCGTTATGGTAGAATAAAAGAAGCAGAAACCAAAGTAGAATCTTTGAAGAAAGAACTTTCTGAAAATTCATCTCGAATTATGAAAGAAGAAGTGACAGCAGAAGATATTGCTGCAGTGGTTTCGCGTTGGACAGGCATTCCATTAAATAAAATGATAGAGAGTGAACGTGAGAAATTAATTCACTTGGAAGAGGAATTACATACCCGTGTTGTTGGACAAGAAGAAGCTATAGAAGCCATAGCAGATGCGGTTCGTAGAAGTAGAGCAGGTTTGCAAGATAAAAAACGCCCGATAGGTTCGTTTATCTTTTTAGGAACAACAGGTGTGGGTAAAACAGAACTAGCGAAAGCATTGGCAGACTTTTTATTTAATGATGATAATGCGATGACGCGTATCGATATGTCTGAATACCAAGAACGACATGCCGTATCTCGTTTAATTGGTGCGCCTCCAGGATATGTGGGTTATGATGAAGGTGGGCAATTAACAGAAGCGGTACGTAGAAGACCTTTCTCTGTGATTTTACTTGATGAGATTGAAAAAGCTCACCCTGATGTATTTAATATTTTATTGCAAGTTTTAGATGATGGACGATTAACCGATAATAAAGGGAGAGTGGTGAATTTTAAAAATACAATCATCATCATGACTTCTAATATAGGTGCGCATATTATTCAAGATGAGTTTGCATTGTTAACGGATTTGAATAGAGATGAAGTGATTGCAAAAGCAAAAACAGAAGTATTCGATTTATTAAAACACACTATTCGTCCGGAGTTTTTGAATAGGATAGATGAAGTCATCATGTTCAATCCTTTAACAAGAGATGAAGTAAAAGAAATTGTGATAATGCAGTTTAAAGGGATTCAACATAATGTTGCAGAAATGGGCATTGATTTAAGTGCTACCGAAGAAGCGATAGATTGGTTATCTCAATTAGGCTACGACCCACAATTTGGTGCTCGTCCGCTGAAAAGAGTATTGCAGAAAAAAGTGTTAAATGAGCTTTCTAAATATATTTTATCAGGTAAAGTGAGTAAAGATTCATCAATTCTGTTGAAATGCACTCCAAACCACGAGTTATATTTCGAGAATACTGTCTCTAAAGAGGCAATCGAAGCGTAATAATCTTGTGATTCTTAAGAATGAATTGTTGATATGGTAGGTATTTTTTATCTTGCTTATTCAACAATTCATTTTTTATGAGAAAAATTGTACTCAGTATTGCTTTAATTCTACCAATCCTTGGTTTTTCACAAAATCAACGTCGATTAGTTTCGCCTGTATTACCCAATGCGGTTAAACATGCAGAATATAATACCAGAACAAATTTCCCGAGCTTTTTAAAGTTCGATATGTCAAAAGCTCCAGCAGCAATATCGAATACAGAAAGTAATGATTGGGCAACTACTATTTTCCCGTTACGTTCTACCGATCATTTAGTATTTAAATCGGTTAAACAAGATCAATCGCAAAAAATCTATAAGTACCAACAAACCTTTGAAAATGTACCGGTGGAGCATGCCATCTTAAACGTCAAAGAAGTAAATGGTAAAATTGCTAGTGTTTCTGGCGACTTTCATGCAGGACTAACTGTTTCAAATACGAATACTATTTCAACAACGGAAGCATTAACATTTGCAAAATCAGCAGTGCCTGCTGAAGTATATAAATGGGAGCGTAAGCAAGAGGAGTCGGAGTTGAAAAAAGCCTTGAACAAGCCCGATTTTTCTTTCGATCCGAAATCTACATTAGTAATTCTTCCAATCGAAAAAAATAATACAAAAGAATTTAAATATGCATACAAGCTCGACATCTTTACACATAAGCCATTGTCGAGATATAATGTTTATATCGATGCACAAACTGGTGAGGTATTGAAAAAAGTATCAACTATTTGTTCAATTGATGTAAAGAGCACGGCCAATACAAGATACGTTGGAGTGAAGAATATTCAATCCGATAGTATTGCACCAACTAGTTTTATCCTTCGAGAGAATAATAGAAGAGGAAGAGGAATGCAAATTGAAACAGTAGATTGTAATTCACAATATGAAGGTGATGCTGTAGATTTTACCAGTTTATCTAAAGTTTGGAGCATGACGAATGCTGCGAAAGATGAGGCCGCATTGGATTGCCACCATGCAGCAGAAAGCACATACGATTTTTATTACGATAGTTTAAGCCATAACTCATTCGATGGTGCTGGTTCAAAAATGATGCAATATGTGCATTATGATCAGAATTATTTTAATGCATTCTGGACAGGCTCGTATTCTTGTTACGGTGATGGAACTGCAGATCCTTTAACTTACATAGATGTGGTTGCTCATGAATTAACTCATGGAGTTACACAATATACAGCTGGTTTAGATTACGAATCGGAATCGGGAGCATTAAACGAATCATTTAGTGATATTTTCGGTACGGTTGTGGAATTCAATTCACTTGGTGCTGCAAATTCTTCATGGAATATTGGAGCTCGTTCGTTCACATTACGCGACATGTCGAACCCACTTCGTTTTAACAATCCAGATACTTATGGAGGTGCAGCATGGACAAACACCGTAGGATGTATTCCAGACGGTGGAAATGATTATTGTGGTGTGCATAATAATTCTGGAGTTCAAAATTTTTGGTTTTATGTACTTGCACATGGCGATACTGGTGTGAATGATTTAAAAAATCCATATTCAGTTATTGGAATCGGAATGAATAAAGCGGCCCGTATTGCTTTTAAAAGTTTGAGAGATTACTTAACACCACAATCCAATTTTGCTGATGCTCGCAGAGGTTCTGTAGAAGCTGCCATTGATTTGTTCGGAGTAAACTCTCAAGAAGTGCAATCGGTTATGAATGCTTGGTATGCAGTAGGTGTGGGTAAAGGATATACATTTTTGCCTGATATTGAATTTCATGTGAAAACAGTTTTGTGTGCGCCAAATAGTATTGTAGAGTTTGTGAATGTAACCGGTAATGGAGAAACATATTTGTGGGATTTTGGTGATGGAGCAACTTCAACCGATGAAAATCCTTCGCACATTTATACTTCAATTGGATCATATCATGTAAGACTTATCGCTACGAACGTAAATGGTAGCGATACATTAGTACAATCTAATTTTATCAACATATTTATTGATGCACCGAAAGCAAGTACTTGTACTGTGAATATGCTAAACCCAATTGGTACAACAGGAATTTACAGAGTAGAGTTTGGTGGTATTGATAACCCTAGTCCTGGACCTAAAGATGAAAACCCATACATGGATTTTAATTGTTACCGTGCAACGGTTGCACGTTCGGCTTGGTACCCAATGAAGATCACCACTTTTAATACTAGTCCTGTGTTTACTCGTGTTTATATTGATTGGAATAATAACGGAGCATTTGATGTTCCTCAAGAATTGGTGATGGCTACAAATAATACCTTGCAATATCATTATGATACGGTTTATGTACCTAGTACAGCTGTTCCCAATATTCCATTACGTATGCGAGTGGTGTCGGCTAAACTGACAAACAATACACCAGATGTTTTATGTAGTGGATTAAGAAACGGACAAATTGAAGATTACTCTGTTATCGTTACAACTGGTGCTAGTGTTTCGTTTGAAGAATCCATTTCGTTTGATGTTTATCCAAACCCAGCACAAAGTACACTTACCATTAACTCTTCAGATGAACAACAAGAATTTATATTATTCGATTTATTTGGAAGAAAAGTGATGATGGATAGTTTCCGAAAATCTACCAATATTAATGTGAGTTTGTTGCCAGGAGGTTTGTATATCCTTCAAGTGAAAATTGGTAAAGAAATTATTACTAAAAAAATAGCCTTAAACTAGTTTATTTAATGAGCATCTTTTTAGAATTCTTACGACAAGGTTTTTTTCATATCCTCGACTTTGAGGGTTTAGATCATTTGTTTTTTCTGTTAGTGATTGGTGTTATTTATAGCCTTCGTGAATGGAAATCCTTATTGTGGGTACTAACAGCATTTACTTTAGCACACTCCTTGAGTTTGGCTCTATCACTATTTAATGTGATTGAGATTAATATGAAATACATTGAATTCTTAATACCAGCAACAATATTTTTTACTTGTGTTGAAAATATATTTTTCCTATCTGTTAATAAATACCGTGTATTATTTGCTGGATTATTCGGCTTAGTACATGGGCTCGGTTTTTCGAGTTATTTAAAAGATTTGTTTTTAGGGATGAATTATAATCTCTTTCAAACCTTATTGCCTTTTAATATCGGGATTGAAATCGCACAAATAGTTATAATAAGTATTTTGTTAATCGCATTACATTTGTTTTATAAGTTGAAATTAATTCAACCTTGTAATGTTATTCGATTAGTGAGTGCATTTATAGGAGTGCAGGCGATTGTGTGGATGATAGAGAGATACCCTTTTTAAGTTGTAAGTTTTAAATTGTAAATTCTAAGTTGGTTATTAAGTTATTTTGTTAATAAGTTATTTCGACTATATTTTTGAAAAAATTAAATTTAACCCAATAACCCAATAACCCAATAACCCAATAACCCAATAACCCAATAACCCAATAACCCAATAACCCAATAACCCAATAACCCAATAACCCAATATTAATGATAAAAAAAATCACCCTCGTTTGTTCTCTTATAGTAATTGCATTAGTTGCGAATTCACAAGGAATGTATAACAATTCAAAATTTCATCAGTTAGAAGAATGGTGGCCTACGCCAAATGAATATAGAAATGGAGCAGGAGCTCCTGGTCATTCATATTGGCAACAGAAAGCTGATTACGATATAGCAGTTACTTTGGATGATGAGAAGCAAACAATTACAGGTTCTGAGAAAATTACGTACACTAATAATTCTCCAGATGCTTTAACCTATTTATGGTTACAACTCGATCAAAATATTTATAAAAAAGGATCGATGACCGATTTAGCGGGTACACGTGATGACATTCAAAGCATGGGTTTTGGTGGATATAATTTTATGTACAATGATTTTAATGGTGGCTTCGATATTGAATTTGTAAAAGATGGAAAAGGTACAGCATTAAAATATACAATTGTGAATACGATGATGCGTGTGGACTTGCCAGTAAGTTTGAAAAGAGGGGGGCAATATGTATTGCAAATTAATTGGAAATATAAAATCAACAATACGAAGACTAATGGTGGAAGGAGTGGAGCGGAGTATTTTGAAGAGGATAAAAACTGGATAGACCTAATTGCACAATGGTATCCGAGAATGTGTGTGTATAATGATGTGCAAGGTTGGAACCACAAGCAGTTTATTGGTGGAGGTGAATTCGCTACTTGTTTTGGTGATTATAATGTTTCAATCACTGCGCCAGCAGATCATGTGGTTACTGCTACAGGAGTATTGCAAAATCCTAATGATGTATTAAAGTCTGAGTGGAAAAACAGATTAGCAAAAGCAAAAACTGCTGATAAGCCTGTAATCATTATTACTCAACAAGAAGCTACTGAAAATGAAAAGTCGAGAGCCAAAGGCACTAAAACCTGGAAGTTCTCTGCAGATAATGTTCGTGATTTTGCTTGGGCATCTTCTCGTAAATTTATTTGGGATGCAATGAATGTAAGAGTGGGCAATAAAGATATTATGGCTATGTCGTTTTACCCTAAAGAAGGAAATCCATTGTGGGAGAAATATTCTACTCACTCTATTGCACATACTTTAAAAGTATATTCTCGCTATACAGTGAATTACCCTTACCCAGTGGCCATTTCAGTAAATGGTCCTGTTGGTGGAATGGAGTACCCAATGATATGTTTTAATGGTCCTCGTCCGGAGAAAGATGGTACCTATTCATCGAGAACGAAGTATGGTTTAATATCAGTAGTCATACACGAAGTTGGACATAACTTCTTCCCAATGATTATCAATTCTGATGAACGTCAGTGGGCTTGGATGGACGAAGGATTAAATACATTTTGTCAATATTTAACGGAACAAGAATGGGAAGAAAAATATCCATCGGGCAGAGGCGAAGCACGAAAAATTGTAGGGTATATGTCGGGAGACAAAGCAACATTAGATCCTATCATGACTAATGCAGAGTCGGTATTACAGCTAGGTAACAATGCGTATGGCAAACCCGCTACAGCATTAAATATTTTAAGAGAAACGGTAATGGGTAGAGAACTTTTCGACAAAGCATTTAAAGTATATGCAGAGCGTTGGGCCTTCAAACATCCTATGCCAGCAGATTTCTTCAGAACAATGGAAGATGCCAGTGGTGTTGATTTAGATTGGTTTTTTAGAGGTTGGTTTTACGGAACAGAACCTTGTGATATCGCTTTGAAGAATGTAAAGTTATTTACAGTTGATTCACAAAACCCAACCATAAGCAAAGGAAAAAAGAAAGCCGATCGTGATAAAGAATTTGAAACTATTTCAGAACAACGAAACAAAACCGATATCAAACAATACTTAGTGGAGAAGTACCCGGAATTATCCGACTTCTACAATACTTACGACCCTTTAAATATAACGGATAGTGATAAAGATAAATTTAAGAAATATGATGAATCCTTAACAGAAACAGAACGCAAACAAGTAGCAGATAATAAGAATTACTACATCTTAGATTTCGAAAATATTGGTGGCTTAGTAATGCCAATTTTAATTGAAATGGAATTTGAAGATGGTACAAAAGAAATGAAACGAATTCCAGCTGAGATTTGGAGAAAGAATAATGTTAAAGTATCGAAGATGATTGTTACAGCTAAGAAAGTAAAACAATTTAGCTTAGATCCTTTACAAGAAACAGCAGACATTAACATGAACAATAACTACTTCCCTGCAAAGGCAATCGAATCGGAGTTCCAATTGTTTAAAGATCAGCAACGAACTAGGGAACCGAATCCAATGCAAATGGAGAAAAAATAAATTCTAAAAAATAAATTCTAAAAAATAAATTCTAAATTCTAAATTGTAATTCCGATAGCTATCGGGAGTAAATTGTAAAATAAACAAAACATTGTGATCCTTTGTGGGAACTTAGTTCTCTTTTGCGAGCAAATAATAATAAATTGTAAATTCTAAATTGTAAAACAAACAAAACATTGTGATCCTTTGTGGGAACTTAGTGTTCCTTTGTGAGCTAAAACTAAGAAGTTGTAAATTGTAAGTTATTAATAATGAAAAAACTTTTTTCTATTTTCATTTTTCTATTTTTTTTACTCTCAACATCAAACTCGGATGGGCACAAATTCTTCACGTCCATAACCCAAATAGAATACAACGACAAATCACATTCGTATGAAATAATTATGAATGTGTTTTTGGATGATTGGGAGAAAGCCTTAGGAAGTAATCTCAAGCGACAGATTAATAGCGATAAAGAAAACATCGAATCTATTTCATTCCAATACTTACAAAAGCATTTCATTATTCAACATCAAGGAAGAGCAATGAATTATAAAATGATTGGGATGAAATTTGAAAAAGATATTTGCAAGATTTTCCTAGAACTGCCTCAAAAGTTTCATTATACTGGTTTGCAAATTAAAAACGACTGTTTGATTGAGGAATTTGATGGGCAAGTGAACTTAGTAAATTGCATTCATGAAGAAGTCATCAAAACGATAATTTTTAAATCTAAAAGTCAATTTCAAGAATTAAATTGGAATTAATTAATTCTTTGGCATATCCCTTGAACATTATACTTATATGTACAAATTCACCATTAAAGGGGTGTAGTTCGTGACATTTTGACTAAACGCAGAAAACAATAAAAATGAGCATATTTGACCAATTTAGCATTCAAAATCTTGAAAGTAGCTTCATAAACGACGATACAGAGTTTTTCCCATTACTGACATCAGAAGATGAAGAAGTAATGAATTCAGAAGAAACGCCTGAAATATTGTCAATACTACCATTGCGCAATACTGTACTTTTTCCTGGGGTGGTTATTCCAATTACTGTAGGTAGAGATAAGTCAATTCGATTAATTAAAGAGGCCTACAAAGGCAATAAAATTATTGGTGTTGTATCTCAAAAAGATGTAAATATTGAAGATCCAAGTTTCGACGATTTACAGAAAGTGGGAACCATTGCCTACATAGTAAAGATGTTGCAAATGCCCGATGGTAATACGACTGTAATTATTCAAGGGAAAAAGAGATTTAACCTCGAAGAATTAGTTCAAGAAGATCCTTACATCAAAGCTCGTGTTACAAAGTTCCAAGAAACGAAACTCATAATGGACTCTGATTTTGAAACTGTATTTGCAACATTAAAAGAGATGTCGATGCAAATTATTCAGCTTTCACCTAACATCCCTTCTGAAGCTGGTTTTGCAATAAAGAATATAGAGAGCCCATCATTCCTTATCAATTTCATCAGTTCGAACATGAACGCAGAAGTTGGCGATAAACAAAAGATGTTGGAGAGTGGTGATTTGAAAGTTCGTGCGCAAATGGTGTTGGAGCATCTTACCAAAGAACTTCAAATGTTAGAGTTGAAAAATCAAATTCAATCGAAAGTACGAGTGGATATTGACAAACAACAACGTGAATATTTTTTACATCAACAATTAAAACAAATACAAGAAGAGTTAGGTGGCGATTCACCTGATTTAGAAATTGAAAATCTTCGTTTACGTGGATCAGAAAAAAAATGGTCGAAAGAAGTAGCCGATACTTTTAATAAAGAGTTAGACAAACTTCAACGCATGAACCCAGCAGCAGCAGATTATTCAGTGCTGATGAACTATGCAGAGTTATTATTGGAATTACCTTGGAATGAATTCACGACAGATAATTTTGATTTGAAATTTGCTCAGGAAGTTTTAGATCAAGATCATTTCGGATTAGAAAAAGTAAAGCAAAGAATTGTAGAATACTTGGCGGTGTTGAAATTAAAACACAACATGAAAGCCCCAATCCTTTGTTTAGTAGGCCCTCCGGGAGTTGGTAAAACATCATTGGGTAAATCTATTGCCAAAGCCATAGGTAGAAAATATGTACGTATTGCATTAGGAGGTGTGAGAGATGAAGCGGATATCCGTGGTCACCGTAAAACATACATTGGTGCAATGCCAGGTCGTATAATTCAATCACTAAAAAAAGCACAATCATCCAATCCAGTATTTGTATTAGACGAGATAGATAAAATTGGAAATGATTTCCGAGGAGATCCATCATCAGCATTATTGGAAGTATTAGACCCAGAACAGAACAATGCCTTTGCAGATCATTATGTTGAGTTAGATTTCGATTTATCGAATGTAATGTTTATTGCTACAGCAAATTCACTAAGCGGTATTCATCCGGCATTAAGAGACCGTATGGAAATTATTGAAGTGAATGGATATACGATTGAAGAGAAAATTGAAATTGCGAAACAATATTTAGTTCCTAAACAGCGAGAGCAACATGGCTTGAAACCTAGTCATATTGAGCTTAAGCCTGAAATAATCGAAAAAGTAGTAGAAGACTATACTCGTGAATCTGGAGTTCGTGGACTAGAGAAAAAAATTGCCACTTTAATTCGTGGTATTGCGAAAAGTGTAGTTATAAAAGAGAAATATCGCAAAACATTAACGAAAGAAGATGTTGAAACTATTTTAGGTGCACCGGAGTACGATAAGGACATGTACCAAGGCAACGATGTAGCTGGTGTAGTTACAGGATTAGCGTGGACACAAGTAGGTGGCGATATCTTATTTATTGAAACGAGTTTAAGTCCGGGTAAAGGAAAGTTAACTCTTACCGGAAGCTTAGGTGATGTAATGAAAGAATCGGCTGTAATTGCTTTAGCATATTTGAAAGCACATGGTAAGGAATTCGGAATTGATACCACATTATTTGATAAATGGGACATTCATGTTCACGTTCCTGCAGGAGCTATTCCTAAAGATGGCCCATCAGCAGGGGTAACGATGCTTACAGCGCTTACATCGGCCTTTACACAACGCAAGGTTAAACCTTTCTTAGCAATGACAGGTGAGATCACCCTTAGGGGCAAAGTGCTTCCAGTAGGCGGTATTAAAGAGAAAATTTTAGCAGCTAAACGTGCAGGTATTAAAGACATCATTTTATGTCACGTAAATCGTAAAGATATTTTAGAAATAAATCCGAGATACATAAAAGACTTAAGATTCCATTACGTTCATGAAATGGGTGAGGTAATTGAGTTGGCGTTGATGAAACAGAAGGTTAGAAATCCTGTGGATTTCGCGAATTAGCGAAACTGCGAACTGACGAATTAGCGAAACTGCGAATTGTTGAACTTTGGAAACGGATTTTAATTCTTCGAGGACTTAATTAATATTATAATTACTCTTTGAATGTGATCTAAATAATCTTTACACTTATCGCTTATTACTATTTTAGTTTTTGCTTCAATTAATTCAAACCAAAATTTACATTCTTCAGATTCCTTTAACGATAGACTTAATTTATGTATTAAATCTCGTTTACTTTCGGCGTGAAATGATTCTCTAATATTAGCTCCTATGGATGTCCCTGATCTTAATAACTGATCGGCAATTGATTTCCTATTTATTTCAATAAGTTTATCTGAAATATCTACAACTTCACAAGCTAGTAAAAAGCTTTTTTCTTTTAACACTTCATTCTTCATAACATATTTTTAAAATGCAAATATGGTATGAGTAAATCAATTCTCAAGTACTATTTTGAAGAAAGCTTAATGAATCATCCTGCATTTAATAAACATTTTTTGCTAATTCGCCAGTTCGCAGTTTCGTAAATTAGATCTAGCGAATAAGCGCAATCCACCCCGTATCTTCAAACCCATCACCTTTTAGGTAATAAACATAGATACCAGTTTCGCAAAGTTGTCCGTTGAGTTTACCATCCCATGATAAGGCATCACCTGTTTGGTGTTCAAAAACTTGTTGCCCCCATCGGTTGAAAATTTGAAATGATTTTACAGCACATTGTAAGTTGCCAAAATAGATTTTGAACTCGTCGTTTAGTCCATCGCCATTGGGGCTGAAGGCATCGGGAATTCTACGTTTAGCTGCATCTACAACAGGTAAGTAAATTTGTACAGCATCGGAATCTATACAGGGTGCTAAAGGGTTTACAAATGATTGTATCGTATAATTTCCACCATCAGGATATTGGTATCGAATACTTTTTCCAATTCGCGTTTCACCATTTCCTAAATCCCAAACTACATCGTTAGAATCTGTTGCATTTATTTGTGTGCCGATAAAAGTTCGGCTGCATGAATCGAATGAATATTCTAAATTACTTGCTATAGGATTAATTACAAAAATAGTAACCGAGTCAATACTCTTACAAGAACCATTCGAGCCAATTACATAATAGGTTGTAGTAGAAATTGGATTCGCTTTAGGATGTGATGATGTTGGGCTGTCTAGTCCAGAACTTGGTATCCACAAATAATTTCCAACTGGCGAACCTTCCGCTTGTAAAAGGGCGAACTCTCGATTACATATATAAATATCGTTATTCGCTTTTACTGTTATAGGTGTATCAACAGTTATGGTTACATCGAATGTTTCAGAGCATTCACCTTTTGACACTTTTAAAGAATAGGTAATTGTAGAAGTAGGAGTACAAGTTGGCGTTGCTATGGTATCGTTATCTAAAAACGTAGCGGGCGTCCATTTGTATTGAGTTCCGCCACTTGCATGTATAATGGTTGAGTTCCCAGCTCCGCATATGGAAATGGTATCAGCTTCTACTGCCAATTTTATAACCTCTACACGGTAAGTTCGTTTAGAACATATTCCATCGTTTGTAATTTCTACGGTAATGTTCCCGGATTTTTCGGGAATTATAGTGGGTCCAGACGAAAGGGGAGTTGGGCTAAATGCACCACCTGTTGTTGTACTCCATTCATATTTTGCGCTAGTTAAGGCAGAGGTTGCAAGTAACTTTAAAGTATCACCATAACAAATTAACGTATCGCCAGTAATGGTAATTGGGAAGTTTAAAATCTTTACAGAATCAATAATTACACGCCCGGTACAACGTTCAACGCCTCTTACATAATGGTAACCCGTATCTTTTTTGTTGTAAAGTAATGTTGGTATAATCGATACAATTTGATTTTTGTCGTTCGACCATTTTATACTATCCAATAAATCAAAATCTCTAATGGTAACTCGTATTGTACTATCATTACATACGTAATTAAATTCTAAGGAATCTATATTTTTATAATCAAGTAGAGTGAGGGTTTTAATAATGGTATCACAAATAACAGGACTTAATATTTTCATCGAGATGCTTTCTGAGGGCTCGGCTGAACCATCGGTAAATGGTTTTATAACAACGCCTATTCGCTTTACACCAACTGGTATTGTTGCAGTGCTAATATTGTCGATAGTGTAATCAATTCCTGCTTTTGCCGTTCCTGATATTTTATATTGTACGGTTATCGGAGTGGATAAATCATCTGAATTTCTTGAAAGTACAAATGAATTGGAATCGCATTCTGTAAAAAAGTCATTAATAGTTGTTAGTGAAACAGCATTTTTATTTATACTCTGCAAACTTTGTGCTTCTATAAAAATCCCAGAATCATAGATGAAATCTTTAATGTCGGCTATCACAAACTTTAAATCATATAATTGACAAGGAGTAACTTTTGCTTTTACCTCTATTACTGTAGTAAAACCATCAAATGTGCAAGAAAGTCCGTTGGTATTATCTCGGTAATAGGTTGGATTTGTAATTGCATTGACACTCTGAATTGAAATAGGAGTAGTAGTGTTGGGAATAATAGCCAAATTGGTTTCGGTGATATATTCATTGCCAGAAATAAATAATCCGAATACATCATTATACGCCTGACTTACAAATTCTGGATATTCTTCTGATGCAAATACAAATCGAAATCGAATAGTATCTGATTCTGGTTTAACTCGAAATTTAATCCACGATGCATCGAAGTTAGGCTCTGAAGGATAAATGGAAGTAATGGATGGATCTCCTGGTTGATTGTTAGAAGTACCTGTATTCCCTATGGTATTTACTCCTGCAGCATTTCTTACTAATCCAGTTGATAAAATTATTCCACTATCTAAACCAATATTCGATTTCCGTCCATCAAAAAAGCCAATAGCATTTAAGTTTGCTGAGGAAGTAATTGCTGAAATAGCAACACCTTTACTTGCGAGTACATTACTTACTAAATCGGTAACTGTACGATTGGTCGTTATGAATAGTTGAGCTTTTGAAGAATTGACATGGCAAAGCATTGCTAGTATGACTAACAAAATGAACCTTGTGTAAGTATAATTAGAATATATTTTCTTCAAAAAACTCTTAATAATTCCTAAATTTAGCAAAAATCATTCCTATATGATCGATTTACGCAGTGATACTGTAACAAGACCGACAAAACCTATGTTGGAAGCCATGTTTAACGCTCCTTTAGGAGATGATGTTTATGGTGAAGATCCAACAATTAACGCATTAGAACAAAAAATCGCATCGATTTTCGGATTCGAAGCGGCAGTGTTTTGCCCATCGGGTACAATGACCAATCAAATTGCAATTAAAACACATACCATACCTGGGGATGAGGTGATTTGTGATTCAACTTCACATATTTACAATTACGAAGGTGGTGGAATGGCATTTAATTCTGGCGTTCAGGTAAGAGCGATACATGGGAATAAAGGCAAAATAACAGCCGAACAAATTGAAGATAACATTCATCCTCCGATTATTAATCTCCCAAGAACTTCTTTAGTTGCATTAGAAAATACATTAAATAAAGCCGGTGGAGGATATTATATACTAGATGAAATTTCGAAAATCTCTGAAATGTGCAAGAAGCATCAATTGCCTTTGCATTTAGATGGTGCTCGTATTTTTAACGCATTAGAAGAATCGAAAGATAATGCAAAGGACTATTCAAAATATTTTGATTCTATTTCTGTTTGTTTTTCAAAAGGATTAGGAGCACCAGTAGGTTCTGCTTTATTAGGTTCTTCAGCGTTTATCGCTAAGGCTCGTAGGTATCGTCGATTATTTGGTGGTGGTATGCGTCAGGCTGGAGTTCTTGCAGCTGCGGCAGTTTATGCTTTAGATCATCATGTAGTACGTATAGCCGACGACCATAGAAGAGCAAAAAAAATTGGTGATTGTTTAACACAATGTTCTTTTGTTAAAGAACTACTACCAGTAGAAACAAACATCATTATATTTAAATTACAAGATGATGTTGCCTCCGATTCTTTTATTCAATATTTAAAAGAGAATAATATTGTTGCCAATACCATGGGTAAGCAAACCATGCGTTTTGTAATACATCTCGATTTAACAGAAGACCATATCGATTCAATTATTACTTGTTTGAAAAATTATATCTATTAATGTTTCTTTAATGAGAACCTATTTACTCGCTTTAATTTTAATTTGTTTTTCGATGCAATCGAATGCTCAAAAAGCAAATAAATTAATAATGCGAAGTGGGAGTATACGTTTCATATCTGATGCTACTCTAGAACGAATTGAAGCCAAGTCATCAAAACTTAATGGCCTGCTAATATTATCTGATAAAACATTCGCCTTTACTGTAGAGAATACATCCTTTAATGGTTTTAATGGAAGTCTACAACAAGAGCATTTTAATGAGAATTACTTGGAATCTGAACGATTCCCTCGATGTAATTTCACCGGCAAAATTGTAGAGAATGTTAATTTTTATGTTGATGGTAAGTACGAAGTTCGCGCTAAAGGCAAACTAATCATACATGGTGTTGAAAAAGATAGAATTATTAAAGTTTCTATTGAAGTGAAGAATGGAAAAATAAATGTGAATTCGAAATTTAATGTTTTACTTGAAGAACACGGCATTTTTATACCTACCATCGTTAATCAAAAAATATCGGAAGAGGTTCAAATTATTGTCCAAGCTAATTTTGAACACTATGAATAGACTTTGGATAGTATTCTTTCTTTTATTCTCAATAAGTGCTTCTGCACAATCACCTTTAATCAATAAAACAGAGTTGAATTACAATGATCTTAATTATAAGATTAAACGAATAAGTATTAATAATCAAGGGTATTTGTATTTAGTAACCGACCGAGGTGTACTTTATTTTGATGGTTATAAATATTTTGATGTTGAAATTCCAGCAAAATTCAATAATAATATAAATACAATATTTTTTGATAAACGCAATGAATTATGGGTAGGAGACGTAAATGGCAATATCTATCATAAATCAAATAAATCTGCTAAAGCATTTCATTTATCATCTCCGATTTCTGATATTATTGAGGATAAAAATGGTACTATTTGGATTTCAACGAACGGCTCAGGAATTGCTTACGTTGAAAAGGATAGCATATATCAGTATTCAAAAATTGCTACGATTACAGATGATTATTTATATGATCTAGAATTGATTAAAGATGAAGTATGGTTGGCATCTGATCGTGGAATTGGTATTATCAATACGAAGAACAAGAAATACACTCCTTTTGATCTAAATAAAGAAATAGATG
>JBIINK010000046.1:0-16918 GCA_044337515.1 Sphingobacteriales bacterium | reverse complement strand
CCGGTTACATTGTAATTGCTACAGTATTGCTACCACTCTATTATCGCTTAAATTTAACATCCATCTATTCGTTTTTAGAACAACGTTTTGGATTCTGGTCGTACCAATCTGGTGCTTCCTTTTTTATCCTTTCTAGAGTCATTGGTGCTTCGTTCCGAATGTTCTTAGTGGTGAGTGTACTTCAAACATTTGTGTTTCAACAATGGGGCGTTCCGTTCTATGTTACCGTATTGGTATTTATCTGCTTAATTCTGCTGTATACGTTCGAGGGTGGCATTAAAACAATCATCTGGACAGACACCCTTCAAACTACTTTTATGTTGTTAGGCGTGGGCTTATCGGTTTATATTATTTCGAAAGAATTGGGTTATAGTTTTGGTGATTTAGTGAGCACGATTAAGAAGAGTGATTACTCACAAATTATTTTTACCGATGTAAATGATAAACGATTTTTCTTGAAGCAATTTTTCAGCGGGATGTTTATCACCATTACCATGACTGGCCTCGACCAGGAAATGATGCAAAAGAATTTGAGTTGTAAATCGTTAAAGGATGCTCAGAAAAACATGATTAGTTTTAGTCTAGTATTAGTGTTCATTAACTTACTATTCTTAAGCTTGGGTGTTATATTATATCAATATGCTCAACAAAAAGGAATTGCATTACCAAGTAATTCAGATGAGTTATTCCCAACCTTAGCCATTAAATACTTAGGTAGTTTTGCTGGATTAGTATTCATCATCGGATTAATATCAGCAGCCTATCCAAGTGCCGATGGAGCATTAACTTCATTAACCACATCGTTTTGTGTAGATATTTTAGGATTGAATAAACGAGAAGACCTTGACGAACAAAAGCGTAAACGAATTCGCTATTATGTTCATTTTAGTTTCGCCTTTCTTTTGTTCTTGGTCATCGTATTATTTAAAAGCATCAACGACCAAGCCGTCGTCGGGAAACTCTTTACCGTAGCGGGTTATACCTATGGCCCATTACTCGGATTATTTGCCTACGGCTTGTTCACTAAGAACTCTGTAAAAGATAAATGGGTTCCTGTAATTTGTATCCTTTCCCCTATTATTTGCTATATATTAAACGCTAATAGCGTGCAATGGCTAAACGGATATAAGTTCGGATTCGAGTTGCTTATCCTGAATGGAATTATTACATTTATTGGTTTGCTCCTTTTGAGAAAAAATAAATAGACACTGGACACTGGACATTGGACACTGGACACTGGACAAAGGACATTGGACAAAGGACACTGGACAAAGGACAAAGGACACTGGACACTGGACAAAGGACACTGGACACTGGATTTTTTCTTAAGACAAATAATACTTAATACTTAATACTTAATACTTAATACTTAATACTTAATACATACTACTTAATACATAAAAAGGAATGACAGGAGACGATAAAATTAGAAGTGCGTTCGAGAATAAAAACTGGAACGAAATTAAAACTCAAAATGCTTGGCAGATTTTTAAAGTCATGGCTGAGTTTGTAGAGGGATTTGAGAAGTTGGCTAAAATTGGCCCATGTGTTTCGATATTTGGATCGGCAAGAACAAAGCCTGATCATGTATACTATAAATTAGGCGAAGAGATTGCGGAGAAGCTTACACGCAAAGGCTACGGTATTATTACCGGTGGTGGCCCAGGTATTATGGAAGCTGGCAATAAAGGTGCAAGAGCTACAGGTGGTAAATCGGTTGGACTAAACATTGTACTTCCATTTGAACAAACACATAACCCATATATCGATTTAGATAAATTGATGAACTTCGATTATTTCTTTGTGAGAAAAGTGATGTTCTTAAAATACGCACAAGGGTTTGTGGTATTGCCAGGTGGATTTGGAACGCTAGATGAATTGTTCGAAGCATTAACTTTAATTCAGACTAAGAAAGTTGCGCAATTCCCTGTAGTGCTTGTAGGCACTGAGTTCTGGGGCGGACTAATAGAATGGATTCAGAAAACGATGTTGGAAAAAGAAAACAATTTATCGCCTGATGATATGTTCCTTTTCAAAGTGGTAGATACCGCCGATGATGCGGTACAACATATTGTTGAGTTTTACGAGAAGTTTATACTCAAACCTAACTTCTAGATCTCAGAATTGAGATGTTAGATGTTAGAAACTTAAATTCTAGTTACCAGAATTGAGATGTTAGATATTAGAAACATAAATAGTACAAAATTGACTTTCTAATATCTAATATCTCTATTCTAATATCTCTATTCTTCTAAATATGAAAAAGAAACTAAAAGAACCTGAAGTAGCTTACGAACCACGAAAAATAAGAGTGTTTCATTCGTTTGAGGAACAAGAGGAATATGAAATATCTGAAATGTCAAAATTGACGTCTATCGAAATACTTCAGCAATTAAGAAAATTTATAAATATTGCATATGGGTTAAAAGGCTATGACCCTAATAATTTACCTAAAAAACATTCTATAAAAATACTATGAATATATTTGATGAGTATACATTCGATTTATTGGATGCGCTATTAAAAAATGATGTTCAATTCATAGTAGTGGGTGGATATGCTGTAAATTTTCATGGATATAGAAGAACAACTGGTGATATTGATTTATGGATAAAGCCAGATAATTTAAAAAACAAAACAAACATTATTAAATGCTTCAGAAAACTTTTAATTGAAGAGGATATTTTAATAGGTATTCAAGAATTAGATTTTTCAAAACCTGTTTTATTCAAAGATGGTGAAGAACCATTTAAAATAGATTTTATGACATTTGTTTCTGGGGTAAAATTTGATGAAGCTTGGGAACAAAAGATTATTGCAAATGTCGATGGTTTAAACATACCCTTTATTCACTTCAATCACCTTATTCTAACCAAAATGTCAACGGGAAGACCAAAAGATTCAATTGATATTGATCAACTACAAAAGATTCAAGCAAAGAAAAAATAGTTGCCAAGATTGAGATAAAAGTCCCGATAGCTATCGAGATTAGAAACTTAAATTCTAGTTACCAGAATTGAGATGTTAGACATGAGACTCTGGATTTGAGATATTGGATATTGGACAAAGGACATTGGACTCTAGACACTGGACATCGGACTCTGGACATAGGACACTCTTAAGTCTATTGTCCAGTGTCCTTTGTCCAAAGTCTCATCCCGATAGCCACCGGGACTAACATCTCTATAATTTGCACCTCGTCTAACGCCGAGGCAGGCATTTTCGCATTTGCACCTCGTCTTAGGCCGAGGCAGGCATTTTCGCATTTCCACCTCGTCTTAGGCCGAGGCAGGCATTTACGCATTTGCACCTCGTCTAACGCCGAGGCAGGCATTTTCGCATTTACATATCTTCGCATTTACGCATTTGCACCTCGTCTAACGCCGAGGCAGGCATTTTCGCATTTGCATATCTACGCATTTACGCATTTGCACCTCGTCATAGGCTGAAGCAGGAATCTGCACATCTTCGCATTTACATATCTTCGCATTTACGCATTTGCACCTCGTCTAACGCCGAGGCAGGCATTTTCGCATTTGCACCTCGTCTTAGGCCGAGGCAGGCATTTTCGCATTTCCACATCTACGCATCTGCACCTCGTCTAACGCCGAGGCAGGCATTTTCGCATTTCCACCTCGTCTTAGGCCGAGGCAGGCATTTTCGCATTTACGCATTTGCACCTCGTCTTAGGCCGAGGCAGGCATTTTCGCATTTCCACATCTACGCATTTACGCATCTTCTCATTTGCACATTGGTTAGATTTCGGAGACTCCACCCGACACCACAAACTTCATTGCATCGGCGGCTTTCATGCGTAAGGGTGAAACTCTTGATTTGTTTACAATAACGACCTTACCTGCGATGCTGTATGAGAACGGGAAATATACAGCTACTTCCTCATCTAGTCCGATACTGCTTAAATTATTTTGAGTAAGGAATCCGACTTGCTTTATGCCTTCCGAAATTTCTACCAATACTGGTTCATTGAATTTTTTATCTTCACCAACAAAGGCTTCCAATAAATCGCGTACCGATGAGTACATCAATTTAAAGATGGGCATTCGGTTAAGAAGCTTATCGAAATAATTATAAATAGGTTCCGTAATAAACGAGGTAACTAATAATCCGATGAATGCAATTCCAACAATGGCTACTAAGAAACCTGAACCTGGGAAACCTAAGTCGATGATGCTATCTACGGTTGAAACTACCGAGTAGATTACATAAACACTAAAAGCTAAAGGCACAAAAATCAGTACCCCCTTGAAGAAATAATTGACAAAAATTTTAATGACTTTATTCATAGTAATATACTCTCTGTACTCGTTGTGATATGCTTGTTAATATTTCGTAAGGTATAGTATTTATTTTCTCGGCAAGCTCTTTAATTGTTGGCTCATCACCAAAAACAATCACTTCATCTCCTTCTTGAACATTCAGTCCGGTTACATCTACCATACACATGTCCATACACACACTGCCAATAACTTTAGCTCTTTTACCGTTTATAATAACTTCCGCAACTCCATTACCAAATGCTCTGTTATACCCATCGGCATAACCAATTTTGATGGTGGCTATTTCAGCATCGTAATTCAGCAAACCTCTCCTACTGTATCCTATACTTTCGCCTTTTGTTACTTTACGAATTTGCGTAACGGTGGTTTTCAATTCCACTACACGTTGCAATTCGTGTTCGTAATTTCCTACATTTTCTACTCCATATAATCCAATTCCTAGTCGTACCATTTCGTAATGCGATTCTGGGAAACGTAATATGGCAGCGGTATTAGCCACGTGTCGTAAGGCATCATAATGTAAATTATTACGAAGCTTCGCATACATGCGATCAAATTTATCCAACTGCGAATGAGTAAACTCATCATGCTCTTCAGCTTCTGAAGCTGCAAGGTGAGAGAATACCGATACTACTTTTATCGTTTCATCTTTAATAAATGAAGTGATCTCTTCGATATCATTCATCTCAAATCCTAAGCGATGCATGCCGGTATCTAACTTTAGATGGATTGGGTAATTTTTAATCCCTTCTAATCTCAGATGATTGATAAATGAATTGAGAATACCTGCGTTATAAATTTCTGGCTCCAGTTTGTTGGCAGTCATTTTCGCAAAAGCATTGCTCTCCGGACTCATCACCATAATTGGAATGCTTATTCCTGCTGAGCGTAAGGCTACCCCTTCGTCGGCATAAGCTACTGCTAAGTAATCTACTTTGTTGTATTGTAAAACATTGGCTACTTCAAAACTACCACTGCCATAAGCAAAGGCTTTTACCATCACCATTATTTTGGTACCAATGTGTAATTGTGAGCGGTAAAAATTTAAATTATGAACGATAGCATTCAAGTTTACTTCTAAAACGGTATCGTGAACTTTCTCTTCTAAACGTTGTGCAATTTTTTCGAAAGCAAAAGTACGTGCACCTTTAATGAGTATTCCTTCCCTGCTGAAATCGAAGCTACTAAAGGCTTGCAGGAATTCTTCTGTGGTATTGAAGAATTGCGTATCCATGCTAAACAATTCTGCATGTGCAGAAATTTCTTTACCGATACCAATTACACGATCTATTTTATGTGCTTGGAAATAATCCGCCATCAACTCATAAACATTTTCATTCGCTGCATGAATCATGTCGGAAATAATAATGGTTTTACGATCGTGCTTTTGTTGAAATAAGAAATCAACAGCAATAAATAATGAGGCTATGTCTGCACTGTAACTATCATTGATAATACTCGATTGCTGAATACCTTGCTTCATTTGCAAACGCATCGGTATAGACTGTAATTGCTGAATTCTGGCTTGAACTATTGCTACTTCATACCCTAAGCAAAGCATACTTGCTGCACATATAATACTATTCTCTATTGAAGCATCGTCGTTAAACGGTGTATGTATTTCGAACTCGAAACTAGCATAGATTGCTTTTATTACGGAACCTACTTCTAATTTATGGATGGATTTAATTTCTAAATCGGCCTTTGCTTGTATCGCCCAAGTAAATGAACGGTTTGCAGGGATTAAGCCATCGGGAACATATTGTTTCCCATATACCACTTTAGAAGCGTGCTTGAATAATTTTAACTTCTCTTGAAGTTTTTCTTCTTTACTTCCAAAGCCATCATCATGAGCAGAAAGGATGTTTGTTAAGATTCCAATTTGTGGATGTATGATTTCTTCCAAAGCATCCATTTCATTAGCGGTAGAGATACCGGCTTCAAAAATACCGAGTTGGTAAGTATGGTTCATTTGCCATACCGAAAGTGGTACGCCAATTTGTGAGTTATAACTTTTCGGACTACGAACAATAGATTTTTCGGGTGATATTAATTGATACAACCAATCTTTTACTACTGTTTTTCCATTACTTCCGGTAATACCAATTACTTTAAAATCGAAATGCTCACGATGGTAAGACACTAGTAATTGCATAGTTCTTAGTGCATCGGCTACAAAGAAAAAATTAGCTTCTGCAAATTTCTCAATCGGAAAATCGGTTTGAGTGATTACGAAATTTCGAACCCCACGATTGTACAATTCAGCAATGTATTGATGCGCATCTTGCTTACCTTGTAAAGCGAAGAACAAGGATGCTTGGGCATTAATCACTTTGCGACTATCAATTAATAGCCATTGAATACTCGAGGAAGGATTAATGATACTCGCTTTACATTCCCATAAGTGTTCTAATTGCGCTGCTGTATATTGATGTTGCATAACCAAATATCGAAAAAATATTGTTTAACTTGAATGAACTCGTAAAATAAGGTAAATTTGAGTCATGATGTATAAAAAGAATTGGCTGATTACCGGAGTTTCAGGTGGATTAGGTAGAGCATTAGCAAAGAAAGTTATTGCCCAAGGCGATTATGTTTTCGCAACCTTCCGTAAGGAATCACATGCCAATGAATTTCTTTTTGAAGTTGGGAATTTACATGCTCAAGCATTTGTGCTTGATGTAACTGAATATGAGAAAGTAGATCAAATGCTCGAAAACATTGCATCTCAGCAATTAACCATCGATGTCTTAGTGAATAATGCCGGATACGGATTACTCGGTGCAGTAGAAGAAGCTTCCCTCCAAGAAGTGCGTTTACAAATGGAAGTGAATTTCTTTGCGCCTCTAAACCTTACTCAAAAAGTATTGCCTTTTATGCGTAAACAAGAGTCGGGACACATCTTACAAATATCATCAGCTGCAGGATTCAATGCTACCATGGGAATGGGAATTTACAATGCAAGTAAATATGCATTAGAAGGCTTCTCACAAGCCTTAGCTTTAGATTTGGGAGAAAGCCCTATAAAAGTAACTGTTGTAGAACCAGGGCCTTTTAGAACTCAATTCGGAGGCACCTCACATAGAACACCAGCTAAGAAAATCGATTACTACGAAAACACTGCACATAAGTTAGTGAATATCATACAGAGCTATAGCGGTACACAAGATGGAGATCCGGTGAAAGCTGCTAACGTAATTTACCAAGTGGTGAATTCTGAAAACCCTCCATTGCACTTGCCCTTGGGTCCACATTCTATTGAGAAATTTGAAACGAAAATGGCTGAAGTGCAGAAAGACATTGACGATTGGAAAGCCATCAGTTCTAAAACCAATTTTGATTCCTAATGGAAGAATCGAAGAAACCCAAAAAGATTTACGATAAAAAATCTGCCAAAGTAAAAATTGAGCAGTACTGTGCCTATCAGGAACGTAGTCAGCAAGAAGTGCGCGACAAGTTGTATGACCTGGGTTTGCACCAAAAAGAAGTTGAAGAATTAATCTCCGACTTAATAACCGATAATTTTTTAAATGAAGAACGTTTTGCTATCACCTATGCTCGTGGTAAATGCCGCATTAAACATTGGGGACGAATAAAAATCAAGCAACATTTAAAACTCAAGAAGGTATCCGATTACTGCATAAAAAAAGCATTGAAAGAAATTGATGGCGATGAATACATCGATATTCTAAAAAAGGAACTCGAAAAAAAAGCATCAAAAGTTAAAGACACCGACCCTTATATTCGGAAACACAAAATCGCGCAATACCTTAATAGTAGAGGGTTTGAGCAGGATTTGATTTGGGACCTATTGGGTAGTGGGTATTGAGTAGTGGGTAATGAGTAGTGAGTAGTGAGAAAATAAATTAAATACTCATTACCCACTACCCAATACCCACTACCCATTACCCACTACTCAGTACTAGTTCTCAAACACATTACTCCTCTTCTGCTTCACGAATTTTCTGATGTCTAACACAAAAAATGCTAGGAAGTAAAATACGATTGGCATCCCAACTGAAAGGAAAGAAGTATAGATAAAAAACATTCTCACTTTAGAAAGCGACAACTTGAATTTCTGTGCCAAATAAGTACATACCCCAAAAGAGTACTGCTCAAAAAACGACATGATAGATTGAATCATTTTATTTTAGTTTTAGCCCTTGTATTCCAATACTGCAATTTAAACATTTTTTATCGTTACAATAGTATTCCCAAAGATATCGTAAGCCTTGGCTATGTACACTATTATTAAACTCATACGATACATCTTTGAACAGAGTTACGTAACGATTGTTTTCTAAAGTCATTAATTCCATTAAATTCATCGCTTTATGAGCATATTCGGGGGTATTCGTTGCGTTGGCATACAACACCCAAGTAATACAAAGTGTGTTTAATATCAGCTGATTGATGGATTCTTTTCCGATGTATTTCTTCCTTGAAGCACTTTCAGAATCAAACGTATAATGAGTATCCCAATATTCATTAATTTCCACATCGAAGTAATTTAAAATAGATGTTGGCTCATTTAATTCTATACACTCTGTAAAAAATTTAGGGTGATGTTGTACAATCGCCGATAGTTGTGCGATGCGTATAGTAGGGAAATTTAATGGTCGAAGTTTAGAGAATTTCCAGGTCGATGCTTCGATAGATTGTAGATTGTATTTCTTTGTTAAAAATTGATATTCTTCTTTAAGTTGATTGGGGTATTCATCATTAAAAGTACGGTTCAACATTCCAGCCTGACCGAAGAAAAGTGCATCGACAGATAGCTCTTGATCGCTCATTTTTTGTATCCATTCTGTTTTAATTGAACGAGCTAAACGCTCCATCGGATCGGAATTCACATGGAAGCCCATTTGTCTTGCCAATATTTCGAAAAACAATTGATCCCAATGACGATTTAAGGTGTGCAATCGATTGCTTAGTTCTTGTGCTTTATTTTCCAATCTACTCACACACATGCGCGCAAGCCAATGCTCTACAACACTTGGTTCTATTGCTTTCCACCAGTTTACACAAGGCAATACACGCAAATCTTCGGCAAGGTGTTCGTAGTTATTTAAAACTGAATTATCGATATACGGTTCGAGTACTAAGGTGTTTAAAAGTAATCCGTTTTGAGTGAAGCAAGGCTTGCCATCGGATTTAAAAACCACGTGTAAAATAACATTGTTATACGCAGTATCGAAGTGATGTTTATGGGTATACCATTCTTGAGAATTGACATGTATTTCTACATTACCTACCCAAAGCATTTCATCGATATAAATTTTTGCGGAAATAAAATCCGGACCAGCATTTTGATGCTCGTATCCTGGGTGTACAATTCTGATGAACTGACCCGATTCACTAATAAATTCTTTTTGATTGAAAAGCTGAAATTTCCAAACCGACTGCACAAAATCTTCCTTCATCACTTATCCCTTTGGTTTATACAAAGGAAAAAGAAAGAAATGATTAAATCAACTTATTCTGTGCAAGTATTTTTTCCATTTCTAATTGCATCTTTTGCGCTTCTTCTGCAGCACGTTCTGCAAAGTCGGTTCCGCTAGATGCGTAGATTATGTTTCTAGATGAATTCACTAACAAACCAATTTCGTCGTTTAGTCCGTATTTACATACATCTTCCAAGCTTCCACCTTGAGCACCAACACCAGGTACTAGGTAAAAATGCTTCGGACTAATCTTACGAATTTCGGCGAAGTATTCTGGGCGAGTAGCACCAACTACGTACATCATTTGTTCGTCGCTTGCCCATTCTTGTGAAGTAGTTATTACTTTTTGATAGAGTGGTGTTGAAGACTTGTCTTCAGTAAGTTGAAAGTCAAACGCTCCCTCATTAGAGGTAAGTGCTAATAATATTACCCATTTGTTCTCATAGGCTAAAAAAGGCTTAACCGAATCAGATCCCATGTAGGGTGCAATGGTTATTGAATCAAAATCGAAACCCGATGATTGCTTGTCGAAAAATGCACGAGCATATAAGTCAGATGTATTCCCAATATCACCACGTTTAGCATCGGCAATAGTAAAAATGGACTTAGGGATGCAATCCATGGTCTTTTGCAAACTATCCCAACCCTTAGAGCCACGACTTTCGTAAAAAGCGATATTAGGCTTGTAGGCCACACAAAACGAAGAGGTTGCTTCTATTATGGATTTGTTAAATTCATAAATAGGGTCGTCGAATTCCAATAAATGCTTCGGTATACGCTGAATATCAGTGTCTAAACCTACACATAAAAATGATTTTTTCGATTTTATCTCTTGAACTAAGGTGGCTTTATTCATATCTACAAAAATAGAAAATGATTTGAAAATAAGGCCTATTGATTAATTTTTAGGGCTTTTTTTGTTTATTCCATATTTATCATTATAATTGCGATGTGTTAACATTCTTAACACTTCTCAGTAAACCCTAATCACAAGATTCACAATTCCTTAATGCACGATACTACCCCTTTGAACGATAAACTCGTTTCTGAATTACGTCAAATAGCCAAAGACCTCAACATCAACAACTACGAAGAACTACGAAAACAAGAACTTATATCTAATATAGTGGATAAACAAAAAAAACAAACTGGTGCTGAAGTAAGCAGTACAGAAGATGGAGCTGATAAGCCAAAGAGAAAAAGATCGATTAAACCTGCTAAAACAGACGATAATCGTGATGAACAAAAACGTTTCCAAGCTGAATATGATCAGCAACCTGATAGAGATTTTGCACAAGCACGCGAACCTCAACCGATTGCAGAAGTTCAACCAGAACGTGAATCGAATAACGAGCAACAACAAGTAGAAGCAACTCCTTCTAACGAAGAAGCTCCAGTTGCTGAAGCAGAAGTAGAAGCTCCACAACAAGGTAACCCTGAACCAGGTTTACAAGATAGCGCAAGCATCGAGCGTTCATTTGATCGCAATCGTAACACTAAATTCGATCGTAATAAAAATAACCCACGAAGTAACAATCCTAACAGCGAATCACTTTTAAATACACTTGATTTCGATAATTCAATTGTAAACGAAGGTGTATTAGAAATTATGCCTGATGGTTATGGTTTCTTACGTTCGTCTGACTATAATTACCTTACTTCTCCGGATGATATTTATGTATCACAATCGCAAATAAAATTATTTGGATTGAAAACAGGTGATACCGTTCGTGGTAGTGTTCGCCCTCCCAAAGAAGGTGAAAAATACTTCCCATTAGTGCGTGTTGAATCGATAAATGGTCGCACTCCTTCTGAAGTGAGAGACCGTGTACCATTCGACTTTTTAACGCCATTATTTCCATTCGAAAAATTCAGTTTATTTTCTGACCCAAATAATTATTCTACACGTTTAATGGATCTCTTTGCCCCTATTGGTAAAGGTCAACGTGGACTTATTGTTGCGCAACCGAAAACAGGTAAAACTGTTTTATTAAAAGACGTTGCCAATGCTATTGCAGCTAACCACCCAGAAGTTTACTTAATCATTTTACTGATTGATGAACGTCCGGAAGAGGTTACCGATATGGCAAGAAGTGTACGTGCCGAAGTAGTAAGTTCTACATTTGACGAACCTGCTGAGCGACATGTGAAAATTGCCAACATCGTTTTGGAGAAAGCAAAACGTATGGTGGAAAGTGGACATGATGTAGTTATTCTACTCGACTCTATCACTCGTTTAGCGAGAGCATACAATACAGTTGCGCCTGCATCTGGTAAAATATTATCGGGTGGTGTGGATGCAAACGCATTACATAAACCAAAACGTTTCTTTGGTGCTGCTCGTAAAATTGAGAACGGTGGTTCATTAACTATTATCGCTACTGCATTAACAGAAACAGGTTCTAAAATGGACGAGGTAATCTTCGAAGAATTTAAAGGAACAGGTAACATGGAATTACAGTTGGATAGAAAAATTGCGAATAAGAGAATCTTCCCTGCTATTGATATCACAGCATCTTCTACTCGTAGAGATGACTTATTATTAGATAAAGATGTATTACAACGCATCTGGATTTTAAGAAATCACTTAGCGGATATGAACCCTGTAGAAGCAATGGAATTCTTACAGCATCAAATGCGTGGAACGAAATCTAACGAAGAGTTCCTTATTTCAATGAATAGCTAACATTGGATAGTATGAAAAAACATATTCCAAATTTTATCACTTGTCTGAATTTATTCACAGGATGCGTGGCTGCGGTTTATGCATTTAATGGTGAATTAGAAACAGCAGCTTACTTGGTATTATTAGCTGCAGCATTTGATTTTATGGATGGTTTAGCCGCTCGTGCACTAAAAGCATATTCGGAAGTTGGTAAACAATTAGATTCATTAGCCGATATGGTGAGCTTCGGATTTATACCGGGCTTATTTGTATTTAAAATGCTTCCTGCAGAATATGCCTATGTTGGTTTCATCATTACCGTATTTTCGGCTATACGTTTAGCTAAATTCAATATAGATACTCGTCAATCGGAGAATTTCATTGGACTAGCAACTCCAGCAAATACATTGTTTTTTATCAGCTTACCATTTTTGCCAATGACTATCAACCCTATTCTATTAGTGGTTTTAAGTATTGGTTTCTCCTTGATGCTGGTATCGGAAATCCCATTGTTTTCATTAAAGTTCAAAAGCATGGATTTCAATTTGAATATCCACAGATATCTGTTGATAATCTTATCGTTAATCCTAATATTATTTTTTAAGTTTGCAGCTGTCCCAATGATCATTGTGATTTATATTTTATTGTCGATCATTTTTAAAAAGAAATTTATTGCCTAATATGAAATTCCAAGCAGAAATCAATGTAATGCCATTGAAAGAAATCCTTGATCCACAAGGTAAAGCAGTAACAGGTAGTATGAAGAACATCGGACTAGCAGAAGTGCAAAATGTTCGTATCGGAAAGCATATCACCCTAGAAATTGAAGCGAGCAATGCTCAAGAAGCTTCAGAAAAAGTAGAAACTGCTTGTAAGAAATTATTAGCAAACCTTATTATGGAATCGTTTGATTTCACGATTAAAGAGATGTAAAAAGAGTAGTGAGTAGTGGGTAGTGGGTATAAAAAAAGGCGTAATTTTCATTACGCCTTTTTTCGTTTATATGGTTAAGTTCTATTGTTTGCTGAACTTAATCACTTGTTGTTCATTATTTGATTCGATTCGAATAAAGTAAATTCCTTTATTTTCAATATTGATATTCACCATACCGAATGATTCTTTCAACTCTTTTGCAAATACTACATTTCCTAAGATATCATACATTTTAATGCTGCCTTCAGCAGATTTTGTGAAGTTATATGAAACTTGTACATCAGCTGTACTTGGATTCGGGAAAGCTTTCGCATAAATTGAATTCACTTTGCTATTTATTCCTATAGTAATTACTGAATCTACATCTGTAACACTAAATCTGTCTAACGCTGCTTCTACAATGTTATCAGCACCATAATCACCCGCTCTTAATACTAATCTCATTTTATTGGTAGGCGTAATAAAATCTTTCACACGATGTGATTTTCCTACCCATTGACCTTTATCGGCAATTGAACCAATTAATTGTTCAACAATTGCAGTTTGTGTTCCATTATTAATAGAAATGGTTAAGGTATCATTTGCAGTACCAGTAGTAGCAATGTTAGAGAACCATCTGCTGTAATTAATATGTGGGTTGCCATAACTTGATAAATCCATTTCTGGAGAAGCAAGTGAAACAATTCCTCCATCAATATCAGCCGTTGTAACATTACCTGTAGCATTTCCAGTGACAAAACATTGGTCGCCAAAATCACTTGACACATCAAAATCTGGATTACAAACTACACTGTTTAATATAGTACGAATTGGTTTTGCTCTAACCCAAGCACCAGTGCTTGCTGTAGAAGCTGTTGACCATTGGTAATCAAACAAGAAATCATCATAATATCCTTTTGATAATTTCACATTTGGAATATCATTTACTGATAAATAATTTGTCGAATCTATAAAAATCGTGTTATACCCAAATGCACCAATGTACATAGCATATTTACCAGCGTAGAAAGTAGGAATACTATATCCACCATTTGCATCGGTGCTTACTTCGTAGGTAAACTCAGCATTCTTAATAATTACTTTAGCATTCACTATAGCATTATTTGCAGAGTCTTTTATCGTAGCTACAAAAGGGAAGTTTATATGTTTACCTAGCGTTATATTTAAAGGAGTTACAATACCATTCTTCAATTCCACAGTAACATCTTGTGCAATATAACCTGGATAAGAAACACGAACCACATAAGTTCCTGAATCTGCTGTACCTGATTTATAAGAACCTGTAGTACTCGTTATACCATTTAATTCTGTTTTAGTTAATACTTGTATCGTTGCACCAGCAATGGCTACGTTAGTTTGAGCATCACGAATAACGCCTTCTAAAAAACATGCTCTTTTGTATGTCGGAGTAACTACGTATAAGCCCATTTCGATATCAGAAATGATTACATTTCCCGAAGGTAAATAAGCATATACTCCCCAAGCACCATTGAAACCATCGCCAGAATAACTTGGTGATGAATCGAAGTTTCCTACTTCAACTAAATTATCTGGACGAGAGGCATCAACAACAGTAATCCCATCACGATAATAAGATGTCCATAAGAAATCTGTATTCGAACCGGTAACTGCCGAATTGTTCATGATGTAAGTATTATGTCCAATAGAGCCAGAATTATTATGACGGTAACGATCGAGTTCTTTGATATTTGAAAAGTCACTGATATCATATGCAGTAACCCATGATCCAGTTACTTCATCTGTTGTATAAATAACCTTACGGTTAGTAGACATCCATGAGTTATGTGTAAATTGTTTTGGTGTTACTTGTGATGCAATAATAACAGGTGCCGCAGGGTTTCTAGCATCAATAATTTCTAATAAACCATCATATATTTGACAAGAGTATAAGGTATCGTTTCTTACAAATCCATCATGTACATATCGCTGAGAAACTGTACCTAAATAATGTGGGTTCCAAGGATCTGTTAACGAAAATATTTTTGCTTTACCTTGTTGGTAATTACCGCCATATAAATACAACTTCCCATTATCTACATGCAATGCGTGAATAGCATCAATATGATTCGTCATTGCAGCATCACCAGTATATTGTTTAAATGTAATTGTATCTGGTAACTGACTTAAGTTTACAATGGTTAAACCACCACCACCTTCGGTAGTAACATAAGCATATTTACCCCAAGTTCTAATTTCTCTCCATATTGAATTCGGACCCAAAACAGAAAAACGTTTAACAGGGGCATCAGGATTTGTAATATCAACAATCGACAATCGATCGTTAGCACCAACCAATGCATACTCTTTACCAGTTGTATCAACATATCCCCAAATGTTTGAAGTACCTGGATATGGTACTCGTGATCGTTGCACAATGTTAACATTTTGTGCTTGTGCATTTACAGCGATTAAACCGATAATGCAAAATTGTATAAGTTTTTTCAAATTAAATTTATTTTATAGTGAGTGTTTGTTCTTATTCTTTTATGATCTTCTCTGTTTGAAGTAATTTGTTTTCCTCAAAAAGTTGGACAATATACATACCTGATTTTAAAGTGGAAACATCAACTTTGCTTTCACTATCAAAAAGTATTTTTTCTATTACTTTTTTGCCCGTATTATCTACCATTACTAAATGTATGCTATTAGCACAAGCTTTATTAAAGTATAACTCATTTTTTACACAACTAGGAAATACAGAAACGACTTTTGCTCTATTATTTTCAATACCAAATCCAACAGGACTCAATGCAACGTTTTGATTTACAACTACTCCCCTTTGCATATTTACAGAAACGGTTTTACTTTGATAACCTGGAGCCGTGTAAACTACATCCTGAATACCTTGTGTAACAATTCCTGTTTTATATTTTCCATCTAACTTTCCGAGTTTAGATTTTGCATTATTAAAGAAGATGACCGTAGCATTAGGTATTGTTAAACCAGTAGCTACATCAGTAATGGTGCCTTCTACATAACATGCTCTTTGGTAATTAGGCTGCAATACATACAACCCTAACTCCATATCAGAAACTATCACTTTACCTGATGGTAAAAACGGGTAAACGCCCCAAGCTCCATTATATCCTTCGCCAGAAAAGGGACTCGTATCAAAATGTGCCACTTCCACTAAATTATCCGGACGAGCAGCATCTACAATCGTAATACCATCAGTATAATAGGAAGTTAATAAGAAATCGGTATTGGTACCTGTAACTAAAGAATCATTTAAGATATAGGTATTATGAGGAATTGAGCCATTGGAATATTGGCGACGGTAACGATCTAACTCCTTTATATTGGTTGGGTCTGATACGTCATAAGAAGTTACAAAAGCATCTTTCTTCTCATCTGTGGTATATAAATAATTACTATTAGATGACAACCAAGTGTTGTGTGTAAATTCAAATGGTGTGGTTTGTGTATTCAATACAACTGGAGCTGATTTATTAGTTACATCAACAATAGAAAATGTTCCACTATTAATTTCTCCAGCATATAATTTATTATTTCGAACAATACCATCATGTACGTACTTACCCGTGTAAGCACCCGCT
>JBIINK010000089.1:0-4906 GCA_044337515.1 Sphingobacteriales bacterium | reverse complement strand
ATAACCAATATTTTAAATCACTTTTCAACAGTACTCGGAATAGATGTACACTCCGTTCGCGTATTGGAGATTATCCAAAAAGTAGAATCATGGGCATTAGGGTCTTTCCCAAGTATTGTGAGCGCATTAGCGAATATCTTTTTCTTAATATCCATCATGTATTTCATTCTGTATTTTATGTTTACTGAACATGAATATTTTGAAAATGCATTATTAAAATACTTACCATTTAAAGAAAAAAATGCTTTGCAATTAGCTGATGAACTTCAGCGAATTACTCAAAGTAATGTAATTGGCCAGGGCATTATCGCCTTTGCTCAAGGCTTTTGTGTTGGTATCGGTTTTTTAATATTCGGTATTGAAGACCCTTTATTTTGGGGCGTTTTGTCGGCACTATTAAGCTTTGTGCCACTCGTAGGTGCAGCATTAGTATTTGTACCTGCAGGACTTATAGAGATTAGCTATACGAATTACTATAGTGGCGTTGGAATTTTGATTTGGGGTGTACTTATTGTATCAAATATTGATAATGTATTACGTCTTATTATAAATAGAAAAATGGCTAACATTCATCCTTTAATTTCTATTATCGGTGTGATTATTGGAATACCGATGTTTGGTATTTTAGGACTGGTGTTCGGTCCTTTACTAATTTCATTTTTTATCCTACTGATCTCTATCTACGAAAACAAAAATAGTACTGCCTCTATCTATCATAGTAGGATTATTATCAATAAGGAAGATGAAGAACATCAAGATAGTTAACTCATTATTCTTATTCTGTTTCCTCCTGATATCGCTGCCGATAGCAGCAAATGCTACATTAGCCGTAGATACCATTTCTAAAAAAGAGTATACTAAAGTTGATAGTAATTTATTGAAACTATCTAAAGAATCGAAAGTTGGCGACTGGCTTTTTAAAAACATTTATGATGCGCCAGAACCTACATCAAAACCGATTGACAATATGCAATCGCGACAAAAACAAGATCGCATTAATAGGTTTGAAGGGAAAATAATTAGAAATATACATTACAAAATGCTCGATCCTTTTGGTACGGAGGTTGATGATACACTTATCTTTCGTAAGGGCGCTATAGAAGATTTAGGGAATAGAATTAATATTGGTACAAGGAAAAGTAATATTGAAGGCCTTATTTTATTTAAGAAAGGAGATCGCTTAGATCCTCTCCGATTAAAAGAGTCAGAACGTTTACTTCGTCGACAAGAGTACATTCGCGATGCGCGAATTATAGTACCCTCAAATACCAAACGCAGTGCCGATTCCGTAGACGTTATCGTTGTTGTGCAAGATCGTTGGTCATTGAACGCTAGTGTAGGCGTGAGTACTACAGCCACAGATTTCAAAATAACCGAATCTAACTTAGCTGGAACTGGAGCTAAAGTTATTCAAGGCGGTAAATATGATTTTACTAAAAATAGATTTACCAATTGGCAAGGAGAACTGAGTGATAATAATATTAAGAACACTTACGTCGATGGAAAAATTTATTATAATGTTTCTCCACTACTAAGATACCAAGGAATAAATTTCGATCGTACCTTCTTCTCACCACTAACAAAATGGGCAGGTTCGGCAGGTATCAGTCGCTTTGACCAAACACTAGAATTCCCTTTCCCTGATGGTGTTTTAATTCCAGCAAAATTGGTTTATAATTTAAACGATGTGTGGTTAGGTCGAAGTATAAAAATAAATCAATCCAAAGAAAGTGGTAGAACTAACTCCCTTATTTTAGGGGCTCGCTATGTGCGAACTGATTTTATTGAAAAGCCAAGTTTAAATTTAGATACACTCAATTTGTACGAAGACCGTAACATGTATTTGTTTAGTGTCGGTGTATCGAGTAGAAGATATTACAAGGACAAAAAGATTTTTCGTTTTGGTAATACTGAGGATATTCCCGAAGGTCGCTCATTCAATGCCATCTTTGGATTCTACAGAGAAGGCAACACCAAATATATTTACAACGCATTGCGGTATTCTTCAGGAAAGCACATCGACAATTTTGGTTACTTATCAGGGTCAATGCAATATGGTGTTTACAACTCTAACTTCATTGCATCTCGAGGAGTATTTCATTTAGATTTAAGCTACTTTTCCGACTTGTGGTCGAGAGGAAAATGGAACATGCGACAATTCGTTTACTTCCAATCAACAAACGGCTTAAACCGCTTAGCTTCGGAAAGTGTGAATTTAAATGGTAGAGGTCAAGAAGGATTATATGGATTTAATAGTTTTGCAGTACTCGGGCAAAATAAAAATATCCTCAAATTTGAATCCATCATCTATACCCCATTCAACTTTGCAGGTATACAAGTGGCAACTGTAGCCTTTGCTGGTTTTGGCAAAATAGATAGACCACTTTATGCAAATATCAACCCGAAGACCATCTACCAAGCTTATGGCATAGGATTTTTGCTTCGAAAAGAGAATTTAGTAGTAAATACCGTACAAATATCTATAGGTATTTATCCAAATGTACCTGATGGTACCGGAAATAGTTTTAAATTTAATCCAATAGGCATAAACAATCTCAACTTTAGAGATTTCGACGTTTCGAAACCGGAACTGATAAATTATAGATAATATGGAACAGCCAAGTATCAAAGAAAATGTAGTTGAACTCATCAACGACTTAAAAGACTACGCCAATTCGCGTAGTGAATTGCTAGGATTACAAATTAGAAAAACAGCAGCAGAACTCATTGGGAACATAGGTTCAAGTTTAATTTTATTGATTTTCGCAGCGATGTTTTTTGTATTCGGAAGCTTCGCCCTGGCCTATTACATCGCAGAAATTTACAACAGTATGTTCATTGGATTTATAAGTATCGCAGGATTATATTTCCTACTACTATTAATCGCATTATTGCTGAAAAATAGTGTACGTACTTCGATCACCAATACCATTATTAAAACATTATTTAAAGGAGAAGATCATGAAAGCCATCAAGAATAAGGCTCAACTTGAGCAAGAAATATATCGACTACAATTAGACTTAAAAACGAAAGAAAAAAACTTAGCTCTAAAATTTGATAAACTTTCGGATACCCTAGAACCTGGTGCTCTTTTAAATGCTGGCGTACGTTCATTTTTCCATCAACAAACAACTAACAAATCAATAGTCACCACTACGCTTAGTATTATGGCGGGCTTCTTAGTTGAGCGGGTTATCCTGCGCAAATCAAACATCTTAGTAAAATATGGTATTGCACAATTAGCCATGGGTCTGGTATCTCAATTAGCAGAACAAAACTGGCACCCCGAATTTATCACTAAAATTCAAGCGGCATTGCAAAAAGCAATTACCGATGGAAATACTACAGATGAAGTAGAAGAGTAATTATTTTGATCTTAATTTTTTATATAGATTGATGGCAAGTAATAGGGCAACCGTTACAATCACTAATCCTATCATTCCATATAATAATCCAAGTGTATCTTTTAATACCACAATAAAAACAATGCTCACTAAAAAAAGTGTAGCCAATTCATTCCATAATCTCAACTGCATTGATGTCCATTTGCTAGTACCTTCGTGCAATTGGTTAATAATTCGTTGACATATTAAGTGATAAAGAAATAATAAAATCACAAAACCGAATTTCAAGATCATCCAAAACGAAGTATAATACTGCATAGTGATGGTAAGGTATGAACCTGTAATAATAGTAAGAATTGCCGATGGCCATGTAATTCCATACCACAATCTCCTCTCCATTAAACGTAATTGCGTTTGTAATATATCTTTTTCTACTTGCGATTTTTCATTAGCTTCTACATCATATATAAATAAACGAATGATGTAAAATAACCCAGCGAACCAAGTAACGACGAATATGATGTGAAGGGCTTTCCAGTATAACATCCTTTTTAAGTTGTAAGTTGTGAGTTTTAGTTATTGAGGACAATAGTGCCGGTGGTTACGGTATTGCTTTTGTTTAAATCTTTGTCGAGAATGTAATAATCAAATTTTACGGTATCGGCTAGGACCACCGATATATTTACATTCACTTCCACTTCTGCTTTAGTTGGGTTTCCGGAACCAAATTGTTTAATTCGTGAATTGAAATTCAAGGTGTCTGTGCTTCCAGGTATGGTTATTTTTGTAAATACCCCATCAATTTTCTCATAGTAATCTATCATCACATTAGCGTCGTATGGAGCTATGGTATCATTGGTGGATAAACCCACATTCCCATCGCCATCAGTAAATGTAAACTTCAACAGTAAGCTGGTATCTACTCCTGCGTTATTTTGCAAAAGTGTATAAGAACTTTGGGTAATAATCGGACGATCATCATACGTCTCTAATTTATTGCAAGCAATAAAAGAGATGCATAAAAGGATTAGGTATCCACTATTTTTGAAGTATTTCTGCATTTTAACTTTTAGATTGTAAATTTACGATAAAAATACGAACGTTCAAGTATGAATGAAATTACACAAGATTCCGTTTTTTCTATCCAAAATCCACTAGATTTTGAAGAAATGGCTTTGCGTGTATTTCAATATCAGGTTGAACACAACCCTGTTTACCATAGCTTTGTGAAGCATTTGGGAATTGATTCGAAGCTCGTCGACACTTTACAGGACATTCCATTTCTTCCTATCGAGTTTTTTAAAACTCAAGAAGTTATTGCGGGAACAACAGAATCTACACAACAAATTTTTAGTTCGAGTGGTACTTCAGGCATGCAACAAAGTTTGCATTATGTTACAGATGTTTCTTGGTATGAAGCAAGTTTTAGGAATGCATTTCAATTGTTTTATGGAGATATAAAAGACTATATCATCTTGGCATTACTTCCTTCCTATTTAGAGCGCGATGGGTCTTCATTGATATACATGTGTGAGCATTTAATTCAGCAATCAGAATCGAA
>JBIINK010000011.1:0-52243 GCA_044337515.1 Sphingobacteriales bacterium | reverse complement strand
GATAAATTAGGGAAACAAGAAAACGAGTTAATTGAAGAGGCATTGAAGGAAATTCTTCCTGAAGCATTCGCCGTGGTTAAAGAAACTGCTCGTCGTTTTTCTACAATCGAAACAATTGAAGTTACCGCAACAGATGCCGATAGAGAATTAGCAGCACATAAAGAAAATGTGGTTATCAAAGGTGATAAAGCATTTCACAATCGTACTTGGTTAGCCGCTGGCAACCCTACTACTTGGGAAATGGTTCATTATGATGTACAATTAATTGGTGGTAGTGTTTTACACAGTGGTAAGATTGCGGAGATGGGAACTGGTGAGGGTAAAACCTTAGTAGCAACATTGCCTGCTTACTTAAATGCATTAGCTGGTAAAGGTGTACACATTGTAACGGTGAATGATTACTTGGCTCGACGAGATAGTGAGTGGATGGGTCCTTTGTATGAGTTCCATGGCTTAACAGTTGATTGTATTGATAAGCATCAACCCAATTCGCCTGAACGTAGAAAAGCATATCAAGCAGACATTACTTTCGGAACAAACAATGAGTTTGGTTTCGATTATTTAAGAGATAACATGGCGCATAGTCCGAACGACTTAGTGCAACGTAAATTACATTTTGCAATGGTGGATGAGGTCGATTCAGTTTTGATTGACGATGCTCGTACTCCGTTAATTATATCTGGTCCAATACCGCGTGGTGATGAACATGAGTTTTATGATTTGAAACCTCGTATCGAAAAATTAGTAAACGCTCAAAAGAATTTCATCAATACTGCATTATTAGACGCTAAGAAATTAATTGGCGATAATAAAGTAGATGATGGTGGTTTAGCATTACTTCGTGCATTTAGAGGTTTACCAAAGAGTAAAGCATTAATAAAGTTTTTGAGTGAAACAGGCATGCGCCAGATTTTAACAAAAACAGAAAATCAATACATGCAAGATCAACAACGCGAAATGCATAAGGTAGATGCGGAGTTGTATTTTGTTATTGATGAAAAAAATAATTCGATTGAATTAACTGAGAAAGGTATTGAGTTAATTACTGCTTCTGGTGAAGACCAAGGTTTCTTTGTGCTTCCAGATGTAGGTTCAGAAATTGCAGAGATTGAAAAATCAGGATTAACTGATCAAGAAAAAATTACTCGTAAAGATGAATTGATGCGCGACTTCTCAATTAAGTCGGAACGTATACACTCGGTTAATCAATTATTAAAAGCTTACACCTTATTCGAAAAAGATGTTGAGTATATTATTGATGGTGGTAAAATTAAAATTGTAGATGAGCAAACAGGTCGTATTATGGAAGGCCGTCGTTACTCTGACGGATTACACCAAGCGATAGAAGCAAAAGAAAATGTGAAGGTAGAAGATGCAACACAAACGTATGCAACTATTACTCTTCAAAATTATTTTCGTATGTATCACAAACTTTGTGGTATGACGGGTACTGCGACTACAGAAGCAGGTGAGTTCTGGGAAATTTACAAATTAGATGTTGTAGAAATTCCTACGAACAGACCAATTTCAAGAAAAGATAGCGAGGATAAAGTTTATAAATCTAAGCGTGAAAAATACAATGCAGTAGTTGAAGAAATTGTGGAGTTAACTACAAAAGGCCGTCCAGTATTGGTGGGTACAACTTCTGTAGAGATTTCTGAATTGCTAAGTAGAATGTTGAAACTACGTGGCATTAAACACCAAGTATTAAACGCAAAGTTACATCAACGTGAAGCGGATATTGTTGCTGAAGCGGGTAAGTCTGGAACAGTAACCATTGCAACTAACATGGCTGGTCGTGGTACCGACATTAAGTTAGGCCCAGGTGTTAAGGACGCTGGAGGTTTAGCAATTATAGGTACAGAACGTCACGAGAGTCGTCGTGTCGATCGTCAGTTACGTGGTCGTTCAGGTCGCCAGGGAGATCCAGGTTCTACTCAGTTCTTCGTTTCTTTAGAAGATGATTTGATGCGCATGTTCGGTTCTGCAAGAATCGCATCATTGATGGATAGAATGGGATTAGAAGAAGGCGAAGTAATTCAGCATTCGATGATTACCAAGTCTATTGAACGTGCACAGAGAAAAGTAGAAGAAAATAACTTTGGTATTCGTAAGCGTTTGTTAGAGTATGATGATGTGATGAACTCACAACGTTCTGTAATTTACACGAAACGTCATAATGCATTATTCGGCGAACGTTTAGAAGTAGATATTGATAATAGCTTGATGGATTTGTGTGAAGAATTAGCAGCACAATATCAAGATGATAAAAATTACGAAGGTTTCCGTTTAGAAATGATTCGTTTATTTTCAACCGATATTGATATTACTGAAAATGAATTCATGGGTGAAAAATCTTCAGTTATTGCAGATAAGATTTACCACCATTTATCAAATTTCTATTTACGTAAATCAGAACGTATGGCAGAAATTGCGATGCCTGTTGTCAAAGATGTTTTTGAATCACGTGGACAAACCATAGAAAATATAGTTGTTCCGTTTACTGATGGTATGAAGCAAATTCAGATTACTACTAATTTGAAAAAAGCATACGAAACAAAAGGTAAAGAGTTAGTAAAAGCATTTGAGCGTTCGGTTAGCTTAGCGTTAATTGATGATGCTTGGAAAGAGCATTTACGTGAGATGGATGAATTAAAGCAATCTGTACAAAATGCAGTTTACGAACAAAAAGATCCATTATTAATTTACAAGTTCGAATCGTTCGAGTTGTTTAAACAAATGGTATCAACCGTAAATAAAGATGTATTGAGTTTCTTGTATAAAGGAAATATTCCATCGGAAGCAAAGTCTGACGATTTACGCGAGGCACGTACAGCACCACGTAATGATGCTAAATTAAAGACGAGCAGAACAGATGATACTATTCGTATGCCTGACGGTTCTGTAATGCCAGGACAAGAACAAGTAAAAGCACAACCAGTACGTGTAGAACAAAAGATTGGGAGAAATGACCAATGCCCATGTGGTAGTGGTAAAAAATATAAAAATTGCCACGGTGTAAATTCCGAAGCATAATACTATGAGAATAAGTTTAATGTTCATATTGCTCTTTTGCACAACGAACATTTTCGCTCAAGAGAATGGAAATGTTCGTTGGCAAATGGATGCTAAAACAGAACAATTACTACAAAAGAAATCAGACCTCGACAAACAAAAACCATCTATACAAGGATTCCGAGTTCAATTGTATTATGGAGGGAATAGAGCAGAAGCATTAGATCTAAAATCTAAATTTGCTGCACTCCATCCAGATGTAGAATCGTACTTAATTTACCAACAACCTTATTTTCGTTTGCGTGCAGGAAATTTCCGCACACGCATGGAAGCGTATAAACTTTTTAAAGTAGTTCAAAAAGAATTTCCATCGGTGTTTATCGTTAATGATGAAATTGCTTTTCCATAATTAGCAATTACGAGGTACGAATTACGAGGTCCCAGTTATGCTATTTCCCAAATTTCGAAGCCAACATCGCTAACTTTTCTTTCATCGATTGCTCGTCTGTTTTTGCAAGAACATTTTCGTTTTTAGAATTTGTTGATGATTTAGCTTTTTGTGCACGTGGTGTTGCTTCACCTTTCATACTTAAGGATATTCGTTTACGAGCAATATCAACTTCTAAAACGGTAACCTGTACTTTTTGCGACACTCTTAATATTTTAGCAGGATCATCAATAAAGGTATTCGAAATATGAGAAACGTGTACGAGACCATCTTGATGAACACCAATATCTACAAAGGCTCCGAACTTCGTAAGGTTAGTAACAATTCCAGTGAGTTGCATTCCAATTCGTAAATCTTCCATGCTATTTACACCTTCCGAAAATTGCACCGCTTCAAATTGCTCACGTGGATCTCTTCCTGGTTTAGAAAGTTCATTCATGATATCTTTCAAGGTTGGCAAACCTACTTCATCAGAAATGTAATTTTTCAAATCTAACTTTGCACGTATTTCTGTTGAACTCATTAAGTCTTTCACCGAGCATTTTAAATCCTTTGCCATTTGCTCAACTAAACTATAACGCTCCGGGTGAACTGCACTTGCATCCAAAGGATTTTCTGCGGTACGAATACGCAAAAATCCTGCTGCTTGTTCAAAAGCTTTATCGCCTAATCGTGCAACCTTTTTTAATTCGTGACGAGTTTTAAATGCGCCATTAGCATTTCTGTATTCAATAATATTTTGAGCTAACTGTGGTCCTAATCCAGATACATAAGAAAGCAATTGTTTAGAAGCCGTATTTAATTCTACACCCACTGCATTCACACTACTACTTACTACATCATCTAATGATTTTTGTAATTTATTTTGATCAACATCATGTTGGTATTGTCCAACACCAATTGATTTTGGATCAATTTTTACGAGTTCTGCAAGTGGGTCCATTAATCGGCGACCAATAGATACAGCACCACGAACCGTTAAATCTAAATCTGCAAATTCTTCACGTGCAGCTTCCGATGCGGAGTAGATAGATGCTCCACTTTCATTCACCATCACCACCATCACATTTTCTAATTTCATTGCACGCACCACACTTTCTGTTTCTCTCCCTGCCGTTCCGTTACCAATCGCAATTGCTTCGATGTTATGTTTAATGCACATCTGTTTTAAGATGGCTTGTGCTTCTACTAATTTCTTTTGAGGTTCATGTGGATAGATGTTTCCGTTCTCTAATAGTTTACCTTGCTCATCTAAACAAACTACTTTGCAACCTGTGCGGAAGCCCGGATCTATTGCCATTACACGTTTTTGCCCAAGTGGTGCAGCGAGTAATAGCTGACGAGCATTTTCGGCAAACACACGTATCGCTTCTTCATCGGCACGTGTTTTTGTAAACACACGAGTTTCTGTTTCTATTGATGGTGCTAATAATCTTTTGTATCCATCTTTCACAGCAGTGCGAACTTCTTCACTACAAGCATTGTGATGCAATACAAATTTCTTGTTTAATAATTCTATTGCTTCTTCTTCTTCAGGAGAAATTTCTAATGATAAAAATAATTCTTTCTCACCACGACGAAGTGCAAGCACTCGATGTGATGGTGCATCCTTTACCGATTCCGACCATTCAAAATAATCTTTGTATTTAATACCATCAGCTTCTTTTCCTTTAATCACTTTTGAACGGAATAATCCTTTCTTCAAAAATAATTCACGAACTGCAGCACGAGCTTCTGCATCTTCAGAAATGCGTTCTGCAATAATATCACGAGCACCTTGTAATGCTTCTTCTATGGTATTAACACCTTTTTCTGTATCAATAAATTGTTCAGCAAGTTTTAAAGGATCATCATTGCCTTGCTCGAAGATGCTAATGGATAATGGCTCCAAGCCTTTTTCTTTTGCAACACTTGCTTTTGTTTTTCTTTTCGGACGATATGGTAAATATAAATCCTCTAATACGGTTAAACTTTCAGCAGCATCAATTTTAGATTTTAATTCATCGGTAAGTTTACCCATCTCTTCTAACGATTTTAAAATCGAATCTCTACGTTTATCTAATTCGCGAAGTTGTGTAATACGATCACGTATTGCTCCAACTTGTACTTCATCTAAAGTACCGGTAACTTCCTTTCTGTATCGAGAAATAAATGGAATGGTAGCACCCTCATCTAATAAGTTAATAGTTGCTTCAACCTGTTGCTCACGAACCCCTAATTCTACCGCAACTACTTTATTGTAATTAATCATTTTTATAAAACTATTGAATTACGAATATCAGAAACATCTCAGATGATTTCAACTTAGAATTGGAATAGTTTTCAACGAAATAAAAAACGGAGTTACAATTAGTTGTAACTCCGTTAAATTCTAAATTCTAATATCTAAACTCTAATGTCCAGTATCCAGTGTCTACTTCGATACGTACATTACCTCTTTAACCGCTTTGATAACTTTCGTTGGGTTAGGTAAGTATTCTTCAATTAATGTTGGTGCATAAGGCAATGGAACGTCGCCGCCCATTACTCTTAAAATAGGAGCATCTAAATAATCAAATGCATCTTTTTGAACTTTAAAAGCTACCTCAGTTGCAATAGAACCTAATGGCCACGATTCTTCTACGAAGACCATGCGATTTGTTTTGCGTACAGATGTTAATACCGTTGGGTAATCAATAGGACGAACAGTACGTAAATCGATTACTTCTGCATTGATGCCTTCTTTAGCTAATTCAGCTGCTGCAGCCATTACTACTTTCAACATTTTACCGAAAGTAACGATGGTTACATCAGTTCCTTCTTGAACAACTTTTGCTTGTCCGATTGGAATGTAATACTCTTCTTCTGGAACAAAACCTTTATCACCATACATCTGCTCCGACTCCATAAAAATAACTGGATCTGGATCTAGTATAGAAGATTTTAATAAACCTTTTGCATCATATGGATTTGATGGAACAACTACTTTTAAACCTGGGCAGTTTGCATACCACGATTCGAAGTTTTGTGAATGCTGAGAACTTAACATACCTGCACTACCTGTTGGTCCACGGAATACGATTGGCACAGAAAACTGTCCACCGCTCATCGACATCATTTTCGCCGCAGCATTGATTACTTGATCAATAGCTACTAAGGAGAAGTTGAAGGTCATGAATTCAATGATTGGACGAATACCATTCATTGCAGCACCTACACCAATACCCGCAAAACCCAATTCAGAAATTGGAGTGTCGATTACACGCTTAGCACCGAATTCGGCTAGCATTCCCTGACTTACTTTATACGCACCATTATATTCAGCAACTTCTTCTCCCATTAAAAATATACGCTCATCTCTGCGCATTTCTTCGTTCATGGCTTCTCTAAGTGCCTCTCTATATTGTATTTCTCTCATAATCAATTATTTATAATTGGTCTTTTGAAGACTGTATGCAAATATAAGATTAATGAGAAAATTAAAGAAATTCTATCCTTTTTAGTTAGTGTAAAAAGTACAGTTAGTCTTCATTCTCCTCATCTTCTTCGGTTGGGAATACAAATTCGGCATCCCTAAAATTGTTTTTCACGAAAGTACACCAGTCACAATCTTTCTTACCACAACCGGTTGTGAACTCATGTCGTTTAATTTTTGCATAAACATCTTGAATCTGATTGGTTACAGTTTTAACATCTTCTGGTGAGATCACAATTTTGTGCTTAACGTATTCTTCTTTGTAGGGTTCAACAAAATCGAATTCAGTGCTAATTACTCGCCAATCTTTAATTCGATAATTATCAATCAATATTTTATAAAATACAGCTTGTCTCCAGTAATCTCCACCTAAAGGTTCTTTATCATTTGGAGCTAAAAATTTCTTTTTGGCATTTTCATAATTACCTGTTTTGTAATCCACCACATTCACATTGTTTCCATCAAATTCAATTTTATCAATTTTACCTTTGATGGGAATACCATTTACTTCTACGTTTTTTATAGAAGTTTCGGTACTTACAATTTTATGCCATTCATTAATGTAACGTTCATAATATGGTGGAATAATTTTATGGCCATATTCCAATCTTCGTTCAAACTGTTCTTTCGTAAAGGCTTCGCGGTTACGAATCATGTACCAATCGAAATCGCGCAAAAGATTTTTTACTGGAGGAAACTCTTGTGTGTCGACTACTTCTCTGAAAAACTTTTCTAATGCCCAGTGAACAGAAGAACCGAAAGTCATGGTTTCATTCTTACCACTTGGCACCATTACTAAATTCTGGAAATAGAATTTTAATGGGCAACTTAAATAATTATTAAGGTGTGTTACACTCAAAGTGTATTTATCCAATACACTATCTATCCAATTGTGATCAATAGAGCTGGTACTGACGATAGCATTGTCATCTATAAAATTTAATGCAAAGAAATCGAGAATCAGAGGATCAGCAATGCTAATCTTTTCAGGTTGAATATTTGAAGCACTTAATAGTTCTCCAACAAACATACTTCGTTCTATTTCTTTCCCCTTCATATCTGTTGATGAATAGGAAATTTGAAGATTCGTTTTCGCACGAGTCATGGCTACATAAAACAAACGACGAAGCTCTTCTTCATCTTTTCCTTTTGAGCTTGATAAGAAAAGAGTTTCTGGTATCTTATAGGTTTTGCTGTATTTTCTTTTCCCTTCCCAAACACTTTTGGTTGCACCAATTAAAAATACATGTTGAAATTCTAATCCTTTAGAACCGTGGCAGGTTAAGAAATTTACACCGTGCTCGTTAAATAATACCTTGTTTAATTCTAGACTTAAATTATTGTCTGCTAATAAATCAATAGTGCTCACAAATTCTTTTAATCCCATATCTGGGTTTCTTCTACTTTCTTCTTTTAAGAAATTAAACAGAGAGGAAAGCACTTGCATGAGCCAAGTTTTTTCGGGTGATTTTAAGATATACGCTAATATCCCACCACGAGTAATAATTTTTTCGAATAAATTTTGAAGGGTTAAATTATTTGATTCTTTAATCCAATATTCTACATCCTGACTTAATCTTCGCATGTGCTGAACGCTTGTTTCCTGAAAGAGATCAACGGTTTGCTTATTCATTTCTACTAACATTCTACGAATAGAAGTTCTTTCTTTATTGGAGTAGTTATGTCTGTTTACCTCAACACTAAGCTTTGCAATATCAATTGGATTGATGTCGTAAAAATCATAATGAAGAATTTGAAATAGTAATTCATCACCACTATAAGAGATATCATTTTCGGCAGCGATGTATCGAAGAATGTTGATTAGTTTTTTGGCAAAAGGAATAGTTAAAATATTAACACGTTTTTTTGTACTCACTGGTATTTCTCTATTCTGAAAATATTGTGCTAACTCTTCTCCTGATTTGTGTTCTTTATAAATTACTGCAATTTCTTTGGGGTCAACATTTTCAATAGTAATTAAATGATATACCTGCTCAGTAACTGAAGCGAATTCTTGAATGGGTGTTTCGTACTCAATTATTTTCGGAGTAATACTGGTTGTTGTATAATTAGAATTACTAGCCACCAATGATTTTGAAAGCCCATCCATTTGGATACGTTCCGTATTGAAATCAATTAAATTTTTTGATAAATCTAATATGGATTGTGTAGAACGGTAATTGTTCTGCAACATAATCTTCGCCAAGTTTTGTGGGAACCATTGGCAATATTGTTCAATGTTTTCAACGTTTGCGCCTTGGAACCTAAAGATTGATTGATCATCATCACCTACCACAAACACATTTGGTTTCTCCCAGAAATCAATCAGTAAACGAATCAATTCATTTTGTGATCCACTTGTATCTTGGTACTCATCTATTAAAAAATATTGATAACGTTCTTGGTAACTCAACAAAAAGTTTTCGTCTGCTTGAAAAGCTTTTAATATCCAAATAATCATATCATCAAAATCATAACGATTTGCATCGCGCATGATTTGCTGATAATTATTGAATTCTTTTACGGCGTATTTTAATAAATTGATACTCTCTTTTTCTTTTTGATAACCAGGTTTGAAATCACCTTGTTCATTATTTTTACCTTTTCTTACGTAACGAAAAGTTTTATACAAATCGGAACCCTCTTCCGCATTATCAATCATGTCGAGGTATTCATCTGCTTTCTCACAAACATATTCTGGTGTCCAGTTTTCTCTTTTTAAAATAGAGAAGAGTGGCATTAAACGATCTATTTCATAATATACATCTCCACGATAACGCTTTAAGGGGTTCCCTTCTTTAAATTGATGAACAAGCTTGCGAAATAATTCAATACGCTCTAAATCGGAGATGGCTTCAAGATTAAGCTTGCCGAAATAATCTAAGTTCTCTTGAATAATGTCATTACAAAAGGAATGGAAGGTATGGATGTGTACACGGTAAGCTTCAGGACCAATAAAATCAAACAAACGTTTACGCATAGCGATGGTACCAGCGTCTGTATAGGTCAAGCATAAGATGTTATGCGCTTCCGCATCGGTTTCAAGCAGAATTTTGCCAATGCGAGCAGCTAAAATCTGAGTCTTGCCCGTACCAGGTCCAGCAATTACTAATACAGGGCCATCAATTTGGTTTACCGCCTCTAATTGTTGCTTATTTAAGCCAGCAAGGGCATTTTGGAATTTTTCGTTATTACGAATCAGCTCTCTATTCATCTTGAATAAAGATAAAAAAAAAGGGCTAAACATTTCTATTTAGCCCTTATATGATTATTTGGTTTAGTTAGGTCTTTAAAAAAAGATGAAGGTTCCCCGTCCTTCATCTTTACTAAATTTAAAGTTTCCAGTAAAGTCAGTAATCAAATATCTATTTTGTAAGCATTGGCATCAATACCAATTTATTGGTATTTTTAATAAAGTAAAACTTAGGCAACTTAGCAGGGTGAAAAAGGCGCTTCTCGTATTCGGTTTACTTTTAATATGTTTTCAATCCATTGATTGTAAGGCTGATTCAACTTTACCCGTAACGAATACGTTTCAATATGTCGAGCTCGGCAAGCAGATAAGATACATTAGTACTGATAAAAATGAGCTAACAATCGACTCGTTCATCCAACAGCAATCGATCAAATTTATTCAGAATAAGCATGGTATGCTTTTACTTAATGAGGATGAATATAAAAATGATTTATGGCTTACGTTTTCACTTTACAATGAAACCGATATTGAGAAAGACTTAATAGTACAACTCAACAACTCATTAATTAACCGAGTTGAGTTTTATGAAGTAATCGACAATAAGGTTACGAATAGTAATATCTGTGGAGATGAAATTGCATTATCAGCACGCAGCGTAAATTATAGAACGCCACTCTACCCGATACACTTAAAAGCAAAACAAAAAATTGATATCTATTTCAAATTTAATTTAGAGGGGAGAAAAATCCATGCACCAATTGAGGTGTATTCATATACTTCTTTTGTTGAGCATACATTTATAGAAGAAATTAACTTAGGTTTCTTTTATGGTTTATTGGCTTGTTTAAGTTGTATTTGTTTTATTGTTTATTATCTAATTCGTGAGCGAGTATATTTTTACTTGGCGGCATATTTTACAGCTCAAACATTATTGCAAATTGCCATCAGTGGCGTGGGTTTTGTTTTGTTATGGGACAATTCACCCTATTGGAATGATAAGAGTATCCCAGTGTTGATGTCAACTTGTATTGTATTGGCCTTAGTATTTTTGATTGAATTCATACAAAAAGATAAAATACATCGAATTACTTATATCGGATTAAGAGCATTACAACTATTAGCGACACTTTTAATCTTTGGTTCATTTACTAATGGCTTTACTTTTAATATAAGTGTATGGGTTTTATATCGAATAATACCTGTTTTTTATATTGGTTTTTTTGTTCTTTCTAGTTATTTCTTTTTAACGAAATATTTACCAGCACGATTTTTCTTCATCTCCTTTTTATTATCATTAATATCCATTGGTGGTATCTATTATTACGCATTAACAAAGGAACACAATAATGTTTTTACAAATCAATTAGTTATTGTTGGTGAAATGTTAAAGTCCATTATACTTACGTTAGCACTAATGGATAGACTTCGAATATTTAAGGAAGAGAAGGAAGAAGCGCAAGCACAAGTAATCGTTCAGTTAGAAGAAATGAATTCTTTAAAAGAAAATGCCAATATTGAATTAATTCAAAAGGTAGAAGAAAAAACAATAGAGCTTCATCAAAAGCAAACCGAGGTTAAGAAGGCATTAATTTGGGGAGAAGAGCAAGAGCGAAAACGAGTATCGCAAGAATTGCATGACGGTATGGGAAGTTTGCTTTCCACATTAAGATTAAATGCAGAATCAATTGATTTAAATGATAAAGGCTTAAGTGAGAAAGAGTATTTCGCTTATCAAAATGTGATTGAATTAATCGATAAAGCTTGCACAGAATTAAGAAACATTTCTCATAACATGATGCCTGTTGGTATTGAGCAATTTGGGTTGGTTCAGCAGCTTATTTCCATTATTAGGAAGATTAATGATAGTGAAAAGGTACATATTGTGCTTGATACCTTTAATATGGAGAAAAGGTTAAACAAAGACATCGAACTTTCCATATATCGAATCTGTTTAGAGTTAATAAATAACATCATTAATCACGCAAACGCTAAAACTGCCACCTTACAAATTATCAGAAACGATGATGTATTAAGTATTGTTATGGAAGATGATGGAGTAGGATTTAATATTGATGAAATTGTAGAAGGTCACGGATTAATTAGCATTCGCTCTAGGGTTGATGCCTTTGGAGGGAAAATAAATATCGACTCCAATAATAATAGAGGAACCACCATCATTATAGAACTACCAGTAGAAGTATGAACAAACACATTAACATATTAATTGCTGATGACCATCAAATATTTCTAGATGGTTTAAAGATGATATTTTCTGATCATAAAGAGTGGAAGATTGTGGCCGAAGCAAAAGATGGAACCGAAGTATTAAATTATTTCAACACGACTAAAATCGATTTGGCTATACTCGATGTAAACATGCCTAAACCCAATGGATTTGACTTATCAAAAAACATAAAGCAGAATTTTCCAAATTGCAAAATCATGATTTTATCAATGTATGGTGATGAGCAATTTATGAATGAGTTTGTGAAGATGGGTGTACATGCTTATGTGTTAAAAAATGCAGGCAAAAAAGAATTACTCGAAGCCATGAATGCAGTGTTGAATAATGAAACTTATATCAGTAAAGCATTGCGAAGTACCAATGAAAATGATGATTCGTTTGTCAAATCATTAAGCTTAACACAACGTGAAAAAGAAATCATCACCCTATTAGCAAAAGAGAAAAGTAGTCAAGAGATTGCGGATGCTTTATTCATCAGTATCTATACAGTGAACACGCATCGTAAAAACATATTACACAAACTGGGCATCAAAAACACAGCGGGATTAATGAAGTTTGCTTCTGAGAATAATTTACTCTAGAAAAAAAAGCTTAATAAATGCAACTTTTTTAAAAAAGTTTAATAAATGCAGGTTTTTGGTGGCATGACTTAAGTGGTGCCACCACTTATATACCACTCATCCCAAACAAAAAAATCCCGCCTTTCAGCGGGACTTTATCTTTTTAAGCTTTTTCAAAAATTTTGGAATATTGCATTTCTGCAATAAGCAAGTGTAGATTAACTACAGCCGCCTTGTGTACCACAATTCAAGCACTTGTAACAAGTTCCCGAACGGATCATAATATGACCACAGTTACCACATGCAGGGGCATCAGATTGCGCTCCACCAGAGATATCAAGAACTGGTTTCTTATTCGCAAATTCTGCTGAAGTTACTTCTGCTTTTGGAGCAGGAGTTGAAGCCGATTCCATTTTGTTTGACACATCTGGATTTTGGTCTTCGTCGATCATCTGCGGATTACCAATAACCGCATTTTGCTCTGTGATCACATGTACTAAATCTGTTCTGTTTAAGTATTCGTAACCTAACAAACGGAAGATGTAGTCAATGATCGAAGTGGCACTCTTGATGTTCGCGTGGTTAGATACCATACCCGATGGTTCAAAACGAGTAAAGGCAAATTTGTCAACGAACTCTTCTAAAGGCACACCGTACTGTAGGCCTACCGAAATTGCGATAGCGAAACAGTTCATTAATGATCGGAATGTAGCACCTTCTTTGTGCATATCGATGAAGATCTCTCCCAATGTTCCATCCTCATATTCACCAGTACGTACATAAATGGTTTGCCCTCCAACAGCCGCTTTTTGTGTAAAGCCTTGGCGTTTTCCTGGCATGCTTTTCTTCTCAACCACACTCGATAGTTGGCGTTTGAATGAAGTGTCTTTAGAACGCTCTAAGATTGCTCTCGCAGCTTCTAATACTTGCTCTGGAGTAAGATCACTTAATCTAACATTAGCAGCTTCTCCTAATACTTCTTCAACACTTTCTATTTTATCATCGCTAGATGCTTTAGTAGATAATGGTTGAGATAATTTACAACCATCACGGTATAATGCATTTGCTTTTAATCCTAGTTCCCAACTTAATTGGTAGCAGTCTTTAATCTCATTAACATTAGCCTCGTTAGGTAAGTTGATGGTTTTAGAAATTGCACCTGATAAGAATGGTTGTGCTGCAGCCATCATTTTAATGTGACCGTGTGCGTGGATGTAACGTTGACCGATTGTTCCACAACGGTTAGCACAATCAAATATTGGGTAATGTTCGTCTTTCAAGTAAGGAGCACCTTCGGTAGTCATTGTTCCACAAACGTAAGTGTTCGCTTCGCTGATTTGTGATCTGCTGAATCCTAATGCTTGCAATAAGTTGAAGTTTGGAGCATTGTATTGTTCTGCTTTGAAACCTAATCTCTTTAAGCAATCTTCTCCTAATGACCATACGTTGAATGCGAAACTAATTTCGAATGCAGACATCATACCTTTGTCAACTTTTTCTAAGTCGTCTTGTGTAAATCCTTTTGCTGCTAATGAATCGAAGTTAATGTGTGGTGCACCTTTAATAGTTGCGTATCCTTTTGCATAATTGATGATCGCATCAATTTGACTTTCGTCATAACCTAAGTTTCTTAAGGTTGCTGGAACAGCTTGGTTGATGATTTTGAAATATCCACCACCTGATAATTTTTTGAACTTCACTAAAGCGAAGTCTGGCTCGATACCAGTAGTATCGCAATCCATTACTAAACCAATTGTTCCTGTTGGAGCAATAACTGTAGTTTGAGCATTACGGTATCCGTGTTTCTCTCCTAACTCTACTGCTTTATCCCATGCATTACATGCTGCAGATAATAAATAATCTGGGCAGTATTTAGGATCGATACCTGGAGGCGCAATCTCTAAACCTTCGTAAGCATCAGTTGCGTTGTAAGCTGCATAACGGTGGTTACGCATTACTCGCATCATGTCTTTTTTGTTCTCTTCAAATTTTACGAATGGACCTAAGTGCTTAGCCATCTCTGCAGATGTTGCATAAGCTACACCCGTCATGATTGCTGTAATAGCTCCACCAATTGCACGACCTTTATCACTATCGTAAGCAATACCTGCAACCATTAACATCGAACCTAAGTTTGCATAACCTAAACCTAAAGTTCTGTATTCGTATGATAATTGAGCTACTTCTTGTGATGGGAATTGTGCCATCAATACTGATATTTCAAGTACCATTGTCCAGATACGGCAAATGTGCTCGAATCCTTTTACATCAAACTCTAACGTTTGCTCATTAAAGAAGTGACGTAAGTTTACAGATGCTAAGTTACAAGCGGTGTTATCTAAGAACATGTATTCCGAGCAAGGGTTAGAAGCGTTGATTCTTCCACCTTGTGGACAAGTATGCCATTCGTTAATTGTTGTGTCGTATTGTACACCAGGGTCTGCACAAGCCCAAGCAGCAAATGCGATATCGTCCCATAATTTTTGAGCTGGAACACTGCTGATTTTTTTGCCGTTTGTACGACCGATTAAATCCCAATCTGTTCCATTCTCTAATGCACGGAAGAAAGTATTTGGTATACGTACCGAGTTGTTTGAATTTTGTCCAGCAACAGTTCTGTATGCTTCACCTTCGTAATCTGATGAGTAACCTGCAGCGATTAAAGCAGCAACTTTTTTCTCTTCTTCAACTTTCCAGTTTACAAAACCTACAATTTCTGGGTGATCTAAATCTAAACATACCATCTTCGCAGCGCGACGAGTTGTACCACCAGATTTAATTGCACCTGCAGCACGGTCACCGATTTTTAAGAACGACATTAAACCAGATGAATGACCACCACCTGATAATTTTTCGCTCTCTCCTCGGATGCGTGAGAAGTTTGTTCCTACACCTGAACCATATTTGAAGATACGTGCTTCACGAACCCAAAGATCCATGATACCACCTTCGTTTACTAAATCATCATCTACTGATAAGATAAAGCAAGCGTGTGGTTGTGGACGCTCATATGCTGAAGTTGATTTTTCTAATTTCTCTGTTGTTGGATTTACAAAGTAGTGACCTTGTGGTTTACCTGTAATACCATATGATGAATGTAATCCTGTGTTGAACCATTGTGGTGAGTTTGGTGCAGCTAATTGACCAACGATAGTATAGACTAACTCGTCATAGAAAATTGTTGTATCTTCATCTGTTGCGAAGTAACCGTAACGTTTACCCCAATCCATCCAGCAGTTTGCCATACGATGTGCAACTTGCTTTACTGATTTCTCTGAACCTAATGTTCCATCTGCTTGTGGCACTCCAGCTTTACGGAAATATTTCTGAGCAAGAATATCCGTAGCTACTTGTGACCATGAGGCGGGAACTTCTACATCGTTCATTTCGAACACAGCATCTCCTGCTGGATTACGAATGACTGATGTTCTCTTCTCGTACGTGAATAAATCGTACGGACTAACGCCTTCTTTGGTGAAATAGCGATTTAATTTCATCCCTTTTCCTTTTGTCTCTTTTTTGCTCATTGTATTTCTGTAATTAACTGATTTGGTTATTGTAGGCACTTCGAAAAAAGTAGAAGTGTTTTTCATCAAATTTAATGTACAGCGATACCTGCTTCAAATTGAGTTTTCCACACCCCCGCGCTTTATGTACCCCCACAAGAAGTAAAATGCTTTAAAATGTAGAAAACCAATGTTTTGCCTATGTGGAAAACATTGGTTTTCGGTAATTTTTTGCTGAAAATCAGCTAAAAGATCAACTAGTCAATCTTACTGATTTTAATAGTATTAGTACGTCCACTTCGTCCGATAGGAGTGCTAGCCGTATTGATTACTGCATCACCTTTCTTTACTAATTTATGATGTTTCAGAATGCCGTTCACATCTTTCATGGTTTGGTCGGTACTCTCAAACTTGTTATAATAGAATCCTCTAACTCCCCAAACTAAGCTTAATAAACATAGCAATGATTTGTTCGAAGTAAAGATAAATGTTAATGCTTTTGGACGGTGACTAGAAATTCGGAATGCTGTATAACCAGAATGGGTCATCGATACAATTCCTATTGCTTCATTTTGTTCTGCTAAAGTACAAGCTGAATAACATATACTATCCGAAGTAAATGTAGCCGAATTTTTATGAGGTGCTTGCATTTGCATATAGGGATAAGCTGATTTTTCTACATGACGAATAGTGATTTGCATCGCATTGATTACTTCAATAGGATATTCGCCTACCGATGTTTCACCGCTTAGCATCACCGCATCTGCTCCATCTAATACAGAGTTAGCCACGTCATTAACTTCAGCTCTTGTTGGACGAGGATTAGTAATCATACTCTCCATCATTTGAGTAGCAATAATTACTGGCTTAGCGTGCTCTAAACATTTCTTAACGATTAGCTTTTGTATCATTGGAACTTCTTCCATTGGACACTCTACTCCTAAGTCACCACGAGCCACCATTACCGCATCAGTTGCTTGAACAATCTCGTCGAGGTTAATTAATGCTTCTGGTTTTTCAATTTTTGCAATGACACGTGCTTGTGAACCACGCTTCTTAATAATCGCTTTTAATTCGATAATATCTTTAGCCTCACGAACAAATGATAAGCCCACCCACTCTACACCTTGCTTTAAAATAAAATCTAAATCTTTTAAATCTTTTGGAGTTAAACTTGGAATCGACACTTTAGTATCTGGTAAGTTAACGCCTTTATTAGATGATAAGATACCACCATAAATTACCTTCACTTTTACAGTATCTTTTCTATTTGAACTAATTACTTTAAACTGAAGTTTACCATCGTCTAATAAAATAATTTCTCCTGGCTTAACATCTTTAGGAAATGCTAAATAAGAGATGTATGCTTTTTCAGTATCACCAATACACTTCTTCGTGGTCATGGTGTACTCTTGGTTTTTCTTTAAGAAAACTCCATTGTTTAACATCTCACCAACACGGATTTTCGGGCCTTGTAAATCGGCTAAAATACCTACGTGTAAGTTATGTTTATCGTTAATTTCTCTAATCGTTTTAATAAGCTTCGCTAGATCTTCATGCTTGCCATGTGAAAAGTTGATACGGCAAATGTCCATACCCGCTTTGATCATCTTTAACAACACTTCTTTTGAAGAAGAAGCTGGTCCTAAGGTTGCAACAATTTTGGTTCTATTATGATATACTTTCATAAAATGTATTTTTTGTTCAAGATAATTATTTATCCAAACATAAGATATTTTTTTGAATTAGTGTACTTGTTACAATTAGTAACTAGTGACTAGTGAATGGTAACTGGTATTAGATTAGAAGAAAAGGAGGTTTTCTTTGGATTTTAGAGAATAGGGGTCGATTGGGTAAGATGACTGTACGATTTCAATTTTATTGAGGAGCTGTATAAAATCTTTTTGGTCCTCATCCGATAAAATTTCGGTGCTAATTATAAAAAAGTCAGTTTGCTTACTTTCTGGAATAATATAAGAATTCCCACTCTTATTGCTCAGTAAATAGAGGTCGGTTTCGCTATTCAACATGCTAAATTTAAAGCAGGAGTGGTAAGATTCTTCTCCAAAGTCGCTGTATATGAGGAGGTCATCAATTCGATTAAATCGCAAGGGTAATGCGTTATTAATGAACCAGCATAGGCGATAATCACGCACAGAGGAGCTAATCCCGATCACAGAAATATCAAAATTGTAGTCAACTCGAAGTATTTTCTTACTCAATGCCTTAAAATTATTTGTCAAAATTAATAAAAAAGACTACTATTGAGCTAGAAAAAGCACAGGTAGGGGTGTTTAAGCAAACATTAAATTTATTTTTTGTTATTTGTTATAATATCTTTTTCTTTGCACAGAATTATTAAAAACCTAAATATTAAAATTATGTCAGATATTGCATCAAGAGTAAAAGCAATTATTGTAGAGAAGTTGGGTGTTGACGAAAGTGAAGTAACGCCAGAGGCAAGCTTTACCAACGACTTAGGTGCTGATTCACTGGATACAGTGGAATTAATCATGGAATTTGAAAAAGAATTTAACATCGCTATTCCAGATGAGCAAGCAGAAACTATCGGTACGGTAGGACAAGCGGTATCTTATTTAGAAAAGAACGTTAAGTAATCAATCACTCTTAACAACCTTATGGAATTAAAAAGAGTAGTAGTTACAGGTATTGGAGCACTGACTCCACTGGGGAATTCTGTTCCTGAATTTTGGAAGAATTTGGTAGATGGAGTCAGTGGTGCTGATATTATTACTCATTTTGATGCCTCTAAATTCAAAACGCAATTTGCTTGCGAGGTAAAGAATTTTCAAATTGAAAATTACCTTGACAGAAAAGAAGCGCGTAAATTAGATCCTTTTGTACATTATGCATTAGCTTCTACGGAAGAAGCCGTAAAAGATGCAAACATTGATTTTGAAACCCTAGACCGCGATCGTGCGGGTGTTATTTGGGGTTCAGGAATTGGTGGTTTGCGTACTTTTATTGATGAAATAACGAACTTCAATGCAGGCGATGGTACTCCACGTTTCAATCCTTTCTTCATTCCGAAAATGATTATTGATATTGCTCCAGGGCATATTTCTATTAAATACGGATTAAGAGGTCCAAATTTTGCAACTGTTTCGGCATGTGCATCTTCAACAAACGCCATTATTGATGGTTTCAATTACATTCGTTTAGGAATGGCCGACATGATTATTGCCGGTGGTTCTGAAGCAAGTGTTAACGAAGCAGCAGTAGGTGGTTTTAATGCGATGCATGCTTTATCAACTCGTAATGATTCTCCAAAAACGGCTTCTCGTCCATTTGATTTGGATCGTGAAGGTTTTGTTTTAGGTGAAGGAGCTGCGACTTTGATTTTAGAAGAGTACGAACATGCAAAACGCAGAGGTGCGAAAATCTATGCAGAAATTGCAGGTGGTGGTTTATCCGCAGATGCTAATCACATCACCGCTCCACATCCAGATGGATTAGGTGCGAAAAACGTAATGAAAAATGCTATGCGTGATGCTGGTATGGTTCCTGAAGATCTTGATTATATCAATGTTCACGGTACATCAACTCCTCTTGGAGATATTAGCGAAACTAAAGCCATTATTTCATGCTTCGGTGATCATGCATATAATTTAAATATCAGTTCTACGAAGTCAATGACTGGTCACTTGTTGGGTGCCGCAGGTGCGCTTGAAGCAATCGCTTCAATTTTATCTGTTCAAAACGACATTATACCTCCAACAATAAATCACTTCACCGACGATCCTCAATTCGATCCACGCTTGAACTTAACTTTTAACAAAGCTCAAAAGCGTGTTGTACGTGCAGCTCTAAGCAATACGTTCGGATTTGGTGGTCATAATGCATCTGTTATTTTCAAAAAAGCAGAATAATTATTCTTTTTGAAAAATATATACTTTTTATTGATGCAAGTTTTTGTGTTAGTTGTTAATCATTGCGTATGCCAATTGGTGTTTTAAAACTCTTCACTTCTCCCCATAAAAAAGACTTAAGAGCCTTGCGTAATATCTTAGGATTTATTCCTGGAAATTACTCACTGTATCGTTTAGCCTTACGCCATAAATCAATGGCAATAGATACTCATAAAAAGGGTGTTAAAAATAGCAATGAACGTTTAGAGTTTCTTGGAGATGCTATATTAGGCTCGGTTGTAGCTGAAGTGCTCTTTAAAAAATTTCCCTATAAAGACGAAGGTTTCTTAACTGAAATGCGCTCGAAAATGGTTAATCGTTCTCACCTCAATAGCTTATCCAAAAAAATGGGCATTGGTGATATGATTGATTATGATGCTAAATTAAATAATCAAGGAAATAAAAACTCTTCATTATTCGGCGACGCTTTCGAAGCTATTATTGGTGCCATTTATCTTGATAGGGGTTACGAATTTACTCGTCATTTTATCATCAACAGAATTTTAATTCCTCATGTCGATATCGATCAACTCGAACAAACAGAATCTAATTTTAAAAGTAGATTACTAGAATGGTCGCAACGCGAAGGTAAAGAAGCTGTGTTCGAATTACTCGATGAAAAAAGTCATGGCCAATCTCGTTTATTTACCGTTCGTGTATTAATCAATGGTGAAGAAATGGGAACCGGGCAAGATTTCAGTAAAAAGAATGCAGAAAAGAATGCGGCAGAAAAAGCTTGCTTATCATTAAATATACTCGCATGAGAAATATACTCGGAGCACTGTATTTAGCTTACGGACTTATTGTGTTCTTTGCAGTAATGTTAATCTTTTTACCATTTATTATACTCGCCTCTTTCATACCCAATAAATACGGATCCACTATTCCATTTTTCTTTTTACGTTGTTGGTCCTATCTATTCTCTTACTTAACTCTTTTCTTTTACTCTGTACATGGGTCAGAAAAAGTTGACAAAAGCAAACCATACATTTATGTAGCTAATCATGGATCATACCTAGATGCTACAGCTGTTGTAATATCAGCTCCTACAGCTTTTAAGCCATTAGGTAAAATAGAAATGTCGAAGGTTCCTTTGTTTGGTTTTATTTACCAAAGAGTAGTGGTTATGGTAAACCGTAGCACTAAGGAAAGTAGAGCAGAAAGTGTAGAAAAATTAAAAGTTGTTTTAAAAAACGGAATATCAATATTAATTTTTCCTGAGGGAACAATGAATAGAACTGCTGGCCCATTGAAAGATTTTTATGATGGTGCTTTTCGAATTGCTATTGAAACGCAAACCCCAATAGCTCCTTTCGTTGTTATAAATGCTAGAAAAATAATGCCTCGGAATAACCCATTAACAGTACATCCTGGACGAATGCATACCTATTTCGCTGATCCAATTGATGTCTCTTCTTATACAGCGGAAGATGTTGAAGTATTAAAATTACGCGTCTATAAATTGATGGAAGATATGATTCTTCAATATCAAAAATAAGTCCCTTTCATGTCTAAAAATCTAAAAGTACATCTTGCACTTTTTTTAGTTTCATTAATTTATGCTGCAACATTTAGCATCGCTAAAGAAGTAATGCCAGCTTATATAAAACCGATGGGTTTAATTGGAATTAGAGTATGGGGAGCAATTGTTTTATTGTGGATTACACATGCATTATTTGTTCGCGAAAAAATTACGGACAAAAAAGATTACCTCATATTATTAAAGTGTGCAGTATTCGGCGTTGCAGCAAATATGTTATTATTCTTTAAAGGTCTTGCAATAACTACGCCCATTAATGGAGCAATATTAATGGTTACTACGCCTTTATTTGTTGGCTTCTTCTCCTTTTTTATTTTAAAAGAAAAAGCAACGGCTGTTAAAATTATTGGTTTATTGTTAGGAGTAAGTGGTGCTGTATTATTACTGGTTGGTCCGAAATTATCGTTTTCATCTTCTACTTTAAGTGGAGATATTATGGTAATGATGAATGCAATTATCTATTCGTATTATTTGATTATTGCGAAACCATTATTGCATAAATACAATCCCATTACAGTAATTAAATGGACATTCTTATTTGGAGGAATACTTATACTTCCATTTTCATTACCCGAATTGCAAGGTGTGAATTGGGTGATCATTCCAAGTACAATTTGGTGGAGCATTATATTTCTAATTGCAGGAGCTACCTATTTAACCTATTTACTAAATGGCTGGGCCTTGCGTAATGCCAACTCTTCTTTAGTTGGTGCATATATCTATTTACAACCCATTTTAGCCTCTTTAATTGCAATTTCTCTAGGTAAAGATGATTTAACTTGGCAGAAAATTGTATTTGGAGCATTTATTTTCGTTGGAGTTTACCTCGTTAGTTTACCTTCTACATTCCCACTACTACGTCGTAAAGATTGATTTCTCGTAATATTGTTATCTTTGTCAACTAATTTAAAACTATGTTGAAATCGATGACCGGGTATGGTCTTGCAAGCACAGAATACCTACAAAAGAAAATTACAGTAGAGATACGCTCGTTGAACTCTAAGTTTTTAGAGTTGAATGTTAAAATGCCAAGAAACTATTCTGAAAAAGAAAGTACGATTCGTAACGAAGCAACAAAAGCTATAGAGCGCGGCAAAGCGAATGTCAACATCTTAATTGAACAAACTACACAGGTAGAGACTTCCTTATTAAATAAAGACAAATTCAATTCATACTACAAACAGTTAGATCAATTAGCAACTGAATTAGGTGTAGAGAAAACTAATCTATTTCAACAAACCTTATCTATTCAAGACATTTGGTCGGTACAAGAACAAAGTGCAGACGAAGAAGAATGGAAAGCGATTTACAACACCTTTACTCAAGCTATTCAAAACTTCAATCAGTTTAGGGCTGATGAAGGGGCAACGTTAGCAGCCGATTTAAAAAAACGAGTAGAATTAATTTTAGAAGCAATTCCAGAAGTAGAAAAATTTGAAAGCAATCGTGTTCCAGCTATAAAAGATAAATTAGAATCAATTTTAAAAGAAGCAGTAGGTGCAGAGAATGTTGATAAGAACAGACTTGAGCAAGAGCTTATTTATTTCATTGAAAAATATGATATCACCGAAGAAAAGATTCGATTGAAAAGTCATTGCGATTATTTCTTCTTAGTGATGAAAGAAAAAGAAGCAAATGGTAAAAAGTTGGGATTTATTACTCAAGAAATTGGTAGAGAAATAAACACCATGGGTTCAAAAGCAAATGATGCTAGCATTCAGAAAATAGTTGTTGGAATGAAGGATGAATTGGAAAAGGTAAAAGAACAATTGTTGAATATTATTTAATTAGCTAAATAGTTAATTTTAAAAATGGAGAATCAGGGTAAACTAATTATTTTTTCTGCACCATCGGGAGCAGGTAAGACAACAATTGTACAACATATTTTAAAGCACTTCCCTAACTTACAGTTTTCTGTATCGGCAACAACACGTGCATTAAGAGGTGAGGAAAAAGATGGTGTTGACTATTACTTTATTAGTCAAGAGAGTTTTTTACATAAGGTGGCAAAGCACGAGTTTATTGAGTTTGAAGAAGTTTATTCAGGAACATTTTATGGGACACTAAAAGCTGAAATCGATAGAATTTGGGCTTCTGGTAATCATGTAATTTTCGATTTAGATGTTGAAGGTGGATTGCGATTAAAGAAAAAATTTGAAGAAAATGCATTAGCAATTTTTGTACAAGCTCCTTCATTAGATGTTTTAAAAGAACGTTTGCGCGGAAGAGGAACAGATACAGAAGAAAAATTAAAAGAACGTTTTGCTAAAGCAGAAAAGGAAATGGGATATGCTGATAAATTTGATATCGTATTGCCTAATTTTGATTTAGATACTGCTTGTGCGGAAGCTGTAAAATTAGTAGGCGACTTTCTGAAAAAATGAAAATAGGATTATTCTTCGGCTCCTTTAACCCAATTCATTTAGGGCATATGATAATAGCTAATTACATGGCGAATCATACCTACTTGGACAAGGTTTGGATTGTCGTATCTCCACAAAATCCCTTAAAAGACAAATCAGTATTAATTAATACATACGATCGTTTAGAGATGTGTAAACTTGCTTTTAATGACGATCCTCGAATTCAAATCTCCGATATTGAATTGCAATTACCACAACCTTCCTTTACTATTGATACGTTAGTTTATTTATCGGAAAAATACCCAGAGCATGAGTTTAGCATCATTATGGGTGCCGACAATTTAAATACATTGAAGAAGTGGAAAAACTTCGAAGTGATATTGCGAGACTATAAGATATTAGTATATCCACGAGCAAAAGAAGTGGTACATGAGTTTTTAGACCATCCAAATGTAAGTGTTACGGAAACACCTATCATGGAAATTTCTTCTACATTTATTCGTAATGCGATAAAAAACAAAAAAGATATTCGTTACTATTTACCTGATTCCGTAACTGAATTTATAAACGCAAAAAGCTTATATCGATAATCATTTCTTCGCCTCTAATCGCTCTTCATTTCTTATCATTCTGCGAGCACCACGTTTATCGTATTTTTCTAGGTTGTATTTCTCAATTAGATTAATGAGTAATGTTGGATAGTTCGGATTCGTTGCATAACCAGCTTTCTTTAAACCATTCGCCCAAGCTTTATAATCTCGCTTATCCAGCTCGAACAAAAATGCATATCTCTTTTTATTTGCTAAAAACTCAGAGTGATCTCGAAAAGAATGTTTTGCTTTTCGGTATTTTCTAAAGCATTCATCTTTCTTGTCATCATCTTCTAATATTGTTCTACCATTCCAATCACTTGTGCATTTTATGCCAAAATGATTTCTACCATTCTTTGCTAGTTTACTTTGACCGCTGCCCGATTCTAGTATGGCTTGTGCCAAGGTGATGCTAGCAGGTATTCTATAGTTCCGCATTTCCTTAATGGCAATTTTGCGGTATTTTTTAATATATGCAGAGGTATTATCGGCTATTGAAAATATTGAACTAAATAATATTACTAGCGTAAAAAAATATTTCATAGAGATATTATTTTGGAATCACTAAAATTTTACCTGGCTTTATTAAGTTAGATTTTAACCCATTTGCTTTTTTAATCTTCTCAACAGATACGTGATATTTTCTAGAAAGATAATAAAGTGATTGCCCATTTTTCACTTTGTGTTTTATATTACTAGAATGATTAGTATTTGGAGTACTATTTTTTTCTTTAATTTCTGCAACAGGGAAATCAAAAATAATTTTATATCGTGTAGTATCATTTACAACACTTGTATCTATTCTTGCATAGTCATACTGATAGAGCTCGTATGTTTTAATAGTCTTTAGCAAATGCGACGCATACACCCTGCTTCTTGCATACCCTGAACGTTGTAAGCCCTGTGCCCATTTTTTATACTGTGTTGGTTTGTACTTAAATAAAAATGCATACTGCTTATTGTTGCTCATAAAGTACGAGCGATCTGCGTATGCTTCTTCTACAGTATTATATTTACGGAAACAAGAGTTTTTACGATTCCCATTTCTGTAAAATTTCCCGCCATTCCATGATCTATTACATTTAACACCAAAATGATTGTTGGCTTTAACAGCAAGTTGACTAGTACCGTTTGCCGATTCATGTAATGCTTGTGCTAATGTAATACTTGCCGGAATTCCAGTTTTATGCATTTCAGAAATGGCCAACAATTTATATTTTTCTACATATTGAAAACCTGATCCTTGTTTCCGTTGCGAAAACAAAGGATTCATAATAATACACAGGGTTAAGAAGAGTATAGCTTTCCTCATTCCACTAAAATAATAAAATTGCTTAAGTATTCTTATATTCAACTATCGTAGTATGAGACAATAAATATCGTCTAATACTATAAAAATTAAATTTTATGAAAAAAATAAGCTACACCACCCTATGCTTATTGTTGCTTACGCTTCAATTATCAGCTCAAACTAATCCTGCCATTACCAATTGGTTAATTAATACCACTAACATTAAAGGCCGACATTATGTTGCAGGAAATCAAACTCCGGTTAACGATAACGTTTCTGCAAATGTGCAAAAGGTACAGTATTCCACCAATTTTGCTTATGTGAGTGCTACTGGTATTCCTTCTTATATCACAGGTCCTTTTCAAGATGGTAATCCTTCTTTAGCAACTAATCAAAATAGCATTTTTAAAATTACATTAAACCCAGTTCAAAATACAGGTACGCCTACAAATACAACAGGCGGCAACATCGGTGTATTTAGTAATGGAGTAGCCTTGTTCGATTATCGAGATGGTGTATCATGGAGAAGCTCTACCAATTCAATGGCTGGGGGTCCTCTAGGTGGGCAAGGAGATGGCATTTGGAATCGCGATGCAGTTGTAGCAGAGCGCGTAGGCTTTGATTGCGCGAAAGGGCACCCTGCTATGGGTAATTATCATCATCATCAAAATCCTTCAGCGTTTAATTTAGATTTAGCCATTGCATCTAATGTTTGTGATTTGTATTTAGCAGATGGTTTGTATTTAATAGATAGTAGTAAACATTCTCCATTGTTAGGCTTTGCTTATGATGGTTTTCCAATCTATGGCGCATATGCATATAAAAATGTTGATGGTAATGGTGGCATAGTACGTTTGAAATCTAGTTACAGTTTAAGAAACATTACCACGCGTACACATTATGCAAACGGTAATGATGTAACTGATGGTCCTACAGTGAGTACCACTTATCCACTTGGATTATTTAGAGAAGATTATGAATACAATACAACATCATCTGTTACTCCAGATTATTTAGATGAACATAATGGTAGATTCTGTGTTACCCCCGAATATCCAAATGGAATCTATTGCTACTTTTCAACTGTTACCGAGTCGTGGAACTCAGCTTATCCATATATTGTTGGTCCAACTTTTTATGGTGTACGTAGTGTAACTAAAGTAACCACTATTTCTGAACCAGTAACAACGTATAGTCCAAGCACTGGAATTAATTCTACTAGTTCCATTTTAAAATTAACCGTTTATCCTAATCCAGTTGCCGATGTAATTGCAGTTCAAATTGAAAACATTCAACAAGGAAACTTTACTGTTGATTTACTTGACATGTCTGGTAAATTAATTTCACAGACAAACATTTATCAAGGAAGCACCATCGCCTATATTGAAACTACTGGACTTGCCCAAGGAGAGTATTTCATAAAAGTTAGTAATGGAATGAGTTCGGAGAGCAGGAAAATCATACTTCGTTAATATGTTAATGGGATAATATGTTAATATGTTAATGGGTAATAATTAATGGTTTAAAATGATAATATTTGTATTAGAATAAATAATCATTACTATTTTTTCAATTAACATATTATCCCATTAACATATTAACATATTAATGAAAGGAATTTCTCGTACAGTTTGGGTCTTATCTCTCGTTAGTTTATTTACCGATACGGCAAGTGAAATGTTGTATCCCATTATGCCAATCTATTTAAAGTCGATTGGATTCTCCATTGTACTTATTGGAATTTTAGAAGGAGTGGCTGAAGCTACTGCTGGCTTAAGTAAAGGGTATTTCGGAAAGTGGTCGGATAATATTGGAAAGCGTTTGCCTTTTGTGCAAGTTGGGTATATGCTAAGTGGTTTATCAAGACCCATGATGGGTATGTTTGTGGCACCTATTTGGATTTTCTTCTCACGTACTTTAGATCGTTTTGGAAAAGGAATTAGAACTGCAGCGCGCGATGCTATTTTATCCGATGAGGCTACTCCAGAAACAAAAGGAAATGTATTTGGTTTCCATCGTGCCATGGATACACTGGGTGCAGTAATAGGACCACTATTGGCATTACTATACTTATATTTTTACCCTGCTCAATACAAAACATTATTTTTCATCGCTTTTATTCCAAGTTTATTTGCTGTAGGAGCCTCATTTTTAATCAAAGAAAAGCAAAGCTCGCTTAAAGTTAATATAAAGCGGACTTCCTTTTTTGATTTCCTAAAATATTGGAATATAGCTCCATCAAATTATCGCAAATTAGTATTCGGACTTTTACTCTTTGCTGTATTCAATAGTTCTGATATTTTTCTACTACTAAAAGCAAAGCAAGCGGGCTTATCGGATACGATGGTTATTGGAGTCTTTATTTTTTATAATTTGATATATGCTTTATTTGCTTGGCCTTTTGGTTCATTAGCTGATAAATTTGGATTGAAAAACGTTTTTATATTCGGACTATTGATATTTAGTATTGTATATTTTGGCATCGGACTGAGTGATAACACTTATATAATTATTGGGCTGTTCTTTTTGTATGGTTTATACTCTGCTGCAACAGAAGGCATCTCAAAAGCTTGGATAAGTAATATATCCGACAAATCAGATACCGCTACTGCAATAGGCACGTATGCCGGATTTCAAAGTATTTGTGCAATGATTGCTAGTACAATAGCTGGCTTAATTTGGTATAATTACGGAGCAGATGTTACCTTTATACTTACTGGTAGTATGGCCTTATTTTTAGTGTTTTATTTTATTCGATTGAAATAATGAAAAAGTTATTTTTACTTCTGTTTGTTACTATTGTTGGTTTAAAAGCATTTGCACAAACAGCTCTTGATGCTGTTATCTTTGGTAGCATTTCAAATGCAAAAGAAAAATCAATCAAATTACAATTTCAAAACAACCCACTCGACGATACCTTACAAACTATTTCTATAGAACTAAACGAGTTAGGGCAGTTCTATTTGGCACTACCAATTAAGCGCCCTTTAGATGCGATATTAATATGCAATAACCAAAAGGAAAATATATTTATCGACCCAGAAGAACGTATAGAAATAAATGCTGATGCTAAGAATTTTTCAAGTTCTATTCAATTTATTCAGAATGCCAAGAATAATCAATATGCTAAATTGTATCGTCAGAAATTTGAATCTGAACAAGCAATATTAGAACGAAACAAACATATTGTTAATGATTCTCCCAATAAATACAAGTATTACGAAGATAGTTTGTATAAAGCGAAAGTTTATTTTTTAGAGGAATTTACTACGGGTGTAATTTTATCAAAACTATTTTTACGCAGACAAAAAGCAGCCTATCGTTATGGGAATAGTAATTTTAAGTATAGGTATGCAAATAACTATTTATACTTAACCGGCTTACAAAAAGAGTTGCCCAAAGAATATTATTCGTTTATGACTGAGCTGTCAGTCCGCGAGAATGACTTAATTACAGTAAAAGAGTTTTATGATTATTTAGAAAATTATTTTTCATATCGATATAATGAAGAGAATCCAACAGTAAATACAGAAAATGAATTGGTTTCATTTGAATACAATCTAGCACAAAGTTTGTATGAAGAACGAGTAAAGAATATTTTTCTTACAAAGAAATTTGCAGAGTTATTGGATAATCATCCGTTTGAATATACCAAAAATTATATTTCACAATTCATGTCTTCTGTATATTCAAATGAGTTTAGGGCATACATCGATAAGAAAATACAACAAGCAAGTTTAGGTATTGATAATTCTAAAGCGTTTGATTTTTTATTAAAAAATAAAAATGGAAACAACGTTCAGTTATCAGATTTTAAAGGGAAAGTGGTGTATTTAAATTTTTGGGCATCTTGGTGCTTACCATGTTTAGCGGAAATAGAAAACCACAATCAAATTCAACAACAATACAAGGACAAAGACTTTATAACAATAATGGTATCGGTTGATGAAGATGTTAAAGCTTGGAAAAAGGTGTTATCTAAATACGACAAACAAATTATACAATTAAACATGAAGGGGATGAAAAACGAAACCGCTAAAATGTATAATTTAAAAAATATTCCAAAATCAATTGTGATAAACAAAGACGGAATTATCAGACACGCTGATGTTCCCGCACCTAGTCACGCCGACGTTTATAAATACTTGATTGTAGATTAATTCCCGCTTGATTTTATAAAATCACTTACTAAATAGGCAATATATTTTGCTTTGGCAGAACGTTCTTGTTCTGAAGCTAATCCTAGAGAGCCTTCTGTAATGTGTAAGTATACTGAAGAAAGTAAGGTGCTGCATTGGTGAAGTATAGAGCGAGCCTCTGTTGTATTCCATCCAGTACTTGTAACAGCTGAAGTGGGGTAGTCAATAATAGAATCCATGTCTAATTCGATTCCACAAGGATGTTTTTGCAGAAATATAACCATACTATTTAAGGCAAGCTCCATAGGGAAGCGTTTACGTATTGCAATGTCTTCGAATGTGATGTATTGTATGCTTGGATCTTTTTCGATCTCTAATAGTATATTTTCTGCATTATAGTTTTCGTGCAATCCGAATACTCCATACTTGTGTAGGTAACCATCATCCTTTGCAAATCGGAAACCATTTCCACTGTGTCGGCCTTCATTGATTCGGTAATCGGTATGAGGGTCGATATTAATGCAATTAAGAGAAGAACCAAGCGCTAAAGAACTACCCTTTAATAATGGGTATGCGTTATTGTGTCCACCACCAATAGCAATTAATTTTTTTCCACTAGCAATAATGCTTTGTACAATTGGATAAACTGCGTGATCTATTTCTGCACATAAGGCTCTGAGATCTTCTGCGTTCATTGATTTAGAACGTTTCATTTCTTCAGAGAAATCAAGATGACCTAACAATAAAACTTTATGAGCGTCTTGAAATTTATTTTGTTGAATATTGAGTAATGATGAAATAGCTAATTCAAAAGTTTTATCAGCACCAGGCTTTCCAAAGTTTCCTCGTATGCCAATATCTTCAGGCAAGCCCAAGATAACATACGAAGCCATTGAGCTTTGTAATTCCTCTTGCCAACGCGAAGCCTCTTCTATGAGTTGTATACTTTGCCCCCATTTAGTTTCATGCTCACGTTCTTGAAACATGGAATTAACTTTTGCGCGATCGTAAACTTGAAGTTTTGCCATATTAGTTGCCTTTTACAAAAACTCGTTCAATACAATTATTGCCAAATGAATAAGGTATATATGCTAAGCTAGGAATCTTTTTCGTAAGAATTAAATTGGCGTACTTACCACGGGTAATACTTCCACAAACACCTTGAAGTTCCATGGCATATGCACCATTGATTGTACATGCGTTTATTGCTTCTTCAGGCAGCATTTTTAACTGTGTACAAGCTAATGAAGTTATAAAGTTCATATTTCCACTCGGTGAGGTACCTGGGTTATAATCACTCGCAAGAGCTAAGCCCAAACCAGCGTCAATCATTTTACGAGCGGGTTGGTAGGCAAGATTTATAAAGAATGCTGCAGAGGGTAGAAGTGTTCCAATAGTGTTTGAGTTTTGCAAACAAGCTAATTCTTCTTCACCAACACATTCTAAATGGTCAACGGAAACGGCATTGTATTTCACACCTACCTGAATTCCTCCAGAGTAGTTTAATTGATTCGCATGAATTTTTGGTTTCAATCCGTATTTAGCACCGGCTTCTAATATTTGTGCGGTTTCCTCCACACTAAAAAAACCAAATTCACAAAAGGCATCAATGTAATCGGCTAAGCCTTCCGATGCCACTTGTGGTAACATTTCATTAATGATGAGATTAACATAACCTTGATGGTTTTCTTTGAACTCCATCGGGAAAGCGTGGGCAGCTAAAAAGTTTGATTTAATTAGTACTTCTGAATTTTCTTTCAAACGTTTAATCACGCGAAGCATTTTCAATTCCGATTCGGTATTTAATCCGTAACCACTTTTAATTTCTATAGCAGCAGTGCCGAATGATTTTACTTCTTGCAAGCGCTCCCAAGCAGTATCATATAATTCATCTTCGCTGGCTGATTGCAAACGTTTCGCAGAGTTTAAAATTCCACCACCACGTTTTGCAATTTCTTCGTACGGTAATCCTTTTATTCGATCAACAAATTCTAATTCTCTACTGCCTGCATAAACCAAGTGAGTATGAGAATCGCACCAAGCTGGAAGTATAAATTTTCCTTCAGCATTTATATGTTCATCGTATTGAGAAGCATCAATACTAATACTATCCATGCTTCCAAAGTCTTCTATCTTACCATCACGTACACTTAGCCAAGCATTTTCGATACTATTGATTGTTGCAAGGTCTTTGCCTTTTAACCATTCAATGTGCTGATCTAAAATTCCGCTAAGCGATTTTATGTGTGTAAATAGTGTGGTCATTTTAATTCAAGTAAAATTGGACAATGATCGGAGTGTCGAACTTCCGATAAAATAGCGGCGCGTTTTAAACGCTTCTCTAGCTCTTTAGTAACTAAATGGTAATCGATTCTCCAACCTAAATTTTTATCGCGTGAACCGGCTCTAAAGCTCCACCAAGTGTAGTGGTGTGGGTCCTTGTTAAAGTGTCGGAAGGTATCAATAAAAGTATCATTCAAAATGTTATCCATCCATGCTCGCTCTTCGGGTAAAAAACCTGATGAATTTGCGTTTGATTTCGGATTGTGAATGTCTATCGGTCTATGGCAAATATTATAATCTCCAGAAATAATTAGTGAAGGATATTTCCAACTGAGTTCACGAGTATATTTTTCAAAGTAATCCATAAACTCATATTTCACATTCTGACGTTCATCACCGGTAGTTCCGGAAGGTAAGTAAATACTCATCACAGAGAGGTCGTCAAAGTCCACTCGTATAGTCCTGCCTTCGTAATCGAACAACTCATGACCACAACCATATTCTACATGATTGGGTTTTTGTTTGCATAATATCGCGACTCCACTGTATCCTTTTTTTTGTGCAGGATACCAGTAATGATGATATCCTAAGTCTTCAATCAATTTTAATTCCATTGGAATTTGATCGAGTTGAACTTTTATTTCTTGCAAACACACAACATCGGCATCACTAGCTTGTAACCACTGCAACCAATTTTTACTGATGGCAGAACGAATGCCGTTAACATTGTACGAAATTATTTTCATGATTATTTTTCAGTATCTACTTTAGGAGCATTTTCTTGTTGAGGAAAACTTTTCTCTTTTTTTACTTCTCCTTTTTTAGAATGTTTTTCGTGCTTTTCATTTTTATCGTCGTCATCGTCACCATCATCATCTTTATGTTTTTTCTTCTCTTTTTTAACCTTGAATTTTTTCAAAAGTTTAGTTTCTAAAATTCTTACATCAACTGCTGGGCGATCTGCTTGTCCTACTTTTACTGCAGCAATAGCATCTAACACTTCCATACCCGATACTAGCTCTCCGTATACAGTGTAATTATTATCTAAATGTGGTGTGCCACCTATAGTTTTAAAGGCTTCACGCTGCTCAGTAGTATATTTCCACCCATTGTATTGTTGCATACGATCAATATCTGCATCGGTAAATGTTTTGCCTTGAACGATATAAAACTGGCAGTTACTACTTGCTTTCTCTGGATTACCATCGCGAGCTGCAGCTAATGCTCCTTTCTTATGAGTAAGGGCTGGATTAAATTCTGCTGGTATTCTAGCAACACCTGGGATATCGCCACTACCAAGCATAGCAGTTGAGTTTGCATTTTTTGAAGTAGGATCTCCACCTTGAATCATAAAGGAAGCAATAACACGATGAAATAAAACGCTATCGTATTGTTTAGACTTTACATTGCTAATAAAATTATCACGATGTAATGGTGTTTCATTATATAATTTCAAAACCATTGTCCCCATAGTAGTTTTCATCTCTACATAGGTGTTTTTTTCTTTTTTCTTTTTGTCCTTATCTGCAAATGCAACATTGGCAATTACGAGTAATGATAATGCTAGGGTAAGTAATCTTTTCATAGTTAAAATTTAAAATTCTAAGTTAGTAATTAATATGCTAATGTGCCAATATGCTGATATGCTAATATGTATTGAATATTTTACTAGATTAGCATATTAGCATTCTAGCATATTAATAATGAAACATACCTGGATATTACTTCTAGCTCTTACGGCTTGCCAAAATAAAGAAATTGATAGTAGCATTAAATCGAAAGACTACCACACAGCAGCTTCTCGCAGTAATGCGCGGGTAACGCACTTAGATTTGGATATTACAGTAGATATGGCTAAGCATATTATTTCGGGTACTGCAACATATATGTTAGATGAAAACACAAATTCGGATACGATTTATTTTGATACGAAAGATTTGAAAATCAACAAAATTACCGATGCCGTTTCACATCAAAACTTAAATTTCGAATTATTTCATTCCGATAAAGTTTTAGGTTCAGCGTTGGAGATTTTTGTTAATAAAGACACTAAAAGTATAGCCATTGATTATATCACTTCTGAAAATGCTGCTGCTTTGCAATGGATTGATTCAAGCTTCTTATATACTCAATCGCAAGCCATTTTAGCACGCTCGTGGATACCTTGCCAAGATGGTCCAGGGATACGATTTACCTATAATGCGAAGGTTCGTGTGCCGAGTAAATACATTGCATTAATGAGTGCTGTAAATCCTCAAGTAAAAAATGATTCGGGGGTTTATTATTTTAAACAAACTCGTCCGATTCCCTCGTATTTAATGGCCTTGGCTGTTGGCGATCTTCAGTTCAAAGCATTAAGTAAAAATACTGGAGTGTATGCATTTCCTAGTCAATTAGACAAATGTGCTGCCGAATTTACAGACTTACCCAAGATGTTGAGCGCAGCTGAAAAGTTATATGGAAAATATCAATGGAACAGATATGATGTATTAGTATTACCAGCGAGTTTTCCTTTTGGTGGAATGGAAAACCCTGAACTTACTTTTGCAACCCCAACCATTATTGCTGGCGATAAATCGTTGGTTAGTTTATTAGCGCACGAGCTTGCTCATTCGTGGTCGGGCAATTTAGTAACCAATGCTACTTGGAATGATTTCTGGTTGAACGAAGGCTTTACCGTTTACTTCGAACGCAGAATAATGGAAGCCATTGAAGGCAAGGAGTATAATGATATGCTACAAGTATTGGGTTATCAAGATTTACAAGAGGAATTGAAATCTATAGGCATAGACAATGCTGATACAAAATTGTTTTTAGATTTGAAAGGTAGAGACCCTGATGATGGTTTAACAGATGTTGCTTATGAGAAAGGTGCATTGTTTTTAATTCATATAGAACGTATTGTAGGTAGAGAAAAATTTGATGCATTCTTGAAAAACTATTTTCAATCAAATGCCTTCAAAACTATGGACACCAAGGTTTTCATTGCTTACTTAAATGATAATTTAATTAAGGGTGATGTTGATATAGCTAATAAAATAAATGCTGATGCATGGATTTATCAACCCAATTTGCCGCAAGACATTCCAACAATATCAGCTACAAGATTAGACCAGGTAGATAGTGCCTTGACTTATTTTTCAAAAGGCGAAAAACTTGACAACATCAATTTTAAGAAATGGTCTAGTCATGAGTATTTATATTTTATCAGAGGATTATCAAAAGAACTAAATCTTGTTCAGTTAGATGAAATTAAAGCGAAGTTTAATTTTGCTGAAAGTGGTAATTCAGAATTAGCAGCAGCTTGGTTTGAACATGCCATTCATCATCAGTACAAATCAGATTACTCAGCGCTTGAAGATTTCTTAATCAGTGTTGGAAGAAGAAAGTTTTTAATGCCATTGTATTCGGCACTAATAGAAACAGAAGATGGAAAGAAAATCGCTAAAGATATTTATGGAAAGGCGCGAAGTAATTATCACTTCGTATCTGTACAAAGTTTAGATGAGTTATTAAGTTATTAATAACTCATCTAAACGAAAATGTTATAACCAAATACTTAATAAAAAGTACATCATAGCAGCAATAGTTGCAGAAACAGGTATTGTTAATACCCAAGCCCAAAGTAGGTTAATAGTCACTCCCCAACGAACTGCTGAAACGCGTTTCGCTAAACCAACACCTATAATAGAACCTGTAATAGTATGTGTTGTAGAAACTGGAATTTTAAAATGCTCTGTCATGAAAAGAGTAATTGCACCAGCAGTTTCTGCTGCAACACCTTCTAATGGTGTAACTTTAGTAATTTTAGAACCCATCGTTTTAACGATTTTCCAACCACCAGACATTGTTCCTGCAGCAATAGCAGTATAACAAGCCAATGGCACCCAGAAAGGAGGTTCTATAATTTTTACTTTACCATTTGCAATTTCATACTTCAAGTTCAACCAAGCTGGTAAAGTAGTTGGATCGATATGATTACCTGTAATATATACGATAATCGCTGCGGAAATAATACCCATTACTTTTTGTGCATCATTACCACCGTGTCCTAAACTGAACGCCGCAGAAGATACTAATTGAAGTTTCTTAAACCAAGATTCGGCTTTATGAGGAGTTGCTCGTCTGAAAATATACATGATTAATACTGTAATAGTATAAGCCATGATCATACCTAATATTGGGGCAAGTACAATGAACGAAGCAACTTTTCCAATTACTTGCATGTTTACAACACTAAAACCAGCATGAGCAATTGCAGCACCTGCAAAACCACCGATTAAAGTGTGTGATGAACTTGAAGGAATTCCAAACCACCATGTAAATAAGTTCCATATAATTGCAGCAATTACACCTGCAAGTATTACAACTAAATTGATTTGAAGTGTGTTTACTGTTTTAGCAACCGTATCTGCCACGTTTAAGTGAAATATCCAGTATGCTAAAAAGTTAAAGAAAGCGGCCCATAATACTGCTTGAAATGGAGTTAAAACTTTCGTTGAAACAACCGTCGCAATAGAGTTTGCAGCATCATGAAATCCATTGATATAGTCGAATATAAGTGCTAGACCTATAATGACAAATAATAATGTTAAACTCATGATTAATTTAAATTAGGCATGCTTTACAATAATTGATTCCATTACGTTTGCTGCATCTTCACATTTATCAGTTGCAGTTTCTAACGCTGAAAGAATTTCTTTCATTTTGAAAAGCTCAATAGCATTGGTTTCATTTTTAAACAAATCAGCTACAGCCATATCAAATACGTAATCAGCTTGGTTTTCCATGCTGTTAATACGTACACAAGAATCAGTTACGTTTCTGATATTCTTTAAATCTTTTAATTCTTTAACAGCTTTGTCAATATCCTTACAACCTAGTGCAATTAAATCTGCTAATTTTTTTATAGCATCTGTAGTTGTATCTAAATTATATAACAACATACGATTTGCAGAACCGTGGATGTAATCAGCAACATCATCAATCGCTGATGCTAATGCGTGAATGTCTTCACGATCAAACGGTGTAATGAAGTTTTTGCTTAACTCAAGAAAAATTTCGTGAGTAATTTCATCTCCTCGGTGTTCAAGATCATCGATTTTTTTAATCAATTCATTTCTGTGTTCTAAATCAATTGCATAGACTGCCTCTACTAAAATACTAGAGATTGTGATTAGATTCGCACTTGCACTTTCGAAAAGTGGGAAGAACTTTTTGTCCTTTGGCAAAAAGTACTGAAAAATTGAGTTTAGTGACATTTTTAGTTTTTATTTGAAGCAAAAGTAAGTACTTAATGTTAAGTCAATGTTAAGAAATTAAAATTTGCAGAGAATTTAATTTTATATTTAAATAGAGTTTAAATACATTTATTCTTTTATATAATTTATTTATTATCAGATATTTATAATTATTATGATAGCTAAAATACACGCTTGTAACGTCAATCATATCCCCCAAATCGTTGATATCGCATATAAAACCTGGTTTATTACCTACCAAAATGTAATCTCAAAGGAACAAATCGATTTTATGTTTGGCGAGATGTATACGCCTGAAGCTATTTGGAAACAGATGGACTTCTTGGGCCACCGTTTCTTTGTGTTTGAATTGGAAGGTATTGCAATAGGTTTTGCTTCAGTGAGTGAAATGATTCATGAAGAGCAAAAAACAGCTAAAGTCCATAAATTATACTTTTTGCCCGAAATGCACGGGAAAGGATATGGAAAACAATTATTAAATTATTTAGAAGAATTATTAGGCGCAGAAGGCTATGAATACCTTATTTTAAATGTGAATAGAAATAATCCAGCCTATCATTTTTATACTAATGTAAATTATAGGATTAGAGAAATAATCGATATACCCTATGGTGAATTTATTTTAAATGATTATGTGATGGAGAAAAAGTTGATACAATAATAATTAATTCTATACATTTGTAGGACTCAAAGGGGTGGTGCCATAACACGGTGCCTGAGATTAAACCCATAGAACCTGATGCGGATAATGCCGTCGAAGGGAGAGGTTATAAAATCGTTGTAGGATAATAGTCCCTTGTTATCTGAGGTTTTATACAGTATTAATAATGATAAAATATGTTTAAGAAACTAGTTGTATTAGCGCTTCTCCTAAGTATTGGTATTGTTGCACATGCACAAAATAAGTACACCATAAAGGTGATCGACGATCATAATAAACCTTTACCAGGTGCTACGATTTCTATTGATGGAACCTTGCTTGCACAAACAGGTGCTGATGGCATGTATCGCTTAACCATTAGCAAGCCCAAAGTGGTGCTAAAAATTTCTTTGATTGGTTTTGAATCCTATTCATCTATTTTCGATTTCGAAAAGGATAAAATAAAATCAAAAGATATTAAAGGAAACATGGAACTTATTTATGTTTTCAAATTAACCAATAAAGTTTATTTATCAGAAGAAGTATTAGTTACTTCTACACGTATTGCCGAGAATACTGCAGGTACATATTCTATGGTCGACAAGAGTTATATTGAGAAGTCGAATTTTGGTCAAGACCTACCTTATATGTTAAACCAATCACCTTCTGTTGTAATTACTTCAGATGCAGGTAATGGTATTGGTTATACAGGTATCCGTATTCGAGGAACAGATCAAAGCAGAACGAATTTAACGATAAACGGAATTCCATTAAATGATGCTGAATCTCAAGGAACGTTTACGGTAAACATATCCGATTTTGCAAGTTCTGTGGAGAACATTCAAATACAAAGAGGTGTTGGTTCTTCCACAAATGGTGCCGGTGCATTTGGTGCTTCTATAAATATTCAAACTAGTCAGTTAACCGATACGGCATCAGCTCAAGTAAATTTAGCGCAAGGTGGGAATGCTTTTAAAAATATGTTGTTTCAGAATAATTCCGAGAAATATACTGCACTAGTAAACACAGGACTGATCCATGAGCATTGGAATTTCTCCGGACGATTTTCTAAGATCGCTTCAACAGGATATGTTGATAATAGTTCAGCTCTATTGAAATCGTTTTTTACTTCAGCATCATTTCGAAATAAAAAACATCTTTTAAAAATAAATGTGTTTTCGAATATTGAAAAAACATATTTAGCATGGAATGGAGTTCCTGAAGATTCATTAAAAACGAATAGAAAATACAATCCAATTTCTGATGAGTTTAATGATCAGTATGATAATTATCAACAAGACCACTATCAATTATTCGAGTCATATAAAATTAATAACCGTCACCATTTTAATTTGGGATATCATTACACTAGAGGTAGAGGGTATTTTCAAGAGTTTAGGTACGGTCAAAATTTTACAGCCTATGGTCTTGATACGATGTTTGTAGGTTCCGATACAATTGCACAGTCGGATATGTTGAGAAGAAGATGGTTAAGAAATCAGTTCGAAGGTGTAGTGTATAGTTGGGAATACACCCCAAATGATGAATTTAAATTAACTGTAGGTGGTGCTGCAAATCGTTATGATGGTGAACATTTCGGAGAAATTATCTGGGCTAGAAATGCATCTAACAGTATGCCTGGCACGCGTTGGTATACAGGTTGGGGGTTTAAAGATGAAGCCAATGTATATGTAAAAGCGAACTATGATTTTATTTCAAATTGGAATGTCTTCGTCGATCTTCAGTCGAGAGTTATTAACTATAAAATAGAAGGTCAAAACAAAGATCGAGTAGATATTAGTCAAGAACATTCCTTTAATTTCTTTAATCCCAAAGCTGGTGTTTCTTATAATTTATCGAGTTTAAATAAAGTTTATCTTACTATTGGTGCTACAAATAAAGAACCTAATCGTGATGATTTTGTGAATGGAATTGTAAATAATATTACACCCAAAAATGAAGAATTAAGAAATATTGAGTTGGGTTGGAAGCGAAGAACCGAAGAGTTTGGTGTAGAAGTAAATGGTTATTACATGGGCTATAAAAACCAATTGGTATTAACCGGTGAAGTGAATAATGTAGGTGAGTATATGCGAGTGAATACACCTGATAGTTATAGAGCAGGTATTGAAGCTTCAGCTACCTATAATTATTCAACAAAAATTGGAATTTCTGCTAATATTGCATTGAGTAAAAATAAAATCAACTCGTTTACCGAATCTATATATTCTTATGATGCCGATTATAATACTTTAGGAGTTATACTTCGAGATCATAAAAATACAGATATTTCATTCTCTCCTAATATCGTTGCCGCTTCGCGTATTCGTTATAAAATTTACCAAAATTTATTTACCTCAATTGAATCTAAATATGTTGGTCAGCAGTTTTTAGATAATACTTCGAATAACGATAGAAGAATAAAACCATTTTTCGTAAATGATTTATTTTTCGATTATAATTTACGTCTAAAAGAATACATCCCCATGTTAACCATCGTGTTTAAAATTAACAATGTATTTAATACGATGTATGAACCGAATGGGTATACCTATACAATTATAGAAAGTGGAACTGAAAATAACTACAATTACTATTACCCACAGTTAGGAAGAAATTATATGTTCTCCCTAAATTTCAACTTCTAAATTATTTATTTGACAATACTACAAATGGAACAAGCATCTCTTCTAAAGAGATGCCTCCATGTTGAAAAGTATTGTTAAAGAAGTTTGCGAAATGGTTGTAATTGTTAGGGTATACGAAGTAGTAATCTTCTTTGGCAAAGATGTATGTCTGACTAACATTTACTCTTGGCAGGAAAGCTTCCGCAGGGTTTTTAACTTCTAGAACATCCTTTTTGTTGTAGTTCAAGTTCTTCCCTTGCTTGTATCGAAGGTTAGTATTTACCGTACGATCTCCAATTACTTTACTTGCATTTTTTACACGAATTGTACCGTGATCTGTAGTGATAATTAATCGAGATGGTTTTTGTGAAATTTTAATAATTGCTTCTAATAATGGAGAATGCTCAAACCACGAAAGTGTAATAGAACGATAAGCCGCTTCATCAGGCGCAAGCTCTCTAATAATATCCATTTCTGTACGTGCATGCGAAAGCATGTCAACAAAATTATAGACTATCACGTTTAGTGGATTTTGAAATTTCTGATTGATAGTATCGACTAGATTTTTACCATCTTCATTGTTTACCACTTTTACGTAACTGAATTTATAGTTTTTGTGTAATCTTAAAAGCTGTGCTTGTAGAAACTCTTCCTCGTGTAAATTTTTCCCGCCTTCATCTTCATCATTCTTCCATAATTTAGGATGTTGCTTTTCCATCTCTGTTGGTAGAAGCCCAGAAAATATAGCGTTTCGAGCATATTGAGTAGCAGTTGGTAAAATACTGCTGTAGATATCTTCTTCTTCTATTCTAAAATATTCATTGATGATTGGAGCAATAATTTTCCATTGATCATATCGCAAATTATCAATTAATAGAAAAAATGTAGGAACGGTTTCTGTTACCAATGGAAGCACTCTGTTTTTCATTAACTGATGAGATTGTAGTGGAGCCGTGTTAGGTTCTTTTAACCACTTCAAGTAATTTCGCTCAACATATTTAGAAAACAAAGCATTAGCTTCTTGCTTTTGATGAGTTAAAATCTCATGCATGCCAGAGTCTTGTAATTTCTCTAACTCTAATTCCCAAAACACAAGTTTCTTGTATACATCTTTCCACTCTTCGAAATTCGATACATCATTTAGTGCAATACCTAAGTTTCTAAATTCTTGTTGATATGCTGAATTTGTTTTCTCAGATACTAGTCTTTTATTATCTAGTATTTTTTTAAGCGTTAGTAATATTTGTTTTGGGTTTACGGGTTTAATAAGATAGTCGGCAATTTTACTACCGATGGCATCTTCCATTAAATACTCTTCTTCGTTCTTCGTGATCAGCACAATAGGCAAATCTGTATTGTTCTTTTTAATTTCCTGAAGAGTTTCTAACCCAGACAATCCGGGCATGTTTTCATCTAAAAAGACAACGTCAACATTTTCTGTCTTCAATATATCTAAGGCATCAGAACCATTTGTGGTACTAATTACTTTATAACCCTTATCTTGTAGAAATAAAATATGTGGTTTTAACAAATCTATCTCATCATCTGCCCACAATATGATTGTTTCTTGCATATATTGAATATTAATTTTTGGTTTCCGTTAAAATTAACAAATTTGTATCGCTTTTATTGTTGAGCTTTGAATAAAAAGAAAATATTTAATGACCCTGTTTATGGTTTTGTAAGCGTGCCTTACGAAATTATATTTGATTTGATTGAGCATCCTTACTTTCAACGATTAAGGAATATCAAGCAATTAGGCCTTACACATTTAGTGTATCCTGGTGCTTTACATACTCGTTTTCACCATGCTTTAGGAGCAATGCACTTAATGAGCATTGCGCTCGAAACACTTAAGAACAAAGGTGTTAAGATAACTGAAGAGGAATGCAAAGCGGTTACTATAGCTATTCTTTTACATGACATCGGACACGGTCCATTTTCTCATGCCCTAGAAAGTTGTATTGTGCCTAGCATTCATCACGAAGATTTGTCGATTCTATTAATGAAGAGATTAAACATCGAGTTTAAGGGTGCGTTAACATTAGCTATCGAAATTTTTGAAAATAAGTACGACAAAAAATTCTTACATCAATTAGTCTCTGGCCAATTGGATATGGATCGAATGGACTATCTCAACCGTGACAGTTTTTATACTGGAGTATCGGAAGGGGTGATCGGGTTTGATCGAATATTGAAAATGATTTGTGTTATTGATGATCAATTAGTGATTGAAGAGAAGGGCATTTATTCAATTGAAAAATTCTTAATCGCCCGACGATTAATGTATTGGCAAGTATATTATCATAAAACAGTGATTTCTGCAGAGCAATTATTAGTGAAAGTGCTCAGGCGAGCAAAAGAGATTTCAGTGCAAGGCAAGGTATTATTTGCTACGCCATCGTTTTCATTCTTATTGAAGAATAACCCAAGTGCAGATGATTTTAAAGGTGATGAGCGTTATTTAGACGCATTTGCTAATATTGACGATCATGATATTTACTCAGCAATTAAGGTTTGGACCAATGATGAGGATGTGATATTGTCGAAATTATGTACAGAGCTAATTAACAGACGATTGTACTCTATCGAAATTCAGAACGAAAATATCAGTGCTAAAGAGTATGATGAAAAATTAAAGGAGGTAATTAAGAAATGGGGAGTTTCGGAAGAAGATGCTGAATATTTTGTTTTTACTGGTGTAATCAATAATAATGCATACGACCCACTTAGTGGGAATATCTATATTCTCACCAAAACCAAAGGCTTACAAGACATTGCAGTATGTTCAGATGGGTTAAACCTCGAAGCACTATCTAAAAATGTTAAGAAACATTTCCTTTGTTACCCCAAGTACATGTAGAATGTTAACAAATTATTAATCATATTTTGAATAATAGATTTGCAGCATTGAAGGATAATTTTATTTTTGTATAATGCAATTTAAGGCAATAGAAATTAGTTTACTACTCAACGGCGAATTAGAAGGTAATCCCGACGAAGTTGTCTATTCATTAGCAAAAATTGAAGAGGGTAAGATTGGAGCGTTATCATTTTTAGCTAATCCTAAATATGAAGCTCATCTCTATACTACAGAAGCATCTGTAGTTATTATCAATAAAAGTTTAGTACTCGAAAAACCAGTAAAATCTACACTCATTAGAGTGGAAGATGCTTACAGTGCTTTTTCGGTTTTGTTAGAGAAATATAACACTATTAAGTTAAATAAATATGGCATTGAGGATCCAAGTTACATCAGCAAAACCGCAAAAGTTGGTACTGATTGCTATATTGGAGCTTTTGCTTACATCGGAAACCATGCAGTAATTGGTAACAATGTAAAGATCTATCCTCAGGTTTACATCGGTGATAATGTAACTGTTGCAGATAATACCACCTTGTTTTCGGGTGCTAAAGTATATTCCGACTGTGTTATTGGCGCAAATGTGATTATTCATTCGGGTTGTGTAATTGGAAGCGATGGTTTCGGATTTGCACCTCAAGCTGATGGATCATTCCAAAAAGTTGCTCAAATAGGAAATGTGATTGTGGAAGACAATGTAGAAGTGGGTTCCAACACAAGTATAGATAGAGCCACTATTGGTTCTACAATTATTAGAAAAGGGGTAAAACTCGATAATCTAATTCAAATTGCTCATAACGCTGAGATTGGTGATAATACAGTAATTGCTTCGCAATCGGGTGTTTCAGGAAGCACAAGAATTGGTGAAAATTGTATCATTGGTGGTCAAGTAGGTATTGTGGGGCATATCAATATTGCAAAAGGCTCGCAAATCAATGCGAAATCGGGAATATCTAAATCAATTACTGAGGAAAATAAACAATGGAACGGTACTCCGGTATCGCCTTTCCGTGATTCTTTAAAAATGCAAGCGGTGTATCGTCGCCTTCCAGAACTCGAAAAACGTATAGAGGAATTGGAGCAATTATTGCGCGATTTAAAAGAAACCATCTAAAATCCTTCTTAAAGATTTTGTTTAAACCTTGTTTCTGAATACATTTGTCAGAATATTAAGGTTAGGAATGAACGTAAAACAAACGACTTTAAAAGCTCCCGTTACAGTAATAGGTGTTGGGTTGCACACTGGCTCTCAGGTCACCATGACCTTCAAGCCAGCTCCAGAAAATCATGGTTATAAATTTCAACGTGTTGATATTGAGGGTTCCCCAATTATCGATGCGGATGTAGATAACGTAACAGATATTTCAAGAGGCACAACAATTACTCAAAATGGAGCAAGTGTATCAACTGTAGAGCATACTTTAGCTGCGCTAGCAGGATTAGAAATAGACAATGTTTTAATTCAGTTAGATGGACCCGAAGCACCCATTATGGATGGAAGTTCGATGCCTTTTATCGAAGAAATCGAAAAAGTAGGCATCATTCAACAAGATGCAGACCGTGAATATTTCGTCATTCCAAGTAATATTAATTACGAAGAACCCGACCGCCATGTAGAGATGACGGCTATGCCTTATATTGACGATTACCGTGTAACAGTAATGGTTGATTATAACTCACCAGTATTAGGTAGCCAACATGCATCCTTATCATCTATATCAGAATTCAAATCGGAAATAGCTTCATGCCGTACTTTTTGTTTCTTACACGAATTAGAAATGTTATTAAAACACGACCTAATTAAGGGTGGTGATTTAAATAACGCTATTGTTGTGGTAGATAAAGTGGTAGATGATGAAGAACTAGAGCATTTAGCAAAATTATTTAATAGAGAAAAGATAGCAGTTGCTAGAGAAGGTATACTTAACAACATCGAACTTCGCTATCAAAATGAACCTGCTCGACACAAATTACTAGATGTAATTGGTGATCTAGCTTTAATTGGTATGCCATTAAAAGGACATATCATGGCAGCGCGCCCTGGTCATGCTGCTAACGTAGCCTTTGCTAAAAAAATCAAGGCTTTAATCAAAAAAGAAAAAGCTAAAAAAAATATTCCTACCTATAATCCTACTGCCACTCCTATTTATGATGTGAATGGCATTATGAATATCCTTCCTCATCGTCCACCATTCTTGTTAATCGACAAAATTATGGAGCTTACCCAAAAACACGTGGTAGGTATTAAAAATGTAACGATGAATGAAGATTTCTTCAGAGGTCATTTCCCTGGAAACCCAGTAATGCCTGGTGTTTTACAAGTAGAGGCAATGGCACAAACTGGAGGCATTTTGGTATTAAATACAGTTCCTGATCCAGAGAACTATTGGACATATTTCTTGAAAATTGAAAATGCCCGCTTCAAGGATAAGGTACTTCCGGGAGATACTATTATATTTAGGTGCGATTTAACGGCGCCCATTAGAAGAGGCATTTGCCAAATGCGAGGTACTGCATTTGTAGGTGATAAAATTGTGATGGAAGCAGAGTTGATGGCACAAATTGTTAGAAAAAGCTAAACGAAACGAATGATATCTCCACTTGCATCTGTACACCCCAAAGCGAAGATAGCTGATAAAGTTACTATAGAACCATTTACAACCATTTCTGCAAACGTAGAAATTGGTGAAGGTACTTGGATTGGTCCGAATGTGTGCATCATGGATGGTGCACGTATTGGTAAAAATTGCAAGATATTTCCAGGTGCAGTAGTTTCAGCTATTCCACAAGATTTAAAATATAAAGGTGAAGAGAGTGTCGTTGAAATAGGCGATAATACTGTAATCCGCGAATGTGTTACAATAAACAGAGGCACAGTTGATCGTATGAAAACAAGCATTGGTAAAAATTGCTTACTAATGGCATACACTCATATTGCACACGATTGTATTTTAGGTGATAATATCATTTTAGCAAACAATGTAAATCTTGCTGGCCATGTTACTATTGAAGATTATGCAATCTTAGAAGGTATGGCCGCTGTTGGACAATTCTTACGCATTGGTGCACATACATTTATTGCTGGTGGTACTTTGGTTCGAAAAAATGTTCCTCCATATACCAAAGCAGCTAGAGAACCTATTTCTTATGTAGGTATAAATTCAGTTGGCTTACGTCGTAGAGGTTTTACAGATGAGCAAATTCGACAGATTGAAGATATTTATAGAATTTTATACGTTAAAGGTCATTCGATATCGAACGCGCTTCCAATTATAGAAGCTGAAATCTCGGATAGTCCAATAAAAGCAGGCATCTTAGATTTCATTCATTCTTCTACAAATGGAATCATGAAGGGTTATTCTAGAGATTAATGCACATTTCACTTCATAAAATCGGGAAGAAATTTAATCGTGAATGGGTATTTAGGAATATCGATTTCGAAATTCCTTCTGGTACTCGCATTGCCATTCTCGGCTCTAACGGATCTGGAAAATCAACATTACTACAAGTACTTTCAGGTATATTAAGTCCTTCAGAAGGAACTACAGAATATCGTATCGATGAAACGGTCGTTCCTATAGAAGATGTATTTCAATATTTTACAATTGCTTCACCATATTTAGAGTTGGTAGAAGAAATGACGCTTATTGAAATGATTGAATTTCATTTCTCTTTCAAGGGCCGACTGCAACAATTAAGCAATACGGAAATTATAAATTTATTGGGTTTAGAAAAATCGACACATAAAGAAATTCGACATTTTTCTTCTGGAATGAAACAACGTTTAAAATTAGCTCTTGCAGTTTTGTCAGATGTACAATGTATTCTATTAGATGAACCGTGTTCAAACTTAGATAAACAGAGCATTTCGTGGTACCAGAATTTATTAAATACTTACGTTACGAATCGTACTTTGATTATATGTTCTAACCAAGAGTATGAATATGAAATTTGTGATAAATCATTATCTATAATGGATTATAAGTCAGTATAAAAGACTATAATTATTATCTTTGCACTCTTTAATAATATAAAAACAAACTTATGGCAAAAGCATCCGAAGTAAAAAGTGGAAATGTGTTGCGTTTCAACGGTGACTTAGTTACTGTAGAAGAATTTATTCACCGTACACCAGGAAACTTACGTGCTTTCTATCAAGCAAGAATGCGTAACGTTAAATCTGGTAAGATTGTGGAATACCGTTTTCGTACAGACGAAGAAGTAACAATTTGCAGAGTAGAAACTAAAGACTATCAATATTTATATGATGATGGAGATTTCTTTGTTGTAATGGACAATGAAACTTTCGAGCAATTCAATATTCCTAAATTCTTATTTGGAAACTCAGCGAAATTTGTTGCTGAAGGAATGAATTTAATTATTGCATTTGAAAGTGATGAACCTATTTTAGCTTCAGCACCTTCACATGTTGAATTAGTAGTTACCTATACTGAACCTGCAGTAAAAGGTGATACAGCTACTAACGTTACGAAAGCTGCAACCGTTTCTAATGGTGTAGAAATTCGTGTTCCTTTGTTTATTAATGATGGCGATAAAGTAAAAGTTGATACTCGTACTGGTGATTACGTGGAACGAGTAAAACAATAACACTAATATGTTAATGTGTTAATGGGATAATATGTTAATGTTTTATATAAATAGAAGTTTATAGGAAACATTAGCATTTATTTCAGAATGTCCAGAGTTTAGAAGGACTAATGGCATAGTTTAATTTTACATCGTGTGTTTCGATGTCTGCGATTTCTTCAATCGGTTCAAAATAACTCAATCCAATTTTTATAACATCCTCTCTGCACTCTGTTAAGAAGCGATCGTAAAACCCTTTTCCATATCCTACGCGATATCCTTTTTTATCAAACGTTAGTAATGGACAAATAACCATATCAATTTCTTGATAAGGAACAATTGTACCATCAACAGGTTCCATAATTCCATAATTATTTTCCGATAAAATTGTATTATCATCACAGATGATGTTTTGCATTTCAAAAGTTTTGAAATTACTACGTGGAATAACAATTCTTACGTGTGGTGCAATTAATCTCAAAAAATGAATAATAGGGAATGTATCGATTTCGTTTTTTTGCTTTATTGGTAAATAAATATGAACAGTTTTGATTTTAGAAAAATCATAATTTCCCATTTGATCAATGACGCTTTGAAGTAAAGCACATTTGTTTTCGTCGCTTAACATTTCGCGTTTTTCTAAAATGTTTTTGCGGATCAGTTCTTTATTCACGACTTTAGATATTTAATTGGCATTAGAATTGTTAAATTTATGAAATACAATTAGATAATCAACTCATGAAAAGAGCTTTTATTCTATTATTTATTTTGCCTTCAATGGCGTTCGCTCAATTATTCAAATTGAATAATAGCAATACGCCTTCTAGTTTTAATCAATTACAAACAGAATTCGAAGAATATAGGCAACAAAACGACCTTAAAACCACTCGTGGTTGGAAGTGGTACAAACGCTGGGAAGCTCATTATGAACAACGCCAATCCTTAAATGGAAACATGGTTGACCCCTCTGTATTCTTTGAGGAAGCTAAAACTATACAGGCTCAAAAGAATATTGCTAATAAAAACACTACAGGTAATTGGACACCTTTTGGTCCATCGGAATTACCTCCTTCCATAGATCAAATTACTTCACACGGTATGGGTAGAATAAACTGTATGGCATTTCATCCTACAGATTCGGCCACCATATTTGCAGGCGTTGCTCAAGGTGGTGTATGGAAGTCGACAAACTCCGGACAATCATGGACACCCTTAACTGATCAATTACCTATAATTAGAATTAGTGATATTGCAATCGACCCTAACAATCCGAATACCATGTACATTTCTGTAGGTGATTATGGATACTTGGGAATTTCACTTCAATCAGATGGTCGTAAACGTCATACTCATTATGGAATTGGCGTATACAAAACAACTGATGGTGGTACAACTTGGTCGCAAACTGGATTAAGTTTATCCTTAAATCAATTTGATGAATCTTTGATACGTAGAGTTATTGTTAATCCTGCAAACTCATCTGAGCTTGTTGCTGTTGGCATTGCTGGTATTTGGAAATCTTACGATGCTGGTACCACATGGACGAAAAAGAAAAATGATATCATTTGGGATTTAGAAAGTAACCCAATGAATACCAAAACACTTTATGCAAGTACTGGTTTTATTAGTTCTCTGAATCAAGGTGATGCGGGTATTTTAAAATCAACCAACTTTGGTGAAACTTGGACTTTGTTAACCACAGGCATTCCTACTAAAACAGCACAACGTGTAGAGCTTACCGTTTCTCGCGTGGATACAAATTATATCTATGCGATTACCTGCGGATTAGATCGCGGTTTTGAAGGATTTTATAGAAGCACAAATTCTGGAACTACTTGGACAAAAAGATATAGCGGTTCTACTGGTTTAAATATTTTAGGTTGGGATAACAGTTCGGGTGGTGGTGGACAAGGAACCTACGATTTAGCAATTGTTGCTGATGCTGTTTCTCGTGATAAAGTTTATATCGGTGGTATTAATATGTGGGGAACAGATGACGGTGGTGCAACTTGGGATGGAATGTCATATTGGTTGCCTTACTACGGAGAATACTTACACGCAGATCAACACCAATTTAAATACAACCCACTTACAAATGCCTATTATGTTTCTAATGATGGTGGCTTATATCGCACCAACAATCCAATCATCGGCTCTTGGGATGATGCGAACTCTGTACCGAATTATACTTGGCCCACACATTGGCGTTTCTTAGGAAGTGGAATGCAAATTTCTTCATTCTATCGTTTAGGTTTACGTGAACGTTTTGGTGATGTGATTACAGGAGCACAAGACAATTCAACTTTTTATCGCTCAAATAATCGTTGGGTAAATATGATTGGTGGTGATGGTATGGATTGTGCATTACATCCTACAGATACCAATATTCTATATGGTTCCGCACAGTATGGTTATTTAGTTCAATCTTTTGATGGAGGACAAACATTTGGTTCATTAAATGTTGGTAATGGTGAAAACGGGGAATGGACTACTCCATTTAAGTTAGACCCTAATGCTCCGGAAGTGATTTATGCTGGTTATGAAAACATGCATGTTTCTATGGATGAAGGATTTTCTTTCACTCCAATTTCTAATTTCCCTAAAATGCAAAATGGTGCGGGTGCTACTATCTCAACTTTTGATTTTGGTATTTCTGATCCAAGTTATGTTTACGTTGCAAAACGAATTGTTCATCAGCAAAATGAATCGATGAAATTTTATGTGACTAGTAATTCTGGTATTGCTTGGACAAATCGCACTGCTGGTTTACCAGACTCTATGTATTGCACTTCAATAACAGTAAGCGACGTGAACCCTCAAATTGCTTGGGCGTGCTTCAGTGGCTTTGCTGCTGGCGCTAAAGTGTATAAAACAATTGATGCAGGTGCTACTTGGACAAACATCTCCATGAACTTGCCTAATATTCCAGTAAACGTTGTTCTTCACCAACACGGCTCTGCGAAAAATATATTATATATCGGAACTGATGCTGGTGTTTATTATACGTACGATAGCCTTGGTTCTTGGTTGCTTTATAGCACCATGCTTCCAAATGTAATTGTAAGTGATTTAGAAATTCATGCCGACTCTAATAAAATTTTTGCTGCAACATTTGGTCGTGGTATATGGATGAGTGATTTAGCTCAAACCCCAACAAGTATTGGGATTAACCAAAATCCACTTAGCAAAATTGATGTTAATTTATTTCCAAATAAAAACAATGGAACATTTACAGTTCAAGGTAAAAATATAAATGCCGAAAATGCGATAATATCTATTGTAAATATTATTGGTAAAGAAGTTTACAAAGAGCATGTAAAAATTACAAATGGCAAATTCAATAAATCGTATGAGCTAGACTTATTACCTGGAGAATATTTTTACAGGATTCAGAGTGGTAAGTTTTCTTCAGTGAAGAAGTTTATAGTAGAATAACTATATGCTTCGTGGCACGACTTGTGTCGTGCTACGAATAACTTTATACTGCTTTGTTAAGTTTTTTTAGTGGTGCCACGACTTGGAGTCGTAGCACCACAACTCACTACTTCGTGCTACGAATAACTTTATACTGCATTGTTATGTTTTTTTTAGTGGTGCCACGACATGGAGTCGTAGCACCACAACTCACTACTTCGTGCTACGAATAACTTTATACTGCTTTGTTAAGTTTTTTTTAGTGGTGCCACGACTTGGAGTCGTAGCACCA
>JBIINK010000010.1:0-52301 GCA_044337515.1 Sphingobacteriales bacterium | reverse complement strand
AATATGTTAATATGTTAATGGGGTAATATGTTAATATGTTAATGGGGCAATATGTTAATGTGCTAAAAATCAATGCTTTGATGAATTGGCACATTAGCACATTAGCATATTGATATAAAATTTTTCTTTTTCTAGAAAAATCACTACTTTTGCAATCCAAATAACATAAATAAACAAAATAATTAACCATGTACGCAATAGTAGATATAGCTGGACAACAGTTTAAAGTTGCAAAAGACCAACAAATCTTTGTACACAGATTACAAGGAGATGAGGGCGCTAGTATTGAATTTGACAAGGTGTTATTAGTTGATAATGGAGGAAAAGTGACTATAGGAGCTCCTATAGTTGATGGTTCTAAAGTAACAGCTACTATCCTGTCTCATTTAAAAGGTGACAAAGTAATCGTTTTTAAGAAAAAACGTAGAAAAGGATACAAAAAGAAAAACGGACACCGTCAATTTTTCACTAAAATCCAAATCAACAGTATTGTTGCATAATTAATAGAAGGTTCAACAGATTTAAAGATATACAGAAATGGCACATAAAAAAGGAGCCGGTAGTTCGAAGAACGGTCGTGAGTCGCATAGTAAACGTTTAGGTATCAAAATTTTCGGTGGTCAAGCTGCAATTGCAGGTAACATCATCGTTCGTCAACGTGGTACTAAACATCACCCAGCTAAAAACGTAGGTATTGGTAAAGACCATACTTTATTCGCTTTAGTTGATGGTACAGTTCAATTCAGAAAGAAAACTGATAACAAATCATACGTATCAGTAGTACCTTTTGATTTTTCAACTGAAACAGTTGCAGAAGCTTAATAATTTATAAAATACTTTAAGAGCCTTTTCGTGTAAACGGGAAGGCTTTTTTTTTGCACAATCATTAGCATACTAGCATATCAGCATACTAGCATATCAGCACATTAGCATACTAGCATATCACCACATTAGCATACTAATAAATTTTATTTATCTTGTCACTATAATTTTTCTAAACCAAGAAACCTATAATCAATATGAAAATTATTTCTAAAGCAATTTTACTTTTCGCATTTACTCTCATTACGCTATCTACTTTCGCACAGAAAGACGCAGCGTTATCATCTACCTATGCAACGGCTTGGGCTCAGAAATCAGGTACAATGAATGTTCAATATTTGAATAATTTTCCATTTTCCTATACCAATGCTGAGGGTGAGCTTACTGGAATTGAAATTGATATCATCAAGCAATTTGCGGTATGGTTGAAAATAAAAAAAGGAATTGATGTTGAATTGAAATTTGAAAGTTCAGATGATTTTGCAAAGTTTTACGAGAAAGTAAGAATTACAAAGGCAGTTAGTGTTGGTGCAGGTTCTGTAGCTGTTACTTCTGATCGTGCTCGAGAAATTAAGTATTCATCACCTTACCTTAAAAACAAACCGGTTTTAGTTAGCTCTATTTTACGTTCAACATTAACCGATGTTCGTAATATCTCAAAAGAGTTTAATGGCATGACAGCTGTAATTGTTAAGGGTTCTGTACATGAGAAATTAATTAAAAACATAAAAGATAATTACTGGCCAGACATGAAAGTGGAATTGGTTGAATCGCCTGCAGTAGTTTTAGATAAAATTTCTGGATCTAATAAATACTTCGGATACCTTGATTTGATTACCTATTGGGCAACCATTCAAAAAGAATCAAAGCCATTAAAGATTCACCGTGCAACACAATTCGATACCGAATATTTTGCATTTATATTCCCTAAAAGTTCAGATTGGGCAACTGTATTTAATGAGTTTTTTGATGGTGGATTAGGCTTTCCAGCTAGTGATGCATACATGGATATTCTTCGTAAGCATTTGAGTTCGGAGCTGATTAATTCGGTAGCCCTTACTTACTAGTTTTAAGAATTGAGATATTAGAATTGAGAAATAATTGGATTAGTAACTTTCTCAATTCTAATATCTCAATTCTTAAAACTAAAATAGGAATATCATCGGTAAAAAATTCTCCACTCCTTCTGCGATCATTACTTGGTTAGTATCGGAGTATAAGATTATTCTAATTTTTTGATTTTGCTTTAATTCGTATTCGGCAATAACTTGTAAACATCCACCACAAGGTTTAATCATTTCTTTATAATTGCCAGCTTTATTATTTGCTGTAACGCAAATTGTTTTAATAATTCCTTCGGGATAATTAGCACCAAAATGAAATAGTGCAACGCGTTCTGCACATAAACCAGATGGGTACGCCCTATTCTCTTGATTACTGCCTAAAATAAACTCTCCTGAAGCCATTTGTAAGCTCGTGCCTACACTGAATGTAGAATAAGGTGCATAAGCGTTTTTACGAGCTCTTAACGATTCTTCAACACATTCTTTATCATTATCATTTAATTCTTCGAACGTACACTTTACGAACGATATGCTTTTTTCAATTTTCTCCATATTTTATATCTTGCCACTGTTCTAATCGTTTATTCATAACCGCATACCATAGTGGTGGTATTAATGTTAAAATAACCATGGCTGGGTAACCATTAGGTAACTGTGGACTATCTTGATGAGCGTTTAAGAGTTGGTAATTTTTGGTTGCATACATGTGATGATCTGCATGACGTTGCAATTGGAATAGAAAATAATTGCTGTAAATGAAGTTAGCATTCCAGCTGTGGTTTGGATTAACTTTTTCATATACTCCTGGAGATACTTCTTTACGCATCATGCCGTAATGCTCAATGTAATCTACTGCTTCAAGTAAACTGAAGGATAATATTGCTTGTAATAAAAGGAAGGTTAGTAATGAATAGGGTAATGAATTTGTTATTTCATAACCTATTATTCCGCAAACAAAAAATAGTAAAATAGAAAATAGAGTTAAGCGGTACACTTCATTAGTCCACAAATTTGATTTCTTTTTGCGTTGAGCTAAACGCTCGTTTTCAATTTCAATACTATTCAGAAACCCTCCTATAACCGCTTGTTTCCAAAATGCATAATAGTGTTGGTTCTTGCGAGCAGTTGCAGGATCGTGTGGAGTTGCAACGTGTACATGATGTCCACGATTATGTTCCACCCAAAAGTATCCGTAACCCACTTGTACCAATAGTAATTTAGCTAAGAATTTATCTAATTTATTGGTTTTGTGCCCAAGTTCATGTGCTATCGTTATCCCAATGCCACCATTCATTATCATTGTGTTGATGAGTAATAAAACAAAAACCTTCGTGCTTATTGGGTCCTTAATGAAAATATAAACCAACCAGATCATTGTAGTAGTTTGTACAATACTCCAAAGATGAAGAATGCCTCGAAAGAAGTATTCATCTTTTATTTGCTCCGAAATGTCTTTAGTATAATTATTATCGTCCGTACCAATTATGGGGTCCAAAATTGGCAAAATAATAAACATTAAAATGGGCAATACAAATAATAAATTTGAATTGAACGAATAATATGAACCAACAATACTGATGGGTATCAATAGCACCAAAAGGTAGCCATACTTGCTTATTTTACGCATATATACCAAATATACGTATTCAAAACTTAAAGAACTATAGTGCTGAATGTCATATATTTTATCATTTGATTGTCAAGAATATAATACATTACAACATTGGCACAAATTTAGTGTTAGTAGTGTAGGTATCTCGAGCAATCGAGGTGTTTTGGTTTAGTTGTAGTTAAAACCCGGTCCTTGGATCGGGTTTTTCATTGTAATGGATTTCGTAAGCTCTTCTATAATAATAGCTTCTGTTAGGTCAGTCCACTCCTGGTTATGTAAACGAATTAACTTTTCTTTTTGAGTGCGAGTCCATTTGCAAACTAAACGGTAACGATCTTTCGCTTTAAAGATATCGGCATATTCTTCAAAATAAACCAGACGATATGGCGCCAATTCTGCCGTATTAAACAAATTTTCATGTTCATTCCTACAAGATTTAGCAAATCTTACGATGTCATCCGTCATCCCCACAATGATCTCTGATCTGTTCGGATTTGTAATAAAATATAGGTACTTCGAAGGAAACACAGGACCTTTCGATAACTCTAACCACTCTTTTTCGATTACCATAGCTAAAAAATTTAGTTTGTTTATTAAAATATTTTACTAATTTTATATGCAATAATACTAATATTTTTAGCAAAACAAAATAAATCATGAAAAAAATTAGCACTAATATTCGTTTTTTACGCAAAAAGAACAACCTTACACAACAGGAATTTGCGGATGCTATTGGTATCAAACGCTCAATGATTGGAGCCTATGAGGAGGATCGTGCTAGTCCTAAAATGGACAACATGAAAGCCATTGCTAATTATTTTGGTATTTCTGTTGATGAGTTAGTTTCTGAACGAATTACAGATAAGTGGCTAGAGGAACGCAACATTCGTTTAGAAAAAGAAAAAGAGATTAAAGCGGGTAACTTAAGAGTATTGAGTATTACGGTTGATAAGGATGATAATGAGAATATTGAATTAGTGCCTGTGAAAGCAAGTGCTGGATATATTAATGGGTATTCTGATCCAGAATTCGTAAGAGAATTGCCAAAATTCCATTTGCCAATGTTGCAAGGTGGAACATTTAGAGCATTTGAAATTAAAGGAGATTCAATGTTGCCAATTCATCCAGGTAGTATTATTGTAGGTGAATATGTAGATGATTGGAAGTCGATTAAAAACAACGACACCTACATCGTTATTAGTAAAAATGATGGTATTGTATACAAACGTGTAATGAATCGCATCAAGGAGCAGAAAACCTTAGTGTTGAAGTCAGATAACAAGGCATACGATCCCTATCCTATTGGCATTGATGAAGTGATGGAAGTTTGGAAAGCCAAAGCATTTATAAGCACATCATTCCCAGAACCAGAGCAAGAAATGAGTATTGGGCAATTAACTAATATAATGATGGAGATGCAGAAGAAGATTAATTCAATTAGTTAATGTGTCAATTAGTCAATTTGCTAATGTGCCAATATTTGACATAAGACACTGGACATAAGACAAAAGATTTTGACGAAATACGAGTTACGAATTACTAACTACGATTTTCTAAGTACGAGAAATTATAAAAGAAAATAAGATCCAATTCCTAATATCAACAGAAATCCAAGTGTATCGGTGAAGGCTGTTAGAATAATTGATGAGGCTACTGCTGGGTCGAAGCCTAATTTTTCTAATATGATTGGAACGGAAGCTCCAGTAATTCCTGCAATTAAAAGATTGCCAAACATGGCAAGAAACACAACCAAGCCAAGTAAAGGAGAATGATTATTTAAAGAAGCCACTACGGCAACTACAGTTCCAAATATTAAACCGTTCATTAAACCAACAAGAACTTCTTTTTTAATAGTACCGATAACTTTAGAATCGGGTAAAGTATTTAAGGATATCCTACGAATGGTTACAGCTAGTGCTTGAGTTCCTGCATTACCACCCATCCCTGCAATTATGGGCATAAACGTAGCCAACAAAGTAATTTTTTGAATAGTAGGTTGAAAAACATAAACCACTGAACTCGCAAGGAAAGCAGTAAACATATTCACCATTAACCAAGGCACTCTACTTTTTAAGGCATCTTTCCAGTTACCACTCAATTCCTCTTCATCAGAAACGTTCGCAATCTTTAAGATATCTTCAGTTGTCTCTTCTTCTAAAACGTCCATAACGTCGTCGAATGAAACAACCCCTAATAAATGCATTGTTTTATCAACTACAGGAATACCAGGTAAGTTATATTGGGAAAGTAATTGCGCCACGTCCTCTTGGTCGGTATCGGTATAAACAAAGATGAGTTCATCATCTAATAGTTCATCGATTTGTGTGTAAGGTTTAGCTTTAATTAAGTTTTTTAAAGATACAGTACCAACTAAGTGTTCATCATTATCAACAACATATATCGCATAAAAATTCTCGGTTTCTTCAGATTGGTGAGCAACTTCTTCAAGAGCGTCGCGCTTGTTTAAAGAACGATGAATTTGAATGAATTCGGTGGACATTAATCCCCCGGCAGTTTCTTCGTTATAGGTTAAAAGTTTACGAATCTCAGAAGCATCTTCTTTGTCAATATTATCAAGGATTTCTTCCCTTTTTTCTTCTGATAATTGTGATACGATATCGGTAGCATCATCATACGATAACTCTTCAACGATATTGGTTACTAATTCAGAATTTAATACTTCTAATAACTTTTCGGGATGCGACTCTGGGTCCATTTCAGAAATGGCTTCAGAAGCAATATCAATAGGTAATAAACTTATTAGGATTAACTGTTTTTTCTCCTTAATAAGTTCTAATATTTTCGCAATTTCAGAGGGATGGAGCTCATCCAAAAACGCACGCAAATCTTGCTCAGGACCTTCAAATAGGTCCTCAATCTTTTCTAGATCGAAGAGTATGTCGTCGCGTTGTTTCATCTAAATGTCTATAGGCAATGAGATTATTATTGTTGAATTTTTACGTCTACAGTAATAGAACGAGTTAATGCTGTTCCAAAGTTTCTAGAACGAACATGAAATGCACCTAGCTTACCAGTTGCGGTTTTAAAACCAATCACATCTCCTATTTTAAGATCTAAAGCATTCGTTGCAACTACATTTGAATCTAAATCATTTTGAAACAAAGAATCAGTTGTTAAATTGTTAAACGTTGAAGGACTAACATTTAATTTCAAGAAAGTAGTATTGTTCTTAATCGTCCAGGTTTTAACATTCACATGTGGATTCTGATCGGTAGATGCATTGAAAATAGAGTTCTTAGGCGAAGCAATTACGAATGAATCTGTAGATTGAGAAGCAAAATAAAAGATTAAATCAACTTTAATTTGGTTAGTATCTGCTTGTGCTCTAAAAAACACAGAATCATAAGCAGTAGAATAAAAGCTACCAAGATTCAGGTTGGTTTGAGCTCCCAATACATTCATAGAATGTGATATTAAGGCAGTATATACAGGTCCTGTTGGTGCTTTTACTTCTTCTTCAGCACAAGAAATAAATAAAGTACTTACTATAGAGATCAATAAAATTGGTTTGTAAATATTTTTCATAACGGTGTGTTTAGATTCCGAAGGTAAAAAAAAAGAGCCCTAAAAAGGGCTCTTTTTTAAAATATTTACACAAAAAATTATTTTTTGTATGTGAATTGAATCTTATCTAAGTTGTCTGTAGAAGTTTCAGTGATCGTTCCAACTTTGATTACTACGTAACTGTGTGAATATCTAGCATTTTTAGCGATGTAAACATCACCTGTTGCTAAAACACCAGTAGTTGATGTAGCAGTTCCAGCTAAGAATGCAGTATCAGCTTTCGCTTGAGTTGCACCAGCATAGTTGAAGTTGTTAGCTTTAACGAAAGTAGTTCCGTTTGAAGTTGTCCAAGTTTTAGGGAAAATTACTCCTAAAGTTGGATCTACTGAACTCATATCGATAATGTCTTTTGATTGTGTTGCCCCTGAACTAGATACACCAGCGTTTGCAACGAAATCCCAAGCACCTTGATTTGGACCTTGTAAGTTCCAAGTAACACCATTAGCATATTCTACTAATACAGCACTTGTATCTGTTGGTGTTGTTGGAGTAACTGTTGTGTCTTCTTCTGAACAAGCTGTAAAACCTACTGAAGCTACTAAACCTGCTAATAAGAATAATTTAATGTTCTTTTTCATAATTTATTTTTTGTTTAATTAAGTGTTTTTACAAAAGTCCTAAAATAATGTAACATTTCAAACTAATTTGTTACTTTTTTGAGTAACTAATTATAGCAAGAAGCTCTTGGATTGTGGGCCTACGTTAAAAATCAAGTCTAATATGCTCAAATTCGGTACAAAATCCTGTTTGTTAGAGAACACCTGCTGATATGGTTTTGTGATATAAGTTGGATTGGCTTGATAAATTGGAGCTTCATCAATCATATTTACGATTAAGGGTTTATCGATTTTAAGAATAGCTATAACAACTTTCATTAATTCTACATTGAATTCCCAGAGGTATTCGGCATTCGGTTTTTCGAATAATGGATAGAATTTATCTTCATAATATTCAAAATATGCAGATCGACGGTAAGAAGCTTCAAAGCTTCTCCAATGTTGTTTCAGCCATGATTCTGCGTAGGATAATATTACTTTATTGTAATTTCGGTCTTCTAAGTTTAATTTTTGTGTAGGGATGCTGAGTACTTGTTTACCATTAGCCCCTACAATTTCAGTTCTATTTCTTGGTGACCTTCTTGAATAACGATCGTTAACATGAAGAACTAACTCTTCTTGTTTTAAGAATTCTGTGAAATAGGCAATATTAGGTAAATAGTAAATCTGCATTTGATGTTAACAATAATTAAACATTTTAATTCTTTTAGAAAAAATTGAATCCGTAAATTTACGTTAAATATTTCTGTTGATACAGCAATAAACACCTAATTTGATATGAAAAAAGCAATTTACCTATTCATGCTCTTGGCAATTGTTTCTATTACAACTGCTCAATCGAAAAATCTAAAAGCCTATTTATCGTATTATACGTTTAATACACCTGAACAAAAGCCATATATAGAAACACATATTTCTGTATTAGGTAGTTCGGTAAAGTATACGAAAACAAACGCAGGTGCTTACCAAGGAAGTATTGGTATAACTCTTCTTGTAAAACAAGCGGAGAAAATTATTAAAGCGGAGAAGTATAATTTATTGAGTCCTGAATTTAAAGATACATTAGATATCAGTGCTAACTTTTTAGATCAAAAACGTTTTGAACTTGACAATGGAAAATACACTCTTGAGTTATATATACAAGACAATAATAATGCAAGCAATAAAGACAAGGTTACTCAAGAGTTTGAAGTAAACTTCCCTCCTAACAAAATTGCTGTTTCAGATATAATTTTCCTTGAATCTTATGCTAAAGCAACTACAAATAATCAATTTATACGAAACGGTTTTGAATTGATTCCTTTCGTCAATAATTTTTTGCCTACTAACATTAACAAATTGAGTTTTTATGCAGAAATTTATAACACTCAATTAGTTGCTCCCGATGAATCTTTTTTAATGTGTTATTACATACAAAACGCTGAAGGTTTGAATAAATTAAGTACGTTTATTCAAAACAAAAAAGTAGTTTCTAAAAATGTAATGGTTTTATTAAATGAATTTGATATTTCCTTATTACCTAGTGGAAACTATTATCTAGTAGTTGAATTGCGAAATCGTAATAATGAAGTAATAGCTTCAAAATCAAATTATTTTCAACGTAGTAATAAGTCACTCGGTGGCGACTTATCCTCTATAGCTGGAATAGCTTACGATAATTCATTTGCTGCGAAATACTCAAAAGAACAGCTGGTAGAAAATATAAAAGCACTAACGCCTATTTCTAATAAGAATGAGCAAGATTATGTGAAGACGCTTTTATCCAATAATGATGAAATTCAAATGCGTCAATATCTAATATATTTTTGGGAGAAACGATACCCTGGTGAATCGGCAATAAAATGGGGAGAGTACGAGCAATTAGTTAAAATTGTTGTTGAAAAGTTTTCTTCACCATATACTAAAGGTTATGATACTGATCGTGGTGTTGTGTTTTTGAAATATGGCCCCCCTAATAATATTCGTTCAAATGATTTTGATAACAGATCTTACCCTTACGAGATTTGGCAGTATTATAAAATCAAAACATTTTCAAATCGCAAGTTTGTCTTCTTTAGTCCCGACAATATTCGCAATGAAATGGTTTTATTGCATTCGAACTTAACCGGAGAGCGTAACGATCCTCAATGGAAATACAAGATTTTAGCGAGAACTATGAAAAATGCAGATGATACTAATGATGCAGATTATTACGGACAACGTTTAGACGCTGATTTTAATGAATAATTTTTTTTCAAGAGTTGGCGTGTTATTGGTAACACTTATCGCTTATTTACCATTTCCAATAATCTACTTTATTAGTGATTTATTATATGTAATCATTTATTACATTGCTGGATATAGAAGAAAAGTTGTACGCACCAATTTGTTAAATTCATTTCCTGATTTAAGTCCTAACGAACGATTAAAAATAGAAAAAGACTTTTATCATCATTTATGTGATACTATAATAGAAACACCTAAGATGATAAGTTTTACAGGAGCTCAAATTCGTAATCGGATTAAAATAAAAAATTCTGAGCGCTATTTTGAACTTATTAATGAAGGAAAAAGTTTTTGTTTGTTATTTGGTCATTATCACAATTGGGAGTGGATTTCTGCAGCAATCGCTACTTATTCTCCAATAAACATATTTGCAATTTATAAGCCATTAACAAGTAAACCATTTGATAAAATGTTTTACGATATGCGTGAGAAACAAGGTATAACTCCTTTACCCATGCAAACATCAATGCGTAGTTTAATGAAACATTCTAAAGATCAATTTGGAGTAATTATTGTCACGGATCAAACACCATCGAATATTGAGAGTAGTTATTGGGCTAAATTTTTAAATCAAAATACACCTATATTTTTAGGCTCAGAAAAGATTGCAGAACACTTTGATACAGCAGTAATATTTGTTGATATAAATCGTGTAAAACGAGGTTATTTAGAATTCGAATTTGTAGTTTTAGCTAAAAGTACAAAAGGGCTAAGCGAATTTGAAATTACAGAATTACATACTCGTTATTTAGAGAAAAGAATTATTGAAAAACCTGCATATTGGTTATGGTCACACCGACGTTGGAAACACCAAGCTACAGATGCTATTAAAACGAAATATCACTTATCATGACATCACTCCCAAGTGTAGCTGTTGTTGTATTAAATTTTAATGGAGCTAAATTGCTTCCAGAATTTCTGCCTTCAGTATATAATAGCACCTATCCAAATTTGCGATTAGTATTAGGTGACAATGGTTCTACAGACCAGTCAATAACTTGGGTAAAAGAAAACTTACCAGGTTTTGAGATCATTGTAAACGATAAGAACTATGGGTTTGCAGAAGGTTATCATCGTATTTTGGAACAAATTAAAGATGTTGATTACTATATATTGTTAAATTCTGATGTAGAAGTTACTCCGAATTGGATTGAACCAATTATTGAATTAATGGAAAGCGATTCGAAGATTGCGATTGCTCAACCTAAATTATTAAGTTATTTAGAGAAGAGTAAATTCGAGTATGCAGGTGCAGCAGGTGGTTTCATAGATAGATTTGGATATCCATTTTGTAAAGGTCGTATTTTTGATGATGTAGAAATTGATCAAAAACAATATGAAATTGCAGAGGAGGTATTTTGGGCTAGTGGTGCAGCAATGTTTATCAAAGCCAATATATACCATCAATCTGGAGGTTTAGATCACGACTATTTTGCACACATGGAAGAAATCGATTTGTGTTGGCGAATTAAAAATATGGGGTATAAAGTATACTACTGCCCTCAATCAACAGTTTATCATTTAGGCGGTGCTACTTTACACGAAAGCAACCCGCACAAAACTTATTTAAATTTCAGAAACAGTTTAATAACCCTACGTAAGAATTTACCCTTACACCTTTCATTGGGGATTATAATTATTCGACATGTATTGGATTTTATTCAATGGATAAGATTTATGTTAAGTGGAAAATTCAAGCATGCTTTTGCCATCAATAAAGCACATTACGATTTCCTAATTACACAAGCGACTTGGCATTCGAAACGTAAGAAAATGTTGAAATTGTTTAAGAAACCTAATAAAAATGGGCAATACTACAGAAGCATCGTGTTTGATTATTTTATCCTTCGTAAAAAGAAATTCACTGATTTGGATGCTAAGAATTTTGAGTAATTAATGCTTGAATTCCTAATTCATAAGTGTGTAATCCAAATCCAGAAATAGTACCAGTACATTTTGCACTAATTAAAGTGTAATGACGAAAATTTTCTCTACTGTAAATGTTTGAAATATGTACTTCTACACATGGAGTATTTAAGCTTGCAACGGCATCAGCTAATGCAATGGATGTATGTCCGTATGCTCCAGGGTTAATAATAATGCCCATTCCAGTGGTATCAGCACTTTGTATGGCATTAATTAATTCGCCTTCATCGTTAGATTGTAGGTATTCAAATGTAATTGAAGGAAATTTATTTTTTAATTGTAGATAGTATTCGTCGAATGATATTTCTCCGTATATTGTGGGTTCTCTCCTACCTAGGAAATTCAAATTTGGGCCATTTATAATAATTACTTTTTTCATTGGTATGGATTGGAATTCGAGTATTAAAAGTTTTAAATCGTATTTAAAGTTAGAAAGATCACTTTCTAAAAATTCTATTGATGCGTATCTTTATGATATAGATAAACTTTATCAGTATTTTGATTTCATCAAACTAACCACTTCACCTACTGAAGTAAAGTCCAAAGATATAAAAGAATTTTTGGTATGGATAAATGAACTTGGAATGACTCCAAGTTCTCAAGCACGTGTATTATCAGGTATAAAAGCCTTTTATAAGTACTTGATACTAGAAGACCTAATGAAAATAGACCCTTCAGCGGTTATTGAATCACCAAAATTGGGCCGTAAATTACCAGATACCTTAAGTTTAGAAGAAATTAACTTATTGCTCGACACTATTGATGCTAGTACTCCAGAAGGTATGCGCAATAAAGCAATGTTAGAAACTCTGTATGCTTGTGGTTTACGTGTATCTGAATTAGTGAATTTGAAAATATCCGATATTTTTTTAGAAATCGATTTCATAAAAGTTACGGGTAAAGGAGATAAAGAGCGATTTGTACCACTAGGGTCATCCGCTAAGAAATTTATCAAAATCTATCAACATGAAATTCGAGTTCATGTACCTGTCCAAAAAGGTGAAGAAGATATTCTTTTTTTAAATCGTAGAGGTAAACGATTAACGAGAGTAATGATATTTACCATCATTAAGAATTTAGCCGTAAAAGCCTCGATTAAAAAGAGTATTAGTCCGCATACCTTCCGACACTCCTTTGCTACACATTTAGTGGAAGGAGGAGCTGATTTGAGGGCTGTGCAGGAAATGTTAGGACACGAGTCGATTACTACAACTGAAATCTATACTCATTTGGATAGGAATTACCTAAAAGAAGTGATTACGAGTTTTCATCCTCGCTCTAAAAGAAGAAAGAAATCTTAATTAGCATTTTCTAGCTTTAACAAAACGATCTTTTCCACGAATATCTTTCCTACACTCCTTTTCAAACCAATCACTATCAGGAAATAGATCAAGTGTTTGTTCTGCGAACGATTCGTTGATTTCGAAATATACACATCCTCCACTATTTAAATGAACGTAGGCTAAACTGACAATACGTTTGTAAAAAAGTAATGGATCTGTATCGGGAACAAACAAAGCAGTTGATGGTTCGAAATCTAATACATTTCGGTGCATTAGAAGTTTTTCTGCTTCTAAAACATAAGGTGGATTACTTACGATAATATCAAATGTTGAAGCAAGTGATTGAGTTAATACATCAATTTTAGAAAAGTTTATATCACATTGATTTAGCTTAGCATTTTGAGATGCTGTTTTCAATGCATCTTCTGAAATATCAATTGCACTTACTGCTGCAAAAGGAATATTTTTCTTTAAACTGATAGCAATACAGCCCGACCCAGTACCAATATCTATAATACTTAAGTGATTTTGAAGTTTTGAATCTTTAATAATCCATTCTACTAATTCTTCGGTTTCTGGACGAGGAATTAATACTGCAGGGTTTACTTTAAACTTCATTCCCATAAATTCTTCATATCCTAAAATATATTGTATAGGTTGATTTTCATTAATTAGGAAAGCAATTTGATCGAGTTGCTCAAATAATGTGGCTGGAATGAGTTCATTTTCATTTAGTATGAGTTGAATGGTATTATATCCCAAAATTTCCTTGAATACTATCTGACTAATACTTCTAGCCTCATCGGCATCATAAGTAGTGGAAATAAGGTGTTGGAAGTGCTGAAAGGATTCTTTTACAGTTCTTGTTCTCGAAAACATGTTCAAAACTACAATAAAAAACCTATTTTTACGAAGTGAATATACACGAAAAATACATGCGTAAATGTTTTCAACTGGCTAAACAAGGCCTTGGAAATGTACAACCGAACCCTATGGTTGGAGCTGTAATTGTATATCGTGATACTATTGTTGGAGAAGGTTACCACGAGCGTTTTGGGAAAGCACATGCGGAAGTAAATGCAATTAATCAAGTAATCGATAATTTTTCGAATGCTGAGGAGATCTTAAAAGAATCTACACTCTATGTGAATTTAGAACCCTGTTCACATTTTGGTAAAACACCACCATGTGCTGATTTAATTATCAAACATAAACTGCAACGTATTGTAATTTCAAATATTGATCCTTTCAGCGCTGTAAATGGAAAAGGTATTGAGAAGTTAAAGAAAGCAGGAATAGAAGTTATTCAGGATGTTCTAAGGGATGAGGGTTATAGACTAAATAAACGTTTTTTTACATACCATTCTTTACAACGTCCATTTGTAATTTTAAAATGGGCAGAATCACAAGATGGTTATATCAGTATTGCTGAAAACACACGAACTGCTATCAGTGGTACAGAAGCGAAAGTACTTAACCATAAATGGAGGTCTGAAGAGCAAGCCATTTTAGTTGGTACAAAAACAGTAATGGTAGATAACCCCGTTTTAACGGTGCGTGATTGGGTTGGTAATAATCCGGTTAGGGTAATTATAGATAGAGAGTTAAAACTATCAAAGGATTTAAATATTTTCAATAGTGATTCTAAAACCATTGTATTTAATAATTACAAGACTGTAAAAGAAGATAACATTCAATACATACAGATTGATTTTTATGGATTAGTTCCTCAATTTATTTTATATCAATTGTATTTATTAGAAATACAATCGCTAATTATTGAAGGAGGTGCATATACTATCAATGAATTTATTCAATATGATTTGTGGGATGAGGCACGTGTATTTCATTCGAAAATTGATTTAGGTAAGGGAGTTATAGCGCCCGTATTGCATGGACGATTAGACGCTAAAGAAGATTTAGGGGATGATGAATTGTTTATTTATCATCGCATATGACCATCATTTTAATTTCAATTATTCTTTCTGGTTCCTTAACAATTTGCTTCAAATTTTTTGAACGATTTGAAGTGAATAATTCAAATGCCATAGCGATAAATTACATTTTTGCTTCTGGCTCTGGGATCATTTTAGGTTGGGATACTTTTAGCCACATCAACCTTTTTCAAGAAAGCTGGTTCCCCTATACCCTACTCTTTGGTATTATGTTTATTACCACATTTAACTTAATTGCGTATGGGGTTAAGACTTCTGGACTAGTAGTTGTTTCCATTGCTCAAAAGATGTCGCTTATTATTCCATTAGCTTTCGGTATATGGTATTATAATGAGAGTTATGGATTGATAAAAATTATTGGAATAGTATTAGCTTTAATTGCCATCTATTTTACTTCGAAGAAAAAAGATGATGAAGAGCATCGACCGAATTGGAAAGTTATTTTAGTGCCCGTAATTATTTTTGTGGGTAGTGGAATTGTAGATGTGAGTATAAAAGTTTCACAAGAATTTTTTGGAACTCAGGTCCCATTTTCTGTAATTCTTGCTTGTATTTTTGGTTCAGCAGGGGTTATTGGATTAAGTCAAAAAATTATTCAGCGAAAACGAATAGCACTAAAAGATGCAATAGCTGGAATGATTTTAGGCTTGTTTAATTTCTTTTCTACATATTTTTTAATGAAGGCATTATCGAATAATCAACTGGAGAGTTCCTTTGTATTTGCTATTAATAACATAGGAATTATTTTATTTAATTCGATGATTGCAGCTGCTGTTTTTAGAGAACGCATTTCGAGAACAAATTCTATTGGAATTATATTAGCCTTATTATCTATTTTAATTATTTATTTTTCTAATGTTATTTGAAACGGAATATAGAACCATTACAATTGCTTCCGAAGGATTATTCAAAGAAAAAGGGAGTAAATTTATTGCGTTTTGCAAACCTATATTTTCTATTGAAGAATTCAAAGAATGGCTAAGTGAATCGAAAACACTACATCCTAGCGCTGTTCATCATTGTTATGCCTATCGTATCGGATACGATAAATCGCAATATAGAATGAATGATGATGGCGAGCCTTCGGGGTCTGCTGGGAAGCCCATTTATAATGTAATTTTATCTAATGATTTAACCAATATCGGAATTATAATCGTTAGGTATTTTGGTGGTACTTTGTTAGGAGTTCCAGGATTAATAAGCGCTTATAAACAAGCAAGTGTAGAGGCAATCGCTTTAAACAACATTATTACTCGTGACATTGTAGAGAAAGTATCTATACAATTTCCATATGAAAAGATGAATGTAGTGATGCGAATTGTGAAAGAACATCAATTAAAGGTTATTCAACAAGAGAGCGATTTAGATTATACTATGTATTTGGAATTACCCATAAAAAATGCCAACCGTATCCGATCAGCATTTGAATTAAATTTCTTAGTCGTTAACTATATCAGTACTTATTAGTACGGAGTTACGAAAGAAGTCTCTCTTTCTTTCGGACGAACACTCAAAATTGGAATGTTAGATTCATTGATCATCTGTTGAGAATATGGGCCTGATAAGAAACCAGGAGCAGCTTCTTGCTCTGTCATGATGATGATTAAGTCAGCATCTTTTTTCTTGGCATAATCAAGCGTTAAGGTTGATAAGTTTTTACCAGTTTCAAATCCACTTGTTGTTTTAATATTTCCCGCTTTTATATACTCTTCTACTTGGTTGGTTACTACTTGTAAACGATTGATCACCATTTTGTCGTTAGAAGTTGATACACCAACTACATGGATTGTTGAGTTAAATAGTTTTGCCATATAGATAGCATCATCAACTTTTTCTCGAGTATCTCGTGAACTATCTAAAGGTAAAATGATATCATTTATACCCTTACTTCCTGATTCTGCATGTAAAGATAATACTGGGCATTTAGCATGGTTAACTACTCTGAATGTATTAGAACCACCAATGAAGTTCTCTACACCTTTTGTGCCATGTGTACCCATGCATATTAATGTTGCAGATATCTCCTTTGCATAATGTAAAGCTTGTACATACACAGTTCCATTCATGAATTTCTTATAGGCTTTTACGCCATGTTTTTGATTCAATTCAGCAATAAGTTCATCGAATTTAGCTTCAACAACTTTAGCGTCTTTAATTCCATCATTTTCTTTTTTCTTAAAAATGGAGTTGATTATATTATTTGCCGTAGTTGTTTCGGTAACATGTAACAAATGTATTTCCGATTTTAAATGTTTGGCAAGATAAGAGGCGTGAGTAAAAGCATGGATGGACGTTGGTGATAGATCCATCGGAACGAGAATTTTGTCGAATGTTCTGTACATACAATCTTTTTTAGTTTTGGTTGTTGTAAGTTATGAAATTATAGAAGAATAAAAAAATATAAAATCCACAAAAGTATACCTATTTTTAATGATGAATAAGATTCCAGATTCCGAATTGATCTTAAATAACGACGGTAGTGTGTATCATTTACACTTATTAGCTACCGATTTAGCTGATTACATTATTACTGTAGGCGACCCTGAACGTGTTGAAAAAATCTCAAAATATTTTGATAAAATCCTTGTAAAAAAGAGAAATCGTGAGTTTTACACCATAACTGGAATATATAAGTTTAAACACATAACGGTGATTTCCACGGGAATAGGGACAGATAATATTGATATTGTATTCAATGAACTAAACATTTTAAGTTCTATTGATTTAGAGAAAAGAGAGCGATTAGCTACTCCCCGAAAATTAACTATTATACGACTTGGAACAAGTGGAACTTTATGTGAGGATATTCCAATAGACTCGATGTTGATTTCGGAATATGCCATTGGACTAGAAGGATTGATGAATTTTTATCCTATTCTATATTCGAAATTTGAAAATGATTATCAGAAAATAGTAGAGAAATCTATTCGAAATAATTTTAGCTTTCTTGCTCCATATGTGGTTAGTTCTTCATCAATTTTAAATGAAAAATTAGGTGCAGGTATGATACTAGGTACAACTGCTACTTGCCAAGGATTTTATCATCCACAAGGCAGGTTTTTATGGACCGAGAAAAATGATTCCATATTAACTGCATTAAAAACGATTTCATTTAAAGGCAATCGTGTAACTAATTTCGAAATGGAAACGTCTGGAATACTTGGTTTAGCTAGATATTTCGGTCACGAGGCAACTTCAATTTCATTGATTTTAGCGAATAGAATTACGAATGAATTTAGTGTGAATGCGGAAAAGAAAATGGAAGAAATGATTGAACTGTGCCTTGAGCGAATATTAATATGCTGATATGCTAGTATGCTAATATGCTGATATGCTAGTATGCTAGTATGCTAGTATGCTGATATGTTAAAATATTAATAGTTGTTTGAAAGTGTTACTTTGTGATTTTTTCTAAGAAAAGATTGATTGCTTTTTGTTTTTGTTCGGTAAGGTTATATTCGATTCTATTATTTAGGTAATCGTCTACATCGAAATGCTTTAGTTTATTCTCTTCAATTACTTCTGATAAATGATTAAAGCCATTTTTTAAATATTCATTGAATGAAAGTAATTCAGGAGTAGTAATTGGTTTATTCGCAACCCAAGCTGCAAACACAAAAGGCAAGTTAGTATAGTTGAACCATTCTTCAGATAAATCGAGTTGAGTTAAGTATTTTCCAATTTGATCAAAGGTCCTATCCCCTATTAAAACAAAGGCTTCGCCAGGATTTAGCGTTATGATATCTTCAGTTCTGTTTTTATATACAACATTTAAATTCCAATATTCTTTTGCTAGTATTTTGCATAACGCATTGGATGTTCTAGAATGTATATCTAAATAAATGGTATGTAAATCATTAATTTCAGAATTCGAAAATAAGAAAACAGAATTCACAGCGCCAGTTGCTGAAATGCAATAGTCTGAAATGATTGTAGCGTTAGGAATATTGGGAATCATAGCCACTGGAATTAGTCCAATATCAATTGTATTGTTTTGAAGTTTTGTAGCACAAACAGAAGGTATATCTAAACTAATATCAAACACATCAGTAGCATCGGGAATTAATCCTTTTACAAATACTTTTGAGTTTAAATAGGAAACAATAGATATTTTAAGTTTAGGCATGAAAGTGATCGGTATTGTTAAAATCAAGCATTTCGAATATACCATTAATATATTTTAAACGATATAAAGAAACATTTGAATGAGGGAAAGTATCCATATTATTAAGTGGTAATTGTAGCATATGACAAAGCAACAAACGAAGTGCTCTACCATGCATACATATTAACACATTTTGAAATTGATCTCGTTCGCTTAAGATTTTATTAAGTGCAATAACCTGACGCTCATTAACTTCTACAGGACTCTCTCCTCCTGGAAATTTATCGTGAATTTTTCCATCCATCCAATTTTTAGTTAGTGAATAGAAATCATCTTTTAATTTTTTAGTAGCTTCTTTACCTTCATTAATTCCCCAATCTAATTCATCTAAGCCTTCATATTGTTCCCATGGAATTCCTTTATCAATAAAAGATTGAACGGTTTGATGTGTACGTTTTAAGGTAGAAGTAATCACTTTATCGAATTCGATATGATGATAAGCTTTGTAGAATGAACGAGCCTGTGAAATTCCATGATCATTTAAATCAGAATTTACACCGCGCCCTTGAATAATGCCTCGTTTATTAAAATCGGTTTCACCGTGACGAATGATGTACAGCTCCATGATTAGTTTATAATCGGAAGTTCTATAAAACCATTTGGATTTTCATCCTTTGTAAAATCGTAATCTTTATAATCCTTTACAACTCCATAAAGCGTATCGCGTTCTATTGGATGACGACCAATATTAGAAATTAGCTCAACTAATTGTTGAGTAGTTAATTGAGGAACTTGTTCTTCTGAGCCAGCCATTGAGTAAATTTTGGTAGTATCGTCGATTGTACCGTCTATATCATCAACACCAAATGATAAAGACAGTTGAGCTGTAGAACGACCTATCATCGGCCAATAAGCTTTTAGGTGAGGTATATTATCGAGGAAAATACGAGAAATAGCATAGTTCTTTAAATCTTCTATTACCGAAGTTTCTGGAACATCCGACATTTCATTGTCTTGGTTTCTAAATTTCAGAGGGATAAATGTATTGAAACCACCAGTTCTATCTTGAAGTTCACGCAAACGATTAAGATGGTCTACACGTTGAGCATAAGTTTCTACATGACCATAAAGAATAGTGCAATTCGATTTAAGTCCTAACTTATGAGCCGTTTCATGGATCTCTAACCATTGGGCAGTTGTAGCTTTGTCGCCACATATTTCATTACGAAGGGTTTCGTCGAATATTTCAGCTCCACCACCTGGTATAGAATCTAAGCCAGCTTCCATCATTATTTTTAAACCTTCTTCTATAGAAACTTTAGCTTTACGGAACATGTATTCATATTCTACGGCAGTAAAGGCTTTTATATGTAAATCTGGACGAAGTTCCTTAATAGATTTAAACAAATCGCAGAAAAATTCTAATGTTAATTTAGGATGAACACCACCGACAACGTGTACTTCTGTAACGGGTTTATCTTTATAAGCACGAATCATGTCGAGCATCTGCTCCTTGCTTAATACCCAGCCTTCATCAGCATGCTTTAATAATCTCGAATAAGAACAGAATTTACAGGTAAAAACACAAATATTAGTAGGCTCAATGTGGAAATTTCTATTGAAATAAGTGAAATCACCATGTTTTTGTTCACGTATATGGTTGGCTAATAGGCCAACAAAAGCAAGGTCAGCATACTCATATAAATGAATAGCTTCTGTAATTGTAACTCTTTGACTATTAAGTACTTTATTGGCTATTGTAAGGTTTAAACCGGTAATTTCTTGTGAATTTATGGCTGATTCTAGCGCTCTTGATTCTCTGTTCATAAGGCAAATGTATATGTTTCGACAACATTTACATAATACAATAGTTTTGGGGATAACTTGTGGAAAAACAATTGTTACAATATTGCTTAGTTAACATCGACTTAATATACATATATTTATCTTTGTATGATTTAACAAGAAAATTAACCAAACAAAATATGATCAAAAATTTACTCGCAACAGCAGTATTAATTATTGGAACATTAGTTTCAACAATCACTATGGCTCAAAGCACTGTTACTATACAGGTTGGACCTGGGGGTAGCAACACGTACTCACCAGCAGACGTAACAGTTGCTGTAGGAGATACCATTAAATTTGTGTGGGTAAGTGGATTCCACCCTACTCAATCAAACGACTTAACTACTATTCCATTAGTCAATATGGATGGATCTGGTGGAATAAACTCTGTTTACAAAATTAAAATGTTAACAGCAGGTTCATTTCCTTATGTGTGTACTGCTCATGGTGGAATGGGTGGAACAATTACAGTTCTTTCAAATACACCGGTTTTATCAGAAAACTTTAATTACAATTTAACTGATACTTTATCACAAATCGTAGGATCTGGATGGACTCCAATCGCTACAGTTTCTACTCTTAATAAGATTCCAGTAACTGCTGGATTAACTTATACAGGATCTACAACAAACTCTATCGGAAATGCAGCCTTAATTAAAACTACTGGGCAAGATGCGGGTAAAGCTTTTACTGGAACAAATATTCGTTCAGGTAATGTTTATACTTCTTTCTTAATGAATGTATCAGCTGCACAAGCAACTGGTGATTATTTCTTAGCATTATTTGATTCTGCATTAAATGGAACTAACTATAGAGCAAGAACTTTTATAAAATCTTCTGGTACTGGGTATCGAATTGGAATATCTAAAAGTGGTGCTGTTGCAGTTGCCGGTTTTAATACAACAGATTTAACATTTGGTACTACATACCAAGTTGTTATAAAGTATACGATTGTTTCGGGTACAGCTAATGATTCTGTTAAATTGTTTTTAAATCCAGTTTTAGGTGCAAATGAACCAGCAGCTACATCTTCTGCAGTAGTTACTGAAAATGACATTACAATAAGTAGTACGGTTGGTTTAGGTGCAATTGCACTTCGCCAAGGTACAGCTGCTAATGCTCCTACTTTAACCATTGATGGAATTCTTGCAGGAAGAACTTGGGCAGCTGTAACACCTATTCAAACTCCTCCTTCATTAAAATTCAACCCAACATCTATTTCTGTAAACGAAAATGCTGGAACAGCTACTGTTACAGTAAACGTTACAAATCCTAATGCCTCTGCAACTTCTATTGATGTTGTAGTAAAAGGAGGAACAGCAACTACAGTTTCTGATTATACATTAACATCACAAACGGTTACATTCCCAGCAAGTAGTACAACAGCACAAACATTTACATTCCCTATTATAGATGATGTTACGCAAGAACTTGATGAAACAATAGTATTAGCATTAAGAAACGCTACAAATTCTGCAACAATAGGAGCCGATTCGATTTTAACGGTTACTATACCTGCGAATGACGTTCCTTTGCCTTCAGTAAAATTCACAGCTCCACTTTCAGCTACAGTTGCAGAAGGTGGTAGTCATACTTATAATGTTGAAATAGCGAATGCGAATTCAAGTGCAACAACTGTAAAATTATTTGTAAAGTCTATTTCAACAGCATCGGGTTCAGATTATTCTGGAATTACATCTGGTTCAACTTTAACTTTCCCTGCAAACTCAACAACTAGTTTATCTGGTACTATCACTATTACTGATGATATTTTAGCTGAACAAGCAGAATCAATTGTTTTAGTATTAAGAGATGTTACTAACAGCGCTACAATCGGTGCGGATTCAATTATTTCAATTACAATACCTATTAATGATCAACCTGTTTCTACAACACCAGTGTTAGTAGAAAACTTTAACTATAACTTAAACGATACATTATCTCAAATTTTTGGATCAGGTTGGACACCTATTGCTACTGTTTCAACTTTAAACAAAATGCCAGTTGTTTCAGGATTAACCTATTTAGGTTCATCAGGATCAGGTGTAGGTAACGCTGCTTTTATTAACACAACTGGTCAAGATGCTGGTAAAGTTTTCACAGGAACTAACATTCGTACTGGAAATGTTTATACATCTTTCCTTATGAATGTAAATACTGCACAAGCTACAGGAGATTATTTCTTCGCATTATTAGATTCTACGTTAAGTGGATCAAATTATAGAGCAAGAACTTTTATTAAGTCATCTGGTACAGGTTATCGTATTGGTGTTTCTAAAAGTGGCGCTGTAGGTGTTGCAGGTTTTAATACAACAGATTTAACTTTTGGTACTACTTACCAAGTAGTTATTAAGTATTCAATTATTTCTGGTGTAGCAAATGATTCTGTAAAATTATTTATTGACCCAGTTTTAGGTTCTACAGAGCCTGCACCAACATCAAGTGCAGTAACAACTGAAAATGACATTACAATTAGCAGTACTGTAGGTCTTGGTGCAATTGCACTTCGTCAAGGTACTGGTTCAAATGCACCTTCGTTAAAAATAGATGGTATAATAGTTGGACAAACATGGGGTACGGTTACACCTTATTTAGCTCCTAACCCTTCATTGAAATTTAACCCTACAACTTTAACTGTTAATGAAAATGCTGGTACAGCAACAGTTACTTTAAATGTTACTAACCCGAATGCATCTGCAACTACTGTAGATGTGAAAGTTAAAGGTGGAACTGCTACAGCAGGAACTGATTATACATTCACTACACAAACAGTAACATTCCCTGCAAGTAGTACAACTGCACAAACATTCACTTTCCCTATTATTGATGACACAGCTCAAGAAGCTGACGAAACAATTGTATTAGCATTAAGAAATACTACAAATTCGGCATCAATTGAAGCGGATTCGATTTTAACTATTACTATTCCTGCTAACGATATTGTTAATCCTGTAGTAAACTTTGTAGCACCATTAACAGCTACTGTTACAGAAGGTGCTAATCATATCTTCAACGTCGGAATTACAAATTCAAACGCAACTGCAACTAACGTTAAAGTTTATGTGAAATCAGTATCAACTGCTGATGGTTCAGACTATACAGGAGTTTCTACAATTGGAACTACCCTAACATTTGTTTCTAATTCAAGTGCAAACGTTAGTGATACAGCAAATGTAATAAACGATTTAATTGCTGAAAATGCAGAGACCATTGTATTAGTATTACGTGATGCTACTAATAATGCCTCAATCGGTAATGACTCGTTAATTACAATTACGATTCCACAAAATGACCAACCATTAGTAGCACATTTCGTAAATGTTGCTGGTAATGTTAACGAAAATGCAGGTACTGCATCAGTTAGTGTTATGGCAATGGGAGCTACAACAAATGGAGCAACTAGCTTTAACGTATTAGTTAAGGGTGGTTCTGCAGTTGCTGGTTCAGATTACACATTCACAACTCAAACGGTTACTATCCCAGGTGGAAAAGATTCAACAGTTGTATTTACTATTCCTGTTTTAAATGATAACGTATTTGAAATTGACGAAACAGTGATCTTCACTATTCGTAACATTACTAATGCTGGTGTTATTAGTACTGACTCTAACTATACATTAACTATTAAAAATGATGATATTCAATTCAAGAATATTCAAGCTTTAAAAGTGAATGATGTAAATGGAGTATCGGTATTAAAAGATACTTTAGTTTATATTAAAGGTGTTGTATATGGTGTTGACATGCAAGGTCCTGCTACTAGTTTACAATACACATTAATTGATCCAACTGGTGGTGTTGGTATTTTCAGATCTGGATCTACTACTCCTCCAATTATTTCATTAGTACCTGAAGAAGGTGACTCGGTAAAAGTTTACGGAAAAGTTGGTGAGTTCAATGGTTTAACGCAAGTGAACATGGATTCAATCATCTTAATTTCTAAAGGTAATGCGTTAAAACGTCCAAGAGTTATTACCGCTTTAAATGAATCTACTGAATCTGATTTAGTAGTTTATAAAAATGCTGAAATCTTAGATACTTTAGCTAATTCAGCTTCGGGTACAACATTAAGAATTTCAAATGGTGTAGACTCTATGGATCTTCGTATTGATGCTGATGTTAGTTTATTCGGTCAACCAATAATAGGTCGTTTTGATGTAATTGGTTTAGGTGGTCAGTTTGATAATTCAAACCCTAAAAACAGCGGTTACCAATTATTACCTAGAAGCATCGATGATATTATCTCAATAGTAGTTATTGTTCCTACAGTGAATATCGATTCTGCTTTATATCATACAAAAGAAGGTGCTGGAACAGTAACAGTAAAAGTTTCATTAAGTAGTGCTGCTACTGAAGCAGGTTCAGTAACTTTTGCTTTAACAGGTGGTTCTGCAATATTTAATTCAGACTTTACATTTGGTAATCCAGGTACTTTGAATTTTGCTGTTGGAGATTCTGTTTCTTCTGTAACATTTACAATTACTGATGATAATGTAGTTGAAAGTAATGAAACCATTAACTTCGCAATTAGCGATGCAGTAAAATGTGTTTTAGGTACAACTACTAGTTCATCTATACAAATTAGAGACAATGATAAGTTAGGTCTTAACAATGATAAGTTAGTAAACTTCAATGTTTACCCTAACCCTGCTGATCAACAAGTGAACATTATTGCTAACGAAGCAATTCAAGCAATTAGCATTGTTAACATGATTGGTCAAACTGTTGTTTCTTTAGAATCATTAAATACGTTGAAACAAACTATTGATATTTCTTCATTAAGTCCTGGTGTTTACAACATCGTACTTATTACAGAAAATGGTAGTTCTTCTAAACGTATTGTTATCAAGTAATTTTTAAAAACACCCTAATACATTGCAAATCCCGATGCCTCAAAAACATCGGGATTTTTTTTGTTATATATTTCTTAGATTTGACTTATAAAGATCATTCTCATGTCGAAACCTTTAAAATTAACAGAATGCCCTCGAGATGCTATGCAAGGCTTACATCATTTTGTGCCTACAGAGCAAAAAGTGGATTATATCAATTCCTTACTTTCTGTTGGATTTGATACTATTGATTTTGGAAGTTTTGTTTCGCCAAAAGCTATCCCGCAAATGCGTGATACTGCAGAAGTATTATCTAAATTAGATTTATCATCAACTAAGAGTAAACTACTAGCCATCATAGCAAATACTAGAGGTGCACAAGATGCTGTAGTTTTTGATGAAATCAATTATTTAGGTTTCCCTTTTTCTATTTCTGAAACATTTCAACAACGTAATACTAATTCTAGCATTGAAGAATCATTAGTCCGTGTAGAAGAAATTCAGAAGCTATGTATTTCAAGAAATAAAGAACTTGTAGTCTATATATCTATGGGTTTTGGTAATCCATATGGTGATGAATGGAGTATTGAAGTAGTAGAGAAATGGACTAAAGTATTAGCTGATATGGGCGTTTCTATTTTAGCATTTTCTGATACTATTGGGGTGTCTAATAAAGAAAACATCGACTATTTATTTAGAAACATTGCTCCTCTTTTTCCATCAATTGAATTTGGAGCCCATTTACATTCTACCGCTGAAGAGCGTTTAGAAAAAATTGGAGCAGCTTATGAAGCAGGTTGCAGACGAATAGATGCAGCAATTTATGGATTTGGAGGCTGTCCAATGGCATCGGATGACCTTACCGGTAACATTGCCACAGAAACAGTTATCGCTTACCTAAACGAGCAAAATGTAGTAACAGGAATAAATGCTGAAGCTTTAGTAAAATCTATGCAATTGGCGAATAAGGTATTCTATCCTTAAGATTTCTGAAATGTTCTTAAACGTAGCTCCGTAAGTTTTTTCTTGGTATACAGTGGAAACACTCCATTCATCATCCAATCATAATAACTAGGTTCTTGTTGGAAAACATCATTTACTTTTTTGCCTTTGTGTTTTCCGAAGTTAAATACTTCTTCTCCCTTATCATTATAAACCATAGTACCAGCAAAATCTACATTGCGTTGCACTTGAGTAAATGTGTGTAAGGCATCAACATCATTCTTAACTGGTATATATACTTTACCCGACTTATCTTTAAATTCTACTTGTTCGTATTTTTCAAGCTGAGATAATAGTACTTCATAAGTAGCGCGAATATCGGCTTCTGCAGAATGAGCGTTTTCTAATTCTTTAAAACAATAGAACTTATATGCAGCTTTTAAGGTACGTTGTTCCATTTGATGGAATATGTTCTGAACATCAACAAGCTTACGTTTACTAATGTCGAAATCGACTTCAGCACGTAAAAATTCTTCCATTAAAATAGGCACATCAAATTTATTGGAGTTGTATCCCGCTAAATCACAATTCTCTAAAAATTGAGCAAGACTTTTTGCTATATTTTTGAATAGAGGTTCGTCCTTAATATCCTCATCGTAAATCCCATGAATTAATGAAGTTTCTAATGGAATAGGAATTCCTGGATTAATGCGCTTAGTTTTGATTTCCTCAGAACCATCAACATTTATCTTTAATATTGAGATTTCTACGATACGATCACTTGCTACATTTACACCAGTTGATTCGATATCAAAAAATGCTAATGGTTTTTTAAGGTTCAGTTTTAATGCCATTGTTCTTGCTAAAAGCAACAATATAGCAATTATTCTTCAATTAAAATACCCTTTTACCCATTTGATAATCGCGGTAAATCATCATAATTGCTAGAATTTTTCATGAAGGTTGTTCTCATTAAACTTTCACAAGAACAAGTTCTTTAAGTTTCTCAACTACGATGTCGATTTCTTCTTTTGTATTGTATTTGCAGAACGAGAAACGAACCGCTGCACGATCACTAGGTGAACCAATTGCTGTTAACACATGTGAGCCAACATTAGAACCAGATGAGCATGCGCTTCCTCCAGATGCTGATATACCTGAGATGTCTAAACTAAACAATAGCATCTCTCCCATTTCTGATGCTGGGAATGATACATTTAATACGGTATATAAACTATGATTCGAATCTAAATCACCATTAAATCCAATGCCTGGGATGTTTGCCAGTAATTGTTCTGTCATGTATGATTTTAATCCTTGAATATAAGTTTGATGTTCATCTAATTCGGCATAAGCAATTTCTAAAGCTTTAGCTAAACCAACTATTCCATATACATTCTCGGTACCACCACGCATATTGCGTTCTTGTGCACCACCATGTATCATTGGTTTTATTTTAATAGTATGGTTGATGTATAAAAATCCAACACCTTTAGGTCCATGTAATTTATGTGCTGCACAAGTAATGAAATGAACTTTTAATTTCGATAAATCGTGACGATAATGTCCCATGGTTTGAACAGTATCGCTATGGAAAATTGCATTGTATTTTTCACAAATATCACCTACTTTTTCTAAATCTATTAGATTACCGATTTCGTTATTAGCGTGCATTAATGAAACAAATGATCGTTCGTTATTTGCTAATAATTCTTCTAAATGTTTTGTATCAACATGACCTTTTTCATCAAGATTTACATAGCTTAATTTTATTAAACCTTTTTTCTCTAAAATTTCTAATGTATGTAAAACAGCATGATGTTCAATTTTACTAGTTATTGCATGTGTTATGCCATAATCATTAATCGCGCAATTGATAGCCATGTTATCGGCTTCAGTACCTCCAGAGGTAAAGAATATTTCTGCTGGACTAGTATTTAATAATTTAGCTACTGTTTTACGAGCATTTTCTATAATTGTACGCACTTCTCTACCATGTGAATGGATAGAAGATGGATTTCCAAATTGGAATTCCATTGTGTTTTTCATTAGCTCTAAAACCTCTTTATCGATAGCAGTAGTTGCCGCGTTGTCTAAATATATTTTGCTCATAATTAGCTATTCATTATTTCTCTAATGTCATCCATAATTTTATTGGCTAAGCCGTTAGCAGTTGTTTCTGTTTGGCTTTCCGAGTATATACGAATAATTGGTTCTGTGTTTGATTTACGTAAGTGTACCCATTCGTTATCAAATTCAATCTTCAATCCATCGATAGTATTGATGGGTTGATCTTTGTATTTTAATTCTACTTTTTTCAATAAGGCATCAATATCTAGATCTGCCGTTAATGAGATTTTATTTTTAGAAATAAAGTAATTTGGATATGACGCTCTTAAAGCTGAGCACGATTTTTTCTGTTTTGCTAAATGAGTTAGAAACAAAGCTATACCAACTAAGGCATCTCTTCCGTAATGTAACTCAGGTAAAATAACTCCACCGTTACCTTCTCCACCAATTAATGCATTAGTAGATTTCATCATGTTTACCACGTTTACCTCTCCCACTGCTGCTGCATTGTATTTTCCATTTACTCTTTCGGTAACATCTCTCAACGCTCTAGTTGATGATAAGTTGGAAACAGTATTTAATTCATAACCTTTTTCAGTTAAGAATTCTTTGCTTGTATTTTGTAATAAGAAATCAGCAATGGCTACTAATGTATATTCCTCACCAAACATTTCACCATTTTCTGAAACAAAACATAAACGATCAACATCAGGGTCAACTGCAATACCAATATCGGCTTTGCGGTTTAATACTTCAGACGATAATGCTGAAAGGTTTTCTGGAAGTGGTTCCGGGTTATGTGGGAACTTACCATCTGGATGGCAATACAGTTCGTGGATTACTTCAACACCTAAGGCTTTCAATAATGGTGGTAAAGCAATACCTCCTACCGAATTCACACAATCAATAACCACTTTAAAATTACGCTCCTTAATGGCTTCAATATCTACCCATGGAAGTTCTAAAATTTTAGCAATATGTTTATTTAAATAGCTATGGTCTTGAATAGTTGTTCCTAAATAATCAACTTCAGCATAAACAATTTCATTGCTTTCTGCTAAGGCTAATACTTCTTTACCATCTAAATCTGTAATAAACTCTCCTGTATGATTTAATAATTTTAAGGCATTCCATTGTTTTGGATTATGACTAGCGGTTAAAATGATTCCACCACCAGCATCTTCCATTGGAACAGCCATCTCTACTGTTGGTGTAGTTGCTAAACCTAGGTCGATAACATCTATTCCCAATCCTTGGAGTGTTCCAATTACTAAGTTTCGAACCATTTCTCCAGAAATACGAGCGTCTCTTCCCAATACGATTTTCTTCTTGCCAGATTTCTGAATAACCCAGTATCCGAAGGCTGAAGTGAACTTTACAATGTCGAGAGGAGTTAATGAGTCGCCTGGTTGGCCACCTATTGTTCCTCTAATTCCCGAAATAGATTTGATTAATGTCAATTTTTCTTAGTTTTAGTCCGACAAAAATAAAAAAAATAAGACATTTGTAAGGATAAACTAGAAGGAATAGATAAGAATGAAAAAATGGTACCGCAGTTGGTTTAATTCACCCTATTATCATATACTATATGCCAACCGTGATCATAAGGAAGCCGAACACTTCATTGATGCTCTAGTAAAATATTTTAATTTAAAAGAAAACGACTGTGTATTAGATGCTTGCTGTGGGAAAGGTCGACATTCTATCTACCTTAATAAGCAAGGAATTGATGTAACAGGTATTGATTTGGCACAAGAAAGTATTGCTTATGCTAAAAAATACGAGAATCCACATTTGCATTTTTATGAGCATGATATACGTAACTTGCTAAGTGCTAACTACTTCGATTTTGTATTTAATTTATTTACCAGTTTTGGCTATTTCCGTAGAGAAAACGAAGATATTAAAGCGATAAAAGCTTTTGCGAAGAATTTAAAGCCAGGTGGGATATTATTAATTGATTTCTTAAATGTTGGTCAAATCACTAATTCTATTCAAGCACATGATGAAAAGCATATTGATGGTATCTTGTTTAAGATTCAAAAGAAAATAGAAAATGGATTAATTACTAAGCATATTCATTTCGATGATAAAGGTTGCCATTATGAATTTAAAGAGGAAGTGAAAGCTTTACGATTAGCTGATTTTCAAAAGTTTTTTGATTTAGCAGGATTAACTTTAATCGAAAAGTTTGGATCATATCATCTAGATCCATTTCATATCGATAGCTCTGATCGTTTAATTATGATTGCTCAGAAACCCTTATGATAGAGTATATTAAACATATCGACCAACAGCTATTCTTTATCATAAATAGAGGCATTGCGAATCAATTTTTTGATTTCCTGTTGCCATTAATGAGGAGTAAATATTTTTGGTCGCCTCTTTATTTGTATTTGATAGTTTACTTTATCAAAACAAATCGTACACGCAAAGCCTTTCTAACTATTTTATTTTTAGTTATCACTTTTGCTTTAACTGATTTTGTAAGTGCAAGTATTTTTAAAGAATATTTTCAACGCATTCGACCTTGTAATGACCCTGAAATAATGGGTTATGTACGAAGCATTGTAGGATGTGGTTCTGGATATAGCTTTGTATCATCTCATGCAGCAAACCATTTTGGGATGGCTACTTTTCTAAGTCTTTATTTTGTTGACAAACGATGGGTTGGAATAAGCTTTAAAATTTGGGCAGCAGTAATATCGTTCTCACAAGTGTATGTTGGTGTACATTATCCATTAGATGTTCTTTGTGGCATGTTATTGGGAATTGCAATTGCGCATCTTACTTTCTACTTTTATCGTAATATTGCTTAATTATTGAAATGGAAATACTGGATTATATTATACTTTTTGTTAGTGCTTTTTTAGGCGGGTCACTTATATTTCTGATAAAAACTGATTTAAATAAGAAACTTAAACTCTTATTATCATTTTCTGGGGCTTACCTTTTCTCTATAACTGTATTGCATTTACTCCCGGATGTTTATTCAACGGGTAATTCATATGTAGGCTTATTTATTTTAGCTGGTTTTGGATTTCAGATATTTCTTGAACAATATTCAGAGGGTATAGAACACGGACATATTCATGTTCATACACATCATAATGTAGCCTTTCCATTTGGCATTATGATTAGTTTGTCATTACATGCATTTTTAGAAGGAATGCCTTTAGTAAATATTTCAGGTGGAAATCATCATGAAAACACCTTACTTTATGGTATTGCATTACATCATATTCCAGCCGCTTTTGCATTAACAAGTGTGCTCTATCAAAATAAACTAAAGAAACATCAAGTATTGTTTTTCTTAGCTTTGTTTGCAATTATGACACCACTAGGTAGTTTAACATCGAATTTATTACAGAGTGAATCAATAGGAATGATCAGTAATTACTTTCAGTATATGATGGGAATAGTAATTGGAATTTTCTTACACATTTCAACTACCATTTTATTCGAATCTAATGTCGATCATCGATTCAATTTCTATAAAATGATTGCAATAATTGTTGGTGCGAGCTTGGCGATTATTAATTTCTTAATTAACGTGTAATTAGCCACGCAACTTATCCAAAATAGTATTCAATGTTTTTGAATCTTCATCGCTAAGATTTGAAATTGCACTGTCCATGTCTATTTCTTGATCAATTTTACTTAATAAATCCAATCCTTTTTGAGAGATTACAATATCTACAGAACGTTTGTCTTTTTTGTTTACACATCGTTCAATGAGTTCTTTTTGTTTTAAACGATCAACCATTCGAGATGCATCACACATTTTATCCAACATACGTTCTCTTAATAAATTGATGGAAGATGGATTAGGAAATTGTCCGCGTAGAATTCTTAAAATATTGAATTGTTGCATCGTAATATCATATGCAATGAAATCTTGACGTGCAATATTATTTATCCAATGATAGGTATAGATTAAATTGATCATAGCCTTTTGCTGCTCCGATCTAAAGTTCTTCTGGGATATTTCTTTCTCTAATTCCATAAAGCTAACTTGTTGAGGTAAATTCAATTTGAACACATATTTACGTTAATTTTCATTTTCATCCAACTTTTTTGGTGGATTAGTCGATTTAGAATCATCTGATGATAAGGATTTTTTGAAATTCCAGGGGCAATGTCGACAGCCACTTTTACAGCAATAACCACGTTTTAGGTGATATTTCTCTGTAAAAACATAATATCCATTGTCTATATAAAAATCTTCGGAATTCATCATTAAAGAACCTTAACGAGTGTATTTGTGTTTGCAAAATGTTCAATTATTTTTTTAGGATCACCGTGTATGGTCCATATTTGCTTGGGTTGTACCAAATTTATATAGTGCAATAATTCTTTCCAATCCATGTGGTCGCTAATTTTTAAAAGGGTTTGGCCATTTTGTAAATGATCCCAACCAGAAGCAAAAGCAAAGGTGTAAGGGTATTGAATTTTATAGGATTGATACGTTAATGGTGGTACAATGTACACACCTACTCTCCCATTTCTAATGTCTTTTTTTTGAAGTAGCTCGTATTTCAAATTGTCTTTTCCTAGTCTATCATATATTTTATGATAAGGATAAATATCAAAATGAATATAAACAGGAATCTCGGGGCGGTATTTGTTTATTAAAGAGTTAATACGTTGTGCTTTGCCTAATACATAGGCGCCAATTACAATCGGGCTTTTTAAATTGAGTAATGCATTAATTTCATCTTTAGCATTTGGGTGTTCAAATTCTGGACGAGCAAAAGTGGTTTCGGTGATAAGAACATCAGCTTCGACGCTTTCTGTCGCTTCTACTGTATTATCTTCTTGCCATTTAATATCACCGCTGTATAAGTACTTAATGCCTTTGTAGGTCATTAAAATTTGTGCACTTCCAAGTATATGTCCGGCGGGAATAAAAGTGAGCAGTACCTCCCCGATGCTAAATGTTTTTTGAAACTCGGAAATGTGAAATTCTTTAGCTGCTTTGTGCTTATAGCGCAATACCATAAAGGCTTGTGTAGGTTCAGTACAATACACTCGAATGGAACCCGGACTAGCATGATCGGCATGAGCGTGAGATACAACAGAGTTTTCTACTGCTGCTCTAGGATCAATATAGAAATTGGCGTATTTGCAATAATATCCTATGTCTGTTTTAATTATAAAATCATCGAGGATCATTCTTTGTTAGTATATTTTGATGGATGTTCATGACTTGTTGAATTATGGAATGAGCATCATCGTTTAAAATTATTAGGTCAGCTTTGGATCTTCTTTCCACATCTGATAATTGACTATTGATTCTTTTTAGTGCAGTTTCTTCATTAACAGAATCTCGAGTACAAATTCTTTTTAACCGAATATCGATAGGCGATTCGATAACAATATTAAAATCATTATGAAGATAAGAACCGGATTCAAACATTAGTGCTGCTTCTTTAATTACGTAAGGTAAATGTTGATGATTGCTAGCCCAAATGCGTGAATATTCGATTACTTTGGGATGAACCAAAGCGTTTAGTTTATCAAGTTTTGATTGATCATTAAAAACAATGTTTGCAATGTATGCACGGTTATAAGTACCATCTTCTAAATAAGTTTCTTTACCGAAATTATTAATCATGGATTGAATTAACTCAGTATCCTTTATAATTATTTCTTTTGCAATAGCATCGGCATCGTGTACAGGGATTCCTAAGCTTGTAAATATTTTACATACTGTTGATTTGCCTGAACCAATTCCTCCAGTTATTCCTATTTGAATCATCGTTTTATAATTAAGTATTCAACAGTTTCTGGAATAATACGAACATCTTTTATATTAGATGGAACAGAAGCTAATTTTAATCGAAGTCGATTTGTAAGCTTATTGTCTTTTTCTGCAATAACTTTAAATGTCTGAGGAATAATTTTATTATAGTTAGAAAGAGCAACTCTATAAACCACTTTACATTGTGAAGGGAAAGTGATCATTCCAGAGTTTTCATTTCGTTGAGAGATGCCAATATCCATTACTCCTTCGGTGTATTGCTCAACGGGGAAACTAATGCGTGTAGTTTTAGTGTTTGTATTGATATTACTGTACTCGTCTAAATCTAATACAGCATTCATTTGCACGGTTGTGTTTAAATTATTAAGTACAATTGGTAAGGTTTTTACAGATTTAATTTTTTGAATATTTTCTATAGGACCTGAAATGTATATACTATCTGGATACCAATGAACCTTATCTGATAAATCATATTCATCAGTAAAATTAAGGGTATATACAGGAATGATTGGCACTTTACGAATTCTCTTCTTCTCTACTATGTAATTGATTTTTGATGGGTAGATGTTCATGATACGGAGTTTACCGTTCCATTGACTTTCAAAATCGAGCAATGATTTATTCAGGTCAATTTCATCACGATCTTGGATAGTTAGGTAATCTATTTTTAAAGTATCGGACATCAATTGCATTTTGGAACGAACAAAATTCCAGCCACTGCCTTGAACAGTAAAGGAAATTTTTCGAGCTTGTTTCATGCTTAGCGCTTTGTCATCAGGTAGGTTGTAGAATTGTATGTAATTCTCCAATTTAAACAAATGCTGTTTGTTAAGAATGTTGAGGAACCAGAATGCTAATGCCATAAAAAGGCACAAAAAAAAGAGCATTAAACGCTGACGATATCGTTTGCGAGTTCGCTCTTTAATAAGATTTTTCCAGTATAGTAGTCTTCTTTTCAAAATAAAAAATGCTAATCAAAACTAATAAAATTATGTGTTATTAGCATGATTAGCACTTAATCAGTAAAAAAACGATTACTTCGTTTCGTTTAATTTCTTCGAAGCTTCTAATGAAACCGATACTCTATCGATTTTCATTTTAACGCCACCTTCAATTTCCATTAAGAATGTATCGTCGTTAATTTCAGCAATTTTACCATGAATACCACCTACAGTAACGATTTTATCACCTTTTGAAAGGTTCTCGATAAAGTTCTTTTGATCTTTCATACGCTTAGTTTGCGGACGAATCATGAAGAAGTAAAATACCACTGCGATTAAAATCAATGGTAAAAAACTCATAATTGGATTTGAATTTCCGGCTGCAGGAGCCATTAAAAGTGTGTTTAACATATGTATATAATTTTGAATTATGAATTATGAATTGTGAATTGTGAGTTATGAGTTGATTGTCATTAACATATTAACATATTATCCCATTAACATATTATTCTGTGACTTCGCCTCTAAGATACAACACTTTTGTATTTGGGATTGTATTCGCCACTAAAGTTATTGTTTTTGTTTGCATGCCCATTTTACCATTACTATCAAATACTACATCTATTTTAGATTCAGCACCTGGTTGAATAGGATCTTCTGGATAAGAAGGTACAGTACATCCACAACTAGCACTTGCAGAAGAGATAATTAATGGAGTAGAGCCTGTGTTCTTAAAGATAAAAGCATAAGATACTTTTTCACCTTGCTTAATCGTACCAAAATCATAAGCATCTTGAGTGAATTCGAATTTCGGTAATTTGGTAGTATCCACTTTTCCATCAGCAGTTAATGGAACTTCCATTGATGCTTGTTTACTGTCTTTACTCCCACAAGCAACAAATGTTAAAACTGAAATAATTACTAATAACTTTTTCATAATATCCTATTTTTCTATACTTCTATATTTCTACAGTTCTATACTTTTACAGTTCTACAGTTCTATACTTCAACAGTTCTATACTTCTACAGTTCTACACTTCTATACTTCTACACTTCTATTACTCTATCAACCCTCTACCAACCTTCTTCACCTTACCAACTTCTTTTAAGTCGATTAATATTTTATCTAAAATACCATTTATAAAGCCTTTACTTTTCGGAGTACTGAATTCTTTAGAGATATCGATATACTCATTCATGGTTACTTTAATGGGAATAGAATTGAAATTTATCAACTCCGTAATTGCCATTTTCATTAGAATGGTATCTACTAAAGCGATACGTTCTACGTCCCAATTTTTAGTTTTATCGGCAATGTATTTACTAATTTCTACTTCGTTTAAAATCGTTTTGTTAAACAAATCTACTACGAAATCCTTGTCTTCTTCCCAATTAGCTGTAATTGGCAAAATATCTAATGCCTCAGCGCTACCATCTTTAAAAGCTCGAATAGTTTTAAGCACCATTCCATCTACCGATTGTTTATCTACTGGCCAATTAATGTAATGTTCTTCTAAGTATTGTTCTAATAATGGATCTTGGAAGATTATTGTTTTGAAAAGATGTGTAATAATTTCGCGATGTTCAGTGATGTTTGGATCATCAAGGTTGCCGTAAATAATATATTGTTCATCGACTTTGATTTTATTATAGATTTCTCTTAAAATCATCTCCTCACCTTGCCAAGAAACTTTGTATTTCTTAGTTAAATCAGCATGGTTCTTATCCTTACTAAGTAATTGAACGAATAAATTATTGGCTAAAATTGGTTTTGCATCTAAATCGGCTGAAGTTGGTAAATGCTTAGCAGTACGATCTTCAACGTCGCTAGTTTCGAAATCTTTGAGTTCGATTACGAGTTGTAGTAATTGCGCATAACTCTTATGTACAGATTGTATAGAATCTAATAAATAAGATTCAAATTGCTTTCTATCACGTTGTTCTGCTTGTTGAAAAGCATAAATAGTTTGAAAAGCTTTGATGCGTAAATGACGACGATTTAACATAAAGAACGAATAATAATATTAAAAATGCGGAGCAAAGGTACTCCGCATTTTCCTTAATAACAAGCTTTAATTCTACGAATATCTTGAATTCTCTTCTCTGCAATACGATTTGCAGCTTCATAAGTAGGGATATTTTCTACTTGAGATTTCTTTAATATTTCTTGAGTTACTTCATAAATGTGCTCTGTTTTTTCCATTGCACGTTTAGAACTATAACCCATTAATTCTGAGTAAACATTAATTAATCCACCAGCATTGATTAAGAAATCAGGCGCATATAGAATGCCTTTTTCCATTACCATTCTGCCGTGTATTTCTTCTTCAGCTAATTGATTATTTGCAGCACCAGCAATAATAGCACATTTCAATTTCGCTAATGTTTCTGTATTCACAGTTGCACCTAATGCACATGGTGCATAAATATCAATATCTAAATCGTATATAAGATTATTGGCAATTACTTCAGCACCATATTTCTTTGATATTTCAGCTAAACGCTCATCATTAATATCAGAAATATACACTTTAGCATTCTCTGCTCGTAAGTGTTTTACTAGGTTCTCTCCTACATGTCCTACACCTTGCACAGCTACCACTTTACCCGATAAGCTATCGTTACCCCACAAATGATTAGCACAAGCTTTCATGCCCATGTAAACTCCATATGCAGTTACTGGTGATGGGTCGCCTAAACCACCTAATGATTCTGGGATACCTGCTACGTGATCTGTTTCCATTTTGATGTACTCCATGTCCTTCGGACTAGTACCCACATCTTCGGCAGTGATGTATTCGCCATTTAAATTTTCGATGCATTTACCATAACGGCGCATCATAGCTTCCGATTTATCTTTTTTAGAATCGCCAATGATTACTGCTTTTCCACCACCTAAATTAATACCAGTAATGGCAGCTTTATAGGTCATTCCTCTTGATAAACGTAAAACATCTTTTAATGCTTCTCCTTCTGTTTTGTAGCTCCACATACGTGTTCCACCTAAAGCAGGACCTAATGTTGTATCGTGAATGGCAATGATTGCTTTTAATCCAGTTGCCTTATCATAACAATAAACAACTTTTTGGTGATCATGCTCAGCCATTGAATTAAATACTGAGTTTTCTCCTAAAATATCTGACATTTGCTTTTTAATTATAGTATAGATTTGCAATGAGCAAACAAAAGTATGTATTTTTTCGTATTAAAGAAACAGAATGAAAGAACTCTTCAGCCTAAATAAATACCTCTATAAGTACCGTTATCGCATGCTATTGGGTGTGGTGTTCATTACTTTATCGAATTGGTTTGGAGTATTTCCTGCTCAAGTAATACGATTGGCATTCGATTTAGTTAAGGAACAAATTAGTTTATATAACTATTTACACCATTTTGATCGTCAGGCTCTATTTTACCAAGGTTTTATTAGTGTAGTGCTCCTATTTGGCTTTATAGTATTCATGGTGGCTGTTATTAAAGGTATTTTCATGTTTTTTATGCGCCAAACGATAATCGTTGTTTCTCGATTGATTGAGTATGATATGAAAAACGAGATTTATCATCATTATCAATTCTTAAACCTATCATTTTATAGAAAAAATAATACTGGAGATTTGATGAATCGTGTTTCAGAGGATGTTGGTAGAGTACGAATGTATATTGGTCCGGCTATAATGTATACCTTGAATTTAATCGTGCTATTTATACTGGTTATCAGCACGATGATTAGCGTTAACCCTAAGCTTACGTTTTATGCTGTGCTCCCAATGCCTTTCTTATTTGTATCCATTTATTTTGTACAAAATTTAATCAATACGAAGAGCGAGCAGATTCAAGCTCAATTGTCTACCCTTTCTAATACCATACAAGAGAGCTTTTCGGGTATAAGAGTTATTAAAGCTTATGTACGTGAAAATGAAATTAAAGATAAGTTCAACGAAGAAAGCGAAGAATACCGTAGGAAAACTATGGGATTGGTCAATGTTCAGGCTGTATTTTTCCCTACAGTACTAACGCTAATAGGTATTAGTACCCTTTTAACCATATACGTTGGTGGTAAAGAAGTGATTGCAGGAAACATTACTGCTGGTAATATTGCTGAATTTATAGTGTACGTCAATATGCTTACTTGGCCTGTAACATCAGTAGGTTGGGTCACTTCTTTAGTTCAACGAGCATCGGCTTCTCAGAAAAGGATAAACGAGTATTTATATACAGAACCAAGCATTACGAATGATAATAGTATTGATGAAATAGCTTTATCTGGACAAATAAAATTTGATAAGGTTAGCTTTACATACCCAGAAACAGGTATTAAAGCATTGGATAATGTAAGTTTTGAGATCGGCACTGGAAAAACATTAGCCATTACAGGAAGAACTGGTTCGGGCAAATCGAGTATCGCAAACCTCCTATTTAGAATGTATGATGTTGATCAAGGTAGTATTTCTATAGATGATGTAGATGTGAAAAAACTTCCTTTATATCACTATCGTAATCAGATGGCATTAGTGCCCCAAGAGGTGTTTTTATTCTCCGATACAATACGAAATAACATCGCTTTTGGAATTGATCAATTTACCGAAGAGCAAATTGTTCAGGCTGCTCAAAATGCTGTGGTTTATGATAATATAATACAATTCGATAAAGGTTTTGATACTTTAGTGGGCGAACGTGGTATTACCTTGTCTGGTGGACAAAAACAGCGTATATCAATAGCTAGGGCTATTCTTAAGGAACCTAAGATTTTAGTATTCGATGATGCTTTATCGGCAGTTGACACTAAAACCGAAGAAGCGATTCTTAAACGATTAAAATTGATTATGAAAAATAGAACGAGCATAATCATCTCACATCGAGTATCAACGGTAAAACATGCGGATTTAATTGTTTACATGGAAAATGGTAAAATAATTGAAAAAGGTACACATGATGAGCTAGTTGCGTTGAAAAAGTCGTACGCAGAACTTTACCAAAAGCAATTGCTTGAAGAAGAAAGTGTTGAAATGTGATTTAAATTAGAGGCAAATGGTTTGTTTTGAGTTTGGAAGTTTGGAATTAAATACTTTTATTTACTTCATAATTAGTTAAAACAAACATGGGAGAATTTGACAACAAAGACAGAGAAGAGGTGTATTCAAAAAAAGTAAGAGCTGGTAAAAGAACTTATTTTTTTGATGTGAAATCGACTCGTAGTAACGATTATTACATTACAATCACCGAGAGTAAGAAAAGAATGGAAGACGGAGTGTTCGTGAAACATAAGATTTTCCTTTACAAAGAAGATTTTGAGAAGTTTATGGAAGGTCTAACTGACACAGTAGAATACATAAAATCAAATCAAGAAGTAGTTGAACGTAGATATGAAGATTACAATGGTGCTGCCCCTAGTAGCCCAGATATTGATTTTGAAATCTAAGAAATTGTTAAGCCTTGCTCTCGCAGGGCTTTTTTATTATAACTATACGGGTTAATTGCATTCATTTTTTATCTTTGCGAAAATTAAAAAAATGAAAGTATTATCTACAGAACATAATTTTTTAGGTTTAGAAGATGAAGCACTATACTCTTTTGAAAACGCTAAGTACGTAATTCAATCTGCTCCATACGAGTATACCTCCTCTTATTTAATGGGATCCGCTAAAGGTCCAGAAGCCATTATTAAAGCCTCTCAATATGTAGAGTTTTATGATGAAGAGTTGGATATGGAAACCATAAGAACGGCTCCTGTGGCTACTTTAGAAGCACTAGATTTCACTGGTATTGTAGATAAGGAAGCTGTTGACTTAATTGAAAGAGAAACTACTAAACTATTAGATTTAGGCAAAACTGTAGTTTCCTTAGGTGCTGAACATACTGTTACCTATGGCTTTGTGCAAGCTTACGCTAAGAAATTCGATAACCTTACGGTATTGCAAATAGATGCTCATTCAGACTTACGTGAATCATACCATGATAATATTTACTCACACGCCTCAGTTATGGCTAGAGTAAAAGATATGGGTATTAACTTATGTCAAGCTGGTATACGCGCACAATGCATCGAAGAGTCGGATGAAATTAAACGCAATCCAAAAATTCATACTTTTTATGCACACCAAATCAGAAACAACTCGAATTGGGTGGCTGAAATAGTTGGCAAAATGACTGAAAATGTTTACATCACTATTGATGCTGATGGATTCGATCCAAGTATTATGCCAGCTGTAGGTACTGCTGAGCCTAATGGTTTATTTTGGAATGAAACCTTAGATTTGCTTCGCGAAACTTGCAAAAATAAAAATGTAGTAGGATTTGATATTGTAGAATGTGCTCCTATGGAAGGTTCTATTTTATCTGAATATACCTTAGCTAAATTAGCTTACCGCATTATGGGATACATGGAAGTATTCAAAAAACAATAACTTCAATTAAAATTTACAATTTACAATTTAGAATTTACAATTATAGAAGATGGCATTACAGTGTGGAATAGTAGGATTACCAAATGTTGGAAAATCAACATTATTTAATTGTTTATCGAATGCAAAGGCGCAAGCGGCAAACTTTCCTTTTTGTACAATCGAACCCAATGTGGGTGTTATTACTGTACCTGATGAACGTTTAACGAAACTATCTGAGTTAGTAAAACCTCAACGTGTACAACCAAATACAATCGAAATCGTTGATATAGCTGGTTTGGTAAAAGGCGCTAGTAAAGGTGAAGGTTTAGGAAATCAATTCTTAGGGAACATAAGAACTACCAATGCAATTATTCATGTGTTGAGATGTTTCGACGACCCAAACGTAGTTCACGTTGATGGTTCTGTTGATCCAATTCGCGACAAAGAAATTATTGATACGGAATTGCAATTAAAGGATTTAGATTCTGTAGAAAAGAAAATTACGAAAGTAGAAAAGTCAGCAAAGATTGGTGATAAAGATGCGAAGAAAGCATTCGAAATATTAAGCTTAGTAAAAGATGCTTTATTAGAAGGAAAATCTGCTCGTACCGTAAATATTGAAGAGAAAGATTTAGAACACATCAACGACTTACAGTTGCTTACTCTTAAGCCAGTATTGTATGTTTGTAATGTTGATGAGAAATCAATTCTTACAGGAAACGATTATGTGAATAAAGTTAAAGAAGCAGTGAAAAATGAAGATGCACAAGTGCTAATCATTTCAGCAGCCATTGAAGCAGATATTGCACAATTAGAAAGTTTTGAAGAGCGTAAGATGTTTTTAGATGACTTAGGTTTAACAGAATCGGGTGTTAGTAAACTTATTGTTGCTGCTTATTCATTGTTAAATTTAGCAACCTATTTTACTGCAGGTGTTCAAGAAGTTCGTGCTTGGACTATCACAAAAGGTATGACAGCTCCACAAGCTGCAGGTGTAATTCATACTGATTTTGAAAAAGGATTTATTCGTGCAGAAGTAATAAAATATATTGATTTCACCACTTTAGGTTCAGAAGCTGCATGTAAAGATGCCGGAAAACTTGGTGTAGAAGGCAAACAATACATCGTTGAAGACGGTGATATTATGCACTTCAGATTTAATGTTTAGATTTAAAATAATTTGAAATATTAATGTTAAATAAGCGTTTTGTTAAACAAGAAATAAACTACTTATTTCTGTTAAAAAAAACAGAACGCTTATGGCATTTTCCACTTTTAGCTGCTATTTGCACTGGTGTTCCCTTACTTATTTCTTTTTACTTCAATAATTTATCGAGTGGGATATTATCCTGTTTAGCTGGATTAGTCATTTTATATTTCCCCACTAAATCAAATATCAAAGATCGAATGTTGAGCTTACTCATTTGCTCATTCGGTTTTATGATTTCATTTGCAGTTGGTTCATTGTTTAGTTTCCATCCTATTGTATCTGCGTTGACATTGGGATTATTTGCACTAGCTATTCATTGGTTAGTACTCACCTTAAAAACCAATCCTCCTGGTAGTTTCTTCTTTATTTTTGTAGCCAGTATTGCTAGTTGTATGCCATTTGAATTATCTACGATACCCAACAAAATCGGATTAATAGGTTTAGGTACCATGTTCGCATGTGTAGTGGGTTTAATCTATTCGTTAATCACCATACATACTATATATAATGTTAAAAAAAGAGTAATAGAGCTTGAAAAAAATAATTACTCAAATTTTATAGAAGCTTTTATAGTCGGTTGTTTTATTAGTGGTTCATTATTTATTGGCTTGTTCTTTAAAATGAATAACCCCTACTGGATTCCAGTATCATGTTTAGCGGTAATGCAAGGAGCTAGTATTCGTCACATTTGGAGAAGGAGTATACATAGAATATTGGGAACCTTTTTAGGATTAGGTTTATGTTGGTTTATTCTGTCGTGGAGTAACTCAGCTTTAATGGTCTGTTTTAGTATTATTACCCTACAGTTTATTATTGAAATGCTAATCGTTAGAAATTATACTTTAGCCGTACTATTCATTACACCAATGACCATTTTACTAGCGGAAACAGCAAATCCTGCTAACCTTTCTATAGACCAGTTAATTTATACACGATTTATTGATATCCTTATTGGTAGTGCATTTGGTGCTATTGGTGGATATTTTATTTATCACGAAAAGATACGATATGCAGCAGTTCGACGGTTGCGAAAAATGAGAATAGCATTAATAAGATAATATATCTTCCTTTTTTGAGTTTTTAATGAAATTTACATTTATGAAAGACTCTAAATCCATATTAATAGTATTTACACTAGGTTTATTATTTTCCATATTATTCTACCATGAATGGTTGGGTTTAAATGCTGCACTTTACGAATTAGCTTGTTTTGTAGCCTTGTTTTTTACGGGTAAACTACATTTTGAAAATAAATTATTGAGATTTTCTCTGATTTCACAAGGGATTACATTGTTATCTTTATTATATAATTACAGTGCTATAGCCATATTAGTTCATCTATTATTTATCATTTTAACAATAGGTATACTAGTTTATCCTACAGTGAAGAGTAGTTTTTATGCAATCTTGTTTGCGTTTTATACTATGCTTAGTGCTCCTTTTCAATTATTCCTAAAACTTATTAGTTCATTAAAATACACCAAACTTAACAAGAACATTATTGGTAAGTATAAGTATTATACAATACCACTTATCATCATTATCATATTTATAGTAATATATAGAAATGCTAACCCACAATTTAATCAATTAATCCTACCCATTGAAGCCTTTCTAATACAATATATTCCCAATATTTTTCAATACATCAATGAGGATTTTTTTGTATTATTCATATTAGGATTAATCTTTAGCTCATTCTTATTTATTCAATCTGTATTTAGATTCTTAGTTCCAGAAGAACAAAATTCAACTGAAAATATAACTCGTACAAGACTTCAAAATAGTACTGATTTATCTATGTTATCGCTGAAGAAAGAACTTCGAGCGGGTGTGTTTTTACTAATAGCCTTGAACTTATTATTGATACTAGTAAATGGGTTTGATATTTATTGGGTATGGTTTAATTTTACTTGGAATGGGGAGTTTTTAAAACAGTTTGTACACGAAGGCACCTACCTACTTATCTTATCAATACTACTATCTGCAGTAATTGTTATTTATTACTTTAGAAGAAATCAAAACTTTTACGAAAAATCAAAAACACTAAGAACATTGAGTTACCTGTGGATAGCTCAGAATATCATTTTATGTATTTCTGTTGGTATTCGTAATTATTGGTATATCGACTATTTTAATTTAGCCTATAAACGTATTGGTGTATTTGCCTTTTTACTACTTGTTGTTTATGGATTATATACTATCTATTTAAAAGTTAAAAATCATCATTCTAATTATTACTTATTACGTAAAAATAGCTTTTCATTCTTCTTGGTTTTATTAATTATGAGCTTATTTAATTGGGATGTAATTATTACAAAATACAATTTCAAGCACGCTAGCTCTGCATTTGTACACTTTGATTATTTAGCAGATATGTCGCCAAAAGCACTACCCTACATGGATTATAGCTTAGATGAACTTAAAGCAATTGAGGCTAAACAAAACCTTTTAATCGTGAATAGAGGAGTTTATATGAGTGCTGAGGAATTTCATAAGGCATTACAAAATAAGAAGCGGTATTTTATAGCTGAGTATGCGAAGAAAGGTTGGCTATCGTGGAATTATGCGGATCAGCGATTGGTTAGACAGTTGTTGTTGGAGAAGTAGTAGCTGTGGTATATTTTAACTGTGATACTTTCCAAACTGTGCTTACGTAGTAACTGTGATACTTTTCAAAATGTGCTTACGTAGTAACTGTGATACTATAATTAAACATTTTTTTTATCACTTTGCTTCGCAAACACAGATTAAAATCACAGTTCCTTCGGAAACACAGTTGCTTCGCAAACACAGATTATTTCACAGTTGCTTCGCAATCACAGTTTACCTTATAACCCTTTTAATTCCCTGTTTCAGATTAATCGTATTGAAATTGATAATTAATCCCAAATTTATTCCGCTTAACCTCAAATAAGTCAATGTTTGCGCTACATGAATATCAATTATAAATGGCACAGATTTTAGTTCTATCAACACTTCATTATTCACAATGAGATCTGCTCGATAACTGCAATCGATCTTTATTCTCTCATATATTAAAGGTATTTCTTGTTGCCTTGATACTTCTAAACCTGCTTTACTTAGCTCATACATCAAACATTTTTCGTAAGCTGATTCTAGCAAGCCTGGACCCAATACTTGATGCACTTTAAAAGCCTTGCTTATTACTATTCCCGATAACTCATTTAATTCCATATAGCAAAAATAGATTGCTAAATTATTTACCACAACTGCATATATGCAGGTTCTTTTATCATCCTCTATTTATGCAGTTTTTTTTGTTATGTGATATTATACTAATGAGTTACAAGGTTATTAGGTTACTATGTTATTAATTATGTCTAAATAACTCAATAACTTAATTACCTAATTCTTTAATTGCAATTAACTCATCATACCTATACCCTGTTCTTCTATAATACACTAATATTCGGTAAGAGTTGCGGGTTTCGAAGAAGTTACCTTCAGTATTTGAATAATCTATATAGTTTGATTTAGGGATTTTAAATCCTATCATATAATCGTAGATGCCTTGTTTTAAATAGATATTGGCTTCGTAATTATGCGTTCTGAAATTGTATATCATTTTAGACTTCTCGTTGGCTTGCCAATTGTTGAACCTTCCGAGTATATAATAGTCGCCAAACGGATTTTGAGCCCCGTAGTTGAACGCAAAGTGCATGTTTACATAATCTGCTTGATAATCGCTTATGCCCATGTCAGAGCGCTTAATATAGAAATTGCCATTATTGTCGAATTGTTCAACATAACGTAATGGGTTTCTAGGGAAATCTTCACGAACGTATAAGTCCCATGCAGTATCCGATTCTATCTTTACTAGGTTCTCACCAAGGAAGCGAAAACTTCGAGCATCAAATCTTCTGTATTCATTAGAACCATCAAAATCATTAGCATCTACATGGTCGTAAGTATATCGATCTAATCCAAAAAATGTAGGCTTGCGATTTACCTTTGCAGTATTCCAATTGTTGTTTTGCATTACAACCACTTTTAATTGATCAAAAGGGTTGTCGATTTTATAATCTGGAGATATGATGGAGAAATCTAACTTTTGATTTTTATTACGGTTATTGATAACTGTGCTCCTTCTGAATTGAGTACTGATTTCCACTTTGTTCTCATACACCATAAATCTGCAAGCGAAGGAAATTTTGCTTTCATCATCTGTTGGATATACTTTTAAAATATAGTTCCCGGATAGTAAAAATTGAATATCAGAATTAGGGAATTGTAATCTATAGTGAATATAATTCTGATTTGTATTGGAAGAGAACTTATACTCGGTTATAAAGTTTCGATTGAAGCCTTTGATATATTCCATTGTAGAAATATTGGTGATGTTCCAATCGGCATCGCAATGTTCTATGGTGTATGAATAGCTGGTATAAGCATCATTAAAGTCATCGAATTTTAATTGTAGAAACTCTGATGAATTTAATTCGAACAAAGGGAAAGATTGCTCGACAGTATTGTTATATAGTAAAACGGTATGAATGTTAGCATCATAAACGGTATCTTTTTGTACTTGAGCGTATGTGCTCAAAGTCAATAGAAATAAGCTTATAATGCTAAAAATACCTTTCATTAATTTTCTAATTCCATAACCTTTTCCGCAAGATCATCCCAGATGGCTTGTTTTTCGGTTATCTGATTTTTAACTCTATCGTATTGTTGATTTAATTCAGTTAATTTTTTCGAATCGCTGTAATTTTCTTCTTGAGAAAGCAAATCTTCTATAACCACTTTGCTGGTTTCTAGAGTTTGAATTTCTTTCTCTAAAGCATCCAATTCGTTATTTAATTTTTTGATTTGATTCTTACGTTCATCTGTAGGTGCTGCTTCTTTTTTATCTTTTTTCTCTTTCTTTACAGGTATAGCTACATCTTTCTTTTCTTTCTCACGCTTAGAAACCCATTCTTCATATTCTTTATAGGTTCCTGGGTATTCTTTTATTTTTTCGTCTTCGATATACCATATCTTATTAGCTACTTCATCTAGCAAATAACGATCATGGGAAACAACGATAAATGTTCCTTCAAATTGTTGTAAAGCTTGACTTAATATATTTACCGATTGAATATCCAAGTGGTTGGTAGGCTCATCCAGAATTAAGAAGTTAGCATCCGAAGTAATTACTTTAGCTAGGGCTACACGAGATTTCTCCCCTCCTGATAGAATCTTAATTTTCTTAAATACTGAATCACCACTAAATAAGAAACATCCTAAAAGTGAACGAATTTCAGTTTCAGAGTATTCTGGTGCAAAGTTTTTCAACTCCGATAGAATGTCGTTATCTAAGTGTAATGACTCCAATTGATGCTGAGCAAAGAATGCTTCAGTTACATTATGACCAACTGTTTTTTTACCTTGGAAAGATTCAGTTTCAGCTATAATTCGAAGTAAGGTTGACTTACCTTTACCATTCGCACCGATCAATGCAATCTTATCCCCTTTTTCAATTAGGGCATGTGCATCGTGTAAAATTGGTGTATTGGGATATGCTTTGGTGATGTCTTCTAAAGTGATAACATGACGACCAGATTGTTTAGAAAACTTAAATCTGAAATTTACAGCAGCATTATCATCTTCAACAGAATCAACACGCTCTAATTTATCAAGAGCTTTAATTCTCGATTGTGCCATTTTAGCTTTAGATGCTTTTGCACGGAAACGATCAATTAATTTTTCTTGTTCTTTAATGTATTGTTGTTGATTTTGGTATTGTCCACGTTGGATTTCAGAGCGTAAAGCTTTTTCTTCTAAGTAGAATGAATAGTTTCCTGCATAGATGGTTAAATCTTGATTTGCAGACTCTACAATTTTAGTTACAGTTCTATCCAAGAAGAATCTATCGTGAGATACAATGATATAAGCACCTTCGAAAGCATTTAAATATTCTTCTAACCATTTAATAGAAGGTAAGTCCAAGTGGTTGGTAGGCTCATCTAGTAAAAGCAAATCAGGTTGTTGCAATAAGATTTTCGCCAACATTACACGCATTCTCCATCCTCCTGAAAAGGTAGATAAAGAGCGTTGTGTTTGTTCAGCAGTGAAACCTAAACCTGCTAGAATTTGTTCTGCTTTGTATTGAATACTATAACCATCTAGTGCTTCGAACTCTTCTTGAAGAGTACTAAGCTTGGTGATGATTTGATCCGAATGATCGTGTTCTAATTTCTTAATTACTTCTTCTATCTGATCATGCAATTCATTCTGACGTTCGAATGCTTCCATCGCTACGTGTAGAATTGAATGTTCTGATTGATATGAAAGTAAATCTTGATTTAAATAACCAATCTTTAATGTTTTCGTTTTAGATATTGTTCCCGAAGTAGCTTTGTATTCGCCAACTAATATTCGCAACAATGTAGTTTTTCCAGTACCGTTAGCGCCTATCAAACCAATTTTTTCTCCTGGTTTAATATGCCAATTTACCTCTTCGTATAATGCCCTCGCTCCGAATTCGAACGTTACGTCGTTTAATGCAATCACTCTATTTTTATTTAGTTTTAAGTATTGAGATATTAGTATTGAGATATTTTTTTGAACTTATAAATCAACTCAAAATTCATAACTCAAAATTCACAATTATTTTAGGTTTGTATTACGCCAACATTATATCGCTTCTCAATTGGTGCATGGTTAGCGGCTTCTATTCCCATTGAAATAACTTTACGAGTTTCTAATGGATCTATAATGCCATCCACCCACAATCGTGAAGCTGCATAGTATGGTGTTGTTTGTCGATCATAGCGATCTGTTATTTCTTTCAATAATTCTGCTTTGCGTTCTGGAGTTATTTCTTCTCCTTTAGCACGCATGGTAGCTTCTTGTATTTGGAACAATGTTTTAGCTGCAGCGCTTCCTCCCATTACAGCAATCTTAGCTGTTGGCCAAGCGTAAATTAAACGCGGGTCATAAGCTTTACCACACATCGCATAATTTCCTGCACCGTAAGAATTACCTATAACAATTGTAAATTTAGGAACAACAGAATTTGCCATTGCATTCACCATCTTCGCTCCGTCTTTAATAATTCCACCTTGTTCTGAACGAGATCCAACCATAAAACCGGTTACATCTTGCAAGAATACCAAAGGAATTTTCTTTTGGTTGCAGTTCATGATAAAACGTGCTGCTTTATCAGCCGAGTCAGAATAAATAACTCCACCAAACTGCATCTCCCCTTTTTTGCTTTTCACCACTTTACGTTGGTTAGCAACAATACCTACTGCCCAGCCATCTACTCTTGCTAATCCACAAAGTATCGATTGACCATATTTTTCTTTGTACTCTTCGAAATCAGAGTTATCTACTAAGCGATCAATAATATCTCGCATTTCGTAAGGTTTCTCTCTATTATCTGGGAGTATTCCGTATATTTCTTTTTGATCTTTTATAGGTTCAGCAGATTTTACTCTATCGAATCCTGCTTTATCATAATCACCTACTTTACTCAGAATGTTTTTTATTGAATCTAAACATGCTGCATCATTAGGTTGCTTATAATCGGTTACGCCAGATATTTCACAGTGTGTAGTTGCACCTCCTAAAGTTTCATTGTCGATGTCTTCACCGATTGCTGATTTTACTAAATAAGAACCCGCTAAGAAAACCGATCCTGTTCCTTCTACAATCATAGCCTCATCACTCATGATGGGTAAGTAAGCACCACCCGCCACACAACTTCCCATGATTGCTGATATTTGAAGAATTCCCATCGACGACATGATAGCGTTGTTTCTAAAAATTCTACCGAAATGTTCTTTGTCTGGAAATATCTCATCTTGCATTGGTAAATAAACACCTGCACTATCTACTAAATAGATAATTGGCAATTTATTCTCCATGCAAATTTCTTGTGCTCTTAAATTCTTTTTGGCTGTCATTGGAAACCAAGCCCCAGCTTTAACCGTAGCATCATTTGCTACAATCATACACTGGCGACCAGAAACGTATCCTATGCCCGCTATAACACCTGCAGAAGGGCATCCTCCTTCAGCTTCATACATACCATCGGCTGCAAATGCACCTAGTTCTAAAAACGGACGATCTTTATCTATTAAATATGCAATTCGTTCACGAGCGAGCATTTTGCCTTTATCCTTTTGTTTCGCAGCATTCTTAGCCCCTCCACCTTCAGCAACTTTCTTCCATTTGGTCTTCATCTCGAAAACCATCTGTTTGTTCACATCCTCGTTTTTATTGAATTCTATATCCATTTTCTTCAAATTAGGAATTAGGAATTATGAATTAGGAATTATTCTAATCATATTTCTATTCATTGTTTAACATTAAAATCTAAAAAATGTTAAGCATTATATTTTCATTCTCAATACTCAATACTGATTACTATGTAAGATTTCGGTCGGTGAACCATTTCGTGTCCACTTCCATCTTAATATTATTTAACGTAGTTAATAATGATTCGTATTGATCATCAACCAAAATTAAATCTCTGTTTGATGGGCGTAAGAATCCTTTCTCTACCATATGGTCTAATTGTTTTAACATATGATCGAAGAATCCATCAAAGTTAAGCAATCCTATGGGTTTACTGTGTAATCCAAGTTGTAACCATGTTAACATTTCAAATAATTCATCGAAAGTACCGAAGCCACCTGGAATTGCTAATATAAGATCAGCTTTATCGCACATAATTGCTTTACGTTCATGCATGCTTTTTACTACATGAAATTCCGTTACATCCACATGCCCTACTTCTCTAACCATTAAAAATTCTGGGATAATACCTATTACCTCACCTCCATTTTCCATTACACTGTTGGCAATAATTCCCATTAGCCCAACATTACCACCTCCATAAATTAAACGGAATTGATTATCGGCAAAATACTTCCCTAAAGATTTAGCCATTTCGGCAATCTTCGGATCTTGTCCAGTACTGGAACCACAGAAAAGGAGTACATTCTTCATTAGTTATAAGAATTGAGATGTTAGATATTAGAAAGTCAAATTTCTGCTATTTTTATTTAAATTGATTTTTTAGTAAACATTATGTTTCTAATATCTAACATCTAATATCTAACTACTATAATAGAATTGAGATGTTAGATATTAGAAAGTTAAATTTCTGCTTTTTTTATATAGTT
>JBIINK010000088.1:0-4931 GCA_044337515.1 Sphingobacteriales bacterium | reverse complement strand
CACCAAATGCGCCATCAGCACCGAAGTCAACTAATTTAACGCCGAATGAAGTAGCATTTGGAGTCCACATATCAATATGGAACTTCGTCATAAGAGAAGCATCAATCATGTTAGCACCAGTAGTTTCAATACCTACGAAATCTAATGCAGTGTATTTTTTAGTATCGTTACCTAAGATAACCATGTCTGTTAATGTTGCATTCGACCAAGATGTTCTCCAAGTATCAACACCTACGTTAGTGTAAGCGTTACTGTACATTGAGATTACATCAATAGCTGCTTTAGTTGGAGTAGGAGCTGCAGTTGTAGGTTCTAATAATACAGCATCTTTAAAGAAGTAAACATTGTCAATGTAAATAGTAGATGTACCAGAAGGAATACCAACTAAAATCATTTGTGCAATGTGTCCTTTTGTTGTAAGGCCAGTGAAATCAGCTAAAAGGAAATCATAAGCGTTCCATCCGTTAAGGGTAGGAGTAACATTGATTTGGTGTTCTTTATCATCACCACCACCAAATGCGCCATCAGCACCGAAGTCAACTAATTTAACGCCGAATGAAGTAGCATTTGGAGTCCACATATCAATATGGAACTTCGTCATAAGAGAAGCATCAATCATGTTAGCACCTGTAGTTTCGATACCAACAAAGTCTAATGCTGTATATAATTTTGTGTCGTTACCAGCAATTTGAATATCAGCTAAAGTAGCGCTTGACCAAGAAGTTCTCCAAGTGTCAACACCTACGTTAGTGTATGCATTACTAAACATTGACTTTACATCACCTGCTGCTCTAGTAGGAGTTGGGGCAGCAACTGTAGGAGTTAATATTGGTAAAGGTTTTGCAAAATAAACGTTATCAATAAAAATAGTTGAAGTGCCAGCTGGTACACCTACTAAAATCATTTGAGCAATATGTCCTTTTGTAGTAAGATTTGTAAAATCAGATAAAAGGAAATTATAAGTATTCCAAGAATTTTGAACTGGAGTAACATTGATTTGATGTTCTTTATCGTCACCACCACCAAATGCGCCATCAGCACCAAAATCAACTAATTTCACACCGAAAGAAGTTGCATTTGGAGTCCACATATCCATATGGAAATAAGCCATAGAATCGGCATTGATCATATTAGCACCTGTAGTTTCAATTCCTACAAAGTCTAATCCTGAATATTTTTTCGTGTCGTTACCTGCTATAAGTACATCTGTTAATGTAGCAACAGACCAAGAAGTTCTCCAAGTATCTACACCTACGTTTGTGTATGCATTACTAAACATCGACTTTACATCACCTGCAGCTCTTGTAGGAGTAGGTGCAGCGGTAGTTGGGTCAGTAGAAGTTACAGCAGCAGAGAACGTAATGTTATCAAAATAACAAATGTTATTAGTTGTTCTACCAGTTTGGAAATCTGGGAACACAACAATTTGATCATTGGTTTCGCCAATTTTTGCTGAGAAGTTAAACGTTAACTCTTCCCATTGGTTAACTAAAGTATTAGGTACTTTAATTTCACCAGTTGATGCGCCAGAAGCACTTGCAAACTTAATTCCAACATCACTAATAACCGATTTGTAAACCATAATTTTTACAATCGCATTAGATGAAGATAAAGTAAACGTGCCTATACCAGCACCATGTAAACTCTCTACACCTGCCCAAGGTTGACCAGTAGTTAAGGTAGTCATTTGAGCAACAGTTGATGATGTGTTAATACCTGTAGCACTAGGATTAGCACCAACAATTAATGGAGCATTTGCACCATTTTCAAAAGTAGTCCAGGTCCATGCGTTTCCTGGGGCGCCCGTTTCAAAGGTAATTGGGGCCGTTTGTGAAAATGCTAACGATGAGGTTAACATCAATAAAACAATGTAGATTTTTTTCATAATCAGTTATTTATAGTTGTTTCAAGTAATAAGTTATGGTAATTTTTACAATAACTACCGAATATAGTTTATTTCTTATTTATACCAAAATCTACAACATTAAGAATTATGAAAAGTTTGTTAAAAGGAAAGCGCTCAGCAGTTTGAATTTATAATAGTGCATTAAATGCACTAAAAAGCTGAAAATTAACTTATTTAGAATAATTATATATTTTCGAGAGATATACCTCTACTCGCAGGTAATCAGGTTCTCATTAAAATCGATAGTCATACCTGGATATATTTTGTTTCTTCTTCTCGTTTCAATTTTCCCATTCACTTTTACGAGTTCATTATCTATAACATCGTTTGCCATACCACCATCATTTACCCATCCAAGTACTTTTAACAGCTGGTTTAAGTGAATGTATTCTCCCTTTATTTTGAAATTATCCATCTTTCAAACATAAGAAATAAACATTTCTAATAAAACACCTTGTAAATAAACTTTCTTCAATATGCCTTTTTCTAGTAAGGGTTATTACGTAACAGTTATTTAACATTGAAATTGTCTATATATCAGCAAAATGATAGGCAAAAAGCTCTTAAGTGTATATTATTTATGAAGAATTTTTTAATTTTTATAGTCTCTCTATTAATGATTAATCAAGTTAATGCTCAAATGGCATTAAAAGTGGCAAATCATCAATTTAATCATCTGCATTATAAAACGGCAATTCCGTTTTATAAAAGCTATTTAAAGAAAGAACAGCATACCAAGGAAATTACTGCTTTACGAAAATTGGCCATCAGTTATGTGGTATTGAACAAGAATATAGAGGCCGAAAGTGTATATAAGAAAATAGTGTCGTTAGATACTAATGCCATGGATATGGTAAACTACATGAAACTTTTGCTTAAAAACAAGCATTACGATATTGCGAAAAGCTTTGTTCAGCAAGACATAGTATCTAAAAGTGAAGACTTCACTGTACAAGCATTTGTGAAATCAGTTAAAGAGTTTGATAAGATATCTGCCTTCGATAAAACATTGGTAAGTGTGAAACGCTTAGATTTTAATACGAAAAAGTCGGATTATGCTCCTTCCTTTTATTCAAATGGTATCGTATTTAGCAGAGCAAAGAAACGCGCTGATCATATCGACATTAATCAAAAATGGAATTCGAAAAAATACAATGCAAAGCTTTTCTTCTCGAGCAGAGATGTTGATTTTAAAGAGGCAACAGCATTAAAAGTAAATATTGTAGGTAAAAACACCTATGGCCCGGCATCATTTAACAATCAAAGTAAATCGATGTATTATACTGCGAATAAAGTTCAGAAGCAGAAAATAGATAAGTTGAACCAACTAGGAATTTTTTCTTCATCGTTTAACTCAAGTACCAATAAATGGCAGAACGATAATAACTTCACTCAAAACGGGATTTACTATTCGAATATACATCCTTCTATTAGTAAAGATGGTAAAACCATATACTTCAGTTCGAACATGGCTGGAGGTTATGGCGGAATGGATATTTATAAATCCATTTGGGAAAATGGAAACTGGACAATCCCAGAAAATTTAGGTCCGGATGTAAACACTAGTGGTAATGAACTATTTCCGTACAGTTATGAAGATTCTGTATTGTATTTTTCTACAGATGGTATGGGTGGTTTAGGAGGATTAGATATTTACACCTATAACTTAAACTCAAAAGAAGAAGCACAGAATTTAGGTGCACCATTTAATTCATCGGCAGATGACTTTGGTTTTCTTAAAAATCCGAAATCAGATTATGGATTCTTTAGTTCATCACGATCAGAAAAAGAATCGAAAGATGATGTGTACATGTTTAAATTATTTAAACCCAAGCCAAGAGTAATTACCATAAATGTTTTAGATGATTCTACAGGGTTGCCAATAGATAATGCAAAGCTAAGGGTGTATTCTAGAGGCAATAAAGACATGTCGTTTTACACGTTGATGGATGGTAATGTTAAAAATTTAAAGTTTGAAGTAAACGAAGTGTATAAATTACTTGCTGCTGCAGAAGGGTATGTAGAAAACTCAGTGTTAATTAAAACTGGGAAGGCCGATACGAAATATGACATTAAATTAAAGAAATTTGTATTGACGGATTCTACTTTGGTTAATACTTCAATGCCAATATTCTTAAGCGAGTCATACACTATTCAAGGGGTTGTAAAAGATAAAGCCAACCATAAACTTTTATCACGAGCTAATGTGGTAATCAACAATGCTAAAACAGGAGAAGAAATTTACAATGGATTTACAGATGAAAATGGTGCCTATCATTTTGCCAACATACAAGCCAATAGTAAGTATTACATAGACATTAGAAATAATGGAGTAGTGTTGGAAAGTAAATTATTCAAATCGAAATCGCTAGAGAGTATTTTGAAAAATCCTACAAAATCGAATTATGTAGTTGATTTTGATGTGGATCATTTTGTTGCTGAAGAAACGGTGAAGCCAGTAGTAACAACTGAATACAAAACCTCAGATTTTATTTATTTTGAATTAAACAAGTACAACATTACAAATGATGCTGCAGGGATTTTAGATGAATTCGCTACAATTTTAAATGCTCAACCTCAGTTGAAAATAGAATTAAATTCATACACCGACATTCGTGGATCTGCAGAGTATAACATGACCTTATCGCGTAAACGCGCTACCGCATCCGCAAATTATTTAGTGAAAAAGGGAGTAGCTAGAAAACGCATAAAAGCAAGAGGTAGAGGTGAAACTAATCCAATTGTTAGTTGTGGTAAGAAATTACATTGTGATGAGGCCCAGCATAAAATTAATAGAAGAACGGAGATTGCAGTTAAGTAATATTGTTTATGAGTCGTAGCATGACTTCAGTCATGCTAACACTTTTCTCTAATAGTCGTGCTACCAATCAATCACTTTACCTATAGTCGTAGCATGACTGTAGTCATGCCACGACACGGTCGTGCTACCGCTCAATCACTTTACCTATAGTCGTAGCATGACTGTAGTCATGCCACGACACGGTCGTGCTACCACTAGTTAATT
>JBIINK010000045.1:0-17946 GCA_044337515.1 Sphingobacteriales bacterium | reverse complement strand
GGTATTGTTATTTATATCATTAGAAAATTGTATTAAAATCTGTATTAAGTATTAAGTACAATGTATTAAGAGAAATGGAATACTTAATACATAGTACTTAGTACATAACATAATAATTATGAAAAAAATCATCGAAACCAAAAATGCACCTGCTCCAATTGGCCCGTATAATCAAGCGATTATGACAGGCGATATGCTTTTCATATCTGGACAAATTGCAATAAATCCAGAGAATGATCATTTATTGGTTGGTGAAATTGATATAGAAACTCATCAGGTAATGAAAAACTTGAAAGCGATATTAACTGAAGCGGAAATGGATTTTTCTAATGTTGTAAAAACTAGCATCTTCTTATCAGACATGTCGCACTTCGCAAAAGTGAATGAAATATATCATACGTATTTCGAAGGAGATTTCCCTGCACGCGAAACGGTTGCCGTATTGGGTTTGCCAAAAAGTGTAAACGTTGAGATTTCAATGATAGCTTCAAAATAATTGAACTCTAGAGCAAACTATTTCATCGCTGGTGCTGCATCCTCTATTATTTGGGGATTTTTTTCGATTTCATTACGATCGATAAAAGAACATCCATCGATGCAAATATTAGTGTTCCGAGTATTATGTTCTTTAATCATAACTCTTTTTATTTCTTTAGTAATTCGACGAAAAGTTTTTAAACGTGATGTTGAATTTTTAGAGTCACTCGAAAAGAAAGAGCGCAAACAATTGCTTCTGCGGATTTTGTATTCTACCTTATTTGTAACAGCAAACTGGTTTTCCTTTATCTATGTAATTAATCACATTAGCGTACAAGCTGGTGCATTCGCTTACATGGTTTGCCCAATCATCACAGCTGTGTTTGGCTATGTCTTCCTAAAAGAAAAACTAAGCAAAATAAAATGGGCATCCATAATATTATGCTTTGCAAGTATTGTGTTTTTATCACTCGGGTTTATTAAAGAAGTATTATACTCTGTAGAAATTGCGATACTGTATGCTGGGTATTTAATGCTACAAAAAAGAATTATAGGCTTAGATAAGTTGAATGTTTTATTGATACAACTATTAATCTCATCGGTAATTATCATTCCATTTGCAGGTGTTGAACATGTTGCGTTTACAACCGACATTAACTTCTGGATTCAAATTGTGGTCATATCAATTGTGTTTACCATCATCCCATTATTTTTAAGTTTATACGCACTTATTGGAATGCCATCATCAACGATGGGAATATTAATTTATCTAAATCCTATTGTTGCTTTCTTCGTGGCTTTCTTTTATTTCCACGAAGTTCCAACACTTCAAAAAATGATTGCCTATTTCATTTTATTAGTCTCTGTTGTATTATTCAACTACTCTTATTTAAGCGGTCTTAAAAGACGTTAAGCAGATTACTTAAACATTGTGCTCCTTTGTGAGAACTTTGTGAAACTTTGTGGGCTAAATGAGGTCACAATGGACACGAAGTACACACAATGGTACACAAAGCAGATTAATTAAACATTGTGCTCCTTTGTGAGAACTTTGTGAGCTTAAGAGGTCATAATGGACTCAAAGAAGATTACATAAACATTGTGCTCCTTTGTGGGCTAAAAAAGAGGTCACAATGGACGCGAAGTACACACAATGGTACACTAAGCAGATTACTTAAAACATTGTGTTCCTTTGTGGGAACTTTGTGAAACTTTGTGGGCTAAAAAGAATTCCTGTTTAGAAGTCTAGGCTAAGTGAAACATAGTAAACCGGCTTCTCGGCGATCATGTTATTCTGTACTCCCCAAGCCATATCGAATCTTACGAAATACCCTAGCAACCTAGATCGTGCTCCCCATCCAAAACCTCCTACAATTGGGTACTTCGACTCTATCGCCGTAACACTAACGGGGTCGCCTTGAACGGTAATTCGATTGAAACGATTTTCATAACTAAATAAATCTGATCCTAACCACGCCGCACCTAAATCTGCAAATGGCATTAATTGGAAGTTCTTTATTAAATCTGACTTAATAGGTCTGTTTAAGAAATATGAAAATACAGGAAATCGAATTTCTGTATTGATGACCAAGAAATTATTTCCGTTACGAATGTTCTGCGTAAAACCTCGCATATTAGTTGCTAAGGCTTGGTACTTATACTGGCGTGTTTGGTCTATTTGAATATCATTGTTGAATCTAGGAACAAACCAGCCATCAACACCTCCTAAATAATACATTACTTTTTGTTGTGCTAACGATGTTGATCCTGCAACCCTTCCCGCGAATATTATTTGTCGATGTATTTTATCATATCGTCTATAATCAAATCCAATGTTCACCATATTTTGCGTTGGCTTACCAAATGATTTTATTAAGTCGATGATACCATCATTGTTTACACCAATCTCTTTAAACTGCTCAACATAAATTTTATAACGAGTACCATTAAATAAGTTTAGTCCTTTACTAACTGTATTATCATAAACATATTCTAAGCGATACCCGAAGTTATCTGCATAAAAATTAGGGATGTTTAAACTAAAACTATCTGTCGATAAAAATAACAACTCATCTCTTCTATACATTACCGATCCTCTAAGCGAAGTGTGCTCATTAAACGGGTACTTACCAATAAATTTAAATTCGTAACTATTTGTTTTTACAGCGGAGAATCCATAAAAATCATTTCCACCTTGTTTGTAAAAAACAAATTGTTTATCTAATCGCTTCTTTAAATTTTCAAAACTTAAATAATATTCAGGTATAGTTAAATTACCTGCAAGTTTAAATCCTCCGGTGATACGATAATCTTCCATTAGATCTGACGAACCTAATTTTATTAAGGCATTAATGTTTGAATTAATGAAAATCGGGCCCACACCAGTAAACTGTTGATAGGTATTTGAAATTAAACTATTATCAATTTGACTCACTACATAATTCGTAGAGAACTCTGGTGTATATGGCCTTGGCGATGACTTTCGAAAATAATCATCTAAACTAAACGAAGATGATTTTTGATTACCATCTTTTGACTTAGGCGTTTTTATATATACAATTTGATATCCTCTTGCTGTTTTCTGTGTAACCGCTGTCGTTTGTTCCGATTTCTTGCGCGGAAAGTCTGATTGAAAATAATAAGTATCAAATGCGCTTGATTTATAAGCACTCGTATCAAATTCATTGGTAGTCGTTTTTAATAAGGAATCTGTGATCGATATCATCCTTATCGAATCCGCTCTTTGTAATGAATCTTGTTGGCGTTTATATTCTAACGCTGCAATTTTTTGATAAGCAGTTTTGCGTTGCTTTAATGCAAATGAAGTGATTATACTATTTGCTGTATCACTTATTGATTTAGACAATGGCCTAATGAATACTTGAGCTAAACCTTTCTCTGAAATAATTTCGGATAATCGTCTACTTTTTCTAGATTGATCATGATCGATAATATTACGAGCATAATTGGTTGCAGGATAAGAACTGAACGTATCTTTATAAACCGTGATGGTAGTATCATACCAAAAGATGGTGGTATCATAGCTATATACAGCTACACTATCAAAAATTAAAATGTTTCTATTCACAATACCCGACTCGTCACTTAAATATGCCATGCGAGCAGTATCTACATTTATTGGTTTTAATTCATTAATGAATGGCGTTTTGGTAATGCGTTTTAATACTGGATTACGCTTGTCATAATCATACATAAACAAATCGTATGAATTTATACTTGGAAATCTTGTAAACGAACTATTCATTAGTGAGTCTTCTGTTCTGTTCGAACTAAAAATAATTTGTCCTGTTTTTTCAACAAACTGAGGATTCAAATCATCGTACCAATCATTGGTAATCTGATCATCTCTTCTAGAAGGGATGTCGTACACATAAATATCGGATTGCCCGTTTCGCAAAGCTGATAGTACCCATTTACGTCCATCTTTCGAATAATCGAAATCTAATATCTTCTCATATTTATACATGTTTACTTCTACCGACTCTTTTTTGTCACGAAGATTTACAATTTGTACAAATGGCATACTCTTTTTCTCAAAAGCTATGGCTAATAAAAAACTACTCGGATGCCATGTGAAATTTGGCGCACTACCTAGTTGAAGAAATGCAACAGATTTCATTCCTACACTGAAAACCTTTTTTGTTTTTTGTGTTAGAACATCATAAACATAAATTTTATATCGCCCATCTTTATTAATAGAGTAGGCATACGACTTCCCATCTGGAGATACCTTAAACTGAACATAGTTTAGTTTTTGAAAACGCTTTTTGTTTTTATGTGTAAAACGTTCTTTAGGATTTTGAAGCTCTTTGTTAAGGTCTTCATTTTTATATTGCTTGGTATAATACTCTAACCATTTCGGACCAAGCTCCTTGAAATCAACACCAATTATATATGCAAAACCATTCTCAGCATTTTTGTTCACACGTGTCATGTACACGATATTAGAAATTGATGCAGCACCATAATTATCTACGACAAATTTCCATATCGAATGCCCCGCAACTACCGCATCTTTCTCGGCAATTCGATTAAATTTTTTAAATCGTCCACCAAGAATACCATCTTTCAAATCATTTTCAATTTGAATATTCCACTCTTCAGCCAAGTATGATGTTAGTCCTGGTAAATACCATTCTGGTAAATTCAATAGTGTAGCATTCGAAACTTTCTCCTGAATATTTCCACCATATAACATTTCCGAAACTAGTATTTGTGCAATACCCATTCGAATTTGCTTTTGTAATTCTATACTATTTCCATCAAAATAAATGAACAGCTTATTCCCTACAATTTGTGTTAGTCCACCAGTGTTCTGCTGTTGATCGGTTATTAAACCTAAATTGGTTTGCTTTAAATCAGAAAATTTATTGTAGGATAAAATCTTTATTCTTCCGTCTAATTTATAATCTAATAATTCTTCTAATTGCTTTAGATTTTGTTCGGCAATTCTACCCACCATGGCACCCAACTCTTTACCATCTTTATAATAATAAGTATCGAAATGAGGTGAACGATAATAAAACCATTGAAAATCTTTGTATTGAATTCTATTTTTACCAAAATCGGTTTGGGTTCCTTGGGCTTGTGCAAATAATAGGCTGGGCACTAAACTAAGTACCATCATGAGTAAATAAAGAACTCTATGCTTGTTTGCCGACATTATTTCTTTTAAATTAAGAACATTAAAATTAACGATTTATTTCTCAGGATAGCCTTAGATGTATAAATTTTTATCATTTTTGTTTATGTTCCAAATCAAGACATTCACTTTTAATCCATTTCAGGAGAATACCTATTTGCTCATCACCGAGCAAAACGAAGGAATTCTAATCGATCCAGGCAATTACGAACAATCTGAACATCAGGAATTAGAGCAATACCTGAATGAAAATAACATCACCCTTAAGTATTTATTAAACACTCATGCCCATGTGGACCATGTGCTAGGTTACGAATATGTTAACAGAACATTTGGTTTAACCACCCGTTTACATGCTGAAGAACTACCCGTATTTAGAGCAATAAAAACATATGCCTCTAATTATGGATTTGTTTACCAAGATGGACCAGAGCCTACAGAATTATTAGAAGATGGACAGGTATTGCATTTTGGAGGGAATGAACTAGAAGTATTATTTTGCCCAGGACATAGCCCAGGAAGTGTGGTTTTCTATTGCAAAGCTCAACAGTTTGCCATCGCAGGAGATGTGCTTTTTTACCGCAGTATAGGAAGAACAGATTTACCAGGTGGCAACCATGCAACATTGCTTAGAAGCATCAAAACAAAAATGTATGCCTTGCCTAATGAAACTATTGTTCACTCTGGCCACGGACCACAAACAACAATTGGCGCTGAAAAAATATATAACCCTTTTGTAAACGAATAATGAAACTATCCTTCTTCTTTGCAAATCGATACTTGTTTTCCAAGAAATCTACTCAAGCGATTAATATCATTTCGATAATATCGGTTGTAGGTGTTTGCGTAGGAGCGGCAGCTTTATTTATTATTCTCTCCGTATTTAATGGATTCGAAGAACTTAATCTTTTGTACTATCAAAAGCTAAGTCCCGACTTAAAAGTGATGAAAGTAGATGATTCTCATTTTCATCTAAACGAAATACAAACGGTAAGCAATGAGTTAGATACCAATAAATACATAGGTGTTGGTGTATTAGAAGATCAAGCACTTTTAAAATACGGATCAAGTCCATACTATACTATTGTAAAAGGTGTTTCACCATCATTCTTGAAAATTAAAGAACTCGATTCGGTACTTATTGCGGGTGGATTTTTCTTTAAAGATAGTTTGGCAGATTATGCTGTAATTGGAAATGGAATTACCATCGAGCTGGGAATCGACATAAAACAAACCATTCAACATATCGATATTTTTGCGCCAAAAGCAAACATCAGCACAAACACTTTAGATCCAAGCTCAGCTATTCACCAAAAAGTATTTTACCCATCAGGTATTTTTAGTGTTCAACAAAATTTAGATGAACGCTATATTTTTACCTCCTTACCATTTGCACAAGACTTGTATGAAAAATCTGATTCTGTAAATGGATTTGAAATATATGGTTGTACCGAAAAAGAAATGTTGCTTATCCAAAATGAATGGAAAGAAAAACTTCCTAAAAACTTTGTTATTAAAAACAGGTATGAACTCAATGAAACCCTCTACAAGGTATTAAATACAGAGCGTTGGGCGGTTTACTTAATTCTTACTTTGATATTAATTGTTGCTATCTGTAATATTATTGGTGCCGTAACTATGTTGATTATCGATAAGAAAAAAGACATTGCATTATTATGTGCCATGGGTATGGATAATAATACCATTCGAAGAATTTATTTTATACAAAGCTTATTAATTTCCTTTATTGGAGTAATAATTGGTTTGTTTCTTGGAAGTATTTTTGTATTCTTACAAAAGAAATATGGATTAATTAGCATCGGTGGTTCCGAAGAATTTATGATTCAAAAGTACCCTGTTAAATTTATTTTTAGCGATTTGTTTCTAGTCTTCTTTACGGTGATGATTATAAGTGTTATTACCGGATGGCTAACATCAGCTCAAAGTAAAAATGCAAGTGAGTCTATAAAAGATAGTATTTCGTAAATTGTATTAAGTACGATGTATTAAGTAGATTGTATTATGATTATAAAGAAACTATATCTTTAGACTAAAATTTCATTAATTAATAAAACCGATTGTTTCGTTAAGCTTTCTAGAGCTTCTTTGATTTTCCAGGATTCTCTATTTCTTCGCTCCACATAATTAGAGATACTGCGTATTTGAATACAAGGAATATTCATTTTCATCGCCACATAAAAAACTGCTGCACCTTCCATGCTTTCTATCTGTGGACTGAATTGCATATTTGTTTTTAAGATGCTCGCTTCGTTACCGTGTACTTTATTTACGGTTATACCACGAACTTGCTTAAGTTGTGCTAAGGCATTAATTTCAGGTAGCATTGGTGCTTTCAATTCTCCCCACTCAAATGGAAACTCATCATGCGTTTGTAATCCTAATTGTATTAACGATAAAAACTCCTCTCCATCTTCTGCACCCATCTCCGAAAAAAGTTCTTTACGTACCCAAACTACTTCTCCTAAATTAATAGTACGATCGAAACTGCCTGCAATGCCAACATTAATTACATAATCATATGTGTTTTGCATTAATGCCTTAGCAAGTTCAAAGGTCGTGTTAACCATTCCTACCCCAGTAATCAAAAACTCAATAGAAGAGATTTGATAACTCGATAATGAATCTTTTATGCCTTTTACTTCGGGCTCGGTAGCTACTACAACTAGTATTTTCATTGAATTTGTAAAATACTAAGTTAATCACTAAAACATGATTGAGGAAATGTTGTTATTGATTTTGATTGCGCAACAATCGTATATTTGTACTTCAAGATCTTAAAATGATATATATCACTAGAAAAGAGCATTTTAATGCAGCTCACAAGCTGTTCAAAGAAGAGTGGTCTGATGAAAAGAACTTAGCAGTGTTCGGAAAATGTTCTAATCCGAACTGGCACGGACATAACTATGAGTTGTTCGTGACTGTAAAGGGAGAAATTAATCCAGAAACTGGATTCGTAATTGATCTTAAGATATTAAGAGACATTATGAACGAACAAGTAATCGAAAAACTTGACCACCAAAACATAAATTTAGATGTTGATTTTATGAAAGGCAAAATGGCTTCAACGGAAGTGCTTGCTAAAGAAATATGGTATCAACTCGTAGAACGCATTACTAAAGAAGGCGCAATTTTACATTCAGTGAAATTGTATGAAACAGAAAATAACTTTGTAGAATATTTTGGATAAAATGAAAAATCACAATAACATGACTGAAGAAAACGAGATGGATGGTTACCGTAAAATCGATAATTATAATCTTGATAAAATTGAAACCTTAGCGAAAAGCTATTCCTCTATACTATCTGATTTAGGTGAAGATCCAACCCGAGAAGGCATACTTAAAACTCCTGAACGTGTAGCAAAAGCAATGCTTTTTTTAACACACGGTTATGATGTAGATCCTGCTGAAATATTGCGTTCGGCAATGTTCAAAGAAGACTACTCACAAATGGTGATTGTGAAAGACATCGAGATTTATTCTTTATGTGAACATCATCTTTTACCCTTCTTTGGTAAAGCACATATCGCTTATATTCCGAAAGGACATATAGTTGGACTCAGTAAAATACCTAGAGTAGCCGATGCTTTTGCGCGTAGATTACAAGTGCAAGAACGTTTAACAAATGAAATTCGTGATTGTATTCAAGATACATTGAACCCAGCTGGTGTAGCTGTAGTTATTGAATGTAAACACCTTTGCATGAGCATGAGAGGAATTCAAAAACAAAACTCTGTTACCACTACTTCAGCGTTTACCGGTGCTTTCGAAAATGAAAAAACTCGTTCTGAATTTATGCGGTTAATTACCTCAAGTTTAGATTAAATCACTACTTCACCTTAAATAAAAAAAGCCTAGTAATACTACTCGGCTTTTTTTATTTGTATCGTTTTTCTAAAAAAACTATACATAAACAACATCTCTGTTCATCTCGTTAAGAATTATTTTTATAAAAATATATTGTCAATCCAATAATTCCAACCTTAAATATTCCTGACTAGGAATACTTTAATTTATACAATATAATAATAAGTATAGAAGTAATGACAAACTGCTCCTCCAACAACAAAGAGGTGCCAGAGTTCATGGAATCCTTTGTTAGGTTTTACTTTATCCATGTGATAAATCCATGATCCAAAAGTATAGAACATACCTCCGCCGAATAATAAAAAGAGTGCGTTAAAAGGTAACTCTACATAAAGTGTTTTTACGCCCAACACCACCATCCAACTCATCGCTAAATACAAATACAATGATTGCTTATGATGCATCATTCTGCCTGTTAATTTAGAAAACACTCCAAACACTACAATCCCCCATTGTAAAATTAATAAGGTCCAAAACACCCAACCCGTATACAAAGCAATTAACGTTGGAGTATATGTTCCGGCAATCATTAAGTAAATACTTGCATGATCTATCTTCCTCCAGAACTTAATGCCCGCATCGGTTTTAGGAATTCCGTGATATAAACCACTTGCTGCAAAAAGCAACACAAAACAGATTGAATACAATACCGAAGAAAATTCTCCTAGTGGCGTACTCGCTTTCATAAACAGAAAATAACCTGCAGGTATACCTGCTATGGCAGGGATAATATGTGTTAAGAAATTAGCGGGTTCGCGGATGACTCTTTTCATTCTTCTCCTTCTTCTTTTTCTTTGTTGATTTTATTAAACAATTGATCCATGCGTGAAACATATTCCATAGAATCGTCTAAGAAAAATTCTAAGTGTGGAACAATACGTGCTTGGTTGCGAATGCGCTCACCAAGTTTGTAACGAATCTCTTTGGTTTGTGATTTTATTTCCGCTAATAATTGTTCTTTATTGGCTGAGTTAAATAAGCTCAAGTAAATACGTGCTACCGATAAGTCTGGAGAAATTCTCACCATTGTTATCGTTACAATTGTATTGCCGTGAAACGATAATCCTTCTCGTTGAAATATTTCGCTTAACTCTTTTTGAATTACTCGCGAAAACTTTTGTTGTCTTTTCGATTCCATTTTTCTATCCTATCAAGTAGTGACGTTGTCTTTCATATACAACGCTAGCTCTTCAGCTGTCCATTTATCTTCTAATTTAATCATCTGCGAAGCATCTGCAAATACAGGGGGCTTCGACTTTAAAGTAACGCGTATATAGTGATGGTTATATACACCCAACGCAATATGACAAGGTTTAATATCGCCATGTTCTAAAAATCTTTTCTTTGTGCGTACATACAAATCAAAATCGGCTGCTTGTATGCGTTCATCATAAAGGCCTAATAAATCTAAGGCTCTACGCGTAAACACTACACTATTTCCAACAAAACCTTCAATACATTTGTTTCCAAATTGCTTGTGTCTTGCTTCCGAAAACTTTTCCCAGTTTCCATACATCAATGTATGCATCAACCTAAAACTCCATTCTGATCGGTTGAAAAAGGATATGATATTTTTAATACGTTTCCATCTTCTGCCATATTCCTTCGTCACCTCTTTATTCTCCAATCGCTCAATTCCACAAACGGTGGCTACATCCAAAGCATTCGCTTTCATAGCTTCCAAAATATGCTTATCCCAGTTCGGTGCAACGGTAATGTCATTGTTTAAAAAAGCAAAAACATCATACTTCGCTGCTTTAATACCTTGGTTTTGGGTATATGGATAGGAATAATTGGCATCGTTCTCAATCACGATCGCTCCATTTTCTTTAAAAAACTCCCTCGTGCCATCTGTAGAATTATTATCAATGATGATTAATTCATAAGGATGATGGGTGTACTTTTTAAGGTATTCTAAAAATATCTTGTTAATGGCCAATTGGTTATGTACGGCCGTTATTATACTTATCATATACAAAAACAAAGATACTATTCTAATTATCTTCTACGTATTGAAATAATTGTATTATTTTGCATTTAATTCATGAAAACCTATTTTAAACTACTTGCTTTTGCACGACCACTAAACCGTTTTGTGCCTAAATATGCCGTATTAGCGGTATTGGCTGTCATATTCGGTTTGGTTAACTTCTCCCTATTAATTCCTTTATTGAATGTAATTTTCGAAAAGGTTGAAACTACCAAAGTAGTTACCGAGCCTAGCTTTAGCATGAACATCGATTATGCTAAACATCTCTTCGATTATTATTTCTACAAAATATACTCCTCTTATGGTCAAAGTGGTGCGCTACAATTCGTGTGTGTCATCATCATCACTTCGGTATTCTTCGCCAATGTATTTAAGTACTGGTCGCAGCGCGTAATGACCAATATGAGAACGTATGTGGTGAAAAATATCCGCGAAAGTTTATACCTCAAAATCACCAACCTACACGTTGGCTATTTTCACGACCAACGTAAGGGAGATATCATGTCGAGCTTATCAAATGATGTGAACGAAATAGAAAGTTCTGTGGTTAGTTCAGTGCAAGTCATTTTCCGTGAACCTTTAATGATTGTAGGGTACATAATATTACTCTTCACAATGTCGGTGCAATTAACCTTGTTTACTTTAATTGTACTTCCTATCTCCGGACTAGTGATCACAAGCATTTCGCGCCGACTAAGAAAAGATGCGAAGCAAGGACAATTATTACTGGGCAATATATTAAGCATCATCGAAGAAACCATTTCTGGAATTAGAATTATCAAAGCTTTTAATGCGCAGAAATATGTAAACAAAAAATTCGATGAACAAAATTCTCAATACCGTGCCATCTTAAAATCGATGTGGAACAAAAGAGAATTGGCTTCACCTATTTCAGAATTCTTAGGAGTAACGGTGGTGGTATTGGTTATTCTTTACGGCGGGCAATTAGTGTTGCAAAACAAATCTGATTTGAATGCATCGGAGTTTATTACTTACATCATTTTATACTCGCAGATTTTGGTTCCTGCGAAAAATATTTCTTCAGCATTAACCAGTATACAAAGAGGTATTGCTTCGGGAGAACGAATTTTTGCGATACTCGATACACCTGTTAAAATTGAGGAAGACCCTAATGCCATTAGCATTTCGGACTTTAAAGGAAAAATTTCTTACGAGAATGTCTCTTTCCAATATGCCGAGAAAAAAGTATTAGACAACATTAATTTAGATGTTGAAAAAGGAAAAATGATTGCATTGGTTGGAGCATCGGGTGCGGGTAAATCGACCATGGCCGATTTGCTTCCACGTTTTTATGATGTTACCGAAGGAGCCATTACCATTGATGGTATTGATATTCGTAAAATAAAATTATCGGACTTAAATCATTTGATGGGAATTGTTACACAAGAATCTATTTTGTTTAACGATACCGTGTTTAAAAATATTTCTTTCGGAAACGAATCGGCAACAGAAGAGCAAGTAATAGAAGCAGCAAAAATTGCCAATGCACACGAGTTCATCGATAAATTAGAAGAAGGGTACTATACCAATATTGGCGATAGAGGAGCGAAGCTTTCTGGCGGACAACGTCAACGTTTATCGATTGCAAGAGCCGTGCTTAAAAACCCACCAATACTAATTCTAGATGAAGCGACTTCAGCATTAGATACCGAATCAGAACGCTTAGTACAAGAGGCTATTCAAAACTTAATGAAGAATAGAACTTCGGTTGTTATTGCACACAGACTTTCTACCATTCAATATGCCGATCAAATTATCGTTATGCAAGGCGGACAAATTATTGAGCGCGGAACACATACCGAGTTGCTAGCTTTAAACGGCATGTACAGGAAGCTTAGTGAGATGCAGAGTTTTTAATACAAAAAACTATTATTCGGATATTTCTCCTGATGCAATTCTTTTACTTTATCGTAAATCAATGCTCTAAACTCTTGGATGTTTTCGTTCTTTAATGCGGAGATGAAAATAGCTGGAGTATTTACTTTGTTCATCCAACTTCTTTTATAATCATCGAAGCTCATGGGTTGGTCTTCGTTAGTATAAGCATCAATTTTATTGAACACCATTATGGTTGGTTTGTCCAATGATTCCAAGTCTTTCAGCGTTTCGTTAACCGTGTTAATCTGATCTTCAAAACTCGGATGCGACATGTCCACAACGTGTAATAAAATATCGGCTTCTTTTACTTCGGCTAATGTAGATTTAAAACACTCAATTAAATGGTGAGGTAGTTTTCTAATAAATCCAACGGTATCGGAAAGTAAGAAGGGAACATTTTCAATCACCACTTTTCGAACCGTAGTGTCTAATGTTGCGAACAATTTATTTTCGGCAAACACTTCCGACTTACTCAACATGTTCATGATGGTTGATTTACCAACATTGGTATAACCCACTAAAGCCACACGAATTAAATCGCCACGGTTACGGCGTTGTGTTTCACTTTGCTTATCAATTAATTCTAAGCGATCTTCTAAAACAGAAATCTTATTTAAGATAATACGTCTATCCGTTTCAATCTGACTCTCTCCCGGACCACGCATACCAATACCCCCTTTTTGTCGCTCTAAGTGAGTCCACAATCGGGTTAACCTTGGTAATAAATATCGGCTTTGTGCTAATTCTACTTGGGTTTTCGCTTGAGCGGTTTGTGCTCTGCCTGCAAAAATATCGAGAATTAAATTACTTCTATCGAGTACTAAACATTGAAGTTCGCGCTCAATATTTCGTAATTGTGAAGGAGTAAGCTCGTCGTCAAAAACAACAAGATCTATCTCCTCCACTTTTACAAATGCTAAAATATCTTCAAGCTTACCCTTGCCCACATACGTGCGTACATCGGGGCGTTGAAGCTTTTGAGTAAACTGTTTTATAGTGATACCACCAGCCGTCTCCACTAGAAAAGCTAACTCTTCTAAATATTCTTTTTCCTGCTCTTCTGTTTCGTCGGGAGTAATTACACCCACCAACACCACACGCTCTTTTTTCTTAGCAGTATCGTATAATTTTTTTGCCATTAATTATTTTGTTGAATCTACCGCAGTAGAATCTGTTGCTGCCTCTACGGCATATACTCTTAACGATTTTACATATTCTGCTACTGCAGTTACTTCTTGCTCGTTTAATAAATCTTTAAATGCTGGCATTAGTTTTCTACCATTTCTGATAATTCCTACCAAGCCTCTGTTCTCACACATCGATGCGGTTAAATTTGCTGCACCATTAACGCCTGCTTGTCCATTTTCTCCATGGCATTTCAAACAGTTAACATTATATATACCCTTACCGTGTGCTAATAAATCATAATTCGCATCGGCAGTATCTGTAATTACATTACCCATACCTGGTTTGCCAATACCTAATTTTACATCTCTCGTTTCCGATAAACCATAGACATAAAGAAATAAGATAGTTGATATGATTGCTAATACTTTGCTATTTTTCTTGAATCCAATAATTCCCAATACTACACCAACTACGGTTAATGTAACTTTTAAGTGGAACCAGCCACCAACATTACCCATACCAATTTTAGCAATTAAGTAAATACCAGTTGCTAGAAATGCAGTGCTAATAATCATACTAGGCACTTTTGTTACCTGTTTGTATTTTTCTAAAGAACTGCTTCCAATAAGTAGTAAAATTGTTTTAATAACATAGTCTAATAAAAATAGACTTGCACTTGCAATGTGAATGTTTTTGATGATCTCCATTTTGGTGTTTTTTTTCAAAGATAGAACGAATCTGCAATACACCAATAAAAAGCAATAAAAAAGCCTGCCTCCTCTCGGAAACAGGCCCCCTATAAACGTCAATTATGATTATTTTCTACAATAAGCGGAAATTCAGCTTCAACATGTACACTTCACCCACTTCGTAATCTGCGCTTTGTACCTGGATGTTCTCTAATTGTTCCATTACGTAATCTTTTACCCTTTGATCGGATTGGTTAGTATTAATTACATTTAATGAACCATTTTCGTTTACAGTGAACTCTACTAAAACTTGAGCATTCTTTACACCTTCTGCTTTTAAAAATGCTGGGAATTGAATTTTAGCTTTTACCACTTTAGCTACTTCTTCGTTAGCTGTTAATGTGCTCTTTTCTGCGGCGAACCCTTGACTTGCTACACCTAGTATAATAAGGGTTAGTAGTGCCATCAATTTTGTTTTCATAATATTATTTTTTTAATGTTGAATCTTGTTTATCTCTTTCAACACCCAAAAGTACTTCGGCCTTGTTAACTCTAAGTGAATTTCTTGTAACGTATCTACTACAGCAACGTAAAAAAAATATGACTGTAACAAGCTTGATATACAAACTGTTAGAATGCCTTGAAACATTGCTTTTGAGAAGATGCTTTTAAAATCATCTACACTTAATATGAATATTAATTATATTAGTTATTCCTAAAAAATAAATATGAGAAAACGCTACACCCTAATCCTCTTTTCATTATTCATTTTTCGAATAACGAATGCTCAAGAAACATTTCCATTAAATGGTGTTCAAGATACTCGTCCGAATACCTACATTTTTACCAATGCAAAAATTGTGGTGAATGCAACGACTAAAATCGATAAAGCATCATTACTAATTTCTAACGGTACAATTGTAGCAGTTGGCGCTAGTATACCAACCCCTAAAGGAGCTATCGTTGTGAATTGCGAGGGTAAAACCATCTATCCTTCTTTTATCGATATCAATACTACTTACGGAATGCCAGAAGCAAAACGTGGTGGTAGAGGCGATAATCGTGGTCCTCAATTTATATCTAATAAAAAAGGAGCATACAGCTGGAACGAAGCTATTCGTCCGGAGTTTGATGCAAAAACAGCCTTTACAGTAAACGAGGATAAAGCAAGTAGCTTGCGTGAACAAGGTTTCGGAACAGTACTCTCTTACCAAAAAGATGGAATTGCTCGCGGTACCTCTGTTCTGGTGAACTTAAATAATGAAAAAGAACATCTCGTAATTTTAAAATCAGATGTCAGTGCACACTTCTCGTTTAGCAAAGGAACATCAACACAAGATTACCCTTCTTCTTTAATAGGGAGTATCGCTTTACTTCGTCAAACTTTTTATGATGCCAATTGGTATGCAAAAAATAACAAAGAAGTAAATTACTCTTACGAAGCACTGAACAAACAATCATCATTACCAAAAATATTTGAGTGTAGCGATTTATACGATGTGTTCCGCGCAAACAAAATTGCGAAGGAGTTCGGTTACACCTTTATCTATAAAACGAACGGTGCCGATTACCAACGTTTAGCCGACTTAAAAGCAATGAACGCTTCTTTAATCATTAGCTTACAATATCCAAAAGCGTATGATGTAGAAGATTATTATGATGCACAATCTGTTGGTATTGCAGAATTAAAACATTGGGAGCTTGCTCCATACAATGCAGCATACCTAGCTAAAGAAAACATCACCTTTGCATTTACTACAAGTGATTTAAAAAGTGTAAACGATTTCTGGCCTAATCTTCGCAAAGCTATAAAGAACGGACTTTCAGAAGAAAAAGCATTGGATGCATTAACTCGCGTTCCTGCACAAATGATTAATGCGTCGAACCTTGTTGGTGAATTGAAAGCTGGAATGAAAGCGAATTTCATCATCACAAATGGAAATGTTTTTACAGATGAGGAAGCAGTAGTTCAATCGAATTGGATTGCGGGTGAAGAAAATATTATTGAAACTGAAAAAGGAATTGACATTAGAGGTACTTATACATTAAAATCAAATGGTCAATCGTATTCATTAGAAATAGCAGGATCTAAAAACAAACCCGACTGGTCGATTATTAACGCCGACAGTAGCAAAACAAAAATTAATACGACTTGGAATAACAATAATGTTTCCTTGGTATTTCAACCTAATGATACTACGATTATTCAGAAAGTACGCTTAAGCGGAACGGTTATCGATGGAAGTACATTTAAAATAGTAGGACAGGGAAGTGTGAACCACAACAACATTGAATGGGTTGCCACTCGTACAAAATTATTTACAGAAAAAACTGATGACAAAAAAGACGACAAAAAAGAAAAAGATGAAGTTGGACCAATTATATTCCCATTTGCAGCTTATGGTAATACACAATTACCTAAAGCAGAAAAATGGTTAATTAAAAACTCTACCGTTTGGACCAACGAAAAAGAAGGCATTCAAGAAAATACCGATGTACTCATTAGTGCAGGAAAAATTATAAGTGTAGGAAAAAATTTAAGCGACCCTACAGCAAAAATTATTGACGGTAAGGGAAAACACTTAACGCCTGGTATTATCGACGAGCATTCGCACATTGCTATATCTCGTGGAGTAAACGAAGGCACACAAGCCATAACTTCTGAAGTTAGAATCGGAGATGCACTAGATCCCGAAGATGTTAATATTTACAGACAATTAGCAGGTGGTGTTACAACTTCTCACTTATTACACGGTTCTGCTAATCCTGTTGGAGGTCAAACTGCACTTATCAAATTACGCTACGGTAAAAATGCCGAAGAGTTAAAATTCGAAGGCGCTGATGGCTTTATCAAATTTGCCTTAGGAGAAAATGTTAAGCAATCGAATTGGGGCGATGATCAACGTGAACGTTTCCCACAAACTAGAATGGGAGTAGAGCAAGTATGTGTTGATGCATTTACTCGTGCTCGTGAATATGAAAAAAATAAAAATGCTCGTAAAGACTTAGAACTTGATGCTTTACTAGAAATACTAAATAAAAAACGATTCATCACTTGTCACTCGTATGTACAATCAGAAATCAACATGTTGATGAAAGTGGCTGATCAATTCAATTTCCCAGTGAATACATTCACCCATATTTTAGAAGGATACAAAGTAGCTGATAAAATGAAAGCACACGGAGCAAATGCTTCTACTTTCTCAGATT
>JBIINK010000044.1:0-17980 GCA_044337515.1 Sphingobacteriales bacterium | reverse complement strand
CCATTAACATATTAACATATTAAATTATCCCATTAACATATTAACATATTAATCAGATATTTCTTATTTTGCCTATTGTATTAACAAACATTTATGGCAAACATATTCAACAGAACAATTACTATTATCGCTATTAGCGCAGTACTTGTTTTAGAAAGCACTACATCACTTCAGGCACAAAAGAAAGAGCTTAGCAATGATCTCATTTGGGGTAAACCTCAGTTTTCTGCAAGAGCAATTTCTGGATTACGTTCTATGAATGATGGGAAGCACTACAGTTCTTTCTATACTAATCCTGATACCAAGGAAACCTACATCTTAGCATATGATTATGTAACAGGAAAAGTAACCGATACCATTTTGAAATCATCTGAACTAAAAATCATGATTGGAAATGATGTTCAGAAAATTCAGATGGACAATTATGAGTTCAGTGGTGATGAAACTAAAATCTTAATATCGAATAGTTCAGAATCTATTTATCGACACTCATCTAAAGAATTAAATTATATTTTCGATCGTAAAACTCGTCGTTTACAAAACTTATCTGACTTCGGGAAGCAAATGTTTGCAAGCTTTTCGCCTAATGGAGATAAGGTAGCTTTTGTTCGCGATAATAATATTTTCGTAAGAGATGTTGCTACAAGAGAAGAAGTAAAAGTAACTGATGATGGGGAATGGGAACACATCATTAACGGTTGGTGTGATTGGGTTTACGAAGAAGAATTTGGTTATGCTCCTGCTTTCCAATGGTCGCCTGATGGAAAAAATATTGCCTTTTACAAATTCGACGAAAGTGCTGTAAAGCGTTATAACATGGCGATGTACGGTGAACTATATCCGAAAGATTATCAATATAAATACCCGAAAGCTGGAGAGAAAAATTCTACAGTAAGTATTCATATCTACAACTTAGCTTCTGCAAAAACAACTGGAGTTGATATAGGAGCAGAGACTGATCAATACATTCCAAAAATTAAATGGACTGCCGATCCGAACAAGCTTTGTGTGTTACGTTTAAATCGCCATCAAGATAAATTAGAATATATGTTGGCAGATGCAAACTCAGGTTCAACTAAAGTAATTCTAACCGAGACTTCAAAAACATACATCGATATTTCAGACGATTTAACTTTTTTGAATGATCAAAAAACATTCATCACCTCTTCTGAAAAAGAAGGCTATAAACAATTGTACTTGTATGATATCAGTGGTAAACTAATTAGAAAAATCACGACCGGCAATTGGGATTTAAGTTCGTTTTACGGAATGGATGCCACTCAAAAAATCTTCTACTTCCAAGCTGGAATGGCAAATCCAACTCAACGTGAGATTTACAAAATCAATATCAATGGTAAAGGACTTAAGAAAATAAGTTCAGCAACAGGAACAAATACTGCCTTCTTTAGTAATGGCTGTAATTACTTCATCAACTATTATTCGAATGCTAATACTCCAAATTATATCACTTTAAATGATAATACTGGAAAGCAAATTAGAGTATTAGAAGACAATAAAAAACTAAACGATCGCTTAGCGGAATACAACTTAACGAAGAAAGAATTCTTATCGGTTACCACTTCTGAGGGCGTGCAGTTAAATGCATGGATGATGAAACCTTCTAACTTCGATCCAGCTAAAAAATATCCTGTATTCATGTTTTTATACGGCGGACCAGGTTCACAACAAGTATTAGATTCTTGGGGTGGCGCGAATTACATGTGGTACCAAATGCTAACACAAAAGGGATACATTGTGTTCTGTGTAGATAATAGAGGAACAGGGGCACGAGGTGCAGAGTTCAAAAAAATAATACATTTACAATTGGGTAAATATGAAACCATCGACCAAATAGAAGCAGCGAAGTGGATAGGAAAACAAAGCTATGTAGATGCATCAAGAATTGGTATTCAAGGATGGAGCTACGGAGGCTATATGTCGTCGTTATGCATTACCAAAGGAGCTGATGTGTTTAAAATGGCTATTGCAGTAGCACCAGTAACGAATTGGAAATACTACGATTCTATTTACACCGAACGTTACTTACATACTCCACAAGAAAACAAAAGTGGTTATGAGGACAACTCTCCTATTAACTTCGTAAATAAACTTAAAGGCAATTATTTAATCATCCATGGAACTGCTGATGACAATGTGCATTTCCAAAATTCGGTGGATATGATTGATGCGATGGTTAAAGCAAACAAGAAATTTGAATCGGCTTATTATCCGAATAAAAACCATGGCATTTTAGGAGGAACAACTAGGTTGCATCTTTATAATAAAATGACAGATTTCATTTACAATAGTTTATAAGTATTGAGAATTGAGATATTAGAAACATACGAATTGCAAATTGCTCATATCAAGTTTCTAAATTCTAATATCTAAAATCTAAAATCTAATTATGAAAAATCACCCACGCGGACTATTCGTTCTCTTTTTCACAGAAATGTGGGAACGATTTGGTTATTACTTAATGTTAGGCATTCTTCTACTCTATCTTACTGATGGGGCTAAAGGAGGAATGGGACTTGATAAAAAAGAAGCATCCGACATCGTAGGAACTTACTTAGGATTGGTTTATTTAACACCATTTCTTGGAGGTTTATTAGCCGATAGAATTTTAGGTTACCGAAGATCGATTTTAATTGGTGCCGTATTAATGTCGGCTGGTTATTTTGGATTAGCCATACCTAACATGACTGCCTTTTGGATTTCAGTATTGTTGATTATTGTAGGAAATGGTTTTTTCAAACCAAACATATCCACCTTGCTTGGAAATTTATATTCAACAGATAAATACAAAGACCAAAAAGATGCCGGTTATAATATTTTTTACATGGGCATTAACGTAGGTGCATTCATTTGCAATTTCGTAGCAGCTTATATGCGTAATGAGTATGGATGGGGCTATGCATTTGGAGCAGCAGGAGTTGGTATGCTTGTTGGCGTGATCTGGTTCTTATCTGGCACAAAACATATCATCGAAGCTGACATTAAAAAGCCTGCAGGTGAAAATGATTTACCTGTTGCTAAAGTACTGCTTTATGTTTTTTTACCAGCAATACTGTTTGGTGTTTTAGGATGGTTTATCCCAGGAAATATTTTCGGAACAGATTCCACTGATGCGTTTATAATTGCCTGTATTCCTGTCATTATTTTTTACATCAATTTAATGATGCGTGCTGAGAAATCGGAGCGAAAACAAATTGCCGCATTACTTTCTATTTTCGGAGTGGTTATTATATTTTGGGCGGTGTTTAAACAAAACGCATCTGCGCTTACAACATACGCTGAAACCTATACAGATAGAAGCATTCCACAGAGTGTACAACCTATTGTAAAGCCATTCGGAATGATTCAAACGGTAAGTACCGAACCTGCTGAGTATCCAAAATACGACGAGCAATTTAGATTGGTAAAGGATTCTGCAGGAAATAAAATAATGGTTCAAACACCACACCCCTATTTCCAAAATTTACCTAAAGAAGATTGGCCAAAAGAAAGTTCAGAAGCGAAATTATTCTCAACCGAAATATTCCAATCCATTAATCCATTCTTCATTGTTTTGTTAACTCCAGTGGTATTAAGCTTTTTCGCTTTTCTGCGCTTAAAAGGAAAAGAACCTTCTACTCCAGCCAAAATCGGATACGGGTTACTCGTTACCGGATTATCAACGTTAGTCATGGTTGCTGCTGTCTATTCAACAGACCTACATCACGATAAAACTTCAGCTATATGGTTAATTGGATGTTATGGGGTGGTTACTATTGGTGAACTATTCTTATCGCCTATAGGATTATCATTAGTCTCTAAAGTAGCGCCAGTACGATTAACATCGTTAATGATGGGAGGTTGGTTTTTAGCAACTTCCATCGGAAATAAATTATCAGGAGTATTATCCTCTTTATGGGATAACTATGATAACAAAGCAAACTTCTTTTTAGTGAATTTCATCGCTTGTACTATTGCTGGGATTGCAATCTTTGCGATGCTGAAATGGTTGAGAGAGATAATTAGTAAACACTAACCAATGCGTAAATGTGAAAATGCGTAGATGTGCAAATTTTAATAATCTGCACATCTACGCATTTACGCATCTGCACATTTATCTTACTCCGTGCATCAATTTCTTTAACACAGGTGTTAATGAGAATAAGATGATGGCTGCTAATCCAGTTAAAATTACAAACACCATAAAGAATTCATATAAGTTATGGATTTCAAATCCAGCGAAAATTGGATTATGATCACTAATCTGATTAACCGCTAAGGTTTTCAATTGCTCAGCTGTTGGTATAATTTTCTTATCCAACACACCTTGTAAATCAATTCCTAATTCTTTTGCTTTATTAAACTTATCACCTGTTGCAGGCATAATAGAACCTAAGGTTCCAGCTAATGCATAACCAGATGCGTTTGATAAGAAGAACACTCCATATAATAATGAAGAGAATCTTTTTGGAGCTAATTTACCTACCAATGATAAACCGATTGGTGATAAACAAAGTTCAGCTGCAGTTTGAATTAAATACAATAAGATTAACCATTTGATTGCTAATAAACCGTCGTTACCTAAATCTTTTACATTATGTGCAATGATGAAATAACTTACTGCAATTAAAGCTAAACCAATGGATTGTTTCATTGGTGAGATCGGCTCTCTGTCTTTACTTCTTAGGTAATCCCATAACATACTAAATGGTACAGCAAATGCTACTACGAATAATCCGTTGAAGATTTGAACCATTGATGGCGGCATATTCCATCCGAAGAAATTAAGATCGGTTTGGTTATCGGCAATAAACGTTAATGATGATCCGGCTTGCTCAAATGCTGCCCAGAAGAAGATAACGAAGAATGCAATGATATAAATAACATAGATACGTTCACGCTCTACTTTAGTTAACGAAGAATCGGAAATAATTAATCCCGCTAAGGTTAAACCACTAGAGTAAATTAATGTATAAATTAAATTTTGTCCGAATCCGAAGTGAATTAAAGCTCCTAAAGTAAAGAATGCAATTACAGCACTTATTAATGATCTTTTAGAGAATACTGCTTTTTGAGATTCTCCTTCTTCATAATCACTATCGTCTTTTTTAGAAGGCAACCCTCCTAATGGTTTTCCTTCAGGTGTAACAACATATTTATCTTTTAAATAATAGAATAATGCAGTTCCAATTAACATTGCCACAGATGCTGCTAAGAAGCCCCATTTAAATGCATCAATATCTCTAATGCCACCTGCATCTTTCACATCACCAATTAGAGGGCAGATCAATTGACCTAAGAAAGCTCCTAAGTTAATACCCATGTAGAAAATAGTAAATGCTGTATCCAATTTACTTTTCTCTTGTTTAGGATATAAACTTCCCACCATACTAGAGATATTTGGTTTGAAGAAACCATTACCAAAAATAATTATTCCTAAAGCAGACCACATTAGCATATTTGCCATGCTAATATCTGTTCGGAAAACACTTGCACTTAAGAATAATAAAAACTGTCCAACAGCCATCATTAATCCACCAAGCATAATACAGTTTCTATTTCCGAAGAAACGATCGGCAATAAAACCACCTAACATTGGAGTTAGGTAACATAAGCCTAAGAACCCACCATAGATTAAGGAAGCATCTTCTTCTTTCATCATTAATGAATTCACTAAGAAGAGCGTTAAAATTGCTCTCATTCCATAGAAGTTGAAACGTTCCCACATTTCAGTTCCAAATAATACCCACAGTCCTTTCGGATGGGATGTTTTTACTGCTGCTTGACTCATTTTGTTTAATTATAATTAGGTTATATTTTACTTAATCAAATTGCAAGATACTTTATGAATTGATTTTTACAAAGATTTTAGGCGTTTTTATAGATATTCCGCTGGACTTGAGACATAAGGCATTGGACTTGAGACTCTGGACAATGGACTATAGACAATGGACTATAGACAATGGACACTATTAATATGTTAATGAGGGAATGTGTTAATATGTTAATGGACACTGGACACTATTAATATGTTAATGAGGGAATGTGTTAATATGTTAATGGACGCTAGACATTGGACAATTAGTTAATTTGAACAATTTGGACAATTTGAACAATTAAGCACCGGTCCCTGAGCGGAGCCGAAGGGACGAGTTACGAGCTACGAACAACGAATTACGAAATTTTCGTATTTTAGTCCTATGCAGGAACCTTCATCTTTTAAGCCCTTTGTTTCCGATGAAACAAAGATGGCTGAATTCACTTTTAAGTCGATTATTCTTGGAAGTATTTTTGGAATTATTTTCGGTGCAGCCACCGTTTACTTGGCTTTAAAAGCTGGACTAACCGTTTCGGCATCTATACCCATTGCAGTTATTGCGATAACATTAGGGAGAAAATTCTTTAACACGACCATCCTCGAAAATAATATTATACAAACCACAGGCTCCGCTGGAGAATCCATCGCCGCAGGTGTGGTATTCACCTTACCTGGCTTCTTGTTTTTATCGGCTAACGAATCGGGGGTTAGCAGTGGTGAAATGTATTTCGGATACATGACCATCTTAACACTCGCTATTCTCGGAGGTATACTTGGAACCTTAATGATGATTCCTTTACGAAAATCACTCATCGTAAAAGAACACGATACGCTTCCCTACCCTGAAGGTACTGCCTGTGCTTCGGTATTAAAAGCTGGCGAAAAAGGTGGCGACTTTGCTAAAACGGCTTTCTTAGGATTAGGCTTCGCATTAGTATATGCCATGTTGCAAAAAGTATTTCACGTAATTTCTGAAGTGCCAGCTTATGTGACTACACAAACCAATAAGTATTTCCCATCTGCTACAGTGAGTGGAGAAATTACTCCCGAATATATGGGTGTTGGCTATATCATCGGATTTAAAATTGCAGGTGTATTAGTTGCTGGTGGTGTTATTGCATGGCTCGGATTAATTCCCTTATTAGCATCGGTTGTTCCTGCAGATACAACTGCTTTACAATTAATAAAATTAGGATACTTAAAAGATTTAACCACTGCTGGTGGACCTGGTGGTTGGGATCCGATTACTCATACGTTTGCCGATACCGCTTCTGCTATTTATCGTGCTTACATTCGTCAGATTGGAGCTGGTGCTGTTGCAGCGGGTGGATTTATTACTTTATTCAAAACTATACCTACTATCATTTCTTCTTTTAAAGATAGCCTTGGTTCTGTAGGTGAAAAAGGTGAGAAAAAAGTAGTGAAACGTACCGAGCAAGATTTAAACATCAAGGTTGTTCTATTCGGTAGTATTGCATTAATTGTATTGATGGCTCTACTTCCTCAAATACCTGGAGATAGTATTTGGAATAAACTACTGATTGGTTTATTAGTAGTCATATTTGGTGCATTCTTCGTTACCGTTTCATCGCGTATTGTGGGGTTAATTGGTTCTTCTAATAATCCGATTTCGGGAATGACCATTGCAACACTGATGGGTACTTGCTTGGTGTTTATAGCGGTGGGTTGGACAGGCAAGTTCTATGAGCCAATGGCATTAGTCGTTGGGGGTATGATTTGTATTGCTGCCGCGAATGCTGGTGCAACATCTCAAGATTTAAAATCGGGTTATATTGTTGGAGCAACTCCAAAGTATCAGCAAATGGCTTTGTTTATTGGTGCTATCGTGTCATCTATCTTTATTGGATTAACCGTAAAAATATTAGATACACCAACTGCCGAAATGTTGAAGCAAGGAATAACGCACGCCATTGGTAGCGATAAATATCCTGCTCCTCAAGGAACCTTAATGGCCACGTTAATAAAAGGTATATTATCATTTAACCTCGATTGGCAATTCGTACTAGTAGGTGTATTCTTATCAGTTACCATGGAACTTTGTGGTGTGAATTCTTTATCATTTGCCGTTGGTGCTTACTTACCACTATCTACTACTCTACCAATATTTGCAGGTGGTTTAGTGAAGAAAGTAGTTGAAATTCGTAAAGAGAAAAAAGGGGAAGCAAAAGAAGATGAGGAACTTGGAAATGGTAGTTTATACGCCACGGGGCTAGTCGCCGGAGGAGCGCTCGCAGGCGTACTCGTTGCCATTCTTTCTGTAAATGATAACGTAGCAAATGCTTTACAAAAAGTAAATGCAGAACACCGATTAACAAGTATCTTTGGGGCAAACGGATTCCAATTATTAGGCTTTGGTTTCTTTGTGCTAATGGGTGTGATTCTATACCGTATAGCTATGAAAAAACAAAATAATTAGGAATTAGGAATTAGGAATTAGGAATTAGGAATTAGGAATTAGGAATTAGGAATTAGGAATTAGGAATTAGGAATTAGGCCCCTCTCCTTTGGAGAGGGGTTGGGGTGAGGCAAAAATTAGGAATTAGGCCCCTCTCCTGCCTGTCGGCAGACAGGGAACTTAGAACTTAGAATTTAGAATTTTTAAATATATTATGAAAAACAAAATTATCCTCGGACTATGTACTGTATTAGTAGTAACATTAAGTTCATGTAGTAGAAAAATTAGCTTCAACACTGAAGTTCGTAATCGTGTTTCGGCAACTAATACATCTTTAACTAAACTTCAATATTATGTTGATCGTAATGTAGAATTAAAGCGAGTAGTTTCTTCTGGTGAAACAAAAGTAAGCTCTGGTACTATTAAAGTTGAAAATGGAAAATCTATCCAAATTATAAAATTAAAACGCAATACGCCTGGAGTTTGTACAGCGATAACAGGCGACAAATTGTCGATTTCATTTGAAGCCGAAGATTCGAAAAGCCTAATATTTGTTATGCCTCGCACAGGGAACATTAAAAGTTCTTATGTATTACAATTAGCGAGCATCGATAAAAATAATAACGCAACTGTTAATTATGGCGGTACTGTTTATCAAGTTTCTTCTAATGGAATATTCGCAAAACTGAAAGTGAAAAAATCAGTGGCTACTAAGGTGAATGTGAAGAAGTCGAAGATGAAAGGCAGAAAACTTTAAATTTTGAATTATGAGTTGTGAGTTGTGAGTTAAAAAAAACACACAACTCACAACTCATAACTCACAACTCATAAATGATAAAAGCTCTTTGCAAAAACTGTCATCAGTGGACCAACCGTGTTGGATTGGAAACTGATTGCTGTGAGCATTGTAATGAATTGTTAGATGAACATCGAATTTCTTACCGCAAGGTAAAACACAAAATAAAAGAGAAAAGTGAGTCGGAAAGTTTATTGTTTGTAAGAGAAGAAGATTCTGAAAAGACTAGGAAAGTAAAGCGTTTCCTGGTGTATGCAAGAGTTATCTTTTTTATTTTACTATTCTTAGTTTCTACCATCATCTTTTTATCGCACGGATAAATATTAAAAAATGAAGATATTATTTTACGTAGTTGGATTTATTGCTACTTGTTTCTTAGGCTTCTACATTATTGGAGTTGTAAAACCTGTAGTGAATTATGAAACGAGCATTACGATTAACCGTTCGGCAGAACAAACATGGTCTGTACTCTCTAATGATTCTTTAATGAGTCAATGGATACAAGGCTTTGAGAAGATAGAAATAACGAATGGCGAACCTTTCTTAAAAGAGAGTACCTATAAAATATACTTGAAAGATGCGAAGCAATCATTTATCAATGAGTATAAAGTCATCAATGTGATGCCCAATGAATTGTATGAATATCAATTGGATAATACTGTGCTAAAAAATCACATTACCATTTCATTAAGCACACCGAAAGAATTCACGACTACATTAAAAATCACTAATTCCGTGGAAGCTAAGAACTGGTTTTTAAGTTCCCTATTCGTTTTCTTTAAATCTCAGTTTCAATCGCAAGATGAGATTACCTATACAGCTTTGAAGAAGCTCGTAGAAATGGATCCAGAAATCAAAAAATAGTTGAACATTAATGACATTAATCATTTTTAGTCTAAACTCTAGAAATTAATTTTGCCCATAATTAATACACCTAAACTGAATTGACATCATGATTATTTGTTCTGCTGAAGAAGCCGTTAGTAAAATCCTTTCCGGCAATAGAGTTTTTATACACAGTGTTGCAGCTGCCCCTCAATTACTTATTAAAGCGATGGTTGCTCGTAAAAACGAGCTTAAAAACGTTAACATCGTTCATTTACATACCGAAGGAGAAGCACCTTATACTGCTCCGGGAATGGAAGAGCATTTTAAATTAGATGCCTTTTTCATCGGTGCGAATGTTCGTAAAGCAATCAATGAGAAAAGAGCGGATTTTATTCCCGTATTCCTTTCTGAAGTTCCGTTATTATTTAAGCAAAACATCCTCCCCTTAGATATTGCCTTAATACACGTATCGCCTCCAGATGCCCATGGCTATTGCAGTTTAGGGGTTTCGGTAGATACCAGCTTAACCGCTGTGGAATATGCAAAAATTGTTATCGCTCAAGTGAATCCGAAGATGCCTCGTACACACGGTGATGGTATGATTCACAAGAGTAAAATTCATTATGGTGTAGAATGCAATGAAGAAATTCCTGAAATGCATGCCCACCCGATTACCGAAGTAGAAACAAACATCGGACACAACGTAGCAGAACTTATTGAAGATGGTGCTTGCCTACAAATGGGTATTGGTGCTATTCCCGATGCAGTACTTTCATGCTTGGGTAACCATAAAAACTTAGGCATACATACCGAAATGTTTTCGGATGGATTAATTGAATTGTATAACAAAGGTGCTATTACCGGTAGCAAAAAGAAAATCGATAAAAATCAAATCGTAGCCACTTTTGCTTACGGAAGTAAAAAAGTATATGATTTCTTAGATGATAATCCGCTCGTTAAAATGCGTGATGTAATCTATGTGAATTCTCCATTAAACATTTACCGAAACGATAAAGTAACCGCCATTAACTCTGCATTAGAAATCGATTTAACCGGACAAATATGTGCCGATTCTATTGGAAATAAAATGTTTTCGGGCATTGGTGGGCAAATGGACTTTATGCGTGCGGCAGCCATTTCTAAAAATGGTAAACCGATTATTGCGATGCCATCGGTAACCAATAAAGGCGAATCGAAAATTGTATTCAACTTAAAACCTGGAGCAGGTGTAGTTACGACTCGTGGTCACGTGCATCATGTGGTTACGGAGTACGGTGCTGTAAACTTGTTTGGTAAAAATTTGGAGCAACGCGCTAAAGCCTTAATCAGCATTGCACATCCCGATCATCGCGAAGCCTTATTAAAATCTTTCTTGGAGAAATAATAATCTACAATCATTTGCATATTATTGCAAGATGAATGTAGATGCAGTCATTATTGGTGGTGGAGCATGCGGACTAATGTGCGCAGTACAAGCGGGATATTTAGGTAAAAGCACTATACTTATTGAGCATATCGATAAAGTAGGTGCTAAAATTCTAATCTCTGGTGGTGGACGTTGCAACTATACCAACCTATACACCAGTGACACTAATTTCATTTCTAACAATGAGCATTTCGTAAAATCTGCCCTATCACAATGGTCGGTTGATGATACCATTCAGTTTTTTGAAATGTTCGGTATCGATGGTCAGGAAAAAACACTCGGACAATTATTTCCTAGTAGTAACAAAGCATCGGATATTGTGAATGGCTTTGTGAATTTAATTAAGGAACTCGGACAGGAAATTTATACGAACACCAGCGTACTCGAGATTCGTAAAGTGGATGATGGCTTTGAGGTGGATGTTAAGAAAAACGGAACCAAGCAAACAATCAATACTCCAAACGTAGTGATCGCCACAGGTGGCTTACCGATACCAAAAATGGGAGCAACCGATTTTGCTTTTCAAGTAGCTAAACAATTCGACATCAAAATAACTAAAACCGCTCCTGCCCTAGTACCATTAGTTATTGGGCATAAGGACCGCGAGTGGTTTGAAAAGATGAGTGGAACCAGTGTTCATTCTATAGTGAGCAATGATGAAATTTCTTTCGAAGAAAATATTCTCTTTACGCATTGGGGATTAAGTGGCCCTGCCATCTTACAAATCTCTAGTTATTGGAGAGCGCCAAAACCAATATACATCGACTTCTTACCGCATCAATCCATTCGGAAATTAATTGAAGAAACACGACAATCGAATGGCAAAAAACTATTGCAAAATTTCTTAAGCGTTTTTCTTCCGAACAAACTTTGTGAGGCCATGAGTGTTTACTTACCATACGATGTAAACTTAGCATCACTTAGCAACATACAATTGGAACTCATCGAAAACACCATTCACCATTTTGAAGTACTACCTGCCGGCGATAAGGGCTATGAGAAGGCGGAAGTCATGCGAGGTGGTATTGAAACAAACGAATTATCATCAAAATCATTAGAGTCGAAAAAGGTGGAAGGTTTGTTTTTTGGAGGCGAATGTGTTGATGTAACCGGTTGGCTCGGAGGCTATAATTTCCAATGGGCTTGGGCATGTGGCTATGTGATTGCTCAAAATCTGCATTAATGCTCAAATTTTTATTATTTTTGGACATGCAAGCTAGCCCAGAACTTAGCGAATTCGGCAAAATCCTATTATTCATGCTCCTCGGAGTATCTTTTATCCTATTGGGAATGGCGGTGAATGCACTCTTGAAAAAGAAAAACCCCAATACCATTAAGAATTCTACCTACGAATGTGGTGAAGTAACCGAAGGTCCTTCGAGAACTCCATTTAACATGCGTTTTTACATGATAGCCATTATCTTTTTATTGTTTGATGTAGAATTGGTGTTCTTATTCCCATGGTCGACTATATTTGCCGACAAAACATTATTAGCTACTGTACCACATTGGGCAGCCATCAACATGATCGAGATGAGCATCTTTATTGCCATCTTATTACTCGGCTTAGCATACGTTTGGAAAAAAGGGGATTTAGAATGGATTCGTCCGACGATTATTACCCCAACAACAAGTGCTAATATCCCAAAACATTTATACGATTCAATAAACCAATTACACTATACCGTTCGAGAATTTAAGTTGGAAGAAAAGCCCGTAGTGGCTGAACCTGTTGTGGCAGCAAGCACTGCAGCACCAGGTACCGTTAGGCGTCCACCTTTCCGCTCGGCAGTAAAAAAAGAAAGCAATGAGTAAACTACCCCATCAATTGGAGCGCGAAGGCGTAGTGGTGACCAAATTAGAAGAACTTCTAAACTGGGCGCGATTATCGTCGTTGTGGCCGATGGGTTTTGGCTTAGCTTGTTGCGCAATTGAGTTTATGGATACTCAATCGGGGAACTTCGACTTAGAACGTTTTGGAGTATTTCCTCGCCCCTCACCTCGTCAATCGGATGTTATGATTGTTGCCGGTACCGTTACTTTTAAAATGGCCGAGCGAATAAAAATACTTTACGAGCAAATGCCCGAACCACGTTACGTGATTTCGATGGGTTCTTGTTCTAACTGTGGCGGCCCGTATTGGCAGCATGGTTACCATGTGGTTAAAGGTGTTGATCAAATTATTCCTGTTGATGTGTACGTTCAAGGATGCCCTCCTCGTCCGGAAGCACTCATTGGTGGAATACTTGAATTACAACGAAAAATTAAAAGTGGAGATTTAGTAAAACAAGCATGAAAAAAACATTCTACGGAAATTTAAAAGTGGGAATCCTCGGTGGTGGACAATTAGGAAGAATGTGGATACAAAATGCATTGAACTATAATGTTACTTGTGCGGTAATCGATCCCGATGCGAATGCTCCCTGCAAAAATATTTGCGATCAGTTTACCGTTGGTGATATTACCGATTTCGATACCGTATACAATTTCGGACAAACCGTTGATTTAATTACCATCGAAATTGAAAAGGTAAATGTTGAAGCTTTAGAGAAATTAGAATCCGAAGGAAAGTTAGTTTACCCACAACCTTCTATCATCAAAATGATAAGAGATAAAGGGGTTCAGAAGCAATGGATGAAAGACCATGGCATTCCAACTTCCGATTTCCAGTTAATAGAAAACAAAGAAGCCTTAGAAAAATTAGTGTGGGGATTACCATACGTTCAGAAATTACGTAAAGATGGGTACGACGGGAAAGGTGTTCAAATTATAAGAGAGAAAAAAGATTTTGATGATGCCTTTACTGCACCATCATTAGTAGAACGATTAGTAGATTTCGAAAAAGAAATTGCAGTGATTGTGGCGAGAAATGCCGATGGAGAAACAAAAACATTTCCATTAGTTGAAATGGATTTCCATCCGACAGCAAACTTAGTAGAGTTCTTAGTTTCTCCAGCAAATGTGTCTGAATACACAGCGATGAAAGCCGAAAATTTAGCGGTGAAAATTGCTGACGAATTAGAACTCGTTGGACTATTAGCCGTTGAAATGTTCTTAACCAAATCGGGAGATATATTAGTGAATGAAATGGCTCCTCGTCCACATAACAGCGGACACCAAACCATAGAAGGAAATGTGAGTTCACAGTTTGAACAACACCTAAGAGCTATATTTAATCAACCTTTGGGCAATACCGATGCAAAATATCATTCGGTAATGATTAATATTTTAGGAGAAGAAGGACATACAGGCGATGCTGTGTATGAAGGCATGGAAGAAGTATTAAATTTATCAGGAGTATATGTACATTTATACGGCAAGAAAATAACCAAACCCTTCCGCAAAATGGGACACGTAACGGTGGTGGATGAAAGCAGGGACGAAGCGATTAGGAAAGCAAGAATGGTGAAGGAAGTGCTAAGGGTTGTTTCCCCGAAGAATTAGGAATTAGGAATTAGGAATTAAAAATTTACGAAATACGAGATACGAAGTACGAATTTAGAATTTAGAGATTAGGATTTAGAATTTAACTAGCAAACAATGACAAAAATAGGCATCATCATGGGTAGCGAATCTGATCTTCCAATTATGGAAGAGGCAGCATTTGTATTAAACGAATTAGGCATTGCGTATGAACTTACGGTAGTGTCGGCTCATCGAACACCAGATCGTATGTACGACTATGCAAAAACAGCGAGAGCTCGTGGACTGCAAGTAATCATTGCCGGTGCAGGAGGTGCAGCGCATTTACCAGGTATGGTGGCATCGCTTACAAGTTTACCCGTTATTGGTGTTCCAATTAAATCATCTAACTCAATCGATGGTTGGGATTCTGTTCTATCTATACTTCAAATGCCAGGTGGAATTCCTGTAGCAACAGTTGCACTTAACGGCGCAAAAAATGCAGGTATTTTAGCCGCACAAATTTTAGGTAGCACCGATGCCATCGTTGCCGCACGCATGGACGAATACAAAGCCGAACTAAAACATAAAGTAGAAAAATCTGCGGAAGGAATGAGAGGCAAAGGATTCCATAGCTCTTACTAATATGTTAATATGTTAATGAGCTAATTTGTTAATGAAAATTAGTTTCAACATACAATCCTATTAACATATTAGTTTAACATATTAGTTTAACATATTATCCCATTAACATATTAACATATTAGTTTAACATATTAACATATTATCCCATTAACATATTAATCAGTTCCACATTGGGTTCTCCGGGAAATTCGCAATATGCGCGTATTTATTTCCTAGTTTGAGCACTGCATTTTTCCAAAAGTTTTCGTGGTCTTCATTAAAGATATCCGATGATTGTGTGGGTGCAACAATCCAAGCATTTTGCGTTAACTCTTCATCAAGTTGGTTCGGACTCCAACCCGAGTAGCCAAGAAAGAAAATAACATCTTCAATCTTTACAATACCTAGAGAAATGTGCGCTCGTAGTTGCTCAAAATCTCCACCCCAATACACACCTTCTTCTACTTCTACTCCACCATCTACAAGGTTTGGAATTTTATGGATGAAATGTAAGGTATCGGTTTCAACGGGACCGCCAATGTAAATGCGAGCATCGAACAATGGGAATCCTGGGATAATATCTGGAATGGTTACTTCTGTTTCTTGGTTGAGTACAAAGCCTACACTGCCTTGCTCAGCATGCTCTACGAGCAATACCACCGATCGTCGGAATTGTGGATCCAACATAAAAGGCTCGGAAATAAGTAATTTTCCTGCTGTAGGTGCGATTTTGCTCAACATTTCTTAATATCTTAGCGAACTATATCTTGAATATAAGCAACAACAACTTAAATTCAAAATAATATACCATTCAATGTCGACAGATAACCAGGAAGAATTAATTGCAGCTTTACGAAATAATTTCGACGAGGCTTCGATACCTGCAGTAAAAAACGACATTAATTACGAAGATTTACGAAGCCATTTAGCTTTGTATTTGAAAACATTAATGCGCGAAAACAGAACATTACTCTATGCTTGTTTGTATAGAATAGATGTCTCTGAAAATGATGTTCGAATGGCAATGAATCAAAACTTGAGTGAATATATTTTAGCAGAATTAATTCTGAAAAAATTAAACGAAAAGTTATACTGGAGAAATAAGTACAAAAAAAATAATGAGTAACATCGATAAATCAACACTTGAAAACCTACGTACCGACTACGCGAAGCACAGTCTTTCGGAAGCAGACGTAGCGAAAGATCCAATTCAACAATTTGGATTATGGTTCGAAGAAGCCATGAAAGCTGAAGTGTTAGAAGCAAATGCATTAACATTAGCCACTGCAACAAAAGAAGGAATTCCATCTGCCCGTATCGTTTTATTGAAAGGGTTTGATCAAAATGGGTTTTCATTCTATACTAATTACTTAAGTAAAAAAGGAAAAGACATGCAGAAAAATCCATATGCAAGTATGGTTTTCTTTTGGCCAGAATTACAACGTCAGGTTCGTATTGATGGTAAAATATTAAAACTTTCTAAAGAAGAATCGGAAGCGTATTTCAACTCTCGTCCGTACGAAAGTAAAATCGGAGCCATCAGCTCTCCTCAAAGTCAGGTTATCCCTAACCGCGAAAGCTTAGATGTGATCTTCAAAAACATGGACGGAAAATATAATGGCAAGCATGTACCAAAACCAGCACATTGGGGTGGTTACATCTTACAGCCTTTATCTATTGAGTTCTGGCAAGGTCGCCCAAGCCGTTTACACGACCGTATGAAATATGTGTTGATGGAAAAAGGCAAATGGAAAATTGAACGTTTAGCTCCATAATTAATTTATGACATTCGAAGAGATCAAAAATAAAATCATTTCAACTTTTGGTGAAGAAGTTATTGTTGCGGAACAAACCGAACAATTGCAAGCATCGATAAGCATTAGTGCAGAACACTTGCTAAAGGTTTGTTTATTTCTGCGCGATGAACCCGAATTGTATTTTGATTATTTGAATTGCTTATCGGGAGTGGATTATGGAATTGATAAAACAGAACTTGCTGTAGTGTATCACTTAAGTTCTATTCCCTACAAACATCAATTGGTGATTAAAGTGATGATTCCTTTTGATCGCACTTCTTCTACATTACCAATTATTCCTAGTGTTTCGAGCATTTGGCGTTCGGCCGATTGGCATGAGCGTGAAGCCTTTGATATGTATGGAATTCAATTCGAAGGTCACCCTGACATGCGTAGAATACTTTGCCCAGATGATTGGGAAGGTTACCCTTTGCGTAAAGATTATGAGCCCGCAGAATTGTACAAGGGATTAAAAATAAAATTCGATCGCGATACTACACATGACTAACTATAAAACCGACCTTACTCAATTAAAAAATGAGGAGATGATTCTCAACATGGGGCCACAGCATCCTTCGATGCATGGGGTTTTGCGTTTAGAATTATTAACGGATGGAGAACTAGTGAAGGAATGTACTCCTCATATCGGTTACTTACACCGTTGCTTTGAAAAGCATGCAGAGAATTTAACCTATCAACAAATCATCCCTTTTGTTGATCGTATGGATTATTTAACATCCATGAATAACGATCATATTTTTGTGATGGGCGTAGAGAAAATGATGGGCATTGATCAAGCGATTCCGAAACGAACCGAATACATTCGTGTGTTAGTTTCAGAATTGAATCGTATTGCTTCGCATTTAATTGCCATTGG
>JBIINK010000043.1:0-18539 GCA_044337515.1 Sphingobacteriales bacterium | reverse complement strand
TTTCAATATTAAAATTGGGAAGAACACAAATCCTCCAAAAAACCAAAGTTTAGAAAGCAAATATTTTAAAGAAAGAGTAGGCTCTTTTGAAATGAAGATATTAAATGTAAATAATAATAGTTGTAGAAGTAGAAGTACAACAAGTGGATTGTTAATATAGGAAGCGATATTGCTTCGTTTGTTAAGCAATAAAACTAACCAAATAGCTGTGCCTAACATTAGCAGAGGCTCGGTTGGTACCGATAAAGATAATGGGCCAATGCTCATATCTATGGATACCGATAAGAAAACTAATAGTGAAAAGAAAATTAACCGATAGTCATAAATTGTAGCTGCAAAAAAAGCAAGTACTATGGGGATAAGTGCGATAAAAGGAATTCCCTTCCAATACCCTACTATATTGGCTAAAATGAATATCAGTATGGCAATAGAAAAGAAAAGATATTCGTTTCTTCCGATGCTTTTTAATTTATTCAAGATAATTTACTTCTTATGCTAGGAAATGCATCTATTAAAAACACTATAAGGATAGCAAAGATTAAAGTTGATAAAGCAACAATTGCAGCGCTCAATCCTCTTCTTGGTGTAGATGCAATCTCTGGTACGTCTGCAGCATTGATAACAAATTTTTGAGGCAATGCATTTTCAGTTTCCATCTTAACTGTTTCGTACCTCGATTTTAAGCCCATCGTTTTTTTGCGCTCAACTTCTAGGTTGTTTACAGAATTAATGTAGTCTCCACCATTTATACGAACTTGTTCCATTGATGGTTTAAGAGACTTGATAGCTGCACGATATCCTTCCACCCTTGCTCTACTTTTAATTAACAAAGTATCTGGTAATTTATCTTTAAATTTCTCATACACTTTTAATTGAGCTTCTTCCTGATCTAAGCGAATTGTGTTTAAGGTTAACGCTTCGTTAATATCACTTGATTGTCCGAAGTAATCATAGATTCCAATATTTCGCAAATGCAATAAAATGGCATTAATAGAATCCATAGTTTTCACTTGACGAGCATATTCAATCTGAACTATTTCTAATGCTTTTCTAGATTTCGACTTTTGGATTTCGTTTTTCTGATCGTCAGCATAATTAGCAATGTAATTAGCCATTTCTGCAGCTAATTCGGGTTTACTATCAAATACAATGATTTCAATTGCTTTAAATTCTGTTTGTTTTATCTCAATGTTATTATTGAACAAATTCCTCATGCCTAACATCGATACCTTTTGTGTGGTATCCATACCATAATGGCTAGCTAAATTGAAATGCATAATTACATTATTGCGCATTTCATCAGATTTGAGAATCTGTAATAATTGCTCTCCGTCTTCATCATTACCAAATTCTAAAATTCCGAACCCTTGTGTACCTGGCTCCGTTAAAATAGATGATGATAAGTTCACATTTGAAGTGGGATAGAAAATTACATTCGCTTTGTATAATGGAGTAATGAATTTTGGACCGGTAAAAACGAAAGTTAAAATTCCTGCTAAGATACTAGCAATCAGTATTTTTACTTTCGACTTCCACACTAATTTAACAAAGTAGAATACGTTAAATGAGTAATTAGATTCGTTTTCGCTGTGCATTTATGTTAGGTTGTTTTTTCGCAAAGGTAAAATTAATATTTTAAACTAATTTATCCTCTTTAATCAATAAGGTTAGCTCTCTGAAAGGCAATAAACGGCTAAACCATAAAATTAGTATAGAAAGCCCCATTCCTAAGCTTAATTTCCACACCCAATTGATGTCGATTCTATCAATGAAGTAATAAAGTAGAGCAATACAAATGCTCGATATTATAATTTGAATAAAGTTGACTAGTTTCAATTTGAATTGGAAGGTTTTAAATGAAAACACTAACTGACAAGTAGTTACAAAACCATAAGTTAAAACTGCAATGTATGCAGAGGCAAGTGCTCCATATTTTGGGATGAAAATGATGTTTAATATTAAATTTATACAAACACCTATGAGGGCTATTTTATTAAGCAATTTTATGTTCCCGTTAGCAGTGAGTAAAGTGCCGTATACGTAACCAACACAAATAAAAATGAAGGTGAAAATGATAATTCTAAATACTTCTGCTGATTCTAGTGCATGATTCTTACTAAGAAATAACATGATTGGGTTTGCATTCATTGATGCAAATAATGCAAAAACTATAGCGGGTAAAACTAAAATGGAGAATGCCGTTTTTACTAGTCCAGCGAGTGCTTGCTTTTCTTTAATCATTCTAGAAAAAATAGGGTACAGTAATCCCGAAAACAGCACAGCTATCATATTTAAGGCATCTATTAAGCGATAGGCGGCAGCGTAAATCCCTACCTCTTCATTCCCATTAGGGTGTAATTCTTTAATTAATACCGTATCTGATTTCGTGTAAATAAGCATTAAGCTAGCTAGAATAGCGTATGGGTAACTGTTTTTTAAAATCTCCTTAAAATCTGAACGGTTAACACTTAAGCTAAAGTGGGCAGTGTGTTTCTTTACGAAATAAAATGAAATCAAAGCAGAGCCTCCAAATGAAATGGTTTGAAACAGTATGAACATTCGAATATCAAATTGCTCCGTAAACACATTGAAAAATAGGATAGGAGCACAAATCCCTATCATAATAAGCTTATCGAGTATGGAAATAAATGTGTCGGTTTTAAAATGATGAAGGCCTGCTAAATTGGAGCGATTGTAAAGAGTAAATGAATTGAATATTTGGCCAAGAACTAATAGTCCACACAATTGCCATTCATATCCATTAAAACCGATGGCTAAGGCATAAAGAGTAATAGCTACTATATAGATACCTGATAACCAAATTTTTGTTGTAGTGATTTTAGAGAAGGATGTACTCAAAAGGTGCTCATTTTGAGCAATATGCCTGTTGTTGTAGTTGGTAATACCTGGATCTACTATAATGCTTAATATGAAACTTAAGTTAAATAAGGAATAGTATAAACCGTAGCTATTAGAACCCAGTAAATTTTGAACATGCAGCTCTACTCCAAAAATATAGAGTGGTTTTATCAGTAAATTGATAAAAATGATGAGTAGAAGATTTAGTAAGAATTTTCTTTGCATGACCTATTCTACACAAATAAATTAAATTAATTTTGTAATTATACATTTCCAAAGGATTATTTTAAATGAAGAAGGAAGATTTTATTTATGCCAGCAGTGTAGTTTGTTCTAAATGGATAAATAAATGGAAAGATCCTAAAGGGAAAGATTACCGAAAAATTCTCATTATAAAGCTCGACGAAATAGGCGATATGGTGAATACACTTCACGTATTTGAGCTGTTAAAAAAGGAATATCCCAATGCCGAAATAACACTTTGGTGCAAATCATTTATCTATCCATTAGTCCATTTCGATCCATACATTACAACAATAATTACGAGCAAGTCTGAATTAGATTCGCAATATGATTTGATTGTAGATTTGAGAGGAACGTTTGAATCGAATTGGTATGCGCTTACTCATCAGCCTTATTACCGTGTAGATCGTGCAAGTGTACGATTGAAAAATAGATTCAATGGTGGGCAGAAGCATGAGGTGATGACTAACCTCGAAATCATTGAACCATTACTCGATAAATTTCCTGCAGAAATAAAATTAAAAATTTACCATAACGATCATGATACTGCAGCGATTAATGATTTTATAACAGAAAATAAATTATCTAAATTTGCTATTTTACATTGTGAAGCTCGAAGGCCACTTCGCAAATGGAGTCCTCAACGCTTTGCCAATATTGCAAAGTATTTGAAAGAGAATTATCATTTTGATATCGTTTTCGCGGGTGATGTAAATGACGTAGAATCAATTGATAAAATTCGAGAATTAATTCCTTTTAATACGTTAAATGTTGCTGGTCAATTTACATTGAGTGAGTTTGCAACTTTAACATCAAAAGCAAAATTATTTATAGGGAATGAGAGTGGCCCACTCCATATCGCAACTGCTAGTCAGTGCCCAAGCCTAGGCTTATATGGGCCAGGAGTGCCATCTACCTTTTATCCATGGGGAATAAACGCAACTTATCTACATCATGTATTAGATTGCAATCCTTGCGATCAGGTTCATTGTGTTCGTCCAGAGAACACCTGCATGGATTTGATTTCTGAAATGGAAGTAGAAACAAAAATTAAAGAAATTCTTAACTAAGGTTTTGTTACTTTAATAATTAAGTTCGGACTAAACACCATAGCATTGGTAGTTCGAGCGGTAGAGAATATCAAAAGTTTAATAAACGTTTTCATCACAGCCCAGGTTAATTTTCTGAATAGCTCTTTTAAAAATCCTTGTGTTTCCATTATGGAATTTAACACTTGAATATTTTTAAATCCCATTGAAAGCATCAATTGATTTGCTGATGAGTAGTTGATATAATTTTCATGTGTAAAATCGCCGTTCGAAAATAATGTTGCAAAAGGAGCATCTAAATTAGGAGTTCTGAAGATGGCAGTTCCATTAGGTTTTAACGCATCTTTAACGCAAGTAAGAACTTCTACTAATTCATCTTTACTGAAATGTTCAATGATATCTATCCCTGTAATGACATCAAATTTATTTTTGTTATTCTTTAAGTAAGGGAGTAAATCTTGCAATTCGATTTCGGTTAAACCTAATTCATGTGCTACTTTTACTTGGCCTTCACTTAAGTCTATACCCTTTAAATTGGTATAGCCCTTTTTCTTTAAGGTATAGATTAATGACCCGAAGCCACAACCCATATCCAATAGGGCACTATTTTTATCGGTAGGAATTAGAGGTAGAATTTCTCTCGATAGAATATTACTATCGGTGCTTAATTTTTTTTCAATATCTAAATGGAATGTTCGTCCAGATTGGCTATTGAAATAATCATTATAAAGGAGTTCTCTGTACTTAAATTCGTTCGACATATTAGAAATAGTTAATTGACAAAGATAAATTTTAAATTTGAAGCCGGAATATGTTACAGATTACTTATCAAAATAAATTAGTAGAAGCGGGCTGCGATGAAGCTGGCAGGGGATGTTTAGCAGGCCCAGTGTTTGCAGCAGCGGTTATTTTGCCAAAAACCTTCCAACATGAAATGTTGAATGATTCAAAGCAGATATCGGAGAAAAATCGATTTTATTTGCGTGAAATAATTGAGAAAGAGGCGATTGCTTTTGCAGTTGGGATATGTACGGCTGCTGAAATTGATGAAATCAATATTCTAAATGCGTCATTTCTTGCTATGCATAAAGCGATTGATCAATTAGAGATGAAGCCTGAGTTACTGTTAATTGATGGTAACCGGTTTAAGGTTTACCCAGAGATTCCACATCATTGTATAATAAAAGGAGATGCAAAGTTCATGTCAATTGCTGCGGCTTCTATCCTAGCGAAAACATATCGTGATGAATACATGGAGAGATTGCATCAAGAATATCCGATGTATAAGTGGCTGAAAAATAAAGGTTACCCTACTAAAGAGCACCGTGATGCCATTGCAGAATACGGAGCAACTCCACATCACAGAATGAGCTTTACCTTATTGCCGAGTCAACTTAGTCTAAACATATAGCGCCAAAAAACTACAGATATTTTTGTACTTTTGCACCTTTACTAACAATATGAAAAATACAGCACTAACAGCAATACACACTCAATTGGGAGCTAAAATGGTTCCATTTGCAGGTTATAATATGCCGGTTCAATATGCCGGTATTAATGTTGAACACGAAGCAGTTCGTAAAGCTGTAGGCGTATTCGATGTGTCTCACATGGGTGAGTTTATCCTGAAAGGCGAAAATGTATTAGATCTAATTCAACGAGTTTGTTCAAATGACGCGTCGAAATTAATAGATGGTAAAGTTCAATACTCTTGTTTACCTAATGAAGATGGTGGTATTGTGGACGATTTATTAGTTTACCGAATGGATGATAAGTCTTATATGTTAGTAGTTAATGCGTCGAACATTGATAAAGATTGGGATTGGATTTCTAAATACAATACTAAAGGAGTAGAGATGCATAACATTTCTGAAAAAACTTCTTTGCTAGCTGTGCAAGGTCCTAATGCAGCGGCAACATTACAAAAATTAACAGATATAAATCTTTCTGAAATGGAATATTATTCATTTCAAAAAGGAGTATTTGCTGGGGTAGAAAATGTTTTAGTTTCTGCTACAGGTTATACTGGTGCAGGAGGATTTGAAATTTATTTTGAAAACGAAAATGCAGAAGTTATTTGGAATGCTATTTTCGAAGCAGGTGCTGAATTTGGCATTAAGCCGATTGGTTTAGGAGCTAGAGATACATTGCGTTTAGAAATGGGATTCTGTTTATATGGTAATGATATTAATGATACTACATCGCCAATTGAAGCAGGTTTAGGTTGGATAACAAAATTCAGTAAAGAGTTCACGAATTCTAAAAATTTATTGGCTCAAAAAGAAGCTGGAGTAAAACGTAAGCTTGTTGGATTTGAGATGATAGATCGTGGTATTCCTCGTCACGATTATAAAATTGTAGATGAGCAAGGAAATGAAATTGGAATTGTTACTTCAGGAACACAATCACCATCGCTACAAAAAGCAATTGGTATGGGTTATATTGATTTAGCATTTGCGAAAGAGAATTCGGATATATATATATTAATTAGAGATCAAAAAATAAAAGCGAAAGTGGTGAAATACCCATTTTACAAAGGATAAGATGAGTAGAGAGATTGAAGTTTGTTTAAGTCCGTCGTTAATTCCCCACTATACTGTAAAAGGTAGAATAGTTGTGGTGATCGATATTTTTCGTGCAACTTCTTCAATTTGTTATGGATTCGAAAACGGCGCTTTAGAAATTATTCCAGTAGCCAGTGTCGACGAATGCAAAAGTTATGAAGGCAAGGGGTATTTATTAGCAGCCGAGAGAAATGGAGAAGTTGTTGAAGGATTTGATTTCGGTAATTCACCATTTAGTTATACAAAAGAAAAAGTAGTAGGACAAAAGATTGTGTTAACTACTACGAATGGTACTCACGCTATTCAACAGGCATTATCTGCCGATAAAATAATTGTAGGATCCTTTTTGAATTTAGATGCTGTATGTAATTGGATTAGCAGTCAAACTGCTGATGTGTTATTACTGTGTTCTGGATGGAAAAATAAATTCAATTTAGAAGACACCTTATTTGCCGGTGCAGTAGTTTCTAAATTGAAAACTAATTTCACTCATCATTGCGATGCTGCAATTGCTGCAGAGGATATGTATCTGCTTGCAAAAGACAATCTTCGTCAATATTTACATAAATCATCACATAGCCAACGATTAAAAGAACTTAATATAGAAGATGATATTCAGTTTTGTTTGAAACAGAATATATGTTCGGTAATTCCTGTTCTCGAAAATGGCAAGTTGATTGCTATGAATTAATATGTTAATGTGTTAATATGTTAATGTGTTAATTGATTTAAAATATTTAAAAGATGAAAAAGATAAAATTATTTATTGCATTAATTTTTATTTCAACTATTTGTTTTTCTCAACATAAAATTACTCTTCAATTAAGTTTTCCGAGTGAGGAGAAAGCTCAAACTAATTATTTTTTTGCTTCTAATTTGAATGGATGGAATCCATCATCAACTGAATTTCAATTTCAAAAAAACGAACAAGGGAAATTTGCATTAAGTTTAACTAATACCAATGTTGACTTAATTCAGTTTAAAATAACAAGAGGTACATGGGATTCTGTTGAATCTACTAATGCAGGGAAAGATAGAGGCAATAGGGTTATTCGATTAGCTGATGTAAAGTCGGATACTACAATATTAATTACCATTGAAAATTGGAAAGATAAATTTGCGAATATTGTTAGAAAAAGTACAGCATCAAAAAATGTAAAAATACTTTCGAATGATTTTCTATTAGGCAAGCTTGGTAAAAACAGAAGAGTTTGGATTTATTTGCCAGTAGGATATGAAACTTCGAAAAAGAAATATCCAGTAATTTACATGCACGATGGTCAAAATTTATTTGATGAACTGACTGGTACTTTTGGAGAATGGGGAGTTGACGAATGTTTAGATACGCTAGGTCCACAATTAAAATTTTCAGTTATCATCGTCGGAATTGATAATGGAGGGAAAGATAGACTTTCGGAATACAGTCCTTATGATTTTAAGGTAAAACCAGATGAGGTTAATGTGTGGGATGTAAAAGGTACAGGTTCGCAATATTTAGAGAGTTTGGTTTACGATTTAAAGCCCTATATCGACCAACATTACCGAACCATATCTAATTCAAAGCACACAGCTATTTGTGGCAGTTCTATGGGAGGATTGATTTCTCTATATGGTATTATGAGATATCCAGGTGTTTTTGGATCTGCAGGGGTATTTTCGCCTGCGTTCTGGACCAATGTAAACGACCTTGAGAAGGAGATTAAAGGGAATACCTCAGATTGGAATGGAAATGTATATATGATAGCTGGTGAATTAGAGGGAAAGAAGTACACCGATAATATGCACGCAATTGCTGATTTGTTACGCTCGCAGTCTAAATCCAATATTTATGACAAGGTAATTCCATCTGGACAACATAATGAAACCTTTTGGAGGACACAGTTGCAAAACTACTTTAAGTGGTTATTGCCTTTAATGTAATTTATAATAGTTCTAATCAATATTTTTTCCTCTCTTTTTGGTAATAAATCCTCCTATTCTGGGATGATTTGCTATTATTATCTAATTCGTCCATTATTTACCAAGTAAACTAAACCCATGAATATCAGAATATTGTATTCTTTAAATAGATATTTCATTCTAACAAATTCATAATTAATTCTTATGGCATTGTCATTGCCATGAATGACTTGAATATGTAATGTAATGCAAGTCATACCATTAAATGCATTTATTGATTATTTAGCCGGATTTACTGAAAAATAAGACTACAACATTTATTTCTACTATTTTTTTTAAAAAAAATAGATTGATTTTATAAGAATAAAAAATACTTAAACGGACCGTAATGCAATTCATTAAGCTTTCTAAACGCCTCTTCACATTCACATTAGTTTTACTAACGTTTTTTTCTTCGTTAAATGTATTCGCTGATGTTCAAACCTTCAAAAAGGGCTCTATCATTATTGATATGGGTGCAGTTACGCCTTCAGTGGCAAACTCATTGAAACCTTATGGTTTGATTTATGATTTGTTGAAAAACTATCAGACACCAGTTAGTTGTGTGATCAATCCATCTAAAGTGAAAGATGGTATTGATTTTACACATAATGGTAAAAACTTTAGAGGTGGACCTTTTATAATTCCTGAAGGGTTTAGAACTGCTGCAGTTAATAAAGTAATTAATACATGGAAGAGCCAAGGTGTTTTAATTGATTCATTAGTTTCAGATTTAGCTTTAGAGGTTTCTTATACCATGAAATTTGCACCAAAATGGGTAATGGACGCTACAAACGGTCGTGTAGCGGTTGCTTACTTAACTTATGCAGGCATCCCTTCATCGTCATATATTTTTAAAGGTCCATCAGCGCTTAACAGTTGCGATGATATTTATGTAATGCCACACGCAGCACCAAAATGGAACTCACACAATAATTTATATTTCTGGAACAAGACGAATAAAGGTGCTATATGGGCAGGTTGTAACGCTGTGTCTATTATGGAAGGTTTATTTAAGGATACTGTAATAAACGGTGTTTCACAACGACTTAAAATGAACTTCCTTTCTACTAATGGTTTAGTTAACTATGCTAATCACACCAAAGTAACTATTCCATTAACACAACACAATCCTTCAGCACCAATGGCACAATACATTGGTACTTCTGATGCAGCACAAACGGGTGGTGCAGAAAGTATTTACATGCCAGCAATTGGAAGTGCATGGAATGCTGGTGTAACCTTCATTACCAAAGCGCCCAATCAAGTTGGCATTCCAAGTTTGTCGGCCGGACCAGCATCAAACAATTTATACGGAAGAGGATTTGATGACGCTACACGTGGTTATGTTTGTTACCAAGGTTCACATAGTTATTCACCATCTTCTGGTTCACCTAATACAGCACAAATTGCAGCGCAACGAATGTTTTTTAACTTCTCGTTTTTTGCAATTAAAGATAAATTAGCAGGAGCATTAACAGCTACGTTAACGAACATCCCGACGTTGATGTATTCGGGTACAACCTATACAGGTTTAACTGTTACAGCAGGAGGTTCAAATACAGCTGCTTCTTTTTTGTGGACTTCTAACGTACCGGGGGTATTTAGTAATCCAACAGGAACTACAACTTCATTTACACCAAATGTGAATGCAAGTACCGATGCAATTATTACTTGTTTAGTAACCGATGCTTGTGGTAGAACAACTTTTGATACTAAAGGTGATATTGTTGCAAAACCAGCAGGAGCAGCCTTTACAGCAAATGCTATTACTCAAAGTATTGATGCAGGTTGCGGTGTGCCAACAATAACATTTGATGTTTTTGATAGCAACTACGATGCGTCTGCAGGTGCACGTACATTAACAACTGTTACAGGTTTTTCTAATGGTACCGTTTCCTTTACATCAGCAGGTTCAGTTGTATATAATGCAAATACAAACTATACAGGAACAGATAACGGAAGCTATACCATTTCGAATGGTGTATTAACAGCAACCAATACAATAAGCATTACAGTCGGTTCGGTTGCATTAGCACCAGTTGCTACTACTGATGCCGTAACAGCATTAGAGGATAGTGTAACTACGATCAACGTACTGACGAATGATAAAAATAATTTTTCCGCCACTACTTATAATAAACTATACATACGAGACATTATTACGAAGCCATCCAAGGGTTATGTAAATATTAACGCCAATGGAACATTAAGTTATGTCACTACAAAAGATTTGGCATCAGGCTCAACTGATCAGTTCACTTATTTAATTGTGAATGATTTAGGGTACACTGCAATTGGAACAGTAAACGTAACCTTAGTGTTAGAAAATGCTGCAGCTGGAAAATATAAACGAGGGGTAGATATTGCAGGGGTAACAGTAAGTACAGATTATTTTTCAACGTCTGATAATTATATCGATAAAAACAGTTCAACCACAAATAAAGGGACTTCTACATCAGCAAGTTTAACGAGTAGAACTTCGAAAAATAGGAAGTCATTATTAAAATTTGATTTGTCTGGCATACCTAGTTCTAATACTATTACATCAGCAACGTTAACATTAACAACGTCATCTAGTTATACATACAGTTCTTCTGAAGGGCCCTTCCCAGCAACTATTTATCGTGCAAATCAAGCTTGGACAGAGACTGGATCAACTTGGAGTAATTATAAATCTAGTACAGCTTGGCCAGGTTCGTCTGGTGCAAGTACATCAGGTACGGATTATACTACTGCTAATTCTTCTACTATTACGAATACATCAGATAAATCAACGGGTTCAACAGTAACATCTAATATTACTGCTATGGCTCAAGCCTGGATAACTTCTTCGTCTACAAATTTAGGATTATTAATTGTTCCTTTAGTCTCATCAACAGGTAACACTAGAACATATTCATTTTATAGCAGGGATAATACCACGAATACTGCCTACAGACCAAAGCTTACGGTTTCGTATACATCTGCAACAGTTACTTTCCCAGAAAGCACCATCCCAACAACATACAAACCTTTTGCTTATCCGGATACAACAAGTGTAAAATCAAACGCAACAAAAACGATAAATGTTCGCTCAAATGATTTGAACTATTATGGCAATACAAATAACTTAACTTCGGTAACTACACCAGCGCATGGTACAGCTAGTATTGTAAGCGGAAATGTTTTGTATACTCCTGCAGGAAGTTATGCTGGTGTGGATACGTTTACCTATACCATTACTGATGCAACCAACTCACAAACAAAAACAGCAACTGTTCGCGTAACCGTAAGTAGAGTAGCACCAACTATTGTAGCTGATAATACAAGCACAAATTCTAATACTGCAAAAACAATAAGTGTTGGATTAAATGATACCGATCCTCAAGGATCAATATCATCACCAACGATTACTGTTAATCCAAAATTTGGATCTGCAGTAGTAAGCGGAAGTTCAATTGTGTATACTCCAAGTACTGGCTTTACAGGTAAAGATACCCTGATCTATTCACGTTCTAACGTAACATCAAGTGTTTGTGACGCTATATTAAGTGACACTGCATTAGTTGCGATTACAGTAGTAAATCAAAATCCAATTGCAACAGCAGATACCATTAATACTTCCTTGTGTTTACCAAAACAAGTGAATTTATTAGCCAACGATTCTGATCCTGAAGGAACATTAATAACTGCAGTAATTGTTACGAATCCTAGTAATGGTACTTTAGCTAAAGTCTCAAATGGTAAATACATTTATACGCCAACGCCAAATTATAGTGGAGCGGATCAATTTTCTTATAAAGTAAAAGATGGATCAGCGGATTCATTGCAAAGCTCAACAGCAACTGTAAGTATTAATATATTTCCAATTGCATCAACGAATGTGGCTCCAGTTGCAAAAAATGATACGGACCTTACTTACATCAATCAAAATTTTGATATTGATGTATTGTTAAATGACTCCGATCCAGACAATGACAGTATTGGAATTAGTATATCCGCTTTAGGGTTACTAGCTCCTGCGCATGGTACGGTAACTTTACTAGAGAACAAACAAATTAATTATAATCCGACAGCCTATTTCTTTGGTGTCGATTCTTTCCAATATAAAATTTCAGATTTCCATGCTTCTTGTTCAGGAAATACAAGTTTAACTGCAATTGCAAAAGTATACGTAACGGTAAGTGCAGTTCCTATTAGCGTTTCAGGAACAATGTGGTCCGATTTAGATAATTCGGCTAATGGCACTTTTAATACTATACAAACAAATAGCGAAACAGGAACCAATGCTTTTGCTACATTAAAAGTTTATTTAGTAGATAGTACAAATCTTATTATTGACCAAACATCAGTTGACTTTACAGGTAACTATACTTTAGTTAACGTACCTCGTAATATCAATAAATTAAAGCTCCGTGTAAATAGTGATTCATATAATAATGGGTCTACTCTTTCTGCGAATGCATTACCTGCAACGTATTCAAGTACTACTCCATTATTCAAGCAATTTAATTCAGCGAGTGTTGACATTACTACACAAGATTTTGGGGTGAATCAATTGCCTTCTGCAACTAGTTATACCTTTGCAGAGCAAGTGAATCCAGGTGCGAGCATGAGTGTTGACTCAACAAAAATAAATGGAACAGATGGTGAGTCGGGTGCATTAGCAAACATAAAATATTTAACATTCCCTACGGGAGTATCTGCATTTAAAGTTGGTGCAACATCTTATACAAGTGGCACATGGCCAGTAGGTGGAGTAACTACAGCTTTATTTACATCAATAAGAATTACACCAAACGCTGGACTTGTAACACCAGTTATTTTATTTAAAGTAATTGATAATGGTGGTGCAACTTCACTCGATACTGGAAGGATTTCTATTCCATTATACTTACCATTAACTGAAGGGACTATTGCAGGTGGCGGTAGTGCAATTTGCGGAAGCGGAATACCATCTGCATTTACTTCATCAGTTGCAGCAGCAAATGGTAGAGCAACTATACAATATCAATGGCAAGTATCAACAACGAGTACAAGTGCAGGTTTTGCAGATATTACAGATGCAACCTCAGCTACTTTTACACCAGCAAATGCCATCACACAAACATTATATTATAGAAGAAAAGTTTCTACATCTTCGGATGCTGCAATTTATAGTAATGTAATTACCATCACTATAAATGCATTGCCATCTGCACCAACTAGTCCGGTGAATGGATCTCGTACAGGTTCTGGAACAGTGAGTCTTTCTGCTACTGCAGTATCAGGAAGCACTATCGATTGGTATGCTTTCCCTTCAGGAGGAAGTGTGCTTTCAAGTGGCACAGGCGTGACCACTTTTACAACTCCATCGATTAGTGCAACCACTACATATTACGCTCAATCTAGAAACACAACTACGAGTTGCGTTTCGGCAACAAGAACCCCAGTTATTGCTACAGTAACAGGAACTGTTAATGGAGGAACGATTAGCGCTTCACAAGTTTTATGTGGTACAAGTATTCCAGATACGATGAGATCTTTATCAAGTGCATCCGGAGGTAATAGTTCATTTAATTACCAATGGCAATCTTCTACTTCATCAACTTTTGCTTCAGGCGTAGTTGATTTAATAGACGATGGAGCAACGGTCGATGGTGTTGCTAGTGATGTAGCATTATATGTTCCGACAGATTCAGTATCGGTAACTACTTATTACAGAAGAAAAGCAACCGACGGAAATAGTTTAGTTGGGTATAGTAATACAATTACATTAACGGTAAATGCACAACCAGCAAACATTTCAACAGTAGTTGGCGCGGCACGAACTGGAACAGGAACGGTAACCCTTTCTGCAACTCCTGTTGCTAGTTCTACTATCGATTGGTATAGTGCATTAACCGGTGGGACTTTATTATTAAGCGGGTCGAATTCGTATACGACAGCAAGCATCATTGGAACAACAACTTATTATGCACAATCTAGAAATACAACCACAGGTTGTTATTCTACGGATCGCACGCCAGTAGTTGCCACTGTTAACGCACCACTAGATCCAGGGGTTGTAGCAGGAACAGCATCACTTTGTGGTTCTGGTACACCAACTGCATTTACGTCAAGCATAGCAGCGTCGAATGGTACAGGATCAATTTCTTACCAATGGCAATCATCAACTACTTCATCAACAACTGGATTTTCAAACATATCGAGTGCAACCAGTGCAACATATGCACCGGGTTCACTTTCAACAACAACCTATTTTAGAAGAGCAGCAACAACATCGAATGATGCTGCAGTATATAGCAACGCAATTACTATCACGGTAAATCCATTACCAACTGTAGTTGTTTCACCATCGAGCGTATCAATTATTACAGGTAATAGTACTACGTTAACCGTGAGTGGAGCGAATACTTATTTATGGAATACCACAGCAACCACAGCATCGATAACAGTAAGTCCTGTAACTACTACAACATACTCGGTAGCAGGAACAGACGATAATGGATGTCAGTCGTCAACAACTGTTACGGTAACCGTATTACCATTACCAAGTGTTGGCGGAACAGCAGCAGCTGTAGCGTCGAACATTTGTGCAGGAAGCGCAGGAACAATAAATTTAACTGGTCATACTGGAACAATTGTATGGCAAACTTCACCGAATGCAACAACGTGGACAGACACCACCGTTACCACAAGTACATTAACCACAAATACACTAGCAGCTGGTTATCGTTTTTATAGAGCGAAAGTAACGAATGGGGCAGCATCAGCAGCGTTCTCTAATTCAGTAGGTATCTTCGTAGATCCTGCTACGGTTGGAGGAACAGTAACGGGCGGTACGAGTGTTTGTACAGGAACAAATTCAACCACATTAACATTAACAGGCAGTACAGGTTCGGTAGTGAAATGGCAATCATCAGCTACATCAAATTTTGCAAGTACAAGCGACATTGTAAGTACAGCCTATACCTTAACAGTTACAAACTTATCAACGGCTATCTATTACAGAGCAGTGGTAAAAAGTGGACAATGTGCAAGTGCAAATAGTGCAGGAGCGCAAATCACTATTGATCCATTATCAGTTGGAGGAACCCTTTCGGGCGGAGCAACAGTTTGTTCAGGAACAAATTCTACTACGTTTACATTATCAGGACAAACAGGTTCGATTACAAAATGGCAATCGGCAACGGCATCAGATTTTTCTGGAACGGTAACTGATATTGCTAATACAACAACGACATTAACTGCGACTAACTTAACTGCTACAACTTATTACAGAGCAGTAGTAACTAGTGGTGCATGTTCGTCAGCAAACTCTGCAACAGGAACCGTTACGGTATCTCCAGCATCAGTTGGCGGAACAATCGCAGGATCTGCAACAGTATGTACAGGAACAAATTCTACTACCTTAACATTATCTGGTAACACAGGAACAGTAACAAAATGGCAATCGGCAACAGCATCAGATTTTTCTGGAACGGTAACAGATATTGCCAATACAACAACGACATTAACTGCGACTAACTTAACTGCTACAACTTATTACAGAGCGGTAGTAACAAGTGGTGCATGTTCATCAGCAAACTCTGCAACAGGAACCGTTACGGTATCGCCAGCATCAGTTGGCGGATCAATCGCAGGATCAGCAACAGTATGTACAGGAACAAATTCTACGACGTTAACATTATCTGGTAATACTGGAACAGTAACAAAATGGCAATCGGCAACAGCTTCAGATTTTTCTGGAACAGTAACTGATATCGCCAATACAACGACAAGCTTAACAGCAACGAACTTAACTACGACTACTTATTACAGAGCAGTAGTGACTAGTGGTGCATGTTCATCTGCAAACTCTGCTACAGCAACAATTACAGTATCACCAGCAACAGTAGGTGGAACAATCGCAGGAAGTGCAACAGTGTGTACAGGAACGAACTCTACTACATTAACATTAAGTGGAAATACAGGCAATATAGTAAGATGGCAATCGGCAACCAATGCAGGCTTTACTGCTGGCTTAACAAACATTGTAAATGTAACAACTACATTAACAGCGACGAACTTAAGTACTACTACATTTTATAGAGCAGTTATTAAATCGGGAGTATGTGATTCAACATTTTCAGCAACTGGAACTATTACGGTATCACCAGCTTCAGTAGGTGGTTCACTTGCCATTACAACAGGATCATCACCAGTTTGTACCGGTACTAACTCTACTACATTAACATTAACAGGACACACAGGAAGTATTGTAAGATGGCAGTCGGCAACGAATGCAGGATTTACTACAGGCTTAACAAACATTGCAAATACATCTGCAATGCATGATGCAATAAATTTATCAACTACTACATTTTATAGAGCAGTAATTAAATCAGGTGTATGTGATTCTACATTCTCTGCATCAGTTACAATAACAGTATCGCCAACTTCAGTAGGCGGATCAATCGCTGGCGGTGTAACAGTATGTACAGGAACAAATTCTACTACTTTAACTTTATCAGGACAAACAGGTTCGATTACAAAATGGCAATCGGCAACGGCATCAGATTTTTCTGGAACGGTAACTGATATTGCTAATACAACAACGACATTAACTGCGACTAACTTAACTGCTACAACTTATTATAGAGCGGTAGTAACTAGTGGTGCATGTTCATCAGCGAACTCTTCATCAACTACCGTTACGGTATCACCAACATCAGTTGGCGGAACATTAGCAGGATCAGCAACAGTATGTACAGGAACAAATTCTACTACCTTAACATTATCTGGTAACACAGGAACAGTAACAAAATGGCAATCGGCAACAGCATCAGATTTTTCTGGAACGGTAACAGATATTGCCAATACAACAACGACATTAACTGCGACTAACTTAACTGCTACAACTTATTACAGAGCGGTAGTAACGAGTGGTGCATGTTCATCAGCAAACTCTGGAACAGCAACGATAACTATATCACCAGCAACAGTTGGTGGATCACTTGCCATCACAACAGGATCGTCTCCAGTATGTACAGGAACAAACTCTACTATATTAACATTATCTGGTCATACAGGAAGTATAGTAAGATGGCAGTCGGCAACGAATGCAGGCTTTACAACTGGATTAACAAATATTGCTAATACATCAACAACACAAACTGCAACGAACTTAACTGCTACTACATTTTATAGAGCAGTAATTAAATCAGGGGCATGTGATTCGACTTTCTCTAGTTCAGTAAGTATAACTGTTAACCCAGCATCATACGGAGGTTCATTAGGAATTGGCGTGTCTAATTCAACAACAGTATGTACAGGAACAAATTCTACATTAATGACATTGACATTAAATGTAGGTTCAATAGTAAGATGGCAGTCGGCAACGAATGCAAGCTTTAGTACAGGCTTAACAAACATTGCCAATACAACTACAACATATACTGCAACGAATTTAACTACGACTACTTATTATAGAGCAGTTATTAAATCAGGTGTATGTGATTCAACTGTTTCTTCTACAGCAATAATTAATGTAAGTCCAACCTCAGTTGGAGGATCAATCGCAGGAAGTGCAACAGTATGTACAGGAACAAATTCTACTACTTTAACATTATCAGGGCATACAGGTTCGATTACAAAATGGCAATCGGCAACAGTATCAGATTTTTCTGGAACAGTAACAGATATTGTAAATACAACTACAACATATACTGCAACGAATTTAACTACGACTACTTATTATAGAGCAGTTATTAAATCAGGTGTATGTGATTCAACTGTTTCTTCTACAGCAATAATTAATGTAAGTCCAACCTCAGTTGGAGGATCAATCGCAGGATCTGCAACAGTATGTACAGGAACAAATTCTACTACCTTAACATTATCAGGTAACACAGGAACAGTAACAAAATGGCAATCGGCAACA
>JBIINK010000087.1:0-5399 GCA_044337515.1 Sphingobacteriales bacterium | reverse complement strand
TATTTTCGATAAATCTTTTAGTGTCATGGCGCTTGCTGCGAATGGTAGTAATAATAGGGATTGGATGAATTTTAGCCTATTCATTGTTCGTGATAAGAGAATTGTATTAAGTATTATGTACTATGTACTATGTATTATGTACTATGTATTATGTACTATGTATTTAGAATTTAGAATTTAGAATTTAGAATTTAATTACGTGTTATAACATACAAATATAGCAATTGTTCATCAATATGTTAATAGGTTAATATGTTAAATGATAAATCAAATTAGAATTTATCAGCCTGGCGTCAGACAAGGACGCTTCGACGAACAAAAAAAACAAATATACCTTGTGTCTCTGTGTCTCTGTGATTAAGAAAAATATATCTTACTACCTTATTTACTTAATCAACTTAGAATTTAGAATTTAGAATTTAAAAAACGAAGCTTGTGCTTCTCGCAGATTATACCCCGACCGCATCACTTCTCCATAGGCGCCTGCGCTGCGGATGGCAATGTAATCTCCTCGTTTGGTGATAGGAAGTTCAACGGCTTTGCCGAAGCAGTCTGATGATTCACAAATAGGTCCGACGACATCGTACTTTTTCTTTTCGGTGGTATTGGTATTCGAGAGGTTCTCGATTTTATGGTAGGCTTGGTACAATGCTGGGCGAAGTAACTCCGTCATGCCCGCATCGAGTATAGCAAAGTTGGTTTGTAAACCTTCTTTGATGTACAGAACTTTTGAGATGAGTGTACCGCATTGAGCTACTAATGCTCTGCCCAATTCGAAGTGAACTTCTTGGTGATTTTTAACGGTAAGAAACTGATGAAATAATTTGAAATACGATTCGAAATCCGGTATCGCATGTTCTTCCGGATTCACATAATCGATCCCCAAACCTCCGCCCACATTGATGATGCGGATTGGTTGCTTACGATCTTCGAACCAAGAAACAAACTCGTTTACTTTTAAACATAGGCTTTTGAATACCGACAAATCGGTGATCTGAGAACCAATGTGAAAATGTAACCCAACTAATTTAATATTTTTCAAATAACTCAATAACCCAATAACATCATCCAATTCCCAATGGTTAATGCCGAATTTATTTTCTTCTAAACCTGTAGTAATATAATGATGCGTATTTGCATTCACATTTGGGTTAATACGCAAAGCAATGGATGCTGTTTTGTTTTTTGCGGCAGCAAGTTCATTTAACACAACGAGTTCTTGTTTCGATTCTACGTTGAAACAAAAAATATTAGCGTCTAAAGCATCATTAATTTCTTGATCCGATTTCCCTACACCCGCAAATACAATGTGAGTATTGGCAAAACCATTTTCTTTCGCACGAATCACTTCATTACCAGAAACACAATCGGCTCCAAAGCCAGCAGTGACAATGCTTTTCAGAATTTCCGGATTTGCATTTGCTTTTAAAGCGTAGTGCACGTGGAAGTTATATTTCTTTGATTCTGCGCTACACGATTGAAGTGTTTGCTCAAGCAATTCCATGTTATAATAATAAAATGGAGTTTGATGATTTGATAGTGTTGAGAGCTCCATATTATTCGAATAATCCTTTATGTAATGCTTTTAAGGCATCGTTTTTAACCGCAGTATTTACTAATACAGAAATGTTGTTTGATGAACCTCCGTAGGAAATCATTCGAATAGGAATTTGCTTAAGTGAATCCATCACCTTTGCTGCATACCCTGATTTACTTGCTAGGAAATCGCCCACCACACAAATGATACTTTGATCAGCATCTATTTCTACGGTACCAAAGTCATTGAGTTCTTTAATAATTTCTGCTAAGTACTGATTATCGTCTATGGTTAATGACACGGCTACTTCAGAAGTGGTAATCATATCGATTGGAGTTTTATATCGCTCGAACACTTCGAATACACGACGTAAAAAACCGTAAGCCAAGAGCATTCGAGATGATTGAATTTTTAATGCTGTAATTCCATCTTTCGCAGCAATGGATTTTATACCAGCTTCTGAAACCATTGAAGATATTAAGGTTCCCGGAGCTTTGGGTTCCATGGTGTTCAATAATCGAACAGGGATATTATATTTTTGTGCAGGGAAAACACTTTGTGGGTGCAAAATTTTCGCACCGAAATAAGCTAACTCTGCTGCTTCATTAAAACTTAAATGACGAATGGGTTTAGTACCCGAAACAATTCTCGGATCGTTATTATGCATCCCGTCAATGTCTGTCCAGATTTGCACCTCCTCCGCTCCTAAAGCTGCACCAATTAAGGATGCTGTATAATCACTTCCTCCACGCTTTAAATTATCCACTTCACCAAAATGATTCCTACAAATGTACCCTTGAGTTATAAAAATATTGATGTTTGAATTGGCGGTTAGTAATGGAGTAAGATGTTCTGTAGTGTAAGGAATATTAGGTTCGGAGTGCTCATCTAAACGCATAAAATCTAATGCTGGTAGCAATACATTTTTAATACCAATTTGCTCTAGGTAATATGAAAATAAAGCGGTAGAAATTAATTCACCTTTCGATAAAATGATTCGCTCCTCGTAAACAGTAAATAAATCTTGCGTAAAGGCACGTATAGAATTAAAATGTTCTGTAATTAAAATACTCGCTTTTTTGAGGTATGCGCTTTCCGGAAATAAGTCTTTAATAAAGTCGATGTACTTCTCTTCTAAAATATCGATTAATGCATTTGCCTCCTCATGTTTTTTCTCATACAAAGCATTTGCAATATTGACTAATTGATTGGTTGTACCCGACACTGCCGACAGCACTACAACCTGAGGTTGTAATGGATCGATAATCTCCATCAACTTCCTCAACCGATCTGGACTCCCTACAGAAGTCCCACCAAATTTCAATACTCTCATTAAATTTACTTTAAATTAGTGTAAAAATAGTCAATTTAACTTAATTTATTAAATATTGTAGATTAATGCACTATAATTGGGTTACTTGGTTACTTGGTTATTGGGTTACTTGGTTATTGAGTTATTGGGTTATTGTCTATTGTCCAGCGTCCTTTGTCTAGAATCCAGTGTCCTGAATCTTTTGTCCAGCGTCCAGAATCCTTTGTCCAGTGTCTTATTCAAGATAAATAGAAAATTGAAAATAGAAAATAGTCTCTTGTCTAGTGTCCAGTGTCCTTTGTCCAGCGTCTTTTGTCCAGTGTCCTTTGTCCAGTGTCTAGCGTCCAGTGTCCTTTGTCTAATTTCAAAATAACCTAGTAACTTAATAACCTAATAACCCAACTTAGAATTTAGAACAACAATATTAGAATCCAGCACTTTTCGCTGCTTCCAAAATCGCTTCCGCAATCACTTTATTCCCTACAATAATCGAACGGCCGTGGATATAGTCATTGCCGCCGTTAAAGTCGATGCAATGCCCTCCTGCTTCTTTTACAAGCAATGCTCCTCCAGCTACGTCCCAAGCGTTGAGGTTATATTCAAAGTAACCATCAAATCGTCCCGCAGCCACGTAGGCTAAATCAACGGCAGCACTACCTAATCGGCGGAGTCCGTGCGTTTCTTGCATTAAGTGACTAAACAATTTCATGTATTGAGGTAACAACTCGAAGTTGTAATATGGGAAGCCTGTTGCTAGTAAGGTATCGTTAAGATGTGCAGCTGCTGTGCATTTGATTGGATTTCCGTTTAAGAATGTTCCATTGTTTTTAGACGCCGAAAACATTTCGTCTTTATTTATTTCATACACCACTCCTACTACAATTTCATTATTGTATTCTAATCCGATGCTTATAGAATATATAGGTAAGCTGTGAATAAAATTAGTCGTTCCATCTAAGGGATCAATAATCCAAGTGTATTCTTTTTGATTGGCACGAATGGTATTCTCTTCGGTTAGAAAACCTGCATCCGGTAATATTTTTTGTAAGCCTGCAACAAGTTGTTGCTCGGCAGTTTTATCTACGTATGATACTAAATCGTTTTTGCCTTTGTATTCAACTTTCCCTAATTCAAATGCTTTCGCTTGTTCGGCAATGTACTTGCCTGTTGCTCTGCAAACTTCTTCTACTTGTGTGGCAATCGATTTTAAATCCATTATTTAGGTAATTTAACTTTAAACGTAAAAACTTTATGTAGTCTGTAACTCAATACCGCAATGGTTCCTACGGCAATTAACCTTGCTAAGGTTGGCCATAATTGAAATACATCAACCAATAATTTCATCATAAAATAATTCCCTACAAAAGTAATCGCAGCAACCATTACATAACGTAAAAATTGTTCTCTACCACGAATGGTTGACTCACTAAAAACAAAATATTTGGTGATTAAGAAATTGGTGATTAATCCTAAACTGAAAGAAATACACAAGGCCACAATATGTGCTCCCATTACCATGTGCCCAATTGTTATATTATTTTGATGTAAGATGTAATTCAAAATGATGAAAAACGAAACCACATCTACCCCAGTAGCTGTACCTCCAGAAATAAGATATCGCACGCCCTTATGGCTCATCGCACCTTTGTAAGCGGTATGTAAACGCTGACGAATATGCTTGCGGTGCTTTAGGTGAACTTCAGTTTTATTGGATGCTTCCATTTTTCTTTGCTGATTTATACGACCAATAAATTCCGATTAATCCAAGAATCATTAATATAGATGATATCAATTCAGCTTGTGTAAATGATTTACCGAAGACATGGTATAAAGTATTTACTCTGATTTTTTCGATAAGGAATCTTTCCATTCCATTTAAAAATAAATAGATAGAGAACATCATTCCTGTAATATTAATTCTCTTGCGAATACTCCATAAAAAGATAAAAATGGTAAAGGCCATAATCGCTTCGTAGAATGGTGTTGGGAAAACTGCCATAGGCAATTCTGCACAATGGCGACCAACACAACCTGCTATTTGCACACCTTCCCCAATTACATTATGCGGATATTTAAATGCCCACATCCAATCGGGTAAAAATGATAGGGTGCTTGGTTTTGCTAAGGTATTCACAATACCCCAATCGCCATCACCAGATAACTGGCAACCTACTCTACCTATACCATACGCCAACATCATACCCGGCGCAGCCGCATCAATTAAATGTATAAATGGGATTTTATTTTTACGTGCGTAATAATACACTGAAGCCAATCCTAAAATTAATCCACCATAAAATGTTAATCCCGAAAACGACATTAATGCATCAATCGGATCTTTAACAAACGAATCCCAGTTCTCTAAATTGTGAAATAATTTAGCACCAATAATTCCCGCCACGGCAGCAATCATGATGATGGTACCCATTAAATCGTGTGGATACACTTCGTATTCTTTATTAAGCGGTTTCGGTAATTTCGTTTTCTCTTTTTCGTAATACGCATAATACGCCATACCTGCCGCAGCAATAACCCCCGCTAAAAAATTAC
>JBIINK010000042.1:0-18889 GCA_044337515.1 Sphingobacteriales bacterium | reverse complement strand
GAATTTGAAAAAACAGACGAAGCCATTGAGAAAGGCGTAAACATCACATTCGATTTAATGGCTCAATCGCCATTAGACAGTATGGTGGAATACGGAAAGTTTCTCTGGCGGAATGTCGCCTTTAAGAAATAAAAAAAATGAAAGAGCAAGATAGTATTGCAACAGGTAAAGTAGAACGTTCAGCAAAATTTGTAAAAACAGGGATTAAAGTAGGGGGGAATTACCTAAAGCATTATACTAAAAAGCTCTTTGATGCTGATTTAACAAAGGATCAACTCAATCAAGATAATGCAGAAGATATTTACGAGTCGCTTAGCGAACTCAAAGGTTCTGCACTTAAGGTGGCGCAAATGCTTAGCATGGACAAAAGCATAATGCCGAAAGCCTATGTCGATCAATTTTCTAAATCGCAATACAACGCACCACCACTTTCGGGTCCACTCATTGTGCGTACGTTCAGTAAATATTTTGGTAAAACTCCCGATAAGATTTTCGATACGTTTGATATCAAGTCGAGCAATGCCGCATCTATAGGGCAAGTACACCGAGCAACGAAAGATGGAAAGAACTTAGCCATTAAAATACAATACCCCGGCGTAGCCGAAAGTATCAGTTCCGATTTGAAATTAGTGAAACCATTTGCATTCCGTTTGCTTGGCATGAGCGAAAAGGAATTAGACATCTACATGAAAGAAGTAGAGCAAAAAATGGTGGAAGAAACCGATTACATTCTCGAAGTTCAACAATCGAAGAAATTCGCAGAAGCTTGTAAATCCCTTAAAAATATAGTGTTTCCAGCATATTATCCAGAACTATCGAGTCCGAGAATTATTACCATGGATTGGGTTGAAGGTTTGCACTTAAAGGAATGGTTAGCTACGAATCCAACGCAAGAGCAACGTAACAGCATCGGACAAGCCTTATGGGATTTCTATAATTTCCAGATGCATACCTTGAAAGAAGTTCACGCAGATCCACATCCAGGAAACTTCATCATTACACCCGATTGTAAATTGGGAGTATTAGATTTCGGATGTGTGAAAGCATTGCCGATGGATTTTTACACACCTTATTTTTCATTAATCATTGGTGATACCTTAAACGATAAAGCAAAAACGATTCAGTGTTTCCGAGAATTAGAAATGATACTCGATAAAGACGATGCACAAGCGATTGATTTTTATTACAACTGGTATCAAAAAATGATTCGACTTTTTGCACAACCATATATTAGTTCATCATTCGATTTCTCGAACAAGCAATTCATGCAAGAGTTATATACCTTCGGAGAGCAGCTTGCCAAAATGCCCGAGTTTAAACAAGCCCGCGGAGTGAAACACTTCATTTATGTTAACCGTACAAACTTTGGATTGTATGCGATATTGTCGGAGCTAAATGCACAAATAAAGACTAACAATGTGCTAATTAGCTAATGTGCCAATATAATTTGAACAATTAGCCATTAAAAATTCTAAATTCTAAGTTCTAAATTCTAAGTTGAATTAGATAATTAATTAATTGTCCAGAGTCTTTTGTCAATTCGCAAATTCGTTAGTTCGCAAATTCGCCTTACTCTTCCGGAATCGTCGGATTCATTCGAATGAAATCCATTTTATATTGAAAGATAGCGCCAATGCTTTCGGCTCTAGTTTTAGCGAGTTTGGCTTTTGGTCCGTCGAAGTGCTCATCAATAGTAGCAGAAAATAATCTTATCCAACGATCGAAATGAAGTGCGTGAATATGTGCGCTATGTTCGGCATGTTTATCAAAAGGTTGCCCTCTATATTCATTAGAATCAAGCAATAAGCTATTCCAAAAGGCATACATACGAGGTAAATGGGCTTCCCAATTCACTTTAGCAACGGTATTGAAAATGGGCGCAAGAAGCTCATCTTCATTTACTTTTGCGTAAAACGAATCAACCAACACTTTGATATCTTCTGTATTTTCAATATCTTTCCTCATACTACTACACAAATATATTGCATTGCTATTTTTTAAAATATGATATAAATCATATTATATTTTGATAAAAATCAGCTGTTTTGTAACACTGTTGATATACTTTTACATTATAATTAAAACAGAATGAGTGTCCTAATTTTATTAATCAGTATAAGTTTAATTGTAGCTCTAGGCTTCCTTTTTTCTTTTATCTGGTCTGTACGAAACGGGCAGTATGATGATGATTATACACCATCTGTTCGAATGTTATTCGATGAGAAGGAACAAGAAATTCAAAACCAAGAAATAATAAACCATAAACGCTAACCAATACACTATTAAATATGCAAACAGAAAAGTTCTATTATGACAATAAGATTGTGCGCAACTTTGCATACGCGTCGATCTTATTTGGATTGATTGGAATGACCGTTGGATTGCTAATCGCTCTCCAACTAGTTTTCCCTCAACTCAACTTCGGAATCCCTTACACGACTTACGGTCGAATTCGTCCATTGCACACCAACGCAGTAATTTTTGCATTTGTGGGTAACGGAATTTTCGCGGGTGTGTACTATTCATTACAACGCTTATGTAAAGCACGTATGTTTAGTGACGTACTTAGTAAGATCAACTTCTGGGGATGGCAAATAATTATTTTAGCTGCAGCAGTATCGTTGCCATTAGGTTTAACTACTGGTAAAGAATATGCTGAGTTAGAATGGCCAATTGATATCGCGATTACATTAATTTGGGTCGTATTTGGTTGGAATATGTTTGGAACAATCTTAAAAAGAAGAGAGCGCCATTTATATGTTGCCATCTGGTTCTACATCGCTACGTTTGTTACGGTAGCAGTTCTACATTTAGTAAACTCATTCGAATTACCAATAAGCTTATTTAAAAGTTACTCGTGGTATGCAGGTGTTCAAGATGCTTTAGTACAATGGTGGTACGGGCATAATGCAGTTGCATTTTTCTTAACGACACCTTACTTAGGTTTAATGTATTACTTCGTTCCTAAAGCGGCTAATCGTCCGGTATATTCTTACCGTTTATCGATTGTTCACTTCTGGGCATTAATATTCTTATACATCTGGGCTGGTCCTCACCATTTATTATATACTTCTTTGCCAGATTGGGCACAGTCGTTAGGGGTAGTATTCTCTGTGATGTTAATCGCTCCATCTTGGGGTGGTATGATCAACGGATTATTAACACTTCGTGGTGTTTGGGATAAAGTTCGTGAAGATGTAATCTTAAAATTCTTTGTAGTAGCAATTACTGCTTACGGTATGTCGACTTTCGAAGGTCCGATGTTATCACTTAAAAACGTAAACGCTATTGCTCACTTTACCGATTGGATTGTTGCACACGTACACATTGGTGCTTTAGGTTGGAACGGTTTCTTAACCTTCGGTATGTTGTACTGGATTTTTCCACGTATTTTCGGAAAAGAATTATTCTCTAAAAAATTAGCAAACTTCCATTTCTGGATTGGCACATTAGGTATCTTATTCTATGCTATCCCATTGTATTGGGCAGGTATTACTCAAAGTTTAATGTGGAAAGAATTTACTGCTGATGGTTTCTTGAAATATCCAAATTTCTTAGAAACAGTTACGCAAATCATTCCAATGTATGCGATGAGAAGTTTAGGTGGTCTATTGTATTTAATTGGTGTTATCGTTATGACGTATAACTTGATTAAAACTGCAGCATCAGGTAAATTAATTGCTAATGAAGAAGCAGAAGCTCCTGCATTAACAAAAGAAGTTGCTGTACACAAAGGTGAACACTGGCATCGTTGGATTGAGCGTCGCCCTACACAATTAATGATCTTAAGTTTAGTAGTGATTTTAATTGGTGGAGCTATCGAATTAATCCCAACATTCTTAGTGAAAAGTAATATCCCTACCATTGCAAGTGTAAAACCTTATACTCCATTAGAGTTACAAGGTAGAGACTTATACATCCGTGAAGGTTGTTATACTTGTCACTCGCAAATGGTTCGTCCGTTCCGTTCAGAAACTGAGCGTTATGGTGAATACTCTAAAGCTGGTGAATTCGTTTACGACCATCCATTCCAATGGGGATCTAAACGTACTGGTCCGGATTTACATCGTGAAGGAAATAAATATCCAGATTCATGGCATTACAATCACATGCTAGAACCTAGCTCAATGTCGCCAGGATCTATTATGCCAAACTATGCTTGGATGTTAGATGATGATTTAGATACATCAACTACAGCTGCAAAAATTAGAGCTATGCAAACTCTTGGTGTACCATATCCAGCAGGATATGATCAAATCGCAAATGCTGATTTGATGCATCAAGCAGATTCAATAACTAAAAATTTAGCAGATGCTGGAATTAAAACAGTTTCTAATAAAGAAATTATTGCAATGATTGCTTACTTACAACGTCTTGGTACCGATATCAAACGTGATGTTGCATCTACTAAATAATTAATTAATTATGAAATTTGTAAACTATCTCAGTGAAATTGTAAACGTAGAAATCTACCCTATGATTTCACTGATAATTTTTGTTCTGTTCTTCGTAGGCCTTGTTATATACGTAATGAAAGCAGATAAAAATCATATCAAAGAAATGGGCGAATTGCCTTTAGAAAATAATGACGAAAACCTTAACTATAGCAAATATGAATAAGTTAAAACATATGATACGTCATACTTATGCGAAAAGCATTGCGTTGTTGATGTTTTTTATGATGATCATTTTAGGTGGCTATGCACAAACTGCAGCTGCTATCGACCCCGCAGCCACTGCTGCCGCAACAGCAACTGCTAGCGCTGGGGTATCCTTGTGGAGTAGCCCATTGTTTTGGGTCTTCGCATTCGCAATCTTTGGATTGTTATTAGTGATTATTGCCATCGGGTCTGTATTGGTTGGCCTGGTTAATAATAAACTTGCCGAAAAGTTTGGCAAAGCTGCTGTGATATTTTTAGTGCTGTTTTTATTTGCAGGACAAGCATCGCAGGCACAAACTACAACAACAGTAGCTACGGCTACTACACAAACACAAGCAGTATTGGGTTCTTTAGATCCTAATACCGTAGTTGTACTTTCTGTTGTTGTTTTTATTGAATTATTCGTAATCCTATATCTATTTTCTATTCTACAAAAAATGTTAGTTGCTCTTGGTTATAAAGAAGCAAAAGAATCGAAATGGAGTTATTCGGCTATCTACAAACGCATGACGAAGTCTGTTCCTCTAGAACAAGAATCGGATGTGGAAACAGATCATAATTACGATGGAATTCGCGAGTTAGATAATAGTCTTCCTCCTTGGTGGGTATATATGTTCTACGTTACCATTGTTTTTGGTATTGTGTACATGATCTACTTTACTTGGGGTGGTGGCCCAGATCAATTAGCAGAATATGATAACTCAATAGCACAAGCTAAACTGCAAAAAACAGAAATGCTTAAACAAAATGCAGCTAATGTAGATGAAGCTTCAGTAGTTGCTTTAACAGAAGCGGCAGACCTTGCAAAAGGTAAGAGCTCTTTCGTTACTAAGTGCGCTGCATGCCACGGTCAAAATGGTGAAGGTGGAGTTGGTCCAAACATGACCGACGAATACTGGATCAATGGTGGTGGTATAAAGAACGTATTTAAAATAATTAAATATGGTAAACAAGAAAAAGGGATGATCTCTTGGCAAAACCAAATGAACCCTACAGAAATGCAACAAGTTTCAAGTTATATTTTAACATTAAAAGGAACTAATCCAGCTAATCCAAAAGCTCCACAAGGAACTTTATATGTTGAAGAAGCTCCAGCAACAGATTCAGCTGCAGCAACTGCAGTAAAAGATACTACTGTGGTAGCATCTGTTAAGTAATATGAGAGAAGAAGATAATATTTATCAAGAGTTAGATCAAAGTTTCCGCGACTCTGTCGCAACAATAGATAATAAAGGCAAGAGGGTTTGGGTGTACCCTCAGAAACCAAAGGGCAGGTTTCATCAATACCGAGGGATGGTTGCCATCGCTTGTTTGATACTGCTCTTTGGCATGCCTTTTATTCGTCTGAATGGTGAACCGTTTATGATGTTGAACGTTCTTCAACGCAAGTTCATTATTTTCGGACTCGTTTTTGGCCCTCAAGATTTTGCACTTCTAGGCTTAACCATGATCACCTTTATGGTGTTCGTGATTTTGTTTACAGTAGTGTATGGCCGTTTGTTTTGCGGCTGGACTTGTCCACAAACCGTGTTTCTAGAGATGGTATTTCGAAAATTCGAATACTTAATAGAAGGTGATGCGAATAAACAACGTGCACTTAATAAAGCACCTTGGACATTCAATAAAATTTGGAGAAAAACAGTTAAACATATTGTGTTTTTTGTCATCTCTTTCTTAATCGCCAATACCTTTCTTGCGTATTTAATCAGTACCGATGAGCTCTTTAAAATTATTTCAGAGCCCTTCGAGAAACATATTGGTGATTTAACTTCATTGTTATTATTTACCGGTGCGTTCTATGGAGTATTTGCATTCTTTAGAGAACAAGTATGCATCGTTGCTTGCCCTTACGGTCGTTTGCAAGGTGTATTGCTTGATAAAAATTCTATCGTTGTAGCATACGATTATTTACGTGGCGAAAAACGTGGTAAATTACATAAGGGAGAAGATCGCACCATTGGCGACTGTATTGAATGTAATCAATGTGTTGCTGTGTGCCCTACAGGTATTGATATTCGTAACGGTACTCAATTAGAGTGTACAAACTGTACTGCTTGTATCGACGCTTGCGATCATATCATGGATAAAGTGGGAATGCCTAGAGGTCTTATTGCTTTTGCTTCCGAAAAAGGTATTGCTGAACGTGTGAAATTAAAGCTCACTACTAGGATTATTGGCTATTCTGCAGTATTAACTTTGTTGTTAGGGATATTAGTATATGCCTTTTTAAGTAGAAATGATACAGAAACTACCATACTTAGAACTCCAGGTGTGATGTACCAAGAAAATGCTGATGGAACAATCAGTAATTTGTATAACTTTAAAGTAAGCAACAAAACCCATAAGGATTTGTTAATTCATTTTAAAGTGGATGATATGTCGGCTGTAATTAAAGTGATTGGTGTTGATAGCGTAATTAGTAAAAAAGAAGGTTCGGCTCAAGGTAGTATGTTTATTTACATGAAACCAGCAGACATCAAAAAACGTAGTACAAAACTTAAAATAGAAGTAACATCAGGTGGCAAAGTTTTAGAAACTGTAAAAACCAGCTTTCTCGCACCTGCAAATTAATTTCGAATGATGAATTGTAAGTTATTCATTTAAAATTTAACTCATAATTCATAATTCATAATTCAAAATTTTAAAATATGGATTGGGGTAAAAAAATAACAATTGTATATCTAGCTTTCGTAGCCTTAATCGTTACGTTAGTAGTCGTTAGTGTTCGTCAGAAAGTGGATTTGGTTACTCCAGATTATTACGCGAAAGAACTAAACTATCAAGCAGATATTAATAAAATAAATAATGCGAAAGCCTTGGCTACCCCTTTAAAATGTACACTCCAAGGGCAATCTATTATGGTTACTTTCCCTGAAGAACAATCGAAAGAGGTTATTCAAGGAACAGTGAAATTATATAAACCATCGGATAATAATTCTGATCGTAGTTTCGATTTTAATGTATCATCTGGTGTATATGAAATCCCCACTGCCGATTTAGCAAAAGGAATGTATAAAGTTACCGTGAATTGGAAAGTGAGCAACACCGAATTCCAAACCGAAAATGTAGTAGTTTTGAACTAATTACTTTCTACTAAGTACGTATCAGCTTTCATATTCAGGAAATTTAGAGATTAGAATTTAGAATTTAGAATTTACAATTAGCATGGTGCTTGCAGCATTCTTATTAGGTTTCCTCGGCTCTTTCCATTGCATCGGAATGTGTGGACCTATTGCTATTGCCTTACCACAACATGAAGGTCAAAAGAATCTAGTTTATACCAGCGCCTTACTTTATAATATTGGTCGTGTTATTACCTATTCTATTATCGGGTTATTATTCGGCACCATTGGCAAAGGCTTATTTATTGGAGGCTTTCAGCAAATTGTTTCCATCTCTACTGGTGCTATAATTATTCTTTTTGTTTCTTTCCCGTATATCGTTCCTTCAAAATTCAAACAAGTTTCTGTTTTGCAAATCCCAATAATTCGTAAAGCATTTTCAAATGCTTTTAAAATGAAAAGTAATTTTGCTTATTTAGTTTTAGGATTGATTAATGGCTTATTGCCTTGTGGATTTGTGTATATGGCATTATCAGGAGCGATGCTTACCGGTACCACATTAGATGGTAGTTTATTCATGATGTTCTTTGGAATTGGTACTATTCCAGCCATGTTTACCTTAAGCATTATGGGATCTTTCGTGAATCTCAATTTTAGAAATAAACTTAAAAAAGCAATACCTGTAATATCCATTCTAGTGGGTATCATCTTAATTCTTCGTGGCATGAACTTGGGAATCCCTTACATCAGCCCAATCATGAAACAAGAAAAACAATCAACTGAGGTAGATTGTTGTCATAAGCCCAGCCCAATAGAAGCGAATAAGTAGTTCGCTATCTGCATTTTCTTTCTTACTTTTGGGTCTTTAAAAATAATTTTATGAAATACGATGTTGTTGTTATAGGTTCTGGTCCAGGCGGTTATGTTGCTGCGATACGTTGTGCGCAGTTAGGCATGAAGACTGCGATTGTAGAAAAATATAGCACATTTGGAGGTACTTGTTTAAATGTAGGATGTATTCCATCAAAAGCCATGCTCGATTCTTCAGAGCATTATCATAATGCAGCTCATTCATTTAAGACTCATGGTATAGAGCTAAAAGATTTAAAAATCAACCTTGCTCAATTAGTAGCTCGCAAAAATGATGTGGTGAAACAAAACACCGACGGTATTACTTATTTGATGAAAAAAAATAAGATTGATACTTACGAAGGCTTGGGTTCATTTATAAATAAAAATACCATTGTTGTAAAAGGTAAAACGGAAACTACGCTTGAAGCGAATCATGTAATTATCGCTACAGGTTCGAAGCCGAGTTCATTACCATTTATTACGATCGATAAAAAAAGAATTATCACTTCTACCGAAGCATTAAACCTTACCGAAGTGCCTAAACACTTAGTGCTTATTGGTGGTGGTGTAATCGGATTAGAATTAGGTTCGGTATATGCTCGCCTTGGTGCGAAAGTAACCGTTGTAGAATTTATGGATTCTATTATCCCTACGATGGATAAAACATTAGGTAAGGAATTACAAAAATCATTAAAGAAAATCGGATTCGAATTTCTGTTAAGTCATAAAGTAAAAGAAGTAATAACGAAAGGTAAGGAAGTCACTATTAAAGCAGATAATGCTAAAGGTGAAGAAGTAGTAGTTACTGGTGATTATTGTTTAGTAGCAGTAGGAAGAGTAGCCTATACCGATGGCTTAGGATTAGAGAACATTGGCTTAAGCATAGAAGAACGTTCACGTAAAATTACCGTTAACGAACACATGGAAACTTCGGTGAAAGGTGTTTATGCAATTGGTGATGTTGTACGTGGTGCAATGCTTGCACATAAAGCAGAAGAAGAAGGGATTTATGTGGCGGAATTAATCGCCGGACAAAAACCTCATATTAATTATAACCTTATACCAGGAGTAGTTTACACTTGGCCAGAAGTTGCTTCGGTTGGTAAAACAGAAGAACAATTAAAAGCAGAAGGAGTAAAATACAAAGCCGGAAACTTCCCATTCTTAGCAAGTGGTAGAGCACGCGCGAGTATGGATACCGATGGATTAGTGAAGGTGCTTGCAGATGCCACTACCGATGAAATTTTAGGAGTGCATATGATTGGGCCACGTGTAGCTGATATGATTGCAGAGGCTGTTGTAGCGATGGAATTCCGCGCTAGCGCAGAAGATATCGCTCGCATGAGTCACGCTCACCCAACCTATACCGAAGTATTTAAAGAAGCTTGCTTAGCGGCAACAGGGAATAGAGCGATTCATATTTAATATGTTAATATGTTAATGGGATAATATGTTAATGATTTATAATAATTCACAACTCATAATTCACAACTCATAACTCATTCAATGCTAATAGAATCAAACAAATCTCTTCTCCCTTACAATACATTTCGTATCGATGTAATGGCGAAGTATTTTGTGGAGGTAACTTCGCATGAGGATTTGTTAGCATTGATTGAAACGGATGAATTTAAATCGAATGCTAGATTTGTTTTGGGTGGTGGTAGTAATCTATTGCTTACCAAAGATTTTGATGGCATTGTAATTCGTTTAGGTATTAAGGGAATTTCTGTTGAAGAAAATAGCGATGATATTTTTGTAAAAGCAGGTGCTGCAGAAGTGTGGAACGATTTCGTACAATTCAATGTGAATAAGGGTTACGCGGGATTAGAGAATTTGAGTTTAATACCAGGAACCGTAGGTGCTTGTCCTATTCAAAACATAGGAGCTTACGGTGTTGAAGTAAAAGATACCATTGTTGAAGTAGAAGCTTTTCATCTTGCATCGGCTAGCATACAAAAATTCACGAATGCCGAATGTAAATTTGCTTATCGCGAAAGTATATTTAAAAATGAATGCAAAGGCGAATACATCATTTTATCCGTAACCTTTAAACTTTCTAAAACTCCTTCTCTTAAATTACATTACGGTGCCATAGAAGAAGAATTTAAGAAACGTGGTATTACTAATCCAAGTTTACGCAATGTAGCTGATGTGGTTTCCGAAATACGCGTAAGTAAATTACCCGATCCATCTACCATTGGAAATTCAGGATCATTCTTTAAAAACCCAATCGTCGAAAAATCTCAATTCGATGAGTTAATTAGTAAGCATCCTAATCTTGTAAATTTCCCAGCATCAGAAGGCAGAGTAAAACTAGCTGCAGGCTGGTTAATCGAGCAGTGTGACTGGAAAGGCAAGCAAATAGGGCATGTAGGCACCTGGAAAAACCAAGCGCTAGTTATTGTAAACCATGGAGATGCTACAGGAAAAGAAATCTATGATTTTTCCGCACTCATTATTCAAAGCGTATTCGAACGTTTTGGAGTATCTTTAGAACGAGAAGTAAATATTTTATAAATTTATTTAGGGTTTATGCAACCCTTAATTTTCTCAATCGTCTTTCAGTTGTATTTATTAAAATTTGGGACAATCATTCGATATACACGAATATCTAATTGAGCGATGTAAGTCGGGCGACTCCATTGCACAAGAAGAAATTTATAAGCGTTATGCAAGAAATATGTATAACACGGCCTATCGTATTGTTGCTCACCAAGCAGAAGCGGAAGATGTGCTTCAGGAATCTTTCCTAGAAGTATTCACTAAAATTCATGAGTATAGAGGTGATGCCACTTTTGGAGCTTGGCTGAAACGTATTGTTGTAAATCGAAGTATTACGGTGTTGCGAAAACGAAAGTTTGAAATGACCAATACGGAAGAACTTGATAACATCGCAGATACAGAATATGACTTTGAATTATTGGAGGAGCAAAGCGATTTAGTACAAAAGATTAAAAAGGGAATTGAGAAATTGCCAGAAGGGTATAGAGTGGTGCTTAGTTTATATTTACTCGAAGGGTATGACCACGTTGAGATTGCACAAGTGTTAAACATTTCTGAATCTACCTCGAAGAGTCAATTTTTAAGAGCTAAAGACAAATTAAGAAAAGTGTTGATTAATGAATTATAAGTATGAAAAATTTAGAAGATATCATTAAACAAAACAGAGCGGAATTTGATACTGAAATTCCTTCAGAAGTGTTATGGAATAGCATCCATGCTAAATTACATAAACAGAAGAGTAGTTTCTCCTGGAAGCCTTATATGGCTGCTGCATCCATTATGATCTTTATGATGGGAACATGGCTTATTGCTAATTACAAATTTGATAGCAAAAATTCTACTGTTGCCCAAAGTGCTATACCTAATGAAGTGAAAGAAGCGCAAGTACAATTTGCTTCGCTTATTGAGTTGAAAAAAACTGAGTTAAATAGTTATCGTGACGCTCATCCCGAATTAATAAATGAATTTGATAAACAACTCACAGAGTTAAAACAAAACTACTCTAGTTTATTACCCCAATTAAAAGATGTAAATAAAAGAGATATCGTATTGCAAGCGGTTATCGAAAATTTACAAATGCAAGTCAATATTTTAAATCAACAAATAGAAATCATCAACCAATTAAAAACACAACAAAATGAAACGAATAATCCAATTCAACTGTAGTATTTTCATTTTATCCATCATAAGCTTAACGAGTATTGCGAAGGATCAAAATTTCGATCGTGATAAAAAAATCACTAAGCAATATACTGTAGCAGTTAACGATCGCTTAAGCCTAGAGAATGAATACGGCAAAGTCACTATTAATACTTGGGATAAAAATGAAGTATCTGTAGAGATGACTATCGGTGCTAGCGCTAAAACAGATAGCAAGGCTCAATCGATGATAGATGATGTATCGCTTAGCGAAACCAAGGTTGGCGGTTCTATTTATCTTAAAACAATTTATAGAGCTAACAATATGCGATCGGGTAAACAATCATTACATGTTGATTACCAAATTATGATGCCTGCATGGTTAAATATCAATATCGTTAACAAGTTCGGGAATGTATTTCTGCCAAGTTTGTCTGGTGCTATTCAACTACAAGTGAACTATGGAAATATTAAAGCAGGTAAATTACTTGGTAGTCACGATAAACGCATCGAAGTATCTTTTGGCTCTGCCTCTATTGATGAAATTGATAATGCATTTATCGAATCGAAATATTCGAAACTGAATATTGATAAAATTGGGAAAGCAGAAATCCAAAATGCATTTGGGAAAACCATGATTTTAGAAGCGAATAATTTACGTATTGCACAAAAATATGGAGATCTAGACCTTCGAAAAGTAAATACATTAATAGCAACAATCGAATTTTCAAACCTCGATTTAGATAACATCGGAAAGTCGGCAGATGTTACCTTGAAATATTCGGGAAATGCAGATTTCGGACTGGTATCATCCTCTATAGATTTGTTAAAAATCAGTGCCAGCTTTAGTACGGTGTATATGAAATTAGATGAATCTGCGAATCAAGAGTTTTCCGCACACTTGAAATTTGGTGACATGAAATTAAATAACAATCAATATTTGAGGGATTATATGAAGAACTCTAATCAGAATACTAATACCGCTGATTATAGTGGTAAGATAGGAAAAGGTGGAGGAGGAAATATGTTGATTAATTCGAACTATACTACAATCTATTTACAATAGGATATAAAACAAAAAATCCCGGTCGTTGAACCGGGATTTTTTTTAGTCTTCAAAGATTGAATCAACATCAGCCTTTGTATTCTTTACGTTTCGTTCGTATGCTTTAAGCTGACCTTTTAATAATTTTCTTGCAACGTGTATTCTTGTTTTTACTGTACCAATTGGAATAGTAAGGTAATCTGCTATCTCATGGTATTTGTACCCTTCGAAATACATGTTGAATGGTATTTTATAGTCATCTGCTAAATTATTCAATGCGTTTTTTACATCATCTAAAATAAATTTACCTTCTGCATTATTTGCTGATGAACTGTAAAATAAATTAGCAGAACTAATCTCATCCGATTTTGTAACCAGCGTATTTATTTTAGTAATTCTTCTGTAATTATTAATGAAGGTGTTTTTCATGATGGTGTATAACCATCCTTTTAAATTGGTTCCTTCTGCAAACTTGTTATAGTATGTAATCGCTTTTAATAAAGTATCCTGTACTAAATCATCTGCATCCTCAGAATCGTGAGTAAAATGCATTGCATACATTTTTAATGGAGCAGATTGCTTCAAAACCATGTCGTTAAATTCTGGGCGTGTCATCGTTTTCTTGTTTTAAGTAGAACAAATCTAAACAATATAACAATACCCTCCAAGAGTTTTGTTTAACTTTTTTGATACATAAGTTAAACATCGTGTTTAAACATATAATTCAAGCACTTACATAATTAACTGACTTTCTATAATTTATGTCTTTAAATGCTTTTTGAGAGGTATTTGCCAACTTCCTCTGCTGCTAATTGTCCAGAGATGAAAGCTGGAGGCACACCAGGTCCAGGAACGGTTAATTGTCCGGCATAAACCAAGTTTTTAAGCTTTTTGGATTTCAATTTAGGTTTCAAAAATGCTGTTTGGAGCAAGGTGTTTGCTAAGCCGTACGCATTCCCTTTGTATGAATTATAGTCTTTTACGAAATCATTCATTGCATAAGAACGCTTAATTACTATATGATCTCTGATGTTTTCTCCCGAGTAACGCTCAAATCGATCGAGCATTAATTGAAAATACTGCTCTCTTTTTTCTTCACTATCTTCTAAATCTGGCGCCAATGGAATTAAGAAAAATAAATTCTCATGTCCATCGGGTGCAGTACTTCGATCTAAAATAGAAGGGCAGCACACATAGAACAAAGGTTTACTAGGCCATTGTGGTTCGGTATATATTTCTTTTGCGTGTTGTTCAAAGTCTTCATCAAAAAATAAATTATGATGTAAGACATTTGATAAACGTTTATTCACTCCAACATAATATAACAAGCTGGAAGGCGACATGGTTCTTTTATCCCAATACTCGGGAGTATAATTCGCATCCTTTTTGTCGAGCAAAGAATTATCAACATGTGCATAATCTGCTGCTGCAATTACAGCATCAACATTGTACGTTGCTTTGTTGGTAATAACTTGGTATGCTTTTTTATTTTGCGATTTTATTTCGATTACTGTTTCTTCAGTATGTATTTCTACACCTTGCGAAAGGGCAATAGATTCAAGTGCTTTCACAATTTCGTTCATGCCACCCATAGGGTACCAAGTGCCTAAAACTAAATCGGCATAATTCATCAAACTATATAAACCTGGTGTGTTTTGTGGTGTTGCTCCAAGAAATAAAACGGGGAACTCTAATAACTTTCTAAGCTTAGGATGTTTAAATAAATCGCGTACTTCGCTACTTACCGAACTAAATAAATTCATTTTGAAAACTGCTTTTGCGATTTTCAATTCAAAGAATTCAGAAATAGAATCAGCCGGGCGCCAAACGAATTCATTCATACCCGTATCATATTTGTACTTGGCATCAGATAAGAATTTGAATAATTTTTCACCAGAACCTGGTTCAATTTCATCAAATAAATTACGAAGCGATTGATAGTCGGAAGGGATATCGACAAAATCATCATCACCAAAATAGATACGGTAAGAAGGATTTAATCGCTTGAGGTCATAAAAATCGGCAGTGGTTTTGCCGAATTTCTGATAATAATTTTCAAAAACTTCGGGCATCCAATACCAACTTGGTCCCATATCAAAAGTATAACCTTGCTCTTTCCATATTCGTGCTCGCCCACCTATTTGGTCGTTTTTTTCGAGCAAAATTACTCTATTCCCTTGTTGTGCAGCAGTTCCAGCAGCACATAGTCCTGCAAAACCTGCCCCAATAACCACTACATTTTTTCGTTCTGTACTCATTGAATTACTCAATTCTCTTATTTTAGATGAACCTACGGTAAATTTGATAAATTTGAAATTAAAACCAAATCGACGCAGTTTTGTTTAATATTTTTAAACTGCCTTAATAAATGATGGACTTATATAGTGATACTAGTTTCGAATGTAGTAAGTTAATAACCGAACGCTACAGCACCTCATTTAGCCTAGGCATTAAGGCCTTCGATAAAAAATATCGAAATCCTATTTATGCAATATATGGTTTTGTAAGGTATGCCGATGAAATTGTGGATACATTTCATCAACATAATAAAGCTGAATTATTCAATAGTTTTAAGCAAGACACTTATAAAGCAATTGAACAAGGGATTAGCCTTAACCCCATTTTGCATTCATTCCAAGATACCATCAACCGATTTAATATTCCGATTCCATTAATCGAAGCATTTTTAAAAAGTATGGAAATGGATCTCGATAAAAGTAAGTATGAAGAACATTCGTACTTAGAATATATTTATGGTTCTGCAGAAGTAATTGGATTAATGTGTTTGATGGTTTTTTGCGATGGAGACATTAAACGATATGATGAGCTAACACCTTCAGCGCGTAGCCTGGGTTCTGCATTTCAAAAGATAAATTTCCTTAGAGATATTAAATCCGATTACCAGGAACGTGGACGAGTATATTTTCCGAACGTAGAATTTGCTGAATTTTGTGAATCGCAAAAACAAGCGATTGAATCGGATATTAAAAAAGATTTCGATCATGGGTATGAAGGCATCAAGCAATTGCCAGATGGGGCTCGTTTAGGCGTATACATTGCATATCGCTATTATCTAGATTTATTTAGAAAAATAAAAAAGACTCCCGCGAATGAAGTGGCGAGTAAACGAATTAGAGTAGGGGACTCTCGCAAAGCATTTTTATTTTTTGAAGCATTTTTAAAGAACAAGTTTATTTCTGCCTAATGATTTTTCGTAAACTTTATTCAATATTAATTTTATTGTGCTTTGCTTTTTCAGCGAATGCATATACTATTGATGAAATTCGTTCGAAGTTTAAATTAGCTATAGAAGATGCAGAAGTTACGGAAACATTATCTACTCAACTTCGAAGAATTCCCAATCCAGATGCTCTAACACAAGCCTACATTGCATCCTTAGATGCATTGAAAGCTAAACACAATTGGAATCCTGCTGTAAAAATTGAGTTTATGGATTCTTTTGAAAAAAAGATTTCTAAAGCAGTTAATGCAATGCCTAATAATATTGAAATTCGTTTTCTTCGATATTCTATACAATCTAATACACCAGCATTTTTAGGTTATAGTAAAAATTTGAAAGAAGACCGAAACGTAATGGTATCAGCCCTTGTCAATAGATCATTAGTGAACAGTAATAAGAAATTATTTTCAGAAATCTATCAATTTCTAGTAGATGAAAATTCATTAAGTCAATCTGAAAAAAATATAATCGAAAACGCATTACGAAATAATTAAGATGGAGAAGTATTATTATTTACTAATCGATGTATTTTCAATTTTATTCCCATTTCTTTTTTCGTTTGATAAAAGAGTTTCCTTTTATAAATCGTGGCCGGGTATTTTCAAAGGAATTATCATCGGCGGATTAATATTCGTAGTATGGGATCATTACTTTACCGTGCAAGGCATTTGGTCGTTTAATCCGAAGTACATTACAGGTATACACATCGCCTCCTTACCGCTCGAAGAAGTGTTGTTCTTCGTATTCATCCCTTACTCTTGTATTTTCATTTGGCATTGTGTGGAGTATTATTTTCCGAATTCTCCCGGAAAGCGATATCCTAAATATGTTTGGGCCGGTTTATTAGGGTTCTCTGTATTCATGATTGTAAATTTCCATGCAGAAATTTATACACTCGTTACCTTCTCTATATTATCGGTGTTGCTAATCTATTACCTTTTTAACCCAAAGCCATGGCATAGCTCATTTTTAATTGGCTATGTAATTTCCTTAATCCCCTTCTTCATCGTTAATGGCTTGCTAACATCTATCCCAATAGTATTGTATAATGATTTAGAAAATACAGGATTCCGTTGGGGCACCATTCCATTTGAGGATAGTTTTTATATGCTTGGCTTGTTAATGATTAATGGGAGTGTAGCTCGAGGTACCATAAAAAAAGGGTAAAGATTACTCATTACCCATTTATTTCCTAAAGTTTTATTTCGAATCTAGATATTGAACTGTGCTAAGTTTACAAACTCTTGCAATCTAGCCGATAGTTCTTCTGATGTTAAATCATTAATTCTTTCTGAACCAAATTTCTCTACGCAGAATGAAGCCATAGCAGAACCATAGATAATGGCACGTTTCATATTTTCGTAAGAAATGTCATCTGTTTTAGCTAGGTATCCGATAAATCCACCAGCAAAGGTATCACCAGCACCAGTTGGGTCGAATACTTCTTCTAATGGAAGCGCAGGTGCAGAGAACACGTTATTCCCGTGGAATAATAAGGCACCGTGCTCACCTTTCTTTATAATCAAGTATTTTGGACCCATTGCCAAAATCTTTCGAGCTGCTTTTACTAATGAATATTCACTAGAAAGCTGACGAGCTTCTTCATCATTAATGGTAAGAACATCAACCATTCCTAAAGTCACCTTTAAATCATCCATCGCGATATCCATCCAGAAGTTCATGGTATCCATTACGATAAGTTTCGGACGATTATGCATACGTTCGATAACAGTTTGTTGGATTTTAGGAGTTAAATTACCTAACATTAAATATTGGCAGTCCTGATAAGATTCGGGAATGATAGGATCGAAATCTGCTAAAACATTCAATTCAGTTACTAAGGTATCACGGCTATTTAAATCATTATGGTATTTACCCGACCAAAAGAATGATTTCTCGCCTTGTTTAATCTGAAGTCCTTCAGTAGAAATGCCTCTGTGGTGAAAGTGTTCAATGTCTTTTTGAGGAAAATCATCGCCTACAACGGCAACAATTTTTGTTTTGCCGTAAAAATATGACGCTGCTATGCTCGCATAAGTGGCTGCACCACCTACAATCTTGTCTGTTTTACCAAAAGGGGTCTCTATGGCGTCAAATGCCACAGTACCAATGACTACTAAACTCATGAATATTTATTTTAAAATTATTTGTCACAAATATTGCATTTTTAAATGAAATCGCCTAATATTGCATTCCCAAAAGAAAAGCATGCTTTACTTTTAGGAAACATAACCAGACACTCCTGAATAGCTCAGCTGGTTAGAGCATCTGACTGTTAATCAGAGGGTCGCTGGTTCGAGTCCAGCTTCAGGAGCAATATCAAAGTAAAAGGGTTATACTTGTATAGTGTAACCCTTTTTGATTTTATGAAAATGTATTTTAC
>JBIINK010000086.1:0-5467 GCA_044337515.1 Sphingobacteriales bacterium | reverse complement strand
AACACCAGCAGGTAACACGGGTTTTGCGTTAGTGGGCGGACAGTGCAAATAGAAACATTTGAGCAATTAATAAACGTTGGTGCTGGCAGACAGTTTTCGGTTTCAAAAGCCCACCAACGCAAAGCCCAAAAACGTTTTTGACAAGTTTATTTATAACTTATAACTCAATTTGAAATGATCAATTATAACAACAAGTTATTCCGGCCAATAAGTAACACTGAAAATGGAGAAACATCAAACGAAACTGTTTTTCTGTATAAACAAGTTGGCGACATTGTAATATCTGAATATTCGGGTGGCAGAATAATTAATGGACATTTAATTGGGCTTGTTGATAAAAACGGAAACATAGATATTCGTTATCATCAAGTGAATGATCGAGGAGAATTAATGACGGGTATCTGTCATTCAAAACCCGAGATTCTTGCCAATGGAAAAATCCGCCTCCACGAAACTTGGGAATGGACTTCTGGAGATAAATCAAAAGGGCAATCTATTATAGAAGAACAATAGACTAATGTGCTAATTTGCTAATTGGTCAATCCCGCACTTGCGGGACAAGTAGTGCCAATGATAATTTGAACAATTTGATTAATGTGCAGATGTGCAAATGCGTAAATTCGCAAATTCTACAGTTCTACAGTTCTACAGTTCTATAGTTCTACAGTTCTATAGTTCTACAGTTCTACAGTTCTACACTTCTATACTTCTACAGTTCTATACTTCTAACCGATATCCTTTGCTTCGTATCACCACAATACTAATGCTTGGATCGGGTTCTAGTTTTTTTCGAAGCTTCGAGATGAACATATCTAAACTTCGTCCCACAATAACACCCTCATCTTCCCAAATTTCTTTCTGCAATCTGCTTCTTGCGATAATCTCATTTGGTGCAGATGCGAAAATGCGGAGTAGTCGTGTTTCGGTTCCAGTTAAATCGATGCTAGTATTATTAATAAGTAGTTGTTTTTTCTCCACATCAAATAGAACACTACCCAAGTTGAAAGTCTTATGATCATCCATTTTTGTAACCGCACGCTTCGACTTAATAGATTTTAGAAAGACAATGACCGCAAGGGCTAAAAATAATAGTCCTCCTAAAAGGTAGTTGCTACTTGTGGTGCTAATACCACTCGGTTTAAATTTGATGTTTATCTTATAACAGGCGCTGGGTTGCGTTCTTTTTAAACAGGCAACGATATCATTTTTCTTATTTTCAGATATCGCAAACCCATAGGTTACACTAGAGTTTCCACAATTAAGTACGTTCACCACATATTCATTTGCGAAATGGTCTTTGGCTAACAAACGTTGTATAGTGTTCACTAGGGAGTCGGTTTGAAAAGTGAACTCTTTTTCAAACTGAAGCTGGTATTCATTATCAGATATTTTTATTACTGGAAGTACTCTAGAGGTACTGTCGCCCGACTGTAAGAGGATTTCGTGACCGATTCTGCGAATCAATACTTCCCTTCTTGCAATATCAAACTCATCGCGATTAGTGATGCTTAAAAAGACGCATATAGTAGTCAAAAATGAAAGCAGAATTAATATTAATCGGTATTTGCGTTTCCCAGAATGTAGAATTTGACTAATTTGCATAGTGTCAAGATATAATTTACAATATTTACATTTTTATTTACAATCCCAATCATTCAAACCAAAATATTACACTTTACATTCGTAGGATCAAACAAAAAGATATGAAACTTATGAAAAAAAACATCTTTGTACTGTTCTTACCACTGCTGTTGGTGAGCGGATTGTTAATTGCAAATCCTGATAATAAAAACGAAAAGAAGGTATCTTCAAAGTCCTTAACCACTGATGTAAGAAAAGCCAACCTTGAAGCCAAGAAGAAATGGGAATCTACATCAGAAGGTAAAAAGTTCAAAGGATGGGAAGCATCACCAGAAGGGGAAAAAGTACAAGCGAGTGCAACTAAAATAATGAAGTCTATTAAGGATTTTACCGATATGGAAGCAGTAGTCACTTCACTTTCTCTTCCTCCAGGTTCTAGATTAGGAGTAGGAGTAATGGTCAATATTGATGGTGATGATTATATTCTTGCGATTAACATTGGAAGGCCAGAAAGGAATGATTATAATTATACACGTGGATATCAGCAATTACATAGCTTAAAAGTTAACGACAAAATTATAATACGAAGTCATAACGTTTCCAAAGCACCCAAATACAACTATGCAATAATTGCGGGCGATTATGTAGAACGAGACAAAAAAGTACTTTTTAAACGCAACCCAGGCAAAGAAGACGGTTGCTAGGAAATGTGACACTAGCTTCGGCTCCGCTCAGTCCTGTTCGTCGAAGCGTCCTCGCTTCGACAAATACATTGCAATCTTGACCAAACAATTCGGACTAGCACTACTGTATAAATATTTCCATTCCTCATCTACAATACCCGCTCTAACAGGGTTTTTATGTATGTAATCTGATTTTTGCTTTAAAAATTTTGTGGAATATATTTTTAAAGGATGTGATCCATTCTGCCATATTTGAATAGAAGGTATATTAGAATTTATCTTTTCATTTCTAAAGCAATTTAATAACCATTCTTTTCTTGATTCCTTGTTATTTTTTAAAATGCATTTATATAATTCTTTAGTGGTATAACTTTTAAAATCTCTAATGAAATCACTCAAGTTTTTATTCTCTGATGAACATGCAATCAAATGAATATGATTTGTCATAATTACATAGGAATATATTTCAATTCCCTTGTGTTCGATGCAATGATTTAGTTGGTCAACTAATAATTGCTTATACTCGATACGAGTAAATAAATCAATCCAATCTATGGTTGTAAAAGTAATGAAGAATAATTCGTCGGAAGTAGTGGTATGTTCCATGAAATAAATTTCCATAAAACTGTTGGAAAGAAAAACTGCATTTATGCAACTTTTTTATGTCGAAAAGAAAAACTGCATTTATGCAACTTTTTTATGTCGAAGCGAGGACGCTTCGACGAACACGAGTTTATGCAACTTTTTTATGTCGAAGCGAGGACGCTTCGACGAACAGGCGCTTCGACAAACTAAAAACAATTAAAATTCAAACAAATGTTTCTCCGCATGATAAGAAGAACGAACCATTGGTCCACTCTCTACTACTCTAAACCCTAATTGCATTCCAATCTCTTTGTATTTTGCAAATTGATCAGGATGTATGTATTCAATTACTTGATGATGTTTACGTGTAGGTTGTAAATATTGACCTAGTGTTAAAATATGTACGCCATTATTTACTAAGTCATTCATCGACTCAATTACTTCTTCTTCGGTTTCGCCTAAGCCTAACATAATGCCTGACTTGGTTCTTAGTCCTGTTTCTGAAATATGTTTTAAGCATTCTAAACTTCTGTCATATTTAGCTTGAATACGAACACCTTTTGTTAATCGACGAACGGTTTCTAAATTATGTGAAACTACCTCTGGCGCTTCTTCTAATACGCGAGCCAAATTATCCCATTGCCCTTTGAAGTCGGGTAGGAGAGTTTCTAAAGTTGTTTGTGGAGATTTCTCTCTAATGGCACGAATCGTTTCAGCCCAAATAATAGAGCCTCCATCTTTTAAATCATCACGATCTACTGAAGTAATCACACAATGTTTCACATTCATTAATTGAACAGATGTGGCAACTCTATCGGGTTCTTCTAAATCAACCGGAAGGGGTCTGCCAGTCGCTACAGCGCAAAAAGAGCAAGAACGAGTACAGATGTTTCCTAATATCATAAAGGTTGCTGTACCAGCTCCCCAACATTCGCCCATATTTGGGCAATTTCCACTCTCACAAATCGTATGTAACTTATGTTTATCCACTAAACCACGAACATGGGCGTACTCCTTACCAACAGGTAATTTTACACGTAACCATTCGGGTTTGCGCTCTTTTTTATCTTCAGAAATAATTGGTAAATCAATCATAATGCAAAACTAATATTTTTTACCGAATGTTAGGGTTGCGTAGAGCGACAAGAAGGTTGATTTGTTTTTCAGATTTTCAAAGTCGGCCATTATTGGTACCTCTTTAAAAAAATAATCGAACACCGCACCTGTTTCCAAGTTCAGAATCTTTTCATCTTTTGTACTCCAATCAAAATTCAACCCCGACTTTAGGTATACACCAGGTTGAATTTTTAATTCATTCATTCCTGTAGTAAACCCCGAATAACCTAATATGTTCGATTCGTTATGAATATTTTTATCGAATTTCTCCGACACTACATTCGGGTCGAATGGATTTCCGCTATCTTTTATAATTTCTAGATAAATAGGTTTTAATATGCCCCACGAAATACCCGTCATAATGGTAGTACTTATTTCAACTCCATCTTTTGGTGCTCTATCAAAAATTAAAAAATTACTTCCAATACCTGTTCTGAAATTAAAAAAAGAATTCTGCTTGCCGTAAACGTACTGCTTTGAATTATTGAAATAAGGGTTCGATGTTTTAAATTCTTTGGGATGTTTAATGTTCGCGAATTCTGTTTCGAACAAGATCTTCATGAAATTTTGAGGGACAATGCCAAATCGCATTATGCCACCAAATCCTCTATTGCTAATGGTTCCACCACCAGAAAACTCATGCTTATAAACAAAACGTGTAGGATCTTCTAATGCTCCAGTAATCTCTGCTTGTGGTACCGATTGCGCAAACGAATGCCCAATGCTAATCGCAAAGACCCATAAAAAAAATAAATAGTTGATTTTCCCTCGGAGCATAGTCAATTATAAGAAATTTTCCGCAATTTTAATCCATTAACAAAATATCCATTAACATATTATCCCATTAACATATTAACATATTAAACATGACAATAACAACCTTTTACATCGACGAGCTAAGAACCGAAGCTACTCATATCTTCTCTGGCACTAAAATCATAACCGATGCACCATTAGATAACAACGGGAAGGCGGAATCGTTTTCGCCAACCGATTTATTAGCGGCTTCATTAGGAAGTTGCATGATTACTATTGTTGGCATTGCTGCCCGCACGCAAGGTTTCGAAGAGCGACTAAGAGGTACAAAGTTAGATATTACTAAAATCATGGCTTCTGAGCCAAGGAGAGTAGGGGAAATTGTGGTGGCGTTAACTTTTCCAGAAGGAAGTAATTTAACCGAAAAGGAACAAAAGATTATTGAGCATACGTCGAAGACTTGCCCAGTGGCATTGAGTTTACACCCAGATTTGAAACAAACTTGGAAATTTAATTGGTAGCAAGTACCTCTGCCATTTCTACTGCAGAAATATCTTGATGTGATGCATCGAGAATGCATTCGCCATTTTTAATAATGATGGCTTGAGGCGATTCATGTTGTACATGGAACGCTTCTGCTACGAGGTTGGAAACATTGCGATTTGCAATGATGTCTAAGAAATACAAATTAACTTGATTGTTTTCTTGCCATTCTTTTTCAAAGAATTTCAAGGACATATTGCTAA
>JBIINK010000085.1:0-5556 GCA_044337515.1 Sphingobacteriales bacterium | reverse complement strand
TCAATTAATTGATCTACAAAAATCGAGTTCTTATTATTTATCACAAGGTTGGACAAGTTGCGATACAACAGCAGAGCAAAAAATAAAAGTGGTTCATCAACTTAGCATGACATCTGGTATAAATGATAATGTGATTGATGTAGATTGTACAACACCTACATGTTTATCGTGCTTAGCTAATCCAGGTTCTAGATGGGCTTATCACAACGCTATTTATACCTTATTAGAAGATGTATTATCATCTGCAACTGGGCAAAGTTTAAATGCCTATTTAACTTCAAAAATTAAAAGCAAAACTGGCTTAACCGGAATTTACTTAAAGCAAGGATACAATAACGTGTTCTTTAGTAATGCAAGATCAATGGCACGATTCGGATTATTAGCTTCTAACAATTTTGTTTGGAATGCCGATACCGTTTTAAAAGATGGAGCCTATAAAACTCAGATGACAAACTCTTCTCAAAATTTAAATCCATCGTATGGATACTTATGGTGGTTAAATGGGAAATCGAGCTTTATGTTACCAAGTTCGCAACTCGTATTTAATGGGCCTCTAATGCCAAATGCACCATTAGACTTATATTCTGCAATGGGTAAAAATGGACAACTCATTAATGTCGTACCAAGTAAAAAAATTGTAGTGATTAGAATTGGAGATAAGCCAAAGAATGCGAATGAGCTTCCTATGATTTTTAATAATGAAATTTGGAAGCGATTAAATAATGTGATGTGTAACTCTACCTATTCGAATATCGAAAACAATAAAAACATACACATCTACCCAAACCCAAGTAGCGATTATATTTTAGTTGATGGAGTTGATATGCTTGAAAATATCAATGTATTCAACACCCTAGGGCAAAAACAAGAAGTGAGTTTCGAAAATAATAAAATAGAAATTCGTTCATTAACGAACGGCGTTTATGTACTCGAAATAACTTCCGAAAACCAACTTTACAGAAAAGCCTTCATAAAAAACTAATCCTTATTCGTGTGCTCATTAGCATACTAGTATATTAGCATATCAGCATACTAGCATATCAGCATACTACCCTCTCTCTTCCCAAATTTGCACCAAATTAATAATGGTATCAACAGCGAGCTCCATATCTTGCACAGAAACCCATTCTAGCTTCGAGTGGAATGCATGTTCTCCGGCAAAGATATTCGGGCATGGTAAGCCCATAAACGATAAACGTGAACCATCTGTTCCTCCACGTATGCCACCACTTACTGGATTCATACCTGCTCTTCGAATTGCTTCTTCAGCATAACTCACTAGTTGTGGGTTTTGCAACAGAACTTCCTTCATGTTTCTGTATTGGTTAGTTATTTCGATATCGAAAGTAGAACCTGGATAGTTTTTGATAATTTGGTTGGCAGTGTCTTCAACAAATTGCTCATGAACTTTCAATTTTGCAGTTTCGAAATCGCGAATGATAAATTGAATGCTTGCCGATTCCATTCCACCTGTAATAGATACTGGGTGAACAAAACCTTCTCTATCTGCTGTAGTTTCTGGAGACAACCTATCTTTTGGTAATGCTGCGATTATATCTGATGCGATTTTTATAGCATTCTCCATTTTGTCTTTTGCAAAACCTGGATGAGAGGCTACTCCATTAATATTTATTTTCAAGCCATCGGCTGAAAACGTTTCGTCTTCAATATGACCACGCGTTTCACCATCCATTGTGTAAGCGAAATCAGCGCCCAACTTAGTTAGATTTACTTTATCTGCTCCACGACCAATTTCTTCATCTGGTGTAAATAATATTTTAATATCACCGTGTTTAAATGATGGATTATTGATTAACTGATAAACGGCATCCATTATTTCCGCAACACCTGCTTTATTATCGGCTCCAAGCAATGTAGTACCATCAGCGGTGATGATATCATTACCCACTTGGTCTAATAATGCAGTATGTTCAGCTGTTCTTAAAATCTGTGTTAAATCATTTGGAAGAACAATATCCTTCCCATCATAATTTTTATGGATAATTGGATTTACATCTTTACCTGTACAATCAGGAGAAGTATCCATATGAGAACAGAAACAAATAACTGGGATTTTTTTATCGGTGTTTGATGGCAAGGTGCCGTATACATATCCATTTTCATCCATTTCAGCATCTTTGATGCCGATGGATAATAATTCTTCAACTAATAATTTGCCAAGATTCTTTTGCTTTTCTGTTGATGGGCAAGTTGGGGAATTAGGATCTGACTGAGTATCGATTTTAACATACTTCAAAAATCGATCGGTAACTGTATAACTAAGATTCATAAGCTCTCTAATAATGAATCAAAATTAATAAAAAATAGTTACCGAAAGATTTTCAAAGTATATCTTTTTAGTATATAAACCCAAAGACTTCTATTCAGAAATATCTTTCCATAGGCCAAAAACGCCCTGCTTTATTGAGAATAAAGTAGTATGTTTTAATATCTATTCTATAATTCAAAACATACAATAACATCCAAAATGGATACTATTATATACTTGATAAAGCTCAAAATGCTTAAAATATCAGATATCTGGAATTAATATATTCCGAACAAGGATAAAAAGTGCTTGAACAAGTAAAACTGATTACTTACCTAAAAGCCATACTTTGAAGTCTGATGATCTTTCGGTACTCACAATGATTTCTTCTTCTATGGCTGGCTTCAAAACTATTTTCACACGTGATTTTGTATAGGTATACATATTCTCGATTGAGTTGAAGCAAATAATGCATTGTCTATTGATACGATAGAATTCTTTGGGTTCAAGAATTTTTTCAAGTTCATCTAAATTCTCATCTATAGGCAGTACTTCTCCATTTTTGAGTGTCATGAATGTCACTTTTTGGCGGGTATAGAAATAAGCAGCATCTGCAATTTCAATGGCTTTGATGGTATGCCCATATCTTACAACAATTCTTTTTTGTTGAACTTTGGTAATTACATCTTGTGCCATCTGAACCTTTGAATTGATTTCTGAAGGTGTACTAAAATGCAATTTGTATTTCTCTATGGCTTGTGCTAATTCTTCTTTTTTAATTGGCTTTAACAAATAATCAATACTGGTAAGCTTAAAGGCTTTTATAGCATATTGATCATAAGCAGTAGTAAACACAACAGGACCTGTAATTGTTACTTTATCAAATATTTCAAAGCTTAGTCCATCGGAAAGTTGAATATCTAGAAAAATCAAACCAATTTTTTCATTCGTATTCTTTAGAAATTCTACACTAGATTTAACGCTATCTGGTTGAGCAAGTAAATTTACATTCTCATCAATTTTCTTGAGCATTGCATACAAACGTTCCGCAGCAATAGCTTCATCTTCAATAATTACTATATTCATTCTATTTAATTAAAGGTATTTTTACAATAAAAAACTGTTCATCTTCATCAACAATTACATGATCATTACTCAAAATGTGATATCTGCTTTTTATATTCTGCAATCCAATTCCCATTGAAACTACATCCTCTCGTTTACGCTGAATAACGTTTTTTACAATAATATATTTTTCATCACAATATACATCTACCACCAATGGGATTTCTCTAGTTGCCATATTATGCTTAATCGCATTCTCTACAAGTAACTGCAGACTGAGAGGAGCAATCATTTTCTTTAAATCATCTTTGCTAATATTGATATTGAATACAATTTTATTTCCAAAACGCTGCTCCAACAAGAAAATGTAATTCATCAATAAACGAACTTCTTCTTCAATCGTAATTAAGCTTTTCTCTCTATAGAATAAAAGCTCTCTATAAAAATCCGACATTTTCTCAACAAACAACACCGCTTTATCCTGATCAGTTTCAATTATGCCAATTAGAGCATTAAAACTATTGAACAAGAAATGCGGATTAATTTGATTCCTTAAAGTATCTAATTGGAAAGCAATTCTATCTTTCTCATAGTTTTCTTTAACCTTTAATTGATTTTCTCTCCATTTTACTAAATAATACAGGATAACGATAATACCTATAGAACACAAAAATATAAACCAAAAACGTGTCCAGAATGGCGACTTAATTTCAAACTTATAACTAACAATTTTCGCATTACTAAAATCATTTGTTGCTGAACTCCTCACCTGAAAGGTGTATTTACCTGGAGGAAGTTTTGAATACGTAACTGAATTATCACGTGTTTCGTACCATTTTAAATCATACCCAACTAACTGAATTTTATATTTTACCTCAGAAGGTTTATGATACCAAAGACCGATATAATCAAAAGTTAAGTAGTTCTCGTTGTATTTAAAATGTTGTGGTAAGGAATCCTTACGTGATTCGTAATACACTCTTACCTTTTTCAAAATGGTATGAGGTCCCTCCCACATGGTATTTAAATGGGAGTAGTATTTAATAATACCTTTCGATGTACCAATCCAAATGTTTCCATACTCATCTTTAAAATTTGCATTTAATCCTGGATTTAATTCTTTCAGACCTAATTCCTCATCATGATACAATATTTGATGAGTACTAGTATTGAAAATATCTATTCCATTGTTATTTACAATAAGAAGATTATTGTTGTTATCATTTACAATTCCTGCATTATCGTAATAACGAATCCCTTTGGCCCTATTGAAATTGATAAACTTTGTACCATCGAAAGAATATATTCCATCTTTAGCTGAATTTAACCATAACACGCCATGGGCATCTTCTACAATAGAGTAAATTGTTTTAGAGCGAAGTCCTAAACGATTATTATAATTTACAAATCGAGTTCCATTATAAACAGTTACCCCTTTGCCATCCGTAGCAAACCAAACTCTATTTTTTGAATCAATAAATACTTGGTAAATAAAGTTAACTCCTAAGCCACTTTCTTTACTGAAATTAGAAACAGATTTTAAATCTTCTAATTTATTTGTGAATGTAACTTTGCTTACTCCACCAAGTGTAGCTAACCAAAGCAAATTATTTTTCGAAGTAATAGATAGTACATTGTTGTTGGCAATACCATCTCGTTCGTCATATACCCTATACTTTTTAGTTAATGGATTGTATCGAATTATTCCTTTATCAAAAGTACCAAACCACATCCAACCATATTCATCTTTATGTATGCTAATAACATTAAGGTTTTTAATTTCAGGTAGTATAACGACAAATTGCTTGTTCTTATAACAATACAGTTTATTCTGAAAACTTATCCATAATAAGGCTTGATCATCACGATAAATTGCATTACAGTTTACATTAGAAAAATTTGATGGATATTTTAGTAATTCAAATAAATCATTAAAACTATACAACAAGCTAGTTTGATTACATAACCAAATATTACCCTCGTTATCAATTTGAATGTCGCTTACACTTGAAACAAACTCTTTATTCTTTTTATTGTAAGCTTTAAAACTGCCTTCGTGACTATAATGTACTAGTCCAGAATCTTCAGACAGTAACCATACCTCATTATGATTCAGCGCTATTTTATTTACGCAACCAATTTTATCACTTCCATCAATAGATTCTATGTAATTTTCTTTAGTTCGAAATCGAAATAGCCCTTTAGATTGCGTGCCAATATAA
>JBIINK010000041.1:0-20015 GCA_044337515.1 Sphingobacteriales bacterium | reverse complement strand
TGTACTGTACTGTTAGACGATCTACTAATAATGTACGCTTTGCAGCACTAAATGTATTTTTCTGCTGAATTGCATTTGTTATTGATTGTATAGAGGGCGAGTGAGCATAAAATGGACGTAATGTTTCATCTTCTGCTACAAAATCAAGAAAGAGTTTACTAAATGAATTTGATTGTTCGTAGTTTGTACAATAAGCGTTATCCATAATCAAATATAAAATTTAATTAGATAACCCCTAAAACAAAGAAAAGTTCAAGTAGAAATTAACCTATTTTCTTTGCGTATAGATCGAATTCCTCAGCTGATTCAATTTCCACTTGCACAAAATCGCCTATACGTAAATATTCATCCTTAGCTGTAATCAATACCTCATTGTCCACTTCTGGTGAATCGAACTCTGTTCTTCCAATGAAATGATCTTTTTCGATTCGGTCAACAAGAACTTTATATTGTTTGCCAATTTTGGCCTGGTTGAGTTCTAAAGAAATATCTTGTTGTACGGCCATAATTTGGTCGGCACGTTCTTGCTTTTCTTCATTCGGGATATTATCAACTAAAGAATATGCATGTGTGTTTTCTTCATGAGAATAGGTGAATACTCCTAAACGATCGAAACGCATTTCTTCAACAAATTTCAATACTTCTTCAACGTCTTTTTCTGTTTCGCCAGGGTATCCTGCAATCAAGGTAGTTCTTAATGCGATATCAGGAACTTTTGCGCGAATATCATTTACTAGTTCGATTGTTCTACGTTTTGTAATACCACGTCTCATCGACTTTAACATATTATCAGTAATGTGCTGTAAAGGCATATCAAGATACTTACATACGTTTGATCGTTCATTCATTACATCTAAAACATCCATTGGAAATTGAGATGGGTAGGCATATTGCATACGAATCCATTCAATACCTTCAATGTCTGAAAGGTGTTTAAGCAGGTCGCCTAATTTGCGGTCATTATAGATATCAAGCCCATAATAAGTAAGGTCTTGCGCAATAAGAATTAATTCCTTTGTGCCGTTCTTCGCTAAGTGTTTTGCTTCTTTAACTAAGTCCTCAATGGTTTTAGAAACATGTCCGCCACGCATAATTGGAATCGCACAAAATGAGCATGGTCGATTACAACCTTCTGCAATTTTAAAGTATGCATAATGAGATGGGGTAGTAATTAAACGCTCACCAATAAGTTCGTGTTTATAATCTGCTCCAACAGTTTTCAATATTCTAACCAAATCATTAGTCCCGAAATAGGCATCTACGTTAGGAATTTCCTTTTCTAGATCATCCTTATATCGTTGAGATAAGCAACCGGTAACATATACTTTTTCAATATCACCTTTTTCTTTAAGCTCAACATATTTAAGAATCGTGTCAATCGACTCTTGTTTAGCATTATCTATAAAACCACAGGTATTGATGATTACAGTACCGAAATCTAGTTTTTCGGATTCGTGACTAACATCAATCTTATTACCACGTAATTGACCCATTAATACTTCAGAATCGACAATATTTTTTGAACAACCTAGTGTTACAATATTTATTTTGGCTTTATTCCCTTTGGTTTTCATATTATGATTGGCTTCCGAAAAGTGATTCTACGAAACTAGTTTTATTAAATAATTGAATATCATCCATGCCTTCTCCAACACCAATATATTTTACAGGCACTTTAAATTGGTCCGAGATACCGATGACTACACCACCTTTTGCAGTACCATCTAATTTGGTTAATGCTAATGCGTTCACCTCGGTAGCGGCAGTAAATTGTTTGGTTTGTTCTATGGCATTTTGCCCAGTAGAGGCATCGAGTACTAATAATACTTCATGTGGTGCATCAGGAATTAACTTTTGCATCACTTGCTTAATTTTGCTTAACTCATTCATTAAGCCAATTTTATTATGTAATCGACCTGCAGTATCAATAATGCAGATATCTTCTTGGTTAGCGATAGCTGATTTTAAGGTATCGAATGCAACGGCAGCAGGATCTGCTCCCATTTTTTGAGAAACCACACGAACACCTACACGCTCGCCCCAAATATGCAATTGCTCTACAGCAGCAGCGCGAAATGTATCGGCAGCACCAAGCACAACCTTTTTACCGGCTTTGTTAAATTGGTTTGCTAATTTACCGATGGTGGTGGTTTTGCCTACACCGTTTACTCCAACAACCATTATTACATAAGGCTTCTGTTGGTCGGGTAATTCAAAATGTTCGAAATCTTTTGTTTGATTTTCGGATAGGAGAGCTGCTATTTCTTGTTTAAGTATAGAATTAAGCTCATTAGTGTTTACGAATTTGTCTTTCGCCACACGCTTTTCTATTCTCTCAATAATTTTCAAAGTGGTTTCTACGCCAACATCTGCTGAGACGAGTATTTCTTCGAGGTTATCTAATACTTCTGCGTCTACTTCTGATTTTCCAACGATGGCACGGGCAAGTTTGCCAATAACACTCTCTTTGGTCTTTTCTAGACTTTTATCGAGTGTTTCTTCTTTCTTTTTTGATGAAAAAAAATCAAATAATCCCATTTTCTTATGAATAAAAAAAGCTCCTTTCGGTTGAAAGAAGCTCTTATTTGATAAAAGGATACAATTATTTGTTACCTTTTAATATGTCTTTTACGTGATCGTTATGAACAACAATTTCTTTAAAAGAATAAGCTCCTTTAGGTGATTTCACCATAGTGATCACTTTAGAATATTCTTTACCAGTACCAGTTTTTAACGTTGCAACTACTTTCTTTGCCATTTTCTGTCAGGATTGTATGATTACTTAATTTCTTTATGTACAGTAACTCGTTTTAACACTGGATTGAATTTCTTCATTTCCAAACGCTCTGTAGTGTTTTTCTTGTTTTTAGTCGTGATATAACGAGACATACCCGCTACTCCGCTATCTTTATGCTCTGTGCATTCTAAGATGACCTGAACTCTATTGCCTTTCTTTGCCATTTCTTTACTTCCTTTATAAATTAAATCTTACCGTTCTTAACGAATTTATTAAGCACAGCAGTGATTCCATTCTTATCAATTGTTTTTAAAGCTGACGTAGAGACCTTTAACGTAATCCATGAATCCTCTTCAGGGATGTAGAATCTCTTCGTTTTCAAATTAGGATAAAATCTTCTTTTGGTCTTACGGTTCGAATTCGAAACGTTATTACCAACCATCGCAGCTTTTCCTGTTAAATCACAAATCTTTGACATGACGATTATATTTTGTTCTATTAAATTATTTTAGAGTGTGCAAATATCTGAAATTTTATCGTACGGGCAAATCTTTTTTTAAAATAGTTTCAGAAAGAATGTATTTGCTATATATCTCGCTAATTTAGTATATTTATGCAAAATTAGTATAGTTCATATGTCAAAACAGATTTTTTGTCCTAAATGTCAGTCGGAAAACTACGTAAAAAGTGGCATTGTTAAAGACCGTCAACGTTACACTTGTAAGTCGTGTAAATATCATTTTACCGTACAAAAAGAAGGTAAAAAGGTGGATAATTATTATGTTACTAAAGCTCTACAACTCTATCTAGAAGGTGTATCTTACCGAGAAATAGAAAGAATTTTAGGAGTTAGTCACGTGTCTGTTATGAACTGGGTTAAACAATATATTAAAGTTCGTCCGAGTATACAAGAATACCATCCCACTTATAAAATCTTCAAACACCAAGAATTTATCGACTTTGTACAAGATCAATCGCACTTAAAAGGGGCTGGAATGATGTTGACAGAGTTAGGTGATAAATACATGTTGATTAAATGGGAGCGCTTTAAAAATAGGTAATTGAGCTATTAATTAATGTTTTAGACTAAATTTTAAGGTAGTATATAGTCACTTTAACACATATGTATACCACATTTCATTTCTGAGCCATAGTATTGGAATTTAGATATTGTCTTTTGCGCGGAAAGGCAACCTAAAAACCCAATTAATATGAAAAAGAAACTATTACTAATGACTTTACTTGGTGTAGGACTTCTATGCACTGAGGTATTTTCACAAGGTTCTCCTGAATATGGAACTGGTATGAAAATTAATATTGATAAAGAAGGCTCAAAGACATTGCGTTTTATATTTTGGAATCAAATATGGATGCATTCTGTTGAAAACAACCCAGGAACCTTAATTAATGGTAATGCAGAAAACAAAACATGGGACATAGGTGCTCGTCGTTTACGTTTTTTAGCATTGGCTCAAATTAGTCCAAGATATTTAATAGTTGCCCACGTCGGAATTAACAACCAAACGTTTTTAAATGGTGGTATTGCAGGTGGTACTGCCACAACAGGTGGAAACGGTCCGGGTAAAAAGCCTGGTTTGTTTTTCCATGATGCTTGGAATGAATATGCGATACATCCAGCTAAGAAAGCGGATGGTTCTGCTGCAAAATTTAGTTTATACATGGGAGCAGGCTTGCATTATTGGAACGGTGTTTCTAGAATGACCTCTACTTCTACATTAAACTTCCTTACAGTTGATGCTCCAGTTTTCAATTGGCCATTAATTGACAATTCGGATCAATTTGGTCGTCAGTATGGTGTTTATATAAAAGGTAGATACGGAAAAGCTGCTTACCAATTTCATTTTAATAAACCATTTGCTACTAACTCAACCATGAGCACTAGTCCAAACATTGCAGTAGATCGCAATACAGGAAAATCTGCAATTGGTGGATATGTAGATTATCAATTCTTAGACCAAGAGTCGAATGTATTGCCGTACCGTGTTGGTACATATGTTGGAACAAAACGTGTGTTTAACATTGGTGCTGGTTTCTACAAAAATGCTGAAGGCACAGAATCGTATACTGATACGACAACTGGTGCTAAAAAATCTCAAAAGAACGATATCGTATTATTCTCTATTGATGCATTTGCTGATTTACCAATTGGTAATAAAGAACGCAACATGGCAGTAACTGCTTACTCGGTGTTCTACAATTATGATTTTGGTCCAAACTACTTAAGAAGTATTGGAATCATGAATACAGGAACATCTGATCCTGCATTTACAGGTACAAAAGCTGCTGAAGGTTCTGGTGATGCTCGTTACGCAATTGGCACAGGTACTATTTGGTACACTCAAGCAGGATTGTTATTACCTAAACAAATTTCTAAGAAATTCAGATTACAACCTTTTGGTGCAATTGCGATGAAAAATTTCGATGCATTAAAAGAGCAAGGCGCATATTGGGATTTAGGTGCTAATATGTTATTAGATGGACATCATGCTAAAATTACAGCACAATATTCTTCTCGTCCGTTATACGACAATGCTACTAAAAAAGTGTTCGATCGTAAAGGTGAAATGATTTTACAACTTCAAGTGTATTTATAAACTAAATTATATGTCAACAGAAAAAAACTATAGTACTGGTACTAAATTATGGAGTGTCATCGGAGCATCATCCGTTGGTACTTTAATTGAGTGGTACGACTTCTACATCTTTGGAAGTTTAGCGGCAGTAATTGCCACAAAATTTTTCCCAGCAGATAATCCAACTGCGGGTTTCTTATCTATCCTTGCAACATTCGCAGCGGGTTTCGTTGTTCGTCCTTTTGGGGCAATGTTCTTCGGACGATTAGGTGATTTAATAGGTCGTAAATACACCTTCATGGTTACGTTATTAATCATGGGTTTTTCAACGTTTTTAATCGGAGTAATACCAGGTTACGAAACGATTGGATATTTAGCGCCGATTTTAGTTTTGATTCTACGTTTACTTCAAGGCTTAGCCTTGGGTGGTGAATATGGTGGAGCAGCAACGTATGTAGCGGAACATTCCGAACCAGATAAACGCGGATTAAGAACATCTTGGATTCAAACTACAGCGACTGTAGGTTTGTTCATTTCCTTATTCGTTATTATGATTACGAAAAACTCGATGAGTAAAGAGTCTTTCGATTTATGGGGTTGGAGAGTTCCATTCTTAATTTCTATTGTGATGGTTGTTGTATCTTATTTTATTAGAAGAAACATGGACGAATCTCCATTGTTTAAGAAAGTAAAAGAAGGTGGTAAAGCATCAACTAATCCATTAAAAGAATCGTTTGGTAATAAGTTAAACTTCAAGTTTGTATTGTTAGCTTTATTTGGAGCAACAATGGGACAAGGTGTGGTTTGGTATACTGGTCAGTTTTATGCCTTATCATTCTTACAAAAAACTTGTAACATCGACTTCGATCAAACCAATTACTTAATTGCGGCTGCGTTAATGGCAGGTACAGGTTTCTTTGTATTCTTCGGATGGTTATCAGATAAAATTGGACGTAAAGGAATTATGATGGTGGGTATGTTACTCGCGATTTTAACTTATCGTCCGATTTACGAGAAAATTTACCAAACGGCAAACATCAAAAACAAAACAGAAATTGCTGCGAAAAGTACTTTAGATTCAAAAACTATTTTGAAGACTGGAACTACAGATTCAGTAATGGTAACGAATGTCAGCAAAACCTATACGGATGGTACTGTATATAATGAAGAAACTAAACTTCAACTAGGTGTTGATAAAGAAGGCAAAGCGTTTAAAGCAGATATTAAAACATCAATTAAAGTTGGTGATGATAGTTTCTGGACAATTGTATTGTTGATCTTCATTCAAGTGCTGTATGTAACCATGGTTTATGGCCCTATCGCTGCATTCTTAGTAGAGATGTTCCCAACCAAAATACGCTATACTTCAATGTCGTTGCCTTACCATATTGGTAATGGTATATTCGGTGGATTATTACCGGCAATTGCTACATACTTAGCAACTAATGCAAAATCAGCAAATGACAAAGCGTTAGAAGCGGGATTAGCATTGCCTTATGATAAGCCATACTTAGAAGGATTATGGTATCCAATTATTGTTGCTGGTGTGTGTTTCGTGATAGGAATGCTTTACATCAACAAAAAAATGAATCATGTTGAAGAATAATAAATAGAGAAATTATGAATCAGTTAAAAAGAATATTAGGTTTTGTATGGATTGCATTAGGAATCTATGCTGGGTATTACTTATTAGTTAACCAAGCTATCCCTAAATTTATGAGCGACAAGTCGGAAGATTTAGTGCCTGCCATAATCTATACGTTTATATTAATGCCAGTAATTACTGGAGGTTTAATGGTATTTGGTTATTATTCGCTTTCGGGTGAGTATGATATTAAATAATTATTAATGGTATGGCTGTTATTTAGTAAATTGAGCTATTAATTATGAAAAATAGGTTAAAAATTCAACGACTAGCTTTTGTTTGCATTCTAGCAGCCATACTTTTAAATTTCCCAATGATATCGACTTTCAATAAGTCGATATTTTATTTAGGGATGCCAGTTTTATTTATATATGTTTTCATTGTTATGCTATTCACTGTTGTGATTAGTGCGATTATCATTAATAAAAAATAAACAATGAATATTTGGCTAATGCTTTTTATTACGTTGATGTATTTAGTACTACTTTTTGTGGTAGCATACATTGCGGAAAAAAAGCAGATTTTGAGTGATCGTTGGAGCCCTTTTGTTTATGCACTTTCAATAGGAGTATATTGTACTGCCTGGACTTTCTATGGAAGTATTGGCAGAGCAAGTATAAGTGGTCCTGATTTTCTTGCCATTTATGTCGGTCCGATTTTGCTAATGCCTTTGTGTTGGGGATTCTATAGGAAAATCATTAAAATTTCTAAAGTTCAAAAAATTACCAGTATAGCTGATTTTATTTCAGCTCGTTACGGGAAAAACATATCCATTGGTGCAGTTGTCGCAGTGGTATGTATTGTTGGAATTATTCCATACATATCCTTACAAATTAAAGCTATAGCTGATAGCTTTGATATCTTAACTATAAATAGCACTCCGATATCGTCGATATCAACTATTCAAACATGGAAACCATTTATTGTTACCATCGTTTTAGGATTTTTTATCATGCTGTTTGGAACGTCTAAGCTTGATGCTTCAGAAAAACATCGTGGACTAGTAAGCGCAATTGCATTTGAATCAATTGTGAAATTACTAGCATTTTTTATAGGCGCAATTTTTATCATCAAATATATATTATCGAATTATTCGAGCATTGATATTCAACAGAACAAACAATTGCAACATCTGTTTACGTTCGAAAAAACATCTGGATATCTTTCTTGGTTTGGGATGAGTATTCTTTCGTTTACCGCCTTTATTTTTCTGCCTCGTCAGTTTCAATTAGGAGTTATAGAGAATAAGGATGATGCTCATTTGAAAACAGCCATATGGGTGTTCCCAACTTATTTAATACTCATTAATTTATTAGTAATTCCAGTTGCTGTTGCAGGTATTTTATTTTATCAAGGGCAAACTTACAACCCAGATTACACACTACTTAGTTTGCCTGGTGAGTTAAATGCTCACGGTATAAGTATGATTGTTTTTCTTGGCGGGTTTTCGGCTGCTACTGGAATGATTATCGTGGAGACCATTGCATTAAGTACAATGTTCAGTAATAATATTCTAATTCCAATTATATTGAGCATTCCGGTTCTGAAGAATAAGTTTTTCAATCAGGTATTACGAAGTATTAAATTGATTCGTAGAGTATCAATTTTATTTTTGCTATTGCTATCATATCTGTATTATCAATATGTTTCCGGGAAATACTCATTAGTTTCTATTGGTTTAATATCATTTACTGCAGTGGCTCAATTTGCACCATCTGTAATTTTTGGTATTTATTGGAAACGTGCAAACAAACTTGCTAGTTTAGTTGGAATAATTTTGGGGATAAGTATTTGGTTTTTTACTTTAGTAATGCCAACATTAATTACTGCGGGCCTATTACCAAACACAATATTAGAGTCAGGCATTGCTGGTATCTCATGGTTGCGTCCACATAATTTATTTGGAGTAGCTATTACTGATCATATAACTCATGCTTTCTTTTGGAGTATCTTTTTTAATTTATTTGCATTCATTTCTATTTCATTATTCACCGAAGCAGATGAGCAAGAAGCACCCCAAGCTGAACTCTTTGTTAATATCGATCAATATTCGAGCAGCTACGAGCAATCGTTCATCCGTTCGGGTAATGTAAATATTGTTGACTTGCGTTCATTGCTGGCCAGTTTTATTGGTGATCAAAAAAGCAAACGTTTGTATAGTCAATATTTTACTCGTAATCAGCTAGAAATTCCTGATGACAATCAGAAAGCAGATCAAAGTGTAATTACCTATACAGAAAAAATATTATCAGGTGTTATTGGTGCTGCATCTGCACGTGTAATTCTTCAATCCATGATGAAAGATGAAGTAGTGAGAATGAATGATGTGGTAAATTTGTTGAAGGAATCACAACAGATATTATTATTAAACAAAGAGCTCAGTAGCAAATCAACGGAGCTATCTAAAGCGTACGATGCATTGTCGAATGCAAATGTAAAACTTCGACAAATCGATTTACTTAAAGATGAATTTTTATATACCGTTACACACGAATTAAGAACCCCACTCACAAGTGTTCGTGCATTTACTGAAATTATGCATGATCATCCAGATATGGATGAAACTAAAAGACAAGAGTTTTTAAAAGTGATGGTTACTGAATTGGAGCGTTTAAGTAAATTAATCACTCAAGTGCTGGATTTAGAAAAGTTAGAATCAGGTAAGCAGAGCTTACACCTTAGTGAAGTGGATCCTTATGCAACAGCCAAAAGAGTGGTGGATTCGTTTTTACCAGTTTTCGAAGCTGATTTACAAAAAATTAGTATCCAATCATCTGTAGATACTAATGTTATGCAAGATGAAGATTTAATAGAAAGAGTACTCGTAAATATTATTGGAAATGCAAAAAAATACATTCCTAAAACGAATGGTATCGTTAAAGTTTCCCTCACACAATTCGATAATTTTATTCAATACGAAATTGAAGATAATGGTCTGGGAATCCCCGAAGAACAACGATTACAGGTCTTCGATAAATTTTATCAAATTAACCAATCAAAGAAAAATAATGTCGGTGGTTCTGGATTAGGATTATCAATTTGTAAGAAGATTGCCGATTTACATAACGGATTTATTCACGTCGATGAAAGTAGTATGGGTGGTGCTAAATTCATCCTTCAAATACCAATGAAACAACATGACAACAGCTAAAAAAATATTAATTGTAGACGACGATCCTAACATACTTTTATCAGTAGAATTTTTATTGGTAAAGAATGGATTTGACGTGATTGTAGCAAGAAATGGCATGGAAGCCATAGAAGCTATTGAAGAAACTGTACCCGACATTGTATTACTTGATATTATGATGCCCGATGTTGATGGCTATGTGATATGTGAATTTATTAAGAAAAATGAACGAACGAGGAATGCTAAAGTTATCTTCTTATCGGCTAAAAGTAGAGAAGCTGACATAAGTTTTGGATATGAGATGGGAGCTGATTTATACATGATCAAACCCTTTTCTACTAGAACATTACTAGAGCAAATTAACATTTTATTGAACTAGGAAATTACGAGTTAGGAATAATGAGTTATCAAGACGAATATACAAGAAGCATTGAACACCCAAATGAATACTGGGCAGAGCAAGCGAATAGAATACCTTGGTTTAAAAAGCCAACACTAGTTTCTTCACATGGAGAAAACAATTATCATGAGTGGTATGCCGATGGTATTTGCAATATGAGTTACATGATGCTCGATTACCATGTCGAACAAGGCAAAGGTGATAAAACAGCATTGATTTTTGATTCTCCAGTTACCTTCACGAAAAAGAAATACACTTATAATGAATTGTTAAAAGAAGTTTCAGAATTTGCTGGTGTATTAAAATCTAAAAATGTTGAGAAAGGCGATACCGTAATTATTTATATGCCAATGATTGCTGAGGCAATTATAGCCATGATTGCGTGTACACGTATTGGTGCTATACATTCGGTAGTGTTTGGTGGTTTTGCAGCGCATGAACTTGCGGTACGTATAGACGATGCGAAACCTAAAGTATTAATTACGGCGAGTTATGGGATGGAATTCGATAAAGTGATTCCTTATCTTCCCTTAGTTGAAGAAGCTTATCATTTATGTTTTCATCAACCAGAAACAACCATATTAGTAAAGCGTGCACAATTTACTGATGTTGCTACGATTGATTATGAAGAATATCATAAACTTACTGTTCATGCAAAGCCAGCAAGTTATGTTGAAATGAAATCTACGGATCCGTTATACATTATTTATACATCAGGAACAACAGGTAAACCTAAGGGAATTGTACGTGATACTGGTTCATATGCAGTGGCATTACATTATAGTTTAGAAAAAATTTATAATATTTCAGAAGATGATATTTTTTGGGCAGCATCTGATGTGGGTTGGGTTGTAGGCCATTCTTACATTTGTTACGCTCCTTTATTAATGGGATGTACCACGGTTGTATATGAAGGCAAGCCCATCAGAACTCCTGATTCGGGTAGCTTCTGGAGAATGGTGGAAGAATATAAAATCAATTTGTTATTCGCAGCACCTACAGCATTTAGAGCAATTAAAAAAGAAGATTCGGAAGGATTAGAATTAAATAAATACGACATCTCTTCGTTGAAATATGTATTTGTTGCAGGTGAACGATGTGATCCAGCTACCTATCATTGGATACACGAAAAAACAAATGTCCCGGTAATTGATCATTGGTGGCAAACAGAATCGGGTTGGCCAATGATTGCGAATATGGCAGGAGTAGAGCTATTCCCAGTAAAACCAGGGTCTTCAAGCAAAGCTGTATGTGGTTATAATATTCATGTAGTTAATGAAGAAGGTTTACAACTTCCTCCAAATACAGAAGGATTTATTGCTATCAAATTACCATTGCCTCCAGGTTGCTTAGTGAGTTTATGGAATGAGCACGATCGTTTTCTTTCTTCTTATTTAGAAGTTATACCCGGTTATTATTTTACTGGAGATGGTGGGTATTACGATGATGAAAATTATTTCTACATCATGGGTCGTGTTGATGATGTTATCAATGTTTCTGGACATCGTTTATCTACTGGCGAGATGGAAGAGATGGTAGCATCACATCCTGATATTGCTGAGTGTGCGGTATTAGGTATTGCTGATGAACTACGTGGGCAACGACCATTAGGGTTTTTCGTTTTGAAAGATGGACACAATAGAAAAGAATCGGAAGTAGAAGAAGAATTAGTGAAACACATCCGAAATCAAATTGGTGCGGTAGCGTATTTTAGAAATGCAATTTTAGTTAATCGTTTACCTAAAACACGTTCCGGAAAAATTCTACGTAAAACTATTCGTCAAATTGCCGATGGAGAAACCTTTGCAATCCCATCAACCATTGATGATCCCACAATATTGGATGAAATCAAGGAGTCGCTAATTAGACGAGACATCTTGAAAATTAGGAATTAGGAATTAGGGTTCGTCGAAGTGTCCTCACTTCGACAAGTAATAAAAAGTTGAAGTTTGAGGTTCGTTGAAGTGCCTCACTTCGACAAGTAATAAAAAGTCGGAGTGAGGACACTCCGACGAACAATTAACAAATTAACATATTAACAAAGATGGATTTTCAAATTAAATCATTAGAAGAGTACCACAAGGTTTACCAACTATCGGTAGAGCAACCGGAAGAATTTTGGGGAGATATTGCTTCACAATTTACATGGTCGAAAAAATGGAATAAAGTTTTAGACTGGAATTTTAAGGATCCTAAAATCAAATGGTTTGAAGGGGCTAAATTAAATATTACAGAAAATTGTTTAGATAGGCACTTAGCTGAGCGAGGAAATCAACCTGCCATAATATGGGAGCCGAATGATCCTTCGGAGCATCATCGTGTGCTTACTTATCGTCAGTTACATCACCAAGTATCCATGTTTGCCAATGTGCTAAAACATAATGGTGCGAAGCGTGGCGATCGTATTTGTATATACATGCCAATGGTTCCAGAATTAGCAATTGCTATTTTAGCCTGTGCTCGTATTGGTGCCATTCACTCAGTAGTGTTCGGTGGTTTCTCTGCACAATCTATAGCAGATCGTATTAAAGATGCGAAGTGCTCGCATGTAATTACCGCTGATGGAGCTTTCCGTGGTAATAAAGATATTCCTTTGAAATCTGTTATTGATGATGCCTTAATGCAATGCGATTCAGTGAAAAAAGTAATTGTGCTTACTCGTAATCGTATGCCAGTTTCCATGATTAAAGGAAGAGATGTATGGTGGGAAGATGAAATGAAAAAAGTAGAAACATTACATGAGTATGATTGCCCTATTGAAGAAATGGATTCGGAAGATGAGTTGTTTATATTATATACATCGGGATCTACTGGAAAACCAAAAGGGGTAGTACATACTTGTGGTGGATATATGGTATATGCTGGTTATACTTTCAGTAATGTGTTTCAATATCAACCAGGTGAAGTGTATTTCTGTACAGCCGATATTGGATGGATTACTGGTCACTCTTACATTGTATACGGTCCGTTATCTCAAGGCGCTACAACCCTAATGTTTGAAGGAGTTCCAACTTATCCTGATGCTGGAAGAATGTGGGATATTGTAGAGAAATTCAAAGTCAATATTTTATATACAGCACCAACAGCAATTCGTTCGTTAATGCAATCGGGCTTAGAGTTTGTTAATGGTAAAAACTTAGATTCTCTTCGTGTATTAGGATCGGTAGGGGAGCCAATCAATGAAGAAGCTTGGCATTGGTTTCACACCAATATTGGTAAGGGTAGATGCCCGATTGTTGATACATGGTGGCAAACAGAAACTGGTGGAATTATGATATCGCCAATTGCGAATGTTACTCCATTAAAACCTGCACATGCTACATTCCCATTACCAGGTATACAACCAATTTTAGTGGATGAAAATGGTCAAGAAATTATTGGTAATGGTGTAAATGGAAACCTATGTATTAAGTTCCCTTGGCCAGGCATGATTCGAACTACTTATGGAGATCACGAGCGTTGCAGAACAAATTATTTTGCAACCTATGATAATTTATATTTCACTGGTGATGGTTGTTTACGTGATGAAGAAGGAAACTATAGAATTACGGGTCGTGTAGATGATGTAATCAATGTTTCTGGTCATCGTATTGGAACTGCCGAAGTAGAAAATGCTATTAATGCCCATACAGGTGTGGTCGAATCTGCTGTAGTGGGTTACCCTCACGAGATTAAAGGTCAAGGAATTTATGCATTCGTAATTTGTGAAGAAGAAACAGATGAGGAAGAATTAAGACGCCGAGACATCGGAATGACTGTTGCTCGAATTATTGGTGCAATTGCTCGCCCGGATAAAATTCAATTTGTACGTGGTGTTCCTAAAACTCGTTCAGGTAAAATTATGCGAAGAATTCTCCGCAAAATTGCCGAAGGAGAAACTGAAAATTTAGGAGATATATCTACATTATTAGATCCATCAGTAGTAGAAGATATAAAAAACAGCCGCATTAGCTAAGGCTTTATAGACAAGGATGTATTAATTTTTCATATTTTCGCATAAATGAAACATGAAAAACCAACCATCCTTGTCATAAACGACGATGGAATTACCGCTAAAGGCATACAAACCTTAGCTTACCTAATGAAAGAGCTAGGTGAGGTTGTTGTCGTTGCTCCTGATAGCCCACAATCGGCCATGGGACATGCCATCACGATAGCTAAACCATTACGATTAGAAGAAATCGATTTATATGAAGGCATCAGATGCTTTCAATGCTCAGGAACTCCAGTAGATTGTGTGAAATTAGCAGTCAACAAAGTTCTACATAAGAAACCTGATTTATTAGTTTCTGGAATAAACCACGGTTCAAACTCATCCATCAATGTTATCTATTCAGGAACCATGTCTGCCGCTATGGAAGGCGCAATAGAAGGAATTCCTTCGATAGGTTTTTCTTATTGTGATTTTTCTGCAAGTGCAGATTTTAGTCCGGTACAGAAATATGTGTTAGCCATCGCAAAGCAAGTATTGAAAAATGGATTGCCCAAAGGTTCATTACTAAATGTGAATTTTCCATATGTTAATTCAGCAGAAGAAATTAATGGAATACGTGTATGCCGACAAGCGGTTGCTAAATGGGAAGAAAAATTTGATGAACGTTTAGACCCGCATAAACGTAAATACTATTGGTTAACTGGTGAATTTACACTTAACGATCACGGTGAAGATACTGACGAATGGGCTTTAAATAACAAATACGTTTCTGTTGTACCTGTTCAATTTGATTTTACAGCTTATCATACCATCCCCGTATTAAACAATTGGAATTTCGATCATGAACTTTAAGATAAAAGATACATTTTATTTAGGCTTACTATATGGTACAGCCCTCCCTTTATTGAGTTATATTTTTGGCGATATGCTTCAAAAAGAATTTGAACATTCAATTCGTCCAAACTTCTTTTATATTTTATGTATAGCGATAAACGTCATTATTTTTCGTTTTGCCATAAAAGCAGAGAAAGATAATTTAGCTCGTGGTATTTTAATGACCACGTTTATTTATGCACTATTGTTCGCTATATTCATTATTAGAAAATGAAGTATTACATCATTGCAGGTGAAGCATCAGGTGATTTGCATGGTTCGAACTTAATGGCAGAACTGCTACGAGTTGATCCAAATGCAGAGTTTAGGATTTTTGGTGGCGACCGCATGGTTGCTCATCCTAAAACTACTTTGGTGAAACATATTTCTGAAATGTCGTTTATGGGTTTTGTAGAAGTGGCCATGAATTTACGTGCCATAACAAAAAACATGAATGATTGCAAAAAGGACATTGAACAATACCATCCAGATTTAGTAGTACTTGTAGATTTTCCTGGATTTAATTTGCGAATCGCAAAATTTGCAAAATCTATCGGGTTAAAAACCGCATACTATATTTCCCCAAAAGTTTGGGCCTGGAATAAGAAACGAGTTTTCGAAATCAAAAAATACATCGATAAACTTTATACCATATTACCTTTTGAAACTGATTTTTTTAAGAAGTATGATTATGAAGTTGAATATGTTGGGAATCCTTTAAAAGATGCCATTGGTTCATATTCATACGATGTAGATTTTAGAAAAAATAATATTCTTGATGATCGTCCGATATTAGCTATTCTCCCAGGAAGCAGAAAAATGGAGTTGGATAAAATTTTACCTAACATGTTATTGTCTGCAAAAGATTTTAAAAATTATCAAATTATTATTGCAGGTGCATCTAATTTACCTGTAGAGTACTATGATAAATTTGATACTGCTGGATTTAAAATAATCTTTGGGAAAACCTATGATATATTAGCCAATGCAGAATTAGCAATGGTTACTTCCGGAACAGCTACACTCGAAACGGCATTGTTTAATGTACCTCAAGTAGTTTGTTATCGCGCAAATGCCTTATCAGTAAAAATCGCAAGAATGCTTGTTGATATAAAATTTATTTCACTCGTTAATTTAATAATGGATGATAAGGTTGTTGCCGAGCTCATTCAAGAAGATTGCACTCCTGAAATGATTTCGAAAGAAATATCAAAAATTGAAAAAGGAAAATCGGGAAGAGAAGTGATGCTAGCTAAGTACGATATATTATTAAAAAAAGTAGGAGATGCAGGAGCTTCGGCTCGTGCAGCAAATTCAATGTTTGAATTCATTAAATAGAATTCATGAGAAAAATAATTTCCATATTTCTTATTCTGTTCATTAGTAATTGCATTTACGCAAAAGATATTCACGTTAGGGTTTGGAGCCAGTATAATCCACGTAAAGTTATTCTCAATGCTTTTACAGGCGATTACGTTTTAACATTAGGTGACGAGAAAAATATTAGAGCGAATGATGGCGATGTTATTGTAATTAATGCAATAGGTACTCGATGCTCAGTGAGTAAAAATGGCGATTTGTTAGGCACTTTCAGTTCAGTACAGGTTACTACTGATGATGACCATCCTTATTTTAAAATGCAGATGTTACTGCCAAGTAGTAAAACATCTTATTACCCCGATAATATTTCTTTTACTAGCAAAGATGGTGAGTTAGCCATTATTAACTCCGTTGAACTTAACCATTATGTATCTGGAGTAATCGAATCTGAAATCGGAAATGTAAAAAATGATCAGCTATTAAAAGTACAAGCAGTTATTTCAAGGACTTATGCTTTAAAACATATTGATAGACACAAAGCCGAAGGATTTGAATTATGCGATCAAGTACATTGTCAAGTTTTTCATGGTAAAGCACGTTTTAATAGTATGATTCTGCCTGCAGTTGACTCTACTCATTATGAAGTGATACAAGATGAAAATGGGGATTTAATAGAAGCGGTTTTTCACGCTAATTGTGGTGGACAAACTGTAAATTCTGAAGATGTGTGGTCGAAGAAGCGTTCGTATCTAAGATCAGTTGTCGATACTTTTTGTATCACTGAAAAGCAAGCCAATTGGAAAAAGGAAATTGATAAAGAGAAATGGTTGAATTACATCAGCTCTAAATCAGGAAAGGCAACATTCGACCCTTGTGAATTTACACTGCAAAATAGAATTACGGTACTGCCTTGCTGTAGTGTTTATACAGAAGATGTGCGAAACGACTTTAAACTAAGATCTACTTTTTTTAATGTAATTGACGGGCAGGACAAGATTATTCTGCAAGGTCGAGGTTTCGGGCACGGCGTAGGAATGTGCCAAGAAGGGTCGATTCGGATGGCTCAATTAGGCATCTACTATAAGGATGTTATTAAGTTCTACTACACTAATATTCAAATTGTTAATATAAACCCTTAAAAAAGGCCTGATCAGTAATAATTTATCTAATTTTGTATTTCAGACATTATCCTTTATCTTTAATTAATTATTAATGTACGCACGCTCTACTTCTAATATATTTATTACTATTAATCTAGCATGAAGCAAGAGTTAAAAGATTTCTTTATAAAACACAATCAAAACAGACCATTACGTGTGTTATGTGTTGATGATGATAAAATCATACAATTTACCACACAAAGAGCATTTGTAATTTGTGGTTTTGTAACCGATATGGCTTACGATGGAATTCAAGCCATCGACCTAGTTCGTAATGCATTTCAGAAATACGATTTTATTTTAATGGATATCCATATGCCAAATATGGATGGTATAGAAGCGACTAAAATTATTCGTTCGATTCGCAGTTATGAGAATGCGCCCATCTTTGCATTAACTGGTGATATGACGATGGAGGCTAAATTACAAGTAGTATCTGCTGGGATGAACGAGTATTTCCCGAAACCAGTGGATATGGACGATGTTTTAGAAATCATGAAAACCTATATATAATTGATTAATCAATTTTCCTATTTCGATTCTCATACTCACAAAAAATACAAAGAGCAGGATGTTGCATTTGTTAGAAATGCTTTCCATCATTTATCTATTCAGCAATTAAATAAATTACCATATTATTTCTCAGTTGGTTTACATCCATGGGATATAAATTCACATTTCGAAGTTAGCCTACAACGAGTAAATGCAGGTGCATCCCATTCAAATTGCCTAGCTATTGGAGAGTGTGGATTAGATTATTTTATTAAAACGGATAAGGAAATTCAACGAGAAGTTTTTACACGCCAAAAAAAACTTGCGGAGTCAGTTAATAAGCCTTTAATCATTCATTGCGTTCGTGCATATCATGATTTGATTCCATTAATACGAACATCTACTGTCCCTATTATTCTTCATCATTATACAGGGAATACAGAGGTAACAAAACAACTACTTTCAGATCATATTTATTTCTCTTTCGGAAAGAGTTTGTTCCATAGTCAATTTCAATTAGAGGTATTATCACATATCCCAATGGATAAAATCCTACTAGAAACAGATACATCAGCGTATCATATTGAAGATGTTTATATCAAGGCTGCAAATTTAATGGATATGGAATTTGAGCAGTTTCAGCAACAGATTAATGTGAATTCTCGTACAGTTTTCATTAAATAGGGATTCATTCACACATTTTTTTATTTTTGTTGAAAATCTATAAAAATCATGGGAATTCCAGCTTGGTTATCGCGTACTGAATTAATGATGGGTGAAGAGAAGGTGAATAACCTGCTTAATGCAAATGTATTGGTGGTGGGCCTAGGTGGAGTTGGTGGTATTTGTGCTGAAATGATTGCCCGCTCTGGCGTTGGTAAAATGACTATTGTTGATGCTGATATCGTTGAAGCCTCAAATCGTAACCGTCAGATTCCTGCTTTAATATCTACTGATGGAAAGCTAAAAGCCGAAGTTATGGCCGCTCGTATCCGAGATATTAATCCAGATATCGAATTAACTGTACTTCCTGAATTTTTAAAAAATCATCGGATTGAAGAAGTAGTTCAATCCCAAAAATTTGATTATGCTGTAGATTGCATAGATACCCTTTCACCAAAAGTGTTTTTCATCAAAGCCTGTTTAGACTCGAAAATTCCTTTGGTTAGCTCCATGGGTGCGGGTGGTAAGGTCGACCCAACTAAAATACAAGTGGTTGATGTTTCTAAAACCTACCAATGTAATTTAGCAAGGTATGTAAGGAAACGATTAAGAAAACATGGTATTCATTCGGGATTTAAAGTAGCCTTTTCTCCAGAGCCTGCAGATCAATCTAAGATTTTCGAAACTCCTAACGCTTTCCCTAAGAAATCTGTTATCGGTACAATTTCTTATATGCCGGCAGCATTTGGCATTGCATGCGCAAGTGTTGTTGTTAGAGACCTTATTAATCAATAAGTTATAATCAACAACCCTGTTGATATCTTTTATATTGAAAAAATGCTATAATTTTTAGCTTTGCACTTAGGAGTAATGAGTAGTGGGTAATGAGTAGTGGGTAAAAGATCCCAACAATACTCACTACTCACTACCCACTACCCACTACTAGAAAAAAAATGAGTAATTACAACGAAGACGACATTAAATCTCTCGACTGGAAAGAGCATATTCGCTTACGTCCGGGGATGTACATAGGGAAATTAGGCGACGGGTCGGCGCATGATGATGGA
>JBIINK010000084.1:0-5791 GCA_044337515.1 Sphingobacteriales bacterium | reverse complement strand
ATGTTCATTATTTCATCTGAAGGGTTTGGTTTAATTAATACACTAAATTCATTAGGATTTTTTGTTATTGAATCTTTTTTATCAAAAAATACTCTTGAGTTTAAGTTAGAATTCATATTAATAGCACAAGTTGCAATTGCTGAATCCAGTTGCGAAACACTTATTAAATTTCTTGAGAAATTATACTCAGTTGTAATTAAACAAATTTGTCTTTCTAGTAGATTATATTCATTTGAATTTACTGGTATATATTGATAAATATTATTTAATGTTACGATTGCGTCATTGTATTGGTCTTGTGTCAATAATACGTGTGCCTTAGACATCATATGTTTATAGATTTCTACGCTATCATTGTAATAAATCGATTTAGTAATCCTATTTTCAATATTTGGAAGAATTTTATTATAAGCTATACTTGTTGCTATATTACCGTTGTGCTTATTAATCAGCTGACTATATAAGCTCATGTAATTTTCAAAAATTCTATTCTTAATTTTTTCAATTCTTTTAAGTCTATTAATATTGTTTCCTACGTATTGATAAAGAAATACAGAATCTAATTTATTAAAGTGATCAATAAGGTATAACTTAGATGTATCTAGTGCCATTGATTTTAATAAATCTTTTATATATTTATTTATCGCTTTCCCTTTATAGGGTATTGAAGCACACTCATTACAATTATCTAATAAATCAGTGTTTTCTGGATCTGTAATTATCGACATTTCAATTATCCCCCCACACTGGTCTGTTAAATCACCAGTTTCATACGGTTTAAAATCTACCGTGCCATTGTTCACAGTAAAGTTCGAATTTGTCGGTAAGGTGTTTGTACATGTAAGGCATGGATACCATTTATTATTTTCAGCTATTATATTGACGGTTTTAAAATCTATAAAATTTCCATCCATATATACTGAACTTGCATCATCTTTCCTGATAACATTTTTACCTTCATCGAGATAAATAGCATCCGCGGCTGAAAGTTCAAAGACAGGTTGTCCTGAGTACTCTGTTCTTGTGAACGTATTAAAACCGTATATTCCCCCATTCTGAGTCCCGAAATTTGCAATGCCATTCGTTGAAATATTTACTGCAGCATATTCTGAATTAATATATGAGCATTTTATGTTAACGGTTGAGTTTGTCACCTTTACTCCATATTTAACATTATTCATTGTTACGTTATCAAGTATGACTGGTGCATAAGATACCCCTTCGCTGACTACTCCGTAACTTTCATATCCCAAATCTATGCCTATGTTGACATTGTTTATATAACTATCGAAAATAATATTTTGAACTTTTATAGCTTTCTCATATGCTGTGAAGTTTGAATTTTCAATAGTAAATCCTTTATCATAAATATCTATTCCAACTGAACCACCTAAGAAATCACAATTATTAATAAACAGTGGTGCCCCATCTGCATTATTTTGATATGCTTTTACACCTGTACTTGAATAGAATCTTGAATTCAGAATGTTTACAGGATATTGTCCATACGTTCGTATCCCCTCATTACCATAAAAATTCACGTTATCAATGGCAAGATCACATGCAACAGAAAGATACGCGGTTACTCCACTGGTGTATATTGCACAGTTACTTGCTTCAAACTGATGTAAGTTACTTGATTCATAAGGGAAATATACGTTGCCTGAAATTACATCGAGTACCTTATCATTTATATTATTCCCAACTAGACTAACTTTTGAATTATTACCCATAATTACTGGTGTAGAAGTTGCAAATGCGAAATGACCATTTCCTGTAAATGAAAATATTGCATTATTTTTTATCTCTAATTGTCCCTCTATTTGTAAGATTGATTCATCTCCAACTAATTCAATAACCGCTCCTGCTTCGTAAACAATTGTAGCTCCTGATTTAATTATAATTTTGGAATTGTTATTGATAACTAATCGTGAGTTCGCTTTCAAAGTAAGTGTGCTTCCTTTTTCAATAGAAAGTATCCCTATATTATTCGGACTCGAGGCACCAACAACAATTTTTCCTCCTGATTGTACTTCGATATTCGCAGAACATCCAGATGTGAATACATTAAATGTTGAATTATTGTCAGGATAATCAGTAACTGTTCCACCATTAGCAAGAGGCAAATCACCATTGATATATAGATTACCAAGATTTCCTATTGTGACATTTAGTAATGTATTTGATGTTCTATATCCTGTAATTTTCCTTCCATAATTGAAATTTGAATTTACAAGTGTTGGTTGAACAATCACTTGGGTATTTTTGATTTCATCATATACCCATTTCATTTGACCGTTTGTCAAACTTCCATTAACTGCCACATGATTCTCGTTCGAGGTTGGAGCGTAATAAGCATCAAATGGAGTTAAACTTTTATTTGGATTAATCGGCGATATATTACCTGTAATATTATATGTTAAGTTTGTTGTATTAACATCAAGCGAGCTAATACTCGGTATAAATGATTGAACGTCGTTAACCGAAATAATATCACCATACTCAGCTTCTGGTTCAGCAATTTTTTTTGCAACATCTCTTGTTCCCCCCGGAGCATTATCATAATGTAAAAAATTTCCTGTCGCAACCACTGCATCCTCAGAACCCCAGGGAATTTTACCTATAAAAATATAACCAAAGCTATTTCCAGGAAGTGACCATACATCTCCCCGAAGGTATGCCAATAATGGAATTTGCCAATTGTATTCAATCAATTGATCCCCAGCATTAAACCCAGTTCCTTGTTGAGTTCGCGAACCATTTAATACGGCAACATTTCTTGTTTGTTTTGGATATCCAATTGTTGCAAGTGATGAAACCCATTGTTGTCTGACATTATAAGCTCCAGAGTTTTGATGGTACACTAATAGTTGCTGTGGTGCTGTCATGTTTAGGGCGTTATATCCCTTCTTTGCTTCTGCGCTTTTTTCTTTGAAGAATCGTAAAAAATGTTGTAACCCTAGAGCTATATTAGCTCCTTTGTGAGGAGAATCGAATGATATATATTCAGAGGTACAATGTTGCATATTATTTCTTTCCATATATGCTAATGCATACCTTGCCACCTGTCCGCCCATGCTTGCACCTAAAACTATATTGGGGGAATTGCCAGACTTCACGCTATTAATTTGTTGTATTAGTTTTACCAACACAAATGCACTTCTTTGAATGTAATCCGCACCATTTTTAAAATCTAACAAAATTATGTCGAATCCATCCGCAGTTAATTGATCTAGAAGCACTGGCATCTGTTGCATTTGAGGCCATCTATCTGGTTCTTGATTATACATTTGAGGCCATCCGAAGTCACCCATTTGTGGATGGGGACTATTTAAATCCGCAGTATTAAAGTCATGTGTATCTAATCCTTCAACAATTATTATTGGTTTGGTTAATACTGGATTATTTGGATTACTGTATTTTATATATGCCTTTCCAAACCCATGAGTAGTGTTATAATCTCCTGTTCCATATGGAATATCAGCTCGTACATGCCAAGTGGTATTTGGATTAGAATAACCCGAAGTAAATGGTAATTGAATTATAGAGTGACAAATCAGTTCTTCGTTAGTATCTGTAATGAGTTTAATGAATATGTCTCTAGTGTTTCCTTCCTCGTCATAATTTATTGTATAGCTTTCATTGAAATTAACTTCGATATATCCATTTCCGTCTCCAAAATCTACAAGTATATTTTGTATTGTTTCTCCTGTATTGTTTATATAGTGTTCAATGTCAAAATTAAAAACAGGATTTCTTGAATTAAGTCTTTCTGTGTATGGCATTGCTGCGAATACTCTGTGTTTTTCGTACGGACTCGTTTCTAATTCAGCGTCATAAAATTCGCCTTCTACCAGAAGTAATGTTTGAGCTTCTAATGCATCTTCTGTAACCTGATCAAAATATAGATTTAATATAGTAATAGGAGTTACTTGTCCTTCTTGGGTATTATAAATTTTAGTTTTCATGCTTTGAAAATCTTCAAGAGATTGCAATATAAAACTTGATTCAGGTATGTTCGAATTAAACAAATCTAAATATAACTGATTCCATGCACTAAAGGTTAAAGTTGTATCGTATACACCGTCATATTTTGAGATATTAATGAATGGAAAGACTTTGTCGTATAAAAACGTTGTTTGCAAGCGACCAGCATATAATTCAGTAAAGGGGTCCTCATCTAAAATAATGTCAGAGTCTGGTACTCGAAATTGTAAGTTTTGAGATTTAACATTGGTGCAAAAAAGCACAAGAAACACTGTGAAAAGTGAGTAAATGAGTTTTTTCATATAAATCTGTTGTTGGTAAGTTTTTTTAGTATTCAATAGTATATTCAGTTGTATCGAAGGCAGGGCAAAATACCTTGGCAGAATATGGTTTTTGTTCCCCATTTCGTTCTACGAACCAAACTATTGTATTCTCTCTATTCCCCCTAATGATATCGATAACATTGGTATCAACTGTTGTTCCGAAAAAGTAATAGACACTGCCGTTTTCATATGTATTAGTAACGTCAATTGCATCATTTTCGTTGAGAGGAAATTTGTTTCTTAAGTAGAGCCGTAATCGCCCTATCGGTGAAAGTGTAATATTAATTGTGTTTTTTTCTCCCTTATCAATTGAAATATCATTACGGTTTTCAAAACAAGAGCTGTTCCAAGCAGAAACTGAATATCCATAGCTTTTATCAGCATTAAACGTAAAGTTGTATGAGCCATCAGCATTAGAATAAAACGTATCAATTATCCCAGCACTACATCCAAAACAAGATGGATCAAGTCTATGCAAGAAAACTTTAGAAACTCCTATTGGGTGGTTACTGGTATTATTTTCAAATAATACCCTTCCACTTACTTTTGTAGGACCTGATTGATCCTTTTTGCATGAACTCAATGATAGGATAATTAGCAGAAGTACTTGAATAATTGATTGTATTTTATTTGATTTCATAATAATATTTTTTGAAAAAGAATGTTTTTAAAATATATGTAACTTTAAATTTTCTCATATAAAATGTGAAACAATAAATGTGACAATTACTATTATATCATTTTTAGATTAGTAAGTTACTAAGTTAATGGTTGTGTTTTACGCAAACAATACGTAAAACTACGTAATTTTCATTTTTTTTCTCTACGTAAAACTACGTAGAGAAAAATATTCAAAATTTATATTTCAAGTACAAAAAAGTACATTTATACTATCTATGAGTACATTTTTAGCTAGATTATATAATCTATAAAATAAACTCTTTAAGAGACGTTTCTAAGAATTATAAAATACATGTGTAAACATATTGTGATTATTTTTTATTATTTTTACCCTACCAGTAAGAGTCAATCCCTCCTACTTTTACACTGGGTTTCCAACTGGTTACCCATTTGAAAATTGAGAAAAAAAAGTCAATAGATATAAAGGTTTCGAGAGTTAGGTTCATTTACCCCACTCTCCGCTGAAAATGAAAAAGCGATACAATTTGTATCGCTTTTTTCATTTTATCGCGAATGTGAGGGTTTTGGACTCTATTCAAATTCGGGTTCGAAATCGAGTAAAATTGTTTACAATTTTGCGAGATTCGCCGGAACGCAGTGTAGGCAATCCCCCTTTTTTGAGTATCGAGTAGTGAGTATCGGGTATCGAGAAAAAAGGGTTTTCTTTTTTTGAATAGTAGTAATTCTCTTTTTTGCATATTGGTATTTAAAAGAACAATAAATAAGACACATCATTACTATAATTTAGCTCAGAATGACGGCTTTCAATTACTTCTTTCTATTTAGTTTATCTCACCAAT